>NZ_JBIGII010000005.1:0-53496 GCF_043556445.1 Microbacterium shimangi
CGGGAGCTTCCGCTGACGGTGACGCTGCCCTTCACGACCGCGCCCCCGACCGAGACACCGTAGTCGGAGCCATCGATCGAGACATCCCCACCCACAGACGTCCGCACCACATCGACATAACTCGCCGCCTGCGTGGTCAGCGAACCCGTGATGCTGCTGTCGGTGACCTCGACGTCGATGCCGCCGGCGGCGACTTCTCCGCCTACCTCGAGGTCGGTGACGTAGAGGAAGCCGCCGCGAGTGCCCTCGGAGTAGGAGCTGATGTCACCGGCGACACTCGTGCCGTCCAGCGATACCCCGTAGGCGTCGGTGGCGATGACATCACCGGTGACGGTGACGGAGGTGGCGTCGAGCCAGCCGTCTTCGCCCACGATGATGTCGCCCTCGACGGTGGCGCCGCCGAGGATGCAGTCGACGCCCCCGTCGACGATCAGGTTGCCGGTGATGGCCTGGCTGCCCAGGTCGCCGGAGCAGGTCAGGTCGGCCGCGTACGCGGGGACGGCGACGACGCTGCCCCCGATGACGAGGATCGCGACGGTGGACGCTTTGATCAGATTTCTCATGTGATGTCCTTGGTTTCTCAGCCGCGCAGCGCGGCGATCTTGTCGTAGCTGCGGTCAGCGTTCGCGAGGGAGTTGCCGCCCGGGGTCAGCGGGACGGTGGAGGCGTTGTCCTGCTCGAAGACCCCGTAGCGCTGGCCGCGGTCGCGGAGCACCGACAGGAATGCCGTGTAGTCGATGTTTCCGGCACCGAACTCGACGATGTCGTAACCGTTGGCGTTCGCCGCGTTCGTCTTGCCGTCCTTGAGGTGCAGGATCGGGAAGCGGCGCGGGTCGCGCTTGATGTAGTCGATCGGCTCGACGCCCGGGTACAGGTACTTGCCGACGTGCGCCCAGTAGACGTCCATCTCGAAGAACACGAGGTCGGACTGGAAGCCGTCCCAGAGCAGGTCGTAGACGCGCTCGTTGGTGTCGGTCGTGAAGTTCCACTCCTGCGAGTGGTTGTGCGCGTAGAGCTTGATGCCCGCAGCCTTGGCCTTGGCGCCCATCGCGTTCCACGCGTCGATCGCCGCGGTCCACTGCGCCTTCGGGAGCGGTCCGCCGTATCCACCGGCGATCGGCCCACCCTGCCCGAGGTGCGGCATTCCGAGCGTGCGCGCGATCTCGAGCTGCGCGTCGATGTTGCCCGCGTTGAGGTTGACGTGCGCGCCCACAGCCCGGAGGCCGTTGTCGTCGAGCAGCTGCCGGATCTCGGCCGGCGTGATGGCACCGATCTGACCCTGCGTGTAACCGGCGAACTCGACCTCGGAGTATCCGATGCTGGCGAGTTCCTCGAACACGGCGCGGAAGCCCAGCGAGCTGACCTTGTCGCGGATCGTGTAGAGCTGGATGCCGATGCGGTTGACGGGGACGAGGCGCTTGCCCCCGCTGACGGTGGGAAGTGCGGCCTTCGTGCCGAAGGCGGATGCTGCGGAGGCGGACGGAGCGGCGATCGCGCCCGCTCCGACGGCGACGGACGATGCCGCCAGCGCTTTCAGCAGTGTCCGACGGCTCATCGGCTGAGCCGACACCGTCGGGTGCGCGTTTTCGTGGTTGTGACTCATGACTCTCCTTCGAGGTGAGTCGCCCGGTGTTCCGGGCGACCAGGGAGCGGTGGGGGCCGCACCGGAGTGCGACCCCCACCGAGTTGGGGTTACTTCTTGACGGTCAGGCTGGCCGTGGCCGTGCTCTTGGCGACGCCGGTCGAGCCGTCGTACGCCGCCTGCACCTGGTAGGCGCCGACAGTGCTGAGCTTGGGCAGCGTCACTGAGACGTCGCCTTCTGCGTTGAGCGTTCCGGTGAGGGTGGCGACGACCGCGTTGTTGCGACGCACCGTGACCGTGGCCGTACCCGTCGGGGCGATACCCGTCGAGGACTCCACGTGGATGGTCGCCGTTGCCGCCACGGCGGGTTTCACCGGGTTCGGCGCGACGACGACCTCGGTCGTCGAGCGTGCCTGCGACACGGTGAGCCGGCCCGTTCCCGCCGAGGTCTTGAAGACCTCATCGGCCCCGTAGGTCGCACGCAGGGTGTGCGTGCCGACCGGGAGGTCTGCGGGGAGGGTGATGGTCGCCTTGCCTGCGGCATCCAGTGTTCCGCGACCGACCTCGGTGGTGCCCACGGAGAGCACGACCTCGCCGGTCGGCACGCCGCCCGCACCGGTGACCGCGACGACGACGTCGCCGGGGGCGCCGTACGTCACTCGCGGTGAACCGAGGGTGACGAGCGTCCGCGAATCGACCGTCGGCTCGTTCGGAGCGTCGAGATCGATCGTGAACTTCACCGTGCCGAGCTGCGACACGTTGCCGCCGGCGTCGGTTGCCCGGTAGCGGATGTCGTAGACGCCGTCTTGCGAGAACGTCACGCCGTACTGCTGGTTCGCGGCCAGGTTGATCCAGGTCGCGCCGTTGTCCCGCGAGTACTGCACCGTGCCCAGCGCACCGTTGTCGGTGGCCTGAACGGCGAAGCGCACCGGCTCGTTGTAGACGCCGCCCACACCGGTGGGTGCGGCCGGTGCGAGCGTGTGCGCCACCGTCGGTGCCGTCACGTCGCCGATACCGCCGCCCACCATGGTGAGGGAGTCGACGGCGAGCTCGTTCGCCGAGGTGACGAACAGTGCGCCCGAACCCTGCGGAGCGGTGAACGAGACCGAGACATCCTGCCAGCCGGAGCCGCCCGGAATGGTCGCGGTTGCGAACGGTGCCGCATCGGCAGCGCCCCAGCGCAGCTGGACCTCTCCGCCGCCGTTGGCGCGGACGACAGCCCCAGTGATGCCCGAGAAGTTCACGGGATCGTACTTGAGGAAGTCACCGGCGCCGAGGCCCCGGATCGCGTTGCCGCCCGAAGCGCCTGTGTCGGCGTAGTTGACGACGCCCTGACGCTGGATGGCGTGCTCGGCCTGCTGCAGCTTCGGGTTCAGGCGAATCGTCGCCTCACCCGTCGCGGCCGGCAGTCCGTTTGCACCCTTGTCGGCGTACGTGATCACGACGGCGCCGTACAGCAGCGCGCCGGGTCCGTGCTCGGGCGAGTTCGGGTCGGTGCGGAACGAGCCGGTGCACCCGGTACCCGAAACCTCGGGGTGGGCGTGCTCGTCGTGACCGAGACCGTAGGTCCACGTGACCTTGGTGCAGTCCGTGGCGGTGCCGTCTTCAGCATCCGTCGTCGTCACCTTGAACGGAACGGCCTGACCCCAGTCGAAGAATCCACCGTTGCCGGGGTACTCCACGTTGATGGTCGGTGCCTGGTTGCCGACGGAGATGGTCTTCGACGTGAGGCTGAACTTGCCCTGCGGGTCGGAGACGCGCAGTCGTGCCGTGTAGTTGGCCACCGTGGTGTAGGTGTACGAGGCGGTCGCGCCGGTGGCGTCGAACGTGCCGTCACCGTTGAAGTCCCACTCGTAGGTGAGTGCTCCGGCTTCGGGGTCGGTCGACGTCGACGCGTCGAACTGCACCGTGAGCGGGGCAGACGAGGACGAGGTCGGCGTCGCCGTGAAGCGTGCCTGCGGCGACTTGTTGCCCGCGACGTAATCGATGCGGTAGAGGCCCGCGTCGGGGTTGGCACGGAAGAAGCCGTCACCGTAGTCGAGCACGTACATCGAGCCGTCCGGACCGATCTCCATGTCCATCGGGTTGTCGTGGCCGGTCTGCCCGTTGGCGGTCGCTGCCGTGTTCGGGAAGAAGTCCTCGATCTCGCCGACCGAGAAGTCCTCCCAGTCGACGGTGAACGCGGCGATGTAGTCCTGCGAGAACTCGCCCATGAACGCCTTGCCGTCCCAGTGCTCCGGGAGCTTGGTCGTCGAGGGGTTCGTCTCGTCGTAGTGGTACACCGGGCCGCCCATGGGGCCTTGGCCGTTACCGGCGCCGAAGTTGACGAGCTCGTCGCGCGGCTGGTCGCCGGGGCTGTCGCCGTAGTACAGCGTTGCCGGGCGGGCCGGGGGCAGCTGCGTCAGGCCGGTGTTCCAGCGCGAGTCGTTGACCAGGTTCTCGGGGTCGAAGAACGCGCCGGGGGTAGCCGTGGCGAAGTCCCAGTCGTTGTAGGCGAAGTTGTCCGCCGTCACGTAGGGCCATCCACCGTTGTGGGGGTCGTCGAGACCGACGACGTTCCACTCGACGAGACCCATGGGGCCGCGGCCCGCGGTGTCCGCGACGGCCTTGGTGGCGTCGGGACCGTAGTCGGCCCAGGAGAGCGAGTTCGTCTCGGGGTCGACCTCGAGACGGAACGGGTTGCGGACACCCATGATGAAGATCTCAGGGCGCGTCAGCGCGGTTCCCGGTGCGAAGAGGTTGCCCTCGGGAATCGTGTACGTGCCGTCGTCTTCGACGTGGAATCGCAGGATCTTGCCGCGAAGGTCGTTGGTGTTGCCCGCTCCACGACGCGAGTCGAACCCGGGGTTCAGACCCGGTGCGTCGTTGTTGGGGGCGAAGCCGTTGGCGCCCGGCGTGCTGGCGGGCGTGTTGTCACCGGTGGAGAGGTAGAGATTGCCGTCGGCGTCGAAGTCGATGTCGGCTCCGACGTGGCAGCACTGACCGCGCTGCACCTCGACGTCGAGGATCTTCTGCTCGCTCGCCAGGTCGAGGCCCGAGCCGTTCCAGGTGAAGCGCGAGAGGCGGTTGACGCCCACCCACTGGTCCCAGTAGGACTCGTCGGCGCCTGCGGGCAGGGTGTTGGGGGAGTTGCCCACGGGCGTGTCCACCGCGCCGTCGCCGTCGGCGTCGATCGGGGAGTAGACGAGGTAGACCCAGTTGTTCTCTTCGAACTCGGGGTCCAGTGCGATCGTCTGCAGCCCGTCCTCGGAGTTCGCGTAGACGGGGATCGTGGTGACGGTCTTCGTCACGCCCGTCGCGGGGTCGGTCAGGCGGATGTCGCCGTTGCGTGCCGTGTGCAGCACTTTCGAGTCGGGCATCACGGCGAGGTCGATGGGCTCGCCGACGTTCTTCGTCAGCAGCACCTTCTCGTAGTTGGCCCAGTCGAGGGCCGCGTCGCTGTCGCCCGGATCGGGGGCGACGACGGGTGGGTTCGTCGGTTCTTCGGTGCCCGGCGGGTGATCGACGCCGTCGTGGGCGGACGCGGGTAGAGCACCCGCACCCAATGCCGTCAGCGCCAGGGCGCCGATAGCGAAAGTGGCTACGGCGCGCGTGCGCCGGCCCTCGCGCCGGGAAATAAGATTCATCGTGAAACAGCTCCTGTTTTTGCGAGTTCGAGTTGTTTTCACCGGGTCGTCACCAGCCGGTCGAAACGGCTGATTGTGGCGACCCGGGCCAATTGCCCGCGCAGAGCTCTCCTCCGCGCGCCAAATCCTCCACTCCTCATCGAGTTCGGGCAGACCGGACGTCGCTGATCGCGACGAGTGCGAACAGCATCGAGCCTGCGGGGGGTGTGAGCGACTCAGGTCCTTCTCTGGAACGAGTCCCTCTGCGGTCATCTTTACCGATGTTCGGCCAGCGGTCAATCAAAAGGTGCTGATTGCTCGGCGAGAAAACTCTCATGAACACGTGTCTTGTAATTGTCCGTCGTCGCGAATAACATCGCCCTCAATCGATGACGCGGCACCCCCCGACCGCGTCTCCGACTCGACTTTCGGGCGATGTTGCCCGGCGGCCCAAAGGAGGGCTCATGTTTCACGGACTGACCGGATGGCACCTGCTCATCGTTCTCGCAGTGATCCTTCTTCTGTTCGGCGCGGCGAAACTGCCGGCGCTGGCGAAGAGCATGGGGCAGTCCGCGCGCGTCTTCAAGGGTGAGATGAAGGCCATGAAGGCCGACGAGCTGCAGCCCGACACCGAGGCGCCCGCGCCCACGGTGGCGGCGACTCCGCTCGACGTCGCCGACGTCCGCGGTCCCGCGCCGACGCGCTGAGCCACCCGTGTCTGCTCCCGCCAAGTCCGGCGGTGAGACGAAGGCGCACCGACACGACCGGCGGATGTCGCTGGGCGGGCACTTGGTCGAACTCCGCAAGCGGCTGATGATCGCCGCGCTCGCGGTCGTGCTCGGAATGGTCGGCGCCTTCCTCTTCACCGACGCGGTCATCCACCTCATCACCGAGCCCATCCGTGCGGTCGCGCAGTCGCGCGGCGACAACTTCGCCGTTCTCAACTTCGAGACCATCACGAGCGGCTTCGATCTGCGCATGCGGATCGCGTTCGCGATCGGCATCCTCGCCTCGGCGCCGATATGGCTCTGGCAGATCTGGGCCTTCATCATGCCCGGGCTGAGCAGACGCGAGATCCGGTACACCATCGGTTTTCTCTCGGCGGCCATTCCCCTGTTCTTCGCGGGATGCGCCTCGGGGCTCGCGATCGTCCCGCACATCGTCGAACTCATGGCGCAGTTCGTCCCGGAACAGGGCGCGCAGTTCTATACGGCGTCGTTCTATTACGACTTCGTCTTCAAGCTGCTCATCGTCGTCGGTGTCGCGTACGTGCTGCCGGTGTTCTTGGTGGCCCTGAATCTCGCGGGCATCGTGAGCGGGCGGGGCATCCTCCGAGGCTGGCGCATCGCCATCCTGATCGCGACGCTCTTCTCCGCTCTCGCGACCCCCGCGGCCGACGTCGTCTCGATGCTGCTGCTGGCGGGCGTTCTCAGCACGCTCTTCTTCGCGGCCGCCGGTCTGTCGTTGATCCTCGATCGACGAAAGGCGAAGGCGCTGCCCGTCGCGTCGGGGGTCCCGGCGGTGGAAGCGTGACCCTCGGTCTGACGTTCGAGAAGCTCGTGCTCATCGGGTTCATCGCCGCGATGATCATCGGCCCCACGCGGCTCCCGGTCTACGCCGCGGGCCTGCGCCGTTTCGTCGACCGGGCGAAAGTCATGGCGCGCTCGGCCGAGAGTCGCGTACGCGAAGAGCTCGGCCCGGAATTCAGTGACACCGACTGGCGGCAACTCGACCCCCGCCGCTTCGACCCCCGTCGGATCGTGCGAGAGGCGCTCCTGGCTGAGCCGGAGTCTCCCGCGGTGCCCGTCGAAAGTGCGTCTGCGACACCTGTCGACGCCGTCGACGGTGTTCCGGAACGGCCCGCCCCCTCTGCGGACGGCTCGGGTCAGGCTCGCGGAGACGTCTCGGCCTGAGGCGCAGCATCCGCGCCCGGTGGGCTCGGGAGGTCGTGAGGCGTCGCGGCGTCAGGGGTGAGCGGGCTTGCGGCGGGCCCAGACCGTCGCGGCGACACCCGCGGCGAAGAGCGCGATCGGCAACAGGAGAGACAGCGGCTCGGAGCCGGTGACCGGCAGCACCGGCGGCTCCTCGGAGACGGGGCATGAGGCGATGCAGGTGACCGAGAGGGGGGCGATCTCGACCGTCACGCCGACCGCGTCTTCGCCGGCGGGAGGTGTCGCGACAGCGCCGACGGCGAGCGACGACGGGAGGACCGTGATGAACGTGGTCATGCGGTGGGCACCTTTTCGGTCGAGTCTTTTCGCCCTTCTTCGCGAGCCTCCTGGAGGAGTCGTTCGAAGCGGCGTTTGTTGCGTCGGCGACCGGTGAAGATCGCGAAGAGGATGAGGAACACGCCCACAGCGGCGAGGAGGTACAGCCACGGAATCGCCCAGACGACGAGCGATTGCGTGTACGGCGTCGCGGTCAGCGTTTCTCCGGGAACGGAGCCGTCGACGGCGAGGTCGAAGAACAGCAGGCCGAGCGGCCACGCGGGAATCTCGGCGACGGAGACATTGCGTTTCTCGCCCGGGAGGAGGTTGCCCTGCTCCGATGCGGTTGCGCCGAGGGTGTCGCTGACGGCCAGCGTGGTGTTGCCGGTGTTCGTCGCGACATACGACATGGTGACCCTGCCCGGGGCGAAGAGGCTCCACGACGGCCGGTAGTCGGCTCGGACGTCGGAGACCTCGAGAGCCGGTGCGAGGTCGCCGGTCACGCGGGTGGAGACGCGGAACCCGACGCGACTGTCGACGCCGACCTGCGTTCCATCGGCGTCGGCAGAGGTCGTGCGCACGGACGCGGCGATGCCCGCGGCGTGGTCGCCCGGCGTCGCGTTCGCCGGCACGGTGATCGTGTACGGCACGACCCGCGTCTCGCCGGCGGCGAGCGTGAGGGCGGGTTCGACCGAGATCCACGTGCCCGCGTCGATGGACTCGTCGCTCGCGGCGAGCATGTTGAAGCGACCGGTGGAGGTGTAGTAGCCGTCGGCGGCGGTCAGCGCGAAGGTGACCTCCTGCTCGCTGAAGTTGCGGACGGCGAGGCTCTCGGTGGTCGACGTGCCCGGGTCGAGAGCGAGGTCGACCGACGATCGACCGTCGGGGCCGTTCTCGTCGGCGGGGGCCACCGACCAGGTCACCGTGGGTTCTTCTGCCGTCGTCGCGACGGCCGCCCCCGCGGGTGCGCCGACGGCGGCACCCACGAGGAGAGCGATCGGCCAGAACCTGGCCCGCGCTGACGATGATCCGAAGAAACCCACGGTGAACAGTGTCCGGTCGGTCTCAGTCCTCGAAGAGCGACAGGGTGAGCGTCGCGGCGTAGCTGCCGGGCTCGACCGTGCCGGGGGTGCGGAGGGTCAACTCGGCGTTCGCCGAGTAGGCGCCGGGAGCCGCGGCGGCCGAGTTGTCGGCGAGAGCGAGGAGCTCTTTGTCGTCGGGTCCGAAACCGTCGCCGGGAGCGACCTCGTCGCCTTCGCCGACGAGCTGGCTACCGTCTTCGGGGTTTCCGGCGGTGATCGCGGGGGTCCACCCGAAGCTGTCGCCCGCGATGATGTCGGCCTGGCCGTCATCGCCGGTGAAATCGGTCATCGACCCGACGACGTACCAGAATGCGGCGGGATCGACGTCCTCCGCGAGGCGGGTGTCGGTGACCGTGACGGTCGGGAGCGTGCCGGTGAAGATGCGGTCGGTACCGATGGGGTCGGTCTCGGTCAGTGCTGCGGAATCACCGGCGACCGTGAGGGCCAGTGCGCCGGGCGCGACGCTCGGGTCGATCTCGACACTGACGTCGACGGAATCTTCGGTGGCCGCCGTGGCGACACCGGCGCCGAGGACGGTGAGGATGCCGACGCCGAGGGCGGCGACGCCGATGCGAGCCCCCAGCCCGCTGCGGGTGGACTTCATCATGGGTGTTGCTCCGTTCTCTGGCCGTCGAACGACGGACCGCAGGTGTGCAGCCGAGGTCTCGGCAGCGACGTCTTCGGGGATCGGGCTGCGCGTCACAGCTCGATGAACGTCGTGGGCGCCGACGGTCGGGGGAGCGGGCGTCGATAGACTGAGAGGTCTCGTGGCCGCGCTGTCACGAGTATCGGTTTCTTCGGGTTCGTTGTGACAGTAATGCGTCGACAGGTACTCGTCAAGCAGATGCATGGCACCTCTCAGGCAAAAGGTGCGTGTTCGGCATCAAATGTTGATTCGGACGCTTCGCCCTCGAATTCAGGGCCTCTCTCGCGGTTCGGTCGAAGCATCCGCATCGTCGATGACTGGGCCTTCGGACTGTTCTGGCGCAGAACACCGTTCATTGGGCAAGTTTTGTAGACAAGTCGGTAAAAGCTGCCTACGATGGCGACGTTTGCTGTCGACGTCGGTGTTGCTCTGATGCAGTGTCGTCGTCGCGGCGACACTGACCCAAAGGAGCAAAGATGCCCGAAAATGCTGTCTTGTCCGGCCGTCGCCGGCGCAGCACTCGCCGAGTGGCGAGAACACTGGTCGCGGGGGTGATCGGCGCCGCGCTGGTCGCAGCCAGCGCGATCGTGCCCGCCACCGCCGCGGACCTGCCGAAGCAGGACCAGGGGGTGACACTGCGGACGTACTCGACGCCTCCGCTCACGAAACTCTGCACGCTCAAGTCCGGTCAGACCCCGAACGTCGACAAGCTCATGCAGAACATCAACTTCACGACCGACGAAGAGTTCGGCGGCAGCGACAACTTCATCACGCACGTGACGGCGAACCTGACGCTGTCCACCCCCGGTGCCTACACTTTCCGCCTGACCAGTGACGACGGCTCGCGCCTGACGATCGACGAGACGCAGGTCATCGACAACGACGGCCTGCACGGCTCGGCGGCGGTCGAGGGCACCACGAAAGACCTGGACGTCGGCGTCCACTCCCTCTTCGTCGAGATGTTCGAGGCCACGAACGGCCAGGAGCTGAAGCTGGAATGGAAGGTTCCCGGAACCTCTTCGTTCGTGCTCGTCCCGAACAGCGTGCTCAGCACCGAAGCGGGCGTCGTGCGCGTCACGGCCCCGGGAACCAAGTACTGCGAAGGCAGCGCGGATTCTGCCGGTGACGGGCTGCGTCTCGATGCGGTCAACCCCAACTACACCCTCGTGAACCTGCGTCCGGCGGGCTTCACCCCGAAGGTCTCGGGCCTCGGCTTCATGGGCGACGGTCGCCTGGCCGTGCTCACCACGGGTTCGGTCAACTCCGGCGGGTGGGACACGTCCAAGTCGGGCGAGGTCTACCTGCTTTCGGGCGCTCAGACGGCAGACGGACCGGAAGACGTGACGGCGAAGAAGGTCGCTGACGGTCTTCTGAACCCGATGGGCATCGACGTCATCGACGACAAGATCTACGTCTCGGAGCGTTACCAGCTCACCGAGCTCAGCGACCCCGACGGCGACGGTCAGTTCACGACCAAGCGCAAGGTGGCCGACTACCCCTCGGGGAACAACTTCCACGAGTTCGCCTTCGGTCTGATCCACGACGACGAGAACTTCTACATCAACCTCTCTGTGGCGATCGACAACGGCGGGGCGACGACGAACCCGCAGCCCGCGAGCAACCGCGGCACCTCGGTCAAGATCAACCGCACCACGGGTCAGCTGACCTACGTCGCGGGCGGCCTGCGCACCCCGAACGGGATCGCGTTCGGCCCCGAGAACGAGCTCTTCGCGATGGACAACCAGGGTGCCTGGCTTCCGTCTAACAAGCTCGTCCACGTGAAGCAGGACCGGTTCTTCAACCACTACACCACCGACGCCGCGGGCAAGGCGGGCCTCTTCGACTCGAAGCCCGTCACGCAGCCGGCCGTGTGGATCCCGCAGAACGAGATCGGCAACTCGCCGAGCACGCCGATCATGCTGAAGGACGGCCCCTTCGCCGGCCAGATGATGTTCGGCGACGTCACGTACGGTGGCCTGCAGCGCGCCTTCCTCGAGAAGGTCGACGGAGAGTTCCAGGGTGCGGTCTTCCGCCACTCCGCCGGGTTCGAGGTCGGCGTGAACCGTGTCATCGAGGGCCCCGACAAGTCGCTGTACATCGGCGGTACGGGCGAAGGCGGCAACTGGGGTGAGGCGGGCAAGCTGACCTACGGTCTGCAGAAGCTCGTTCCCACCAACACCGACACCTTCGACATGAAGTCGATGAAGGTCGTCGAGGGGGGCTTCCAGATCGAGTACACCGAGCCCATCTCCGATGAGACAGTGGCGAATATCGCGACGTCCTACCGGGCCGAGCAGTGGCGCTACCTGCCCACCACGACCTACGGCGGGCCGAAGATCGACGAAGAGCCGCTCGCTGTTTCGAGTGCTCAGGTGTCGACCGATCGCAAGACCGTGACCCTCAAGCTCGACGGCTTGAAGCAGGGTCGCGTCGTGCACGTCCGTTCGCCGCAGCCCTTCGAGGCGGCATCGGGTGCCAAGCTGTGGAGCACCGAAGCCTGGTACACGCTCAACACGCTTCCCGGCTTCGTCTCGCCCGCCGACCGCGGCTGGTACGAGGCCGAGGACGCGACGCTGACCGGTGGCGCCAAGGTCGACATGGAGCACAGCGGCTACTCGGGCGCAGGCTTCGCGGGCGGCATGTGGAACCCCGGAACGGCCTTCTCGTTCACCGTGAACGCGGATGCTGCGGGCTCCTACCCCGTCAACGTGCGGTACTCGAACGGGCCCAACCCGGCTCCGGGTACGAAGGACGTCGGGCTGTACGTGAACGGTACGAAGGTCGACAACTGGAACTTCGCATCGACGGGTGACTGGAAGACGTGGGCCACCAACACGCGCAACCTGAACCTCGTCGCCGGAGCGAACACCATCGACCTCAAGTACGAGACCGGCAACAAGGGCAACATCAACGTCGACGTGCTGTCGATCGGTGCGGCTGACATCTGCGCTCCGGCGCAGGCCGAGGAGGGCTACCGCGCGATGTTCGACGGCACGCTCGCCAGCCTCGACAAGTGGCGGATGGCGGGCCCCGGTGGGTTCGGGCGTCAGGACGACTGCAGCATCCGCGGCGAGGGTGGTCTCGGCCTCCTCTGGTACAAGGCCGAAGAGCTGAAGAAGTACAGCCTGAAGCTGGACTGGAAGCTCGTCGCCGACCACAACGGCGGCGTGTTCGTGGGCTTCCCCGACCCGGGGAACGACCCGTGGATCGGAGTGAACCAGGGGTACGAGATCCAGATCGACGCGACGGACGCCGTCGACCGGACCACCGGATCGATCTACACGTTCCAGGCAGCGGACAACGCGGCGGTCGCCGCCGCGCTCAAGCCGGTCGGTTCGTGGAACTCGTACGAGCTCGTCGTGTCGGGGCAGAACATCAAGGTCTACCTCAACGGCGCACTCGTGAACGACTTCACGAACAAAGAAGCTGCGCGCGATCTCACTTCGGGCTTCGTGGGAGTGCAGAACCACGGCCCTGGTGAGGCGGTCTCGTACCGCAACATCCGCGTCAAGGATCTGACCGCCCCGGCACCGCTCGCGGTGAGCGCGACCAGCGAGGTGCGTTGCATCGCCGGAAAGGGTTCGCTCACGGTTCGTGCGACGAACTCCGATACGGTTCCTGTGGACGTCACGCTGAAGTCGTCGTACGGCGAGAAAGTGATCAAGGCAGTGAAGCCCGGCACCACCGTGTTCCACACCTTCACCACTCGTCAGGCTGCCGTTCCGGCGGGATCGGCAACGGTCTCGGCGACCGGAGCCAGCAGGACCGGTGAGGCGACCACCGCCTACGCCGCGAAGAGCTGCAGCTGAGCAAGTAAGCACCAACACCCCACACCCTCCGGTGGCGGACGCTCGCGTTCGTCACCGGAGGGTCCCTCTTTGTTCCCGTACCGCGGGGAGGACCCCTATGCTCGCCACCCTCGGCCGACTCACTGTGAGACGGCGCTTCATCGTTCTCGGCGCGTGGGGTCTGCTCGTCGTTCTCGGCATGGTCTTCGCGGGTGACGTCTTCGACCGCATGACCTCGGTCGACGATGCTCCCGCCGGTGCCGAGTCGCTCGTCGCGCAGACCCGCCTCGACCAGCTCGATCCGGAGGGCGAGATCGTCACGGCCGTCATCTCGGGCGAGGACTTCTTCGCCCCCGCGCTCCGCGACAGCGCCACCGCCGTCATGGCAGAGATCCGCGCTCTTCCCGGAGTGGTCGACGTGTCGGATGCGTACACCTCCGGGGGCGCGATCGGCGATGACGGACGATCGTCGCTGGTGGCCGTGGAGCTCGCGGGCGACCTCGGCGAAGAAGAGGCGCTCGCCGTGGCCGCCTCGGTATCGGAGAAGCTCCACAGCATCGCCGCCCCCGAGGTGCTCGTGGGCGGGCAGCTGCTCGCCGAGCAAGCGTTCGTCGACCGCGCCCTGACCGACGCCGCCATCGGCGAAGGTCTCGCGATCGTGGTGCTGCTGATCGTTCTGGTGATCGTGCTCGGCGGCTTCCGCGTCGGTGTCCTGCCGATCGTGGTCGCCCTCGCGGCGATCGCCGCCACCCTTCTCGTGCTCAGCCTCGTCGTGCGGGTGATTCCCGTGAACGAGTTCGCCATCAACATCGTGACGATCCTCGGGCTCGGCCTGACGGTCGACTACAGCCTGCTGATGATCCTGCGCTTCCGTGAGGAGCGGCAGGCCGATCCCGAAGCGGGGCTCGAGGCGCTGATGAGTCGCACGGTGCGCTCGTCCGGTCGCGCCGTTCTCATCTCGGGTCTCGCCGTCTTCATCGCCCTGTTCGGCATCTTCCTTCTGGGCGAACCGCTCCTGTCGGGGATGGCGCTGGGCGGGGCGATCGTCGTGGTGTTCGCCACTGCGGCGGGTCTCACGCTCGTGCCGTCGGCGCTCGCCGTCGTGCACCGCGGGCTGCCCGCGCGGGGCGTGCGCACCTGGGCGCGGCCGTGGTCTCGTGAGAAAGCGATCGCCCGTCGCGGATGGCTGGCGCGCTCCGCCGGGTTCGCGCAGCGGCGTCCGGTGGGCGTCGTGATCGGGGCGACGGCACTGCTGCTGGCGCTCGCGGCTCCGCTGGCCTCGCTCGCGCTCGACAGCTCCGACATCCGCTCGCTGCCACCGGCCGCCGAGGAGCGTCGCGCCTACGAGGCGGCGACCACCGGCTTCACGGGCTTCGGGATCGAACCGGTGACGGTCGTCGTCGACGGCCCCGTCGGCGATCCCGCCGTGGTCGCCCTGCTCGATGAGATCGCGGCGCTCGACGATGTGGCAGACGCCGACCTCGTCGCCGATCTGCCCGCCGAGGTGACCGCGGTCGACTTCACCCCCGTCGGCGACAGCGCGACGAGTGCGACCGCCCAACGCCTCGTGAACGCGGCGCGCGCAGTCGACACCGACCTGGCCGTGCAGGTGACCGGCCCCGCCGCGGCCCTGGTCGACACGCAGGCGCACCTGATCCAGCGCATTCCGCTCGCCGTCGGGGTCGTGGCGATCGCCAGCTTCGCCCTGCTGTTCGCCCTGACGCGCTCGATCGTCGTGCCGCTGAAGGCCCTGGCTCTCAGTACGCTCACGATGGCGGCGACCCTGGGCGTGCTCGTCGCGATCTTCCAGTGGGGATGGGGGAGCACGCTGCTCGGCTTCGAGGCCCTCGGAACCCTGGATGTGACCACGCCGCTGTTCATCGGGCTGCTCGCGTTCGGGCTGACCATGGACTACGAGGTGTTCCTCCTCGCGCGCATCCATGAGCGGTGGCGCGAACGCGACGCCGGGGCCGACCCGCGCACCGCGAACGCCGAGGCTGTGCTCTACGGAATCACGCAGACCGGCCCCGTGGTGACCACGGCCGCCGCGGCGATCAGCGTCGTCTTCCTCGGGTTCGCGATCGGCGAGCTCGTCGCGATGAAAGAGATCGGGATCGGGATGCTGGTTGCCGTCATCCTCGATGTGACCATCATCCGCGGCCTGCTGCTGCCGGCGGCGATGACGCTTCTGGGTCGATGGAACTGGTGGCCCTCAGCATCCGCCCGCCCCGCGATTCACGTGTCCCGGGCGACCGTGCCGGCGGGGAGCGAGGGGTCGACCGAGAGCGGACGCGATGCCGACCAACTGGCGAGCAGGCGGAGCCGCTCGGCGCTGGGCGAGCCGGGTTCGGCGGTGTAGATCATCAGGATGCAGCCGGGATCGGCCGTGATGGTGAGTTCTTCGTACGCGAGGGTGAGCTCGCCGACGACCGGGTGATGGAAACGCTTGGTGCCGGAGCCGTGGGTGCGGACGTCATGAGACCCCCACAGGCGTCGGAACGTGTCACTGCGGGTCGAGAGCTCACCGACCAGATCGTGCAGGCCCTTGTCGTGCGGATCGCGCCCCGCTTCGCTGCGCATGATCGCGACGCACATCTGCGCGAAGGCATCCCAGTCGGGGTAGAAGTCGCGGGACGCCGGGTCGAGGAACTGGAATCGCGCGAGGTTGGGCGTGCGGCCGCCGTCGCCGATGAGGGGTGAGTAGAAGGCGCGGCCGAGCTCGTTGGTGGCGAGGAGATCTTGGTGCGAGTCGCGCACGAAGGCGACGCCGGTGGTGATGGTGCTCAGCACCCACTGCAGGCTGGGTCGGGTGGCGGCGACCTTCGCGGAGCGCCGACGTGGCCGCCCCGACAGCGGCACGCCGTCTGCGGCGCGAGCGAGGTCGAAGAGGTGTGTCCGTTCGGTGTCGTCGAGTTGGAGCGCCCGGGCGATGGAGTCGAGCACCGATGACGAGGCTCCGCCGATCGCGCCGCGCTCGAGCTTGGCGTAGTACTCCACGCTGACCCCGGCGAGAGCTGCGACCTCGGTACGACGAAGCCCTTCGACCCGTCGGTTCGCACCGGCCGAGATCCCCGCCTGCTCGGGCGTCACCTTGGCGCGACGGGACATGAGGAACTCGCGCACCTCGGAGTGATTGTCCATGCCGATGAGAGTACGTCCCTCGCCGCATCCGTGGGGTGCCCTGTCGGTACACCCCTCGGCAGGGACTCCCTCGACCGCTCGGCGGCGCGTTGACTGGGCGCAGCCACCATCACCGTCAGGAAGGCGATCGATCTCCATGGAACCCGCGTCGCGCAGCGCGCTGCACGCCACCCCTCGCTCGCCGACCCCGCCGATCACCGCTGTCCCCGATCGGCTCCCGCTCGCCACTCTCGTCGCCCTGGCCGTGATCGGTTTCGTGCTGGTCGCCATGGAGACCATGCCGGCGGGCCTGCTGCCGGAGATCGCCACCGCTCTCGGGACGAACGAAGGAACCGTCGGACTCTTCATCAGCGCCTACGCCCTCGGCACGGTCATCGTCACGATCCCCGCGATCACCCTCACCCGCGGAATGAGCCGTAAGCCGTTGCTGCTCGCAGCGGTCAGCGGCCTCATCGTGGCCAACACCATCACCGCCGTCTCGGGTGACGTCGTGGTCTCGCTCGTCTCCCGTTTCATCGCGGGGGCGTTCTCGGGCGTCATCTGGGGCATGCTCGCCGCGTACGGCCGAAAGATCAGCCCGCCGTCGCGCGCGGGTCTCTCGTTGGCGATCGTGTCGGTCGGCGCACCCGTCGGTTTCGCCCTCGGCACTCCCCTGGGGTCATGGCTGGGGATGACGTTCGACTGGCGCTGGGCGTTCGTCGGACTGACCGCCGTCGCCGTCGCAGCCGGTGCGATCATCGCCCTGATCGCCCCCCACGCTGCGGGCCAGCCCGGCGCCTCGCGGCTTCCGTTGGCGAGGGTGCTCCGGATACCCGGTATCGCCGTCATCCTGGCCGTGATCTTCACCTGGATGCTGGCGCACAACACGATCTACACCTACATCTCCCCTTACCTGCGGGCGACGGGAAGCCTCCTCACCGTAGACGTGGAGCTGTTGATCTTCGGCGTGGCCTCCGTCGTCGGCATCGTCATCGTGGGTGCCCTGCTGGACCGCTACCCCCGGCCGCTACTGCACGGCAGTGTCGTCGTCTTCGTCGCCGCCGCGGTGATCCTGCTGGTCGGCCATGCCTGGACACCGGCGATCATCGTGGCGACCGTGCTGTGGGGCATGACCTTCGGCGGCGCCTCGGCTCAGCTCCAAGGCGCCCTCACGACCACGGGCGGCCCCGACTCGGACGTCGCCAACTCGTTCCTCCCCGTGGCCTTCAACCTGGCGATCTTCACCGCCGGCATTCTGGGCGCCGTTCTGCTGAACCACTTCGACGGGCTGATCCTCGCCGTCGTGATGATCGTCTCGGGCATCGCCGCCCTCTTCTTGACCGTCTACGGGCGCCGGAACGCGTTCCCGTCTCGCCTCTGACCGCGCCGAGACCGACGAAGTCGTCGTCACCATCCGCGCGGCGGACTGAACCACCCCTTCAGGCTGCACCGCCTGACATCGCTCGACAACTATGAGGAGATCATCATGAACGCCACCTACATGTTCGGCCCCGGCGACGTCCGCGTCATCGATGCGCCGGATCCGGTTCTGAACGACAGCACCGATGCCCTGGTCCGAGTCGTCCGCGCCTGCGTGTGCGGTTCCGACCTGCATCCGTACCACGGCATGGAAGCCGCATCCGAGGGCGTGTCGATGGGGCACGAGTTCATCGGCGTCGTCGAGGAGGTCGGCCGCGACGTGCGCACTCTCGCTCCCGGCGATTTCGTCATCGCCCCCTTCGCCTACTCCGACGGAACGTGCGAATTCTGCCGTGAAGGCCTGTTCACGTCGTGCCTGCACGGCGGGTTCTGGGATGCGCCCGGTGTGGGAGGCGGCCAGGCCGAGGCCATCCGCGTGCCCTTCGCCGACGGCACCCTCGTCAAGGTGCCCGGCATGTCGGAGGACTCCCCGCTGCTGCCGTCGCTGCTGACGCTGTCCGATGTCTACGGCACCGGCTGGCATGCCGCGCACCGCGCCGGTGTCACCGCGGGCGACACGGTCGCCGTCATCGGCGACGGTGCGGTCGGACTCTTGGCCGTGCTCTCGGCGAAGCAGCTCGGCGCGGAACAGATCATCCTCATGGGGCGCCACAGGGACCGCACCGACCTGGGGATCGAATTCGGTGCGACCGACATCGTCGCCGAACGCGGGGAAGAGGGCATCGAGAGGGTCCGCGAGCTCACCGGTGGACATGGCGCACGGAAGGTGCTCGAGGCGGTCGGTCACATGCCCGCTTACGAGCAGGCCTTCCAGATCGTCCGTCCCGGCGGTGTCATCAGCCGGGTCGGCGTTCCCCAGTACGAAGACGCCCCGGTCGGGTTCGGCAGCCTCTTCGGTGGCAACATCACCCTCACCGGTGGCCCCGCACCCGTCCGCGGCTACATCGAACAGCTCATGCCCGCGATCCTCGACGGCACGGTCGATCCGGGGAGGGTCTTCGACCGCACCGTCGGTCTCGACGCCGTGCCCGACGCCTACCGCGCCATGGACGAGCGGGAATCCCTGAAGGTGATGATCGCCCTGTGATCCGCACCGCTCCCGTGACGAAAGGAACCCGATGAACATCGAACCGACGACCCCTACGACGAAGAATCCGGCGGAGCAGTTCGCCGGCGGCGTGTGGCTCGACATGATCGCCGTCCCGCACGAAGACACCCAGCACATGACGGTCGCCACCGTCCGTTTCGCTCCCGGGGCCCGCACGGCCTGGCACTCCCACGCGCGCGGTCAGTACCTCCGTATCACGCAGGGCGTCGGCCGATTCGGCACCCGAGACGGACAGATCATCGAAGCCCGCGCCGGTCAGACGATCTACACCCCGCCGGGGCAGGAGCACTGGCACGCGTCGGCCGACGACACCTTCATGGAGCACATCGCGATGACCGAGAACGCCGATGACGCCGCAACCACCACCACGTGGCTCGAGCACATCACCGACGCCGACTACCGGGGCACTCGTCAGGAGAACCACGTATGAGCGACCCCCAGCCTTCGTCGGCGCAGCGGCTCATCGGCGGATTCGCTCCGAAGCTCGTCGAGCTCACCGACGGCGTGCTCTTCGGAGACGTCTGGAAGAGAGACGGTCTGTCGGCGCGAGACCGCAGTCTGGTGACCATCACGGCTCTCGTCGCGGGCGGCAACGTGGAGCAGCTTCCCTTCCATCTGAAGCTGGGCGTCGAGAACGGGCTCACCCGAGACGAGATCGTCGAGACCATCACGCATCTCGTGTTCTACAGCGGCTGGCCGAAGGCCATGTCGGCGATCACCACCGCGAAGGAGACACTCGCCTCGGGCTGAGGCAGCGACCGAGCGACAGTTAGCGCGTGAGGATCAGGGCGTCTCCCTGACCGCCACCGCCGCAGAGCGCCACGACCGCCGTGCCCGATCCGCGCCGCACCAGTTCGTGCACCGCGTGGACGACGAGGCGGTTGCCTGAGGCGCCGATCGGGTGTCCGATCGCGATCCCTCCGCCGTGGATGTTCACCACGTCGTCGGAGAGGCCGAGCTCGGCCTGCGAGCGGGCGACGACGGCCCCGAAGGCTTCGTTGATCTCGACGACGTCGAGATCGCCCGCCGTGATGCCCTGCTTCGCGCAGGCGGCCTCGATCGCTCGGGCGGGCTGCTCGTGCAGGGAGTTGTCGGGACCGGCGACCTGACCGGCCGCCCCGACGACAGCGAGCACCGGCCATCCCTTCTCGGCGGCGTGGGAGCGCGTGGTGAGGACGACCGCCGAGGCGCCGTCCGAGATGGGGGAGGAGTTGCCGGCAGTGAGCGACCCGCCCTCGGCGAAGGCCGGTCGGAGGGCGGCGAGGGTCTCGATCGTCGTCCCCGGCCGGATGCCCTCATCGAGGGAGACGACCACCGGCGGGCCCTTGCGCTGCGGAACCTCGACGGGCACGATCTCGTCGTCGAACACGCCGGCCTCCTGGGCCGCGGCCGCACGCTGGTGCGAGCGCGCCGCGACAGCATCCTGAGCCTCACGGGTCACCCCGAACCGCTCGTTCGCCCGCTCGGTCGAAGCGCCCATGCTCTCGTGATCGGTCGCATCGGTGAGGCCGTCGTGCGCCATGTGGTCGAGCGCTTCGACCGACCCGTAGGCCCAGCCTTCGCGCGAACCCATCAGCAGGTGGGGTGCACGGCTCATCGACTCCATGCCGGCCGCGACGACGACGGTCGCATCGCCGGCGTCGATCATGCGCTTCGCGTCGATCACGGCGGTGAGCCCCGAGAGGCACACCTTGTTGACCGTCGCGGCGTGCACGTTCCACCCGATGCCGGCCCCCAGCGCCGCCTGGCGTGCCGGGTTCTGCCCCGCGCCGGCCTGCAGCACCTGACCGGCGAGCACGGCGTCGACGGCATCGGCGGGGACCCCGCCGCGTTCGAGAGCGGCGCGGATCGCGATCGCGCCGAGCTCGGTGGCCGCCAGCGACGAGAGCTGCCCCTTCAGTCGCCCCTGCGGGGTGCGAGCGGCGGATACGAGAACGACGTCGTCCGGGGTCATGCGTTCACCCTAAGCGCCGCGGGAATGCGGAGTTCGGGTTGGGTGGCGGCGACGACTTCTTCGATCGTCACGCCCGGTGCGGTCTCGACCAGGACGAGCCCGTCGGGTGTCACGTCGATCACCGCGAGGTCGGTGATGATTCGGTCGACCACGCCCTTCCCCGTCAGGGGCAGGGAGCAGGCGTCGACGATCTTGGGGGTGCCGTCTCGGGCCACGTGCTCCATGAGCACGATCACGCGCGCGGCGCCGTGCACGAGGTCCATGGCACCGCCCGGGCCCTTGACCATCTTTTCGGGGATCATCCAGTTCGCGAGGTCGCCGTCGCGCGACACCTGCATCGCACCGAGGATGGCATCGTCGATCTTGCCGCCCCGGATCATGGCGAAGCTCGTGGCCGAGTCGAAGAACGAGGCGCCCGGCAAGGTCGTGACGGTCTCTTTGCCGGCGTTGATGAGGTCGGGGTCGACGGCGTCTTCGGTGGGGTACGGCCCGACCCCCAGAATGCCGTTCTCGGACTGGAGCACGACGGTGATGTCGTCGGGCACGTAATTCGGAACGAGCGTCGGCAGACCGATCCCCAGGTTCACGTACGCGCCGTCGGCGAGCTCGCGCGCCGCACGGGCGGCCATCTCTTGTCGGGTGAGTGCCATGTCAGTGTCCTCCGGCCGGTGAGACGGTGCGCTTCTCGATGCGCTTCTCGAGGGCGGTGCCGACCTCGACGATCCGGTGCACGAAGACACCGGGAAGATGGATGCTGTCGGGGTCGAGTTCGCCCGGCTCGACGAGCTCCTCGACCTCGGCGATGCACACCCGACCGGCCATCGCAGCGAGCGGGTTGAAGTTCTGCGCAGCCTTGTTGAAGACGAGATTGCCGTGGCGATCTCCTCGGAGAGCGTGCACGAGGGCGAAGTCGGTGGCGATCGCCTCTTCGAGGACGAACTCGCGGGGGTGCCCCGCGACGTCGAACGTGCGGACGTCCTTCGCGGGCGACGCCACCGCCACCCCGCCTGCGCCGTCGTACCTGCGGGGCAGGCCGCCATCGGCCACCTGCGTACCCACACCGGTCTGCGTGAAGAACGCGGCGATGCCCGACCCGCCCGCCCGGAGTTTCTCCGCCAGCGTGCCCTGGGGAGTGAGCTCGAGTTCGAGCTCGCCCGAGAGGAACTGCCGCTCGAACTCCTTGTTCTCACCGACGTACGACGAGGTCATCTTGCGGATGCGGCGGGCTCGCAGCAGCATGCCGAGGCCCCAGTCGTCGACCCCGCAGTTGTTCGAGACGACCGAGAGGTCGGTCGTGCCCTGCGAGAGAAGGGCGTCGATGAGGGCGAGGGGATTGCCGGAGAGCCCGAAGCCACCGACGGCGAGCGACGCGCCGTCGGGAATGTCGCGGACGGCGTCGGCGGCCGAGGGGAGGGCCTTGTCGATCACTCGGGACTCCTTCGTTCGAGAGGCATCGGTTCATCCTTCGTCGAAACCGCGGTCGCGACAGCATCCGCTCTTGCCATGTGGAGATGCAGGCGGCTACCGTCCATATCGTGGACAGCAAGCAGGCGGAGGTCTCGGTGGGGGGAGCCGTCGCAGGCGCCCAGGCGGTGGCGCGCGCCGCGCTGCTCCTACGACTCGTCACGTCTGCCGGGGCTGAGGGGGCCACGCACGCCGACCTCGCGCAGCGCTCGGCCCTGACCCGCCCGACGGTGCATCGCCTGCTCGCCGCCCTCCGCCACGAGGGGCTCGTCGACCGCGACGACGAAACGGGACGGTGGATGCCCGGACCGGAGCTGTACTTGATGGGAACCGTCGCCGCCGCGCGCTTCGACATCACCGCTGCCGCGCGCGACATCGTGCGCTCCCTCGCCGTGCGCACCGAAGAGAGTGCGTTCTTGTCGGTCCGCCGAGGTGACGAGACGGTCTGCCTCGTTCGCGAGGAGGGGAGCTTTCCGATCCGGTCGTTCGTGTTGTCGGAGGGGGTGCGGTTTCCCCTCGGCGTCGCCTCGGCGGGGCTCGCGATTCTGGCATTCCTCCCGCCTCACGATGTGGACGCGTACTTCGAGCGGCACCCGGAGTTGGCGGAGCGATGGGGTGCGTCGCACGGCGATCGACGGCTGCGCACGCGCCTGCGCGAAACGCAGGAGCGCGGTTTCGCCGTCAACCCCGGCCTGATCGTCGAGGGCAGCTGGGGCATGGGGGCCGCGGTCTTCACGAGGCAGGGCGACCCGCAGTGGGCGTTGAGCCTGACCGGCGTCGAGTTCCGCTTCGGGGCCGAGCGGCAGGCCGAACTCGGCCGCACCCTGCTCGCCCACGCGCACCAGCTGACCACCCGCCTCGGCGGGCGCTGATCGGCCCCGCCGCAGAGCGCGCCACCGCCGTAGGCTTTCCTCATGCACGGCGAATACAAGGTGCCCGGCGGAAAGCTCGTCGTGGTCGACCTCGAGAATGTGAACGGCCGGATCTCGGGGTTCCACCTCGCGGGCGACTTCTTCCTCGAGCCCGACATGGCGCTCGACGACATCGACGCGGCCGTCAACGGCCTGGCCGTCGAATCCGACGTTCCGACGATCGCCGCGGCCATCCGTGCCGCCCTCCCCGAGGGGGCGCAGCTGCTGGGGTTCACGCCCGAGTCCGTCGCCACCGCCGTGCGGCGCGCGCTCATCACGGCGCCGGGGTGGAAGGACTTCGAGTGGGAGGTGCTGCACGAGGAGCCGGTGTCGCCCCGCATGAACCTCGCCCTCGACGAGGTGCTCACGACCCGGGTGGGCGACGGTCGCCGCCGACCGACCCTGCGCCTGTGGGAGTGGGATGAGAGCGCCGTGGTCATCGGGTCGTTCCAGTCGTACCGCAACGAGGTCGACCCGGAGGGGGCGGCCCGCCACGGGTTCGACGTGGTGCGGCGCATCTCGGGCGGCGGCGCCATGATGATGGCCGCGAACTCTATCGTCACGTACTCGCTCTACGTGCCCGCGTCCCTCGTCGCGGGCATGACGTTCGCCGACTCCTACGCGTTCCTCGACGACTGGGTGCTGCAGGCACTGCGCTCGCTCGGGATCGACGCGACCTACCAGCCGCTGAACGACATCGCCGGCCCGCACGGCAAGATCGGCGGAGCCGCGCAGAAGCGGCTCGCGAACGGCGGCGTGCTGCACCACGCGACGCTGAGCTACGACATGGACGGCCAGACGCTGACCGAGGTGCTGCGGATCGGCCGAGAGAAGCTCAGCGACAAGGGAACCGTCTCGGCGGCGAAGCGGGTCGATCCGCTCCGCAGCCAGACGGGTCTGGCGCGAGCGGAGATCATCGACCGTTTCATCTCGACGTTCTCTACCCTCTACGGCGCCGTACCCGGACGCATCACCGAAGAGGAGTACGCCGAGGCAGAGGCTCTCGTCGCGACGAAGTTCTCGAGCGACGCGTGGCTGCACCGGGTGCCGTGACGCCCGGCCCCGCCGCCGGATCGGTGCAGATCGTCGCGGGCGACAATCTCGCCGCCGCGGCGACGCTCCCCGACGGCGCGTTCACGCTGGTCTACCTCGACCCGCCCTTCAACACCGGCCGCACGCGCGAGCGCTCGGTCGAGACCGCCCGCACCGCGGCCGCACTAACTCAGGATGAAAGCGCCGAAGACATCGCCGCACCCGCGGAAATCCGCGTCCAAGCCGGGGTCGCCGCAGCATCCAGCCTGAGTACGGTTGCGGGCGCCGCCGAGACGGTCGTCTGGCGGGGGTTCCACGGGCGCGAGTACGAGCGGCTGCGCGGAGACCTCCGGGCCTACGACGACCGGTTCGACGATTACTGGGGCTTCCTCGAGCCGCGACTGGCCGAGGCGTGGCGGCTGCTCGCCGATGACGGCACGCTGTACCTGCACCTGGACTACCGCGAGGCGCACTACGCGAAGGTGCTGATGGACGCCTTGTTCGGGCGCGAGAGATTTCTGAACGAGCTCATCTGGGCCTACGACTACGGGGCGAAATCGCGCCGGCGTTGGCCGACGAAGCACGACACGATCCTCGTCTACGTGAAGAACCCGCAGCGGTACTTCTTCGACTCGGAGTCGGTCGACCGCGAGCCGTACATGGCGCCGGGGTTGGTCACCGCCGAGAAGGCGGCCCGCGGAAAGCTCCCCACCGACGTCTGGTGGCACACGATCGTCCCCACGGCCGGGCGCGAGAAGACGGGGTACCCCACGCAGAAACCCGAGGGGGTGCTGCGGCGGATCGTTCAGGCGTCGAGTCGTCCCGGTGATCGGGTGCTCGATCTGTTCGCCGGGAGCGGCACCACGGGCGCGGTCGCCGCGGCCCTCGGTCGCCACGCCGTTCTCGTCGACGACAACCCCGCGGCGATCGCGGTCATGAGAGCGCGGATGCCGGGCGCGGCCGTGGTCGAAGTCGCGGGTGCCCCCGTAGCCTGAGCCCATGCGATTCGGACTCTTCATTCCCCAAGGCTGGCGCTTCGACCTCGTCGACATCGCCCCGGCCGACCACTGGCGCGTCATGGCCTCCCTCGCCCAAGACGCCGACGAAGGCCCGTGGGAGTCGCTGTGGGTCTACGACCACTTCCACACCACTCCCGTGCCCAGCGAAGAGGCGACGCACGAGGCCTGGACGCTCATGTCGGCCTTCGCGGCCTCGACGGATCGCATCCGGCTCGGCCAGATGTGCACGTGCATGGGCTACCGCAACCCCGCCTACCTCGCGAAGGTCGCCGCGACCGTCGACCTGATCTCGGGTGGACGCGCCGAGATGGGTATCGGCGGTGGCTGGTACGAGCACGAGTGGCGCGCCTACGGTTACGGCTTCCCGCCGATCGCCGAACGCCTCGGGCGGCTCCGCGAGGGCGTCGAGATCATGCACCAGGCGTGGACGACGGGGTCTGCGACGCTCGAGGGCAAGTATTACCAGGTCGACGGTGCGATCGTGCGTCCGCTCCCGCTTCAAGAGGGGGGCATCCCGCTGTGGATCGCCGGCGGCGGCGAGAAGGTCACGCTCAAGATCGCGGCGAAGTACGCCTCGTACACGAACTTCGGCAGCTCGATCGAGGAGTTCGCTCACAAGTCCGAGGTGCTCCGCGGGCACACCGATGCCATCGGACGCGACTTCGACGAGATCACCCGGTCGACGAACTTCAACACCATCGTCGCCGAGACCGAGGCAGAAGCATCCGACCGTCTGAAAGCGGTCATCGCGCGCCTGACTCCCCACGTCGGCGAAGAGCGGGCAGCGCAGATGGAGCGCGACTACCGCGAGTCGCCCGCTTTCGGCACCCCCGAGCAGATCATCGAGCGCCTGACCGAGCGGGCCGAGGCCGGCCTCGGTTACGCGCTGCACTACTTCCCGGAGGCGGCGTACGACCGCTCGGGCGTCGACCTGTTCGAGCGCGTGGTCGTTCCCGCGCTCAGCTGACCACGATGCAGGGTCCCGGCCGCGAAGCGTCCGGGACCCCGCCGTGTCAGCGCTCGTCGCGCCAGGAGTGCTGCGGGGAGTAGCCGAGCAGCCGTCGAGCCTTGTCGATCGACAGCAGGGTGTCGTGATCGCCGAACTCGCCGCGCAGCGGCACGTCGGGGAAGACCTCGGCGATGAGCTCCGCGTTCGGACGCGTCATCACCGTGTCGGCCGCCGCGATGATGAAACGGTCGAAACCGGCGGGTGCCACATCGAGCGCGCGCTCGATCGCGTGGGCGCCGTCGCGCGCGTCGATGTAGCC
The DNA here is from genome assembly GCF_043556445.1 of Microbacterium shimangi. Classification (NCBI taxonomy): domain Bacteria; kingdom Bacillati; phylum Actinomycetota; class Actinomycetes; order Micrococcales; family Microbacteriaceae; genus Microbacterium; species Microbacterium shimangi. The sequence continues at coordinate 26,227 of NZ_JBIGII010000005.1, forward strand.
CCAGAGGTTCCACTTGCGCGCCCTCGCGTCATCGTCGAAGGGGAACGCGGCGTAGTCGTCGGGAACCATGACGTTGGAGAACCGCAGAGCGGTGATCGACAGTGCCGGGTTCCAGCGCACGAGTTCGATCGCCAGCTGCTCTTCCAGGTGCTTCACGAGCGAGTAGACCGATTCCGGTCGCGCCGGGTAGTCCTCGTCGACGGGGATGTAGGGCGGCGGTACGTCGAAGGGCAGGCCGAGCACCGTCTCGCTGGACGCGTACACGATCCGCGTGATGCCGAGCCGGACGGCCGCCCAGAACACGTTGAACGTGGCCGCGATGTTGTTGTGGAAGGTGGCGACGTCCGAGCGGACTCCGGGTGCCGGGATCGCGCCGAGATGCACGACCGCGTCGACGCCGTCGTGCTGGTCGCCCACGCCGCCGAGCGCGTCGATCACCTGCCCGTAGTCGGTGAGGTCGACCTGCACGAAGCCGGGGCCACGGGTGCCGACCACGTCGAGGCCGATCACCTCGTGTCCGTGGTCGCGTAGCTCGCGGGCTACGACCGTGCCGAGTTTTCCGGATGATCCCGTCAGTGCGATGCGCATGTCATCTAGCGTCGCATGCGCATCGCGCGACGGGGTCGCTCAGGCGGCAGACCAGCCGCCGTCGCTGGCCAGGATGGCGCCGTTGACGTTCACGCCGTCGTCGCTCAGCAAGAAGGTGATGGATGCTGCGAGCGCGTCCGCCTCGACCGGGGTCGGGAGCAGGGCCATCGCCCGCTGCACACGCTCGGCGCCCAGGGGTGAGCCGAAGGTCGCCTGGATGTTCGTGATGACGGGTCCGGGCGCGACCGCGTTGACGCGCAGGCCGGCCGGTCCGTACATGAACGCCGTGCTCTTCGTGAGCCCGACGACCGCGTGCTTCGACGCCGTGTAGGCGGCGCCCGCCGCAGAACCGCGGAGGGCGGCTTCCGAGGCGGTGTTGACGATGGACCCGCGGCCCGCGGTCAGCATGACGGGGATGGCGGCGCGCATCAGCTTCATCGTGCCGTCGACGTTGACCCGGAACACCCGCTGCCAGACGGCGTCGCTCATCTCGGCCACCGGGGTCATGTCGTCCATGATCCCGGCGATGTTCGCAAGCCCGTCGATGACGTCGCCGGCGGTGGCGATGATGCGCGCGACCGCCTCGTCGTCGGTGATGTCGGCGACGAGTGCCTCGATGTCGGCGCCGGAGTGCGCGGCGACGAACTCGTCGAGCCGCTCCTGCGAGACGTCCACCGCGATGACGCGACCGCCCTCGCGGGCGATGCGCGACGCGGTGGCGCGGCCGATGCCGGAGCCCGCGCCCGTCACGATGACGGTCTTTCCAGCGAAGCGCCCGTGGTCGAGGCGTTCCGTCCACGCCGGGGTGGCGCCGGGAGCGGGGGTGGGGGATTGTGCGTCAGACATCTCATTCTTCCTTCGATAGCTACCGGACTGTTCTGTCCGGTTATAGGCTACCCCCGTGTCGCAGCCGCAGGGAAGAGCCGGTAAGGCCAATCGCGGGCCCGCCGCGGGTCCGGAGAACCGCCGCGCGTTGATCGACGCCGCGCGCGCGATCTTCCAGGAGCAGGGGCTGGGTGCACCGTTGAGCGCGGTGGCGCGGCGGGCGGGCGTAGGGCAGGGAAGCCTTTATCGCCATTTCCCCGATCGGCTCGCGCTCGCGTCCGCGGTCTTCGAAGAGAACGTCGCCGACCTGGAGCGGTTCGCCCAGCCCCCCGACGTCACGTTGGAAGGCCTCTTCGATCAAATCGTCGCGCAGGCGTTGGAGTCCAGCGCCTTCATCGAGTTGACGACGGCCAACCGTCACGATCCGAACGTCTTACACCTGGGTGACCGCTTTCGGGGGGTCGTGGTGCGCCTGCTCGAACGAGAACGTGCTGCGGGCCACGTCGGAGAGCACGTCGAGGTCGAAGACGTGCTCCTGGCGACCGGCATGCTCGCGACCGAACTCGCGAGAACCGATGCCGGCGATCGCGAGGCGGTCGCGGCACGCATCCGTGGTCTCGTGCGACGCGCTCTCGCGCCCTGACCGCCGCGGTTCAGGCCAGAATGCGGAGATCCGAGCGGGCGACGGCCAGCTCGTCGGCAGGCTCCGAAACGGCGTAAAGCCCTGTGGGGGAGTTGGCCGTGTGGGTCAAGGCCTCGAGCCACGGCCGACTGATCGCCGGCTGCCGGCTGCCGTGGAACTTGAACCGCAACCCGGCGCCGGGGTGGACCCAGACCGCCGTCCGGCCCGAACCCAGGCTGACGTCTTCTTTCCAGGTGAAGAAGAAACTCTCCGAGCGCCGCAGTTTCGTGCCGATGACGATTTGCAGATGAGCGAGCAGACGATCATCGATCTCGGTCTTGGTGATGTTGTCGTACATGAAGTACCCCACGATGACCTCCCGGTCAGGATTGACGCGCGTATGGACGAGGCGTCGACCAGGGTCTGGGGCAACTACGACCGACGCTACAGGCATGCGACCCATCTCACAATCGCCCCGGCCGCGGCCCACGAGTCGGGCCGATGAACTCTTCGCCACGGGGTTGCCCGCGCGCGGGCGGCGTCGTACGGTCAGCACAAGTTGCCCCAGACCCCGGTCGACTCCACCGTCTACACGCGCGAACGCGCACGACTGGAGCAGTCATGGGCACTATCGGAAACGCCCCCGCGGTCGAACGGCGTGCCGTGCGGGTCAGGGCCTCCGGCACGAGCGATTTCACCGAGCTCGCGGCCCGCATCCAGGGTGCCGGGCTCATGAGGCGTCGATACGGGTACTACTGGACGAAGCTGCTCCTCGTGCCCGTCGTGCTGACGGCGGCGATCGCCGTCTTCGTGCGGATCGGCGACAGCTGGTGGCAGCTCCTCATGGCCGCGGCCTTCGCGGTGATCTTCACTCAGATCGCCTTCCTCGGCCACGACGCCGCACACCGGCAGATTTTCGTCTCAGGACGCTGGAACGACTGGACGAGCCTGATCATCGGCGATCTTTTCGTCGGCATGAGCTACGGGTGGTGGCGTCACAAACACACGCGTCACCACGCCAACCCGAACAAGATGGGCGCCGATCCCGACATCGAGCTGCCCGTCATCACGGTCACCGCCGAGCAGGCGGCGCGTCACCGTCTGCCCGTGATGAGGTGGCTGATCAGCCACCAGGGCGCCTTCTTCTTTCCCATCCTCCTCCTCGAGGGCATCTCGCTCCACGTGACAGGTATCGCCCGCGTGCTCCATCGCGACCCCGTCGACCGGCGGTGGTTCGAGATCTTCTTCCTCGTGGTGCGGATCGGGGGGTTCATCGCGCTCGTCTTCGCGGTGCTGTCGCCCGGGATCGCCGCTGTGTTCCTCGCCGTCCAACTCGGCCTGTTCGGTCTTTACATGGGTGCGTCTTTCGCCCCCAATCACAAGGGCATGCCGGTGGTTCCGGCAACGCTGAAGCTGGATTTCCTGCGACGGCAGGTGCTGATGAGTCGCAATGTCCGGGGCGGCCGGTTCATCGATACGGCTCTCGGCGGACTCAACTACCAGATCGAGCACCACCTCTTCCCCTCGATGCCCCGACCTCACCTTCGCCATGCCGCCCCGATCGTGCGGGCGTACTGCCGCCGTCTCGGCATTCCGTACACCGAGACCGGCCTTCTCGCCTCGTACGGAATCGTGGTGCGCTACATCAACCGCGTCGGACTCGGTGAGCGCGATCCGTTCGACTGCCCCCTCGTCGCGCAGAGGCGCGCGTCGTGACCGCCGGAGTCGATACGCAGCATTCACTGATAGCCTCGCGCTTACGGCACCCAGACCAAGCGCCTAGTCATTCGACAGGGCAGGCGGAATTTGATGGTTTTTTCAGTGCCGGGCGACGATCGCTCTTCTTTCACGCGGGCTCTCACGCTGCTCACCGCGGCTGGTCGGAACGGTGACCTCTGCGGTCCGTTCGTCGAGGCCGTCGGCGTGACCGGAGCATCGATCTCGACCCTCGGGCGGCCCCTCGGCAGCGAAACCGTCTGCGCCAGCACCGACCTCGCCGCGCGGATCGACGAGATTCAGATCGATCTGGGCGAGGGGCCTTCGTGGGATGCGCTGCGGATGCGGCGCCCCGTGCTCGAATCCGACGTGCAACGCCGCGGCGGCGCGAACTGGCCGCTCGCCCGAGAAGCGTTCCGCGCGCTCGACTTCGGCGGTCTCTACGCATTTCCGCTCTTCGTCGGAGATCTGAACGTCGGGTCGGTCGGTCTGTACTCGGACTCGCCGCGTCGGCTGACGCAGCGGGCCGTCGACGATGCGACGGTCTTGGCCGAGATCACGTCGCGTCACCTTCTTCGCCGGGCCCTCGACGACGTCGACAACGTCGACGACGGCATCGCCGACGGCCCCCACTCGCGCCGCGAAATGCATCAGGCATCGGGCATGGTCGCAGCCCAGCTCTCCATCGGCGTCGACGATGCGCTGCTCGTGTTGCGCGGCCGGGCGTTCGCCTCGGGGCGAACCGTGACCGAGATCGCCGCCGAGGTCGTCTCCCGACGATTGTCCTTCGAAAAATGAGACGTCTCGCGTCTTACACTCAACTATGAGCACCCGAGAAGATCAGCTGTTGAAGACAGTGTCGACGCTGGCCGACTCGCTCGTCGACGATTTCGACATCGTCGACCTCCTCCAGCTCCTCGTCGAAGAAAGCGCGCGCATCTTCGATGCGACAGCGGCCGGAATCCTGCTCGTCAGTCCGGCCGGAGTGCTCGAGGTGATCGCCTCGACCAGCGAGCGCAGCGAGTTCGTCGGACTGATGCAATTGCGCGCCGGTGAAGGCCCCTGTGTCGAAGCGATTCAGACGGGTCGTGTCGTCTCCGTGGAGAATCTGGGCAACATCACCGACCGCTGGCCCCACTTCTCCGCCGATGCCCTGCGGTCGGGTTTCTCGTCGATCCACGCGATCCCGATGCGACTGCGCGACTCGGTGATCGGGTCGCTGAATCTGTTCCGCGATCGCGTCGGCGAACTCAACGAGACCGACGCGGCCGCGGCCAAGACCCTCGCCGATATCGCGACGATCAGCATCCTGCAGCAGCGTCTCGTGAAGGAGTCGGTCGTCGCGCAGGGGCAGCTGCAGCGCGCCCTCGACAGCCGCGTCGTCATCGAGCAGGCCAAGGGCTATATCGCTCAGAGCCACGACGTCGACATGGAGGCCGCGTTCACCCTCATTCGCGCGCACGCCCGTTCGACCCAGGCCCGCCTGAGTACGGTCGCCGCCGATATCACCGCGGGCCGACTCACGCTGTAACGGCCCCCGCTCGAGAAGGGGTCAGGCGTCGCGCCGAGCCCCCGCCGAAGCCGTGACGGTGAAGGTGTGCGGTGCGCGGAATCCGGATGCGGCGAACGCGCGCTCGACGGCCGTCGAAGCATCAGCGATCCGGTCCTTCGGGATAAGAGCGATGGCGGCTCCACCGAAGCCTCCGCCGGTCATCCGTGCCCCGAGAGCACCGGCGGAGAGAGCCGTCTCGACGGCGAGGTCGAGTTCGGCGACCGAGATCTCGAAGTCGTCGCGCATCGATGCGTGCGACGCCGTGAGGAGGTCGCCGATGGCGCGGGGTCCTTCGCTGCGCAGCGCGGCGACGGTGTCGAGCACGCGTTGGTTCTCGGTCACGATGTGACGGACGCGCCGGAACGTCTCGTCGTCGAGCACGGTCCGTGCCCGGTCGAGGTCGGTCACCGAGACGTCGCGCAGGGACGAGACGCCGAGGGCGGCGGCGCCGGCCTCGCACGATGCGCGGCGCTCGCGGTACCCGCCCGAGGCGTGCGCGTGCGAGACCAGCGTGTCGATCACGAGCACCTCGAGCCCCGCGGCAGCGAAGCCGAGGTCGATCGACGCCGTTTCGAGCGTGCGGCAGTCGAGGAAGGTCGCGGCGTCCGGCCGGCCGAGCATCGACGCCATCTGATCCATGATGCCGGTGGGCGCACCGACCGCGTCGTTCTCGGCGATGCGGCCGACGCGGGCGAGGGCCACACGATCCAGGCCCGCCGCCCAGACGTCGTTGAGAGCGGAGGCGACGGCGCTTTCGATCGCTGCCGACGACGAGAGTCCTGCACCGATCGGCACGTCCGACGAGATCGCGATGTCGACCCCGCGGGCGACCCCTTCGGGTGCCGCGGCGCGCAACGCCCAGGCGACGCCGAGGGGGTACGCCGCCCAGTCGAGTGACCGCGCGGCGATGACGCCGTCGAGGTCGGCGAGCGAGACCTCGACGACGTCGTCGGAGAACGTGCTGCCGACCCGGACGACGTCATCGTCGCGGAGCGCCACGGCGGCGGCGGTTCGGTGGCCGATCGCGAAGGGCAGGACGAACCCCTCGTTGTAGTCGGTGTGCTCGCCGATCAGGTTGACACGGCCGGGCGCCGACCAGGTGCCCTCCGGGGCGCGATCGGTCAGAGTGCCGAGCAACGTCAGAGCGGCGGCGGTGGAGTCTGTCATTCGGATACCTCGGGAACGGATGCGATGGCCGCACGGATGCGTTCGGCCTGGGATTCGGGTGTGACGTCGGCGATCCACGCGCCCATCGCCGACTCGGAGCCCGCGAGGAACTTGAGCTTGTCGGCGGCGCGGCGGGGCGAGGTCAGCTGCAGGTGGAGGCGGATGCCGTCGCGGCCGACCCGCACCGGGGCCTGATGCCAGGCGGCGATGTAGGGGGTCGGAGTGTCGTAGAGGGCGTCGATGCCACGCAGAAGCCGCAGGTAGAGCGGGGCGAGCTCGTCGCGCTCGGCGTCGTCGGTCGCCGCGAGATCGGGGATGTGACGGTGGGGGAGCAGGTGCACCTCGATGGGCCAGCGCGCCGCGAACGGGACGAAGGCCGTCCAGTGCTCGCCGCGCAGCACCACGCGCTCCGATGCCTGCTCCGACTCGAGGATCTGCGCGAAGAGGTCGGTGCCCACGCGCTCGACGGCGTCGAGCTGCCGACGGGTGCGGGGAGTGACGTAGGGATAGGAGTAGATCTGGCCGTGCGGATGCTTGAGGGTCACGCCGATCTGCTCGCCGCGGTTCTCGAAGGGGAAGACCTGCTCGATGCCCGGGAGCGCAGACAGCGCGGCGGTGCGGTCGGCCCAGGCCTCGATGACCGTCCGCGCCCGGGTGACGCCGAGCGTGCCGAACGACCCCTCGTGCTCGGGGCTGAAGCAGACGACCTCGCACCGCCCGATCGACGTTCGGCTGCGGCCGAGGCCGAGTTCGACGAGGTCGTCGTCGCCGGACGGCGCATCCGCACCGGCCGGGGCATCGCCCGTCGCGGCCGCGAGCGCGGGACCGAACGACGGCGACTTGTTCTCGAACACGGCGACGTCGTAGCGCGAGGGAATCTCCGACGGGTTGGTCGGCGTCTGCGGGGCGAGCGGGTCGAGGTTCGCCGGGGGGAGGAAGGCGCGGTTCTGCCGCGCGGAGGCGATCGAGATCCAGTCGCCGGTGAGCACGTCTTGGCGCATGCTCGCGGTCGCCGGGCGGGGGTCGAGGGTGCGCTCGTCGACGAGTCGCATGCTCTCGAGCGCCGTGTCGGGATCGTCGAAGTAGATCAGTTCGCGGCCGTCGGCGAGGCGGGTCGGTCGCTTGACGACGCCCGCGCCCAGGGGAGTACCGGGGAGCTCGGTGATGTTCACGATAACACGCTAGCTGGCGCGCGTGATATCGTCAACATCGAACGGGGGTCGTCATGTCGCGGGTGTCGATGGCAGACGTCGCCGAGCGCGCGGGCGTCTCGGCGCAGACGGTCTCGCGGGTCGTCAACGGGAGCCCTCGGGTCGATCCTTCGACACGCGCCAGGGTCGAAGCCGCCATGACCGCGCTCGGCTACCGCATGCACCGTGCGGCACGGACCCTCCGAACAGGTAGATCGCGCACCATGGGACTCGTGGTGTCGACACTCGACTCGGTGGGCAACTCGCGGATGCTGCAGGCGATCGCCGAGATCGCGGCCGCCGACGACTATGCGCTGACGGTCGCCACGGCCCGCGGCGAGCGCGATGTCGTTACCGCGTTCGAGCGCTTTCGCGACGAAGGCGTCGACGGGGCGATCGTCCTCAACGAGGCGACCCCGCTCACGCGAGACGCGGCGGTGCCCGCGGGAATGCGTCTGGTGGCCGTCGACTCGGCCGCCGACGACCGCTTCGCCATCGTGCAGACCGACCACGCCGCGGGGGCCGCGACCGCGACGCGGCACCTGCTCGACCTCGGACACGACACCGTGCATCATCTCGCGGGCCCCGCCGGGTCGTTCGCCGCGGCGGAGCGCGAGCGGGGCTGGCGCGAGACGCTCGCCGGTGCCCAGTTCACCGTGCCGCCGCTGGTCCGCGGCGACTGGACCTCGCATTCCGGACACCGCGCCGCGGCCGGGCTCCTCGCGGCCACGGCCGTCTTCGTGGCGAACGATCAGATGGCGTTGGGGGTGCTGCGGGCTTTCGCCGATGCCGGGCGGCGCGTGCCCGAAGACGTCGCGGTGGTCGGGTTCGACGACATCGTCGACGCGGCGGAGTTCCGCCCGCCGCTGACCACCGTCCGCCAAGACTTCGACGAGCTCGCGGCGCGCGCCGTCGCCACACTCATCGCGCTCATCGAGGGCGAACAGCCCGACCCCGTGGTGTCGCTGCCACCGCGCCTCGTGATGCGCGAGAGCACGCGCTCGCTGTCTCGGTGACCCCGACGCGACGAGAGCGCGACGACTCCGGGCGTTCGCGCAAGCACCGCCGACCTTTCTCGAGCGGCGGGTACGCTCGGACACCCACACCCGGAGGAGACCATGAACACCGTTCGCGCCTACGCCGCAGCATCCGCCACCGCCCCGATCGAGCCCACGACCATCGAACGCCGCGAGGTCGGGCCCCGCGACGTGCTCATCGACATCGCCTACGCCGGCATCTGCCACTCCGACATCCACACGATCCGCGGCGAGTGGGGTGAGGTCGCGTACCCCCTGACCGTCGGTCACGAAATCGTCGGCACGGTCGCCGAGGTCGGGTCGGATGTCACGCGCCACGCCGTGGGCGACCGTGTCGGCGTCGGCTGCATGGTGAACTCCTGCCGCGAGTGCGAGAACTGCCTGGCCGGTGAAGAGCAGTACTGCCTCAAGGGCAACGTCGGCACCTACGGCAACGTCGACCGCGATGGGTCGATCACCCAGGGCGGCTACTCCGAGAAGGTCGTCGTCGACGAAGACTTCGTGCTGCGCGTGCCCGAGTCGATCCCCTACGAGAAGGCGGCCCCGCTCCTGTGCGCCGGCATCACGACCTACTCGCCGCTGCACCACTGGAATGCCGGCCCCGGCAAGAAGGTCGCCATCGTCGGCCTCGGCGGTCTCGGACACATGGCCGTCAAGATCGCCCACGCCATGGGCGCCGAGGTGACCGTGCTGTCGCAGAGCCTCCGCAAGAAAGACGACGGTCTCGCGATGGGAGCCGACCACTACTACGCCACCAGCGACCCCGAGACGTTCGAGAAGCTCAAGAACAGCCTCGACCTCATCGTCAATACCGTCAGCGCGCCGCTCGACCTCAAGCAGTACCTCGGACTGCTCGCGCTCGACGGCACGATGGTCAACGTCGGTGCCCCGCCGGAGCCGCTCCCGATCCAGGTGTTCACGCTGTTCTCGAACCGCCGGTCGTTCGCGGGTTCGAGCATCGGCGGCATCCGCGAGACGCAGGAGATGCTCGACTTCTGCGCCGAGCACGACATCGCGCCCGAGGTCGAGCTCATCGACGCCTCGCAGATCAACGAGGCGTACGAGCGGGTTCTGGCGAGCGACGTGCGCTACCGCTTCGTGATCGACGCGGCCACGATCTGACCCCACGAGAAACGCGATTCGCGCCGGGATGCCCGTGGGGGTCTCGGCGCGCCGCGCATATGTCCTCCGCCCCTTCGCTGGGCGGAGGGCATATGCCCGGCGGCGGGTGCAACCCCGCTACTTCTGTCCTCCCCCGGCGGTATCCCCTCCGCTCGGCGGAGGGACGCCGGCTGGGCACGCCGCAGTGGTTTCGGCGAGGCGACGCGAGCGGATGCTGAGGGGTCGGGGAAGCTGCGTGCGCGGATGCTGCGGGGTCACGCTCCGGAGAGAGCCTCGGACACGACGGCGCGGGCCTGTTCCTGCACTTCGCGGAGGTGCCCCTCGCCGCGGAGCGACTCTGCGTAGAGCTTGTAGACGTCTTCGGTGCCGGAGGGGCGGGCCGCGAACCAGGCGTCTTCGGTCTGCACCTTGAGGCCGCCGATCGGCGCGCCGTTGCCCGGCGCCTGCGAGAGCTTCGCGGTGATGGGCTCGCCGGCGAGTTCGGTCGCGGTCACCGCGTCGGGCGACAGCTTCGCCAGAGCGGCCTTCTGCGCGGGCGTGGCCGGGGCGTCGACCCGCTGGTAGGCCGAGACGCCGTACGTGTCGGTCAGTTCCGCGTAGCGCTGCGAGGGCGTCTTGCCGGTGACGGCCAGGATCTCGGCGGCGAGCAGCGCGAGCAGGATGCCGTCTTTGTCGGTCGTCCAGACGGTGCCGTCGGTGCGCAGGAACGACGCGCCGGCCGACTCCTCGCCACCGAAGGCGACGGAGCCGTCGAGGAGGCCCGGAACGAACCACTTGAACCCGACCGGCACCTCGAGCAGCGTGCGCCCGAGGGAGGCGGCGACCTTGTCGATGATCATCGACGAGACCAGGGTCTTGCCCACCGCAGCATCCGCCGGCCATCCGGGTCGGTGCGCGAACAGGTAGTCGATCGCGACGGCGAGGTAGTGGTTGGGGTTCATCAGTCCCGCGTCGGGGGTGACGATGCCGTGGCGGTCGGCGTCGGCGTCGTTGCCCGTCAGGATGTCGTATTCGTCGCGACGGGCGACGAGCGAGGCCATGGCCGACGGCGACGACGGATCCATGCGGATCTTCTCGTCCCAGTCGAGCGTCATGAAGCGCCAGGTCGGGTCGACGTCGGGGTTCACCACGGTGAGGTCGAGGCCGTAGTGCTCGGCGATCAGCTGCCAGTACTCGACCGACGCGCCGCCGAGCGGGTCGGCGCCGATGCGGACACCGGCGCGCTTGATCGCGTCGATGTCGATGATTCCTTCGAGGTCGCGCACGTACGCCTCGCGGAAGTCGTACTCGCCGAGCGCGTCGCCGTCGATGTCGGCGTAGCGGGTGCGCTGCACACCCTCGAGGCCCGCGGCGATGAGTTCGTTCGCACGGTCGGCGATCCAGCTCGTCGCGTCGGTGTCGGCGGGGCCGCCGTGCGGGGGGTTGTACTTGAAGCCGCCGTCGCGCGGCGGGTTGTGGCTCGGGGTGACGACGATGCCGTCGCCGCGCGAGGGGTCGAACGCGTCTTTGCCGCGGTTGTGGTTCAGGATCGCCAGGCTCAGCGCCGGTGTCGGAACCCAGGAGTCGCGCGCATCGATGCGCACGTCGACGCCGTTCGCGACGAGTACCTCGATCGCGCTCCGCTCGGCGGGCAGCGACAGCCCGTGGGTGTCGCGGCCGAGGAACAGCGGGCCGTGGATCTCTTGTGCGGCCCGGTAATCGACGATCGCCTGCGTGGTGGCGAGGATGTGGTTCTCGTTGAAGCTCGTCGACAGCGACGAGCCGCGGTGGCCGCTGGTGCCGAAGGCGACCCGCTGCGCGGCGATCGTCACGTCGGGCTTGCGGTCGTAGTAGGCCGAGATCAGTTCATCGATGTCGATGAGATCGGATGCTTCGGCGAGATGTCCTGCGCGACTGCTCATTGCAACAGTCTGCCCGCTGACGCGAGGTTGCGGCAGACGTTTGACACGGAAGTCCCGGTTTCGGTGGTCGACGGCTCCGTCACGCGGGGGCGGGGTTAGGCCATACTCGGACGAATGGGGCAGGGGGCACGCGTCGCGATCGTCGATGACCACGAATTGGTGGGGTTGGCGATTCGCAGTCTCGTCGACCGGGCGCCCGGGCTGGAGTTCGCTCGCCACGAGCGGTCGGTGCCCGAGATGGTGCGTTCGGCGCTCGACGCGAACCTGGTTCTGCTCGACCTGAGCCTCCGCGACGACAGCACGCCGCACGAGAACGTCTCGGCGCTGCGCGCCTGGGGTGCGCACGTTCTCGTGCTCACCTCGGGCGAGAACCCCTTCCTCGTCCGCGAGGCCTCCCGGACCGATGCGCTCGGGGTCGCTCGCAAGTCTTCACCCGGGCAGGATCTGATCGCGGTGATCACCGCGGCCGCGGCGGGCGAGCACGTTCCCAGCACCGAGTGGGCTTCGGCGCTCGACTCCGACCCGATCCTCGAATCTGCTCCGCTCACCCGGCGGGAGCGCGAGGTGCTGTCGCTGTACGCGTCGGGCATGGGAGCGCGCGAGGTCGCGACCGCGCTGTTCGTCAGCGAGAACACCGTCAACGACCACCTCCGCCGCATTCGTTCGGTATACCGCCTCGTCGGACGCCCCGCGACGACCAAGGTGGATCTGTACCGTCGGGGAATCGAGGACGGATTCGTCCCGGTCCCGCGTCGCGGCTGACGGCCCATGACCGCGGGGCAGGCCGAACTCAGAACGCTGAGGCTGCTGATCGGCGCGGTGGCGATCTCGACGATCCTCTCGGCGCTCGTCGGCACCGTGGTCGCCGACCCGAGCGGCCGAGTGGCGCTGCCGCCATGGCATCCCGCGTTGACCGTCGCGGCGTACGGCCTTCTCGTCGTTGTCGGTGTCGCGGCTCCGTGGATGACGGCGCGGATGCTCCGGTTCGGTGCCGGAGCGGGTGTCGTCGTCTTCGCGGCGGCGCTGGTCGCCTTCGCGCCGGCCAGCGGGCTGCTCTCGGGCGGCACGAGCGCGGGTACCGTGCCGTGGGCGCTCACCGGCATCGGCGGTATCGCGCTCGCGGCGGTCGTCGCGGGCGGGGCACGCCTCGGCTGGGTCGTCATCGCCTCGTGGGCGGTCACGCTCGCGTCTTACCGTCTGCTCCTCGGCGGCTACACGCTCGGCGGGTTCGCCAACGACGCGCAGGCGCTCCTGTCGGCGGTGGCGCTGTGCGTCGTGGGCGGCACGGTGCTGCGGGCGGCTCGCGAACTCGACGAGGCGGTGGCCGGGGCAGAGGCCGCGGTCGAGCGGGAGGCGACGGAACGCGGCAGGCTCGCGGCTCGGGCGAAGGCCGCCGCGTTCATTCACGACGAGGTTCTCGCAGCGCTCCGCGGCGCGGCCGACGGCCTGCCGCTGACCGCCGATGCCGTGCGCCGGCAGGCACGCCGGGCGACGGGCATCGTCGACGACGGTGGGGGCGACGCCGATTGGCTCGAGAGCCTCCGGGAGGCGGCGGGCGGTGCCGGGGCGGCGTTCGATGCGACGGGCGTCCGAGACGCCGTCTTCGTCGACGACCAGGCGGCTCGCGCGCTCGTGAACGCTGCGCGGCAGGCGCTCGACAACAGCCTCCGGCACGCGGGGGAATGCCGCCGCTGGATCAGGGTCGCGGCCGACGGCGACGCCGTGCGCGTGGAGGTCGGTGACGACGGCGTGGGCTTCGACCCGGGGTCCGTCGCCGCGGACCGGCTCGGAATCGACGTGAGCATCGTCGGCACCATGGCTGCCGTCGAGGGAGGCACGGCGAGCCTCGAGACGGCGCGGGGCGAAGGGGTGGTCGTGCACCTCGCGTGGCAGGCGCCCGACGTGGGTTCGCACCTGGGCGACGTGCCCCGCGGCGCCCTGATGGTCGGAATGAGGGGCATCGCCGTTCTCTTCGTCGCGACCCAGGTGCTCGTCGCCGCTGCCGCCGCTGTCTGGGGTGGGTCGCCCGTGACTGCCGCGGCCGCACTCGCCGGCATCTTGTCAGCCGCCGAGATCGTTCGACGCGCCCCGGGGCAGCGGCTGTCGGTACGGCGTGCGGCAGCGACCACGACGGTGCTGGGAGTGGTCGTCGCCGCTGCTCTCCTCGCCACTCCCGCGCCGATCATGTACGGCACGGGATGGTTCTTGCCCGCGGCGGGGTTCGTGCTGGTCTTCGTAGCGCTGCGGGGGCGACCTTGGATCGCGGTGGCCGGGGCGGTCGCCCTGATCGGCGTGCTCGCGGTCGACGCCCTCGCGCGGGGAGGGGCACCGGTGCAACTGATGAGTGCCGCGGTGCGCACCGCGGTCGTGGTCGGGCTCGGGGCGACCGTATCGATCGTGCTGGTGCGGTTGCGGCGGTCGACGATCGCCGCAGCCGATCGAGCGCTGCAGTCGGCGCGGCGCCGAGCGTGGGGCGCGGCATCGCAGCGCGAACTCGACGCGCACGCGGTCGAGGTGGATCGCTTCGCGCGCCCGTTGCTGGAGCGGGTTGCGGATGGCGAGCTTCTCGACGAGGGCGGCCGGGCCCTCGCGCGGGCGATAGAGGGTCGGCTTCGTGACGGCTACCGAGGTGGCCGACTCCTCCGTGCGGCGACGGTCGATGCCGCCATGGCAGCGCGGCTGCGGGGCGTCGACGTGTTGTTGCTCGACGATGCGGGCGACGAGTCGTTCGACGAGTCGCACCTCGCCGCGGTGACGACCTGGATGGGGTCGCAGCTCGCGCTCGCCGAGCAGAGATTCGTCGGTCGGCTGCTGCCACCCGGTCGTGCCCATCAGGCGCAAGCGCTCGTGGACGGACGGGTGTCGGCGTTCGGCGAGTCAGAGCCCGACGCCCGTCACGGGGCCTCCAGCATCTTCCACGGCGAGTAGTCCCGATCCAGCACCGAGCGATCGGGGCTCTGGCCCCGCGACCACCAGCGCGCCTCGTACCCCGTGCCCTCCAACATGACCCGATCGCCCTGGTTGTAGAGGGTGTCGACGCCCCACTCGGGATACGTGCCGGGGGGCAGCTGGGGCAGGGTGAAGGGCAGGTCGGTCTCGAGAACCGGGCCGAGATAGGTCCACGCGGATGCGGACAGGTCGAGCGACGGGTCGTCGGGTCTGGGGCCGTCTTCGTTCCACCACTTCGACATGTAGACGGAGCCGTTCCAGACGATCTTCACGCCCGCCGAGTAATAGGTCATCGACGACCAGATCGGATACGGGCTGGTCTCGGGATCATCGGCGATGAGGGTCCGGGCAGGAACATCGTCGTCGCCGGTATAGCCGTCGGCGAGAAGATCGGCGAAGTTCACGCCGGCCTGCTCGACGCCGCTGCACTCGTTGGAGACGGCCGCCCTGTTGGCGTAGTTCGTGCCGCACGTGTGGTCGCGGTTCGTGGACCACATCGACAGCCGGGCCATTCCCTTCTCCGCAGCGAACGCGTTCAGCGCCCGGGCATCGTCGAGCGAGAAGACCTCGGTGGCCACGTCGTTGCGACCGATCATGGGCGTCGCGCCCATCATGCTCCAGACGCCGCCTGGCGGGAGCGCGACGTCGCGCTGGCGCCAGGCGGCAGTCAACTGGTCGGCGGTGGCCTGCAGGGCTCCCGCGTTCACGTCGGCGAGCGACCCGGGCGCTTGGAGACCGTAGTTCATCGTCATCACGTTGACGCCGGCGATCGAGACTCCCGCGTCGAGCATTCCGGTGACGAGCGCGATGCCCTCGGCGGTGAGCCCATCGGGGGCCACCGGCAGGGTGAGCCACACCGCGAGGGGCTTGCCGTCGTCGGCGCGCTCCCGCTGCAGCGCGGCGACGGCCGTCGCGCGCCGTGCGGCAGCCCCGGTATCGGAGAGTGTCCTGCCCTCGATATCGAGGTCGATCGTGTCGACGCCGTAACGATCGATCACATCGCGGTACACCTCGGTCAGATCGGCGACGGTCGAACAGGCCACGGCCAGTTCGGTGTTGATCGCGCCGCCGAACGACACGGCGACGGGGCGGCCCTCGCCGGTGAGTCTCGCAACCCGGCGGTCGAGTTCGAACAGGCTCGCGGCTTCGTCGAGTCCGTAGGCCTTGCCCCACGTGGGGGTGCAGTCGTCGGTACCGGCGGCGACGACGAACGAGAGGACGACGCCCCCCGGCGTCACGCCGAGGTTGCTGCGCGCCAGCTTCTCGCCGTCCTCGAGGGTGACGTCGTAATAGCCGGCGAACCAGCGGCCGTCCGTCGAGACTCCTGTCACGGCAGGCGAGAGGAAGGGCGAGGCCACCGCGCCCGCGGTGACCGCCAGGAGGGCCAGCGTTCCGGCGACACTCGTGATCGCCCGGACGGGAGAGAGCCTCCGCCCGGCGAAACGGGTTCCTCGCCGAGGCCGCGCTGCGTTCATCGCGCCACCGCCGCGGGTTCGAGGGCATCGTCGAGCACGCTCCGCCACGCCGGGAGCGCCGGCGCGATCGACACCGGACGGGTCGGCTCCGCAGCATCCACCCAGATCCACTCCAGCCAGCCGTTCCAGGCATCGGAGACCGCGAAACGCACACCGATCAGCCGAACCATGGCGCCGAGAACGCACAGGGACGTGAACGCGGCGAACGCGGTGGCCACCCACGCTCCCTCCGACGCGGCGCGCACGCCGATGACGGCGGCCCCGACACCGATCGCCAGCGGCGTCAGGATGTAGAGCGCCCCCGCCGGGGTGTGCGTCGGCACTTTGGGAGTGCGCGCGAACGCCGATTTACTGCCCGAGAGCGCCTGTGAGATCGAGCCGATCGTGCCGGCCAGGTTCACCGCGACGAGGAGGAGGTTGAGGCCGTAGATGCCGATGACGTCGGATCGCCGATAGCCGAGATAACGCAGATCGTGGGCCATCTCGACGAAGTACGGCAGGGCGATCAGCAGCAGGACGACGCTGACGAGCTCCCCGTCGAGCGGGAACACCGTCATGAGGACGAGGAGCCCCACGGTGACCCAGGCGATCGAGCCGAGATAGTTCGCGCGCAGCATCCGTTCGGCAAAGCTCACCGGATGTCCGCTCGCCTGTCGCTGGCGCACGAGCGCGTGCAGGCGAGCCAGGATCAGCAGGCCGCCGTTCGCCCACCGGCGGCGCTGGATGACGAGGGTGCCGAAGTCGGCGGGGCTCGTGCTGTAGCTCAGTCGCTCGGGGTAGTTCACGAGCGTCCAGCCGTGGCTGACGATGTCGATGCTCGACTCGGTGTCTTCGATCACCGTCACGCCCTGGATGAACCGGGTGACCTCGATGCCGTCTTCGACGGTGGTGGTGCGGAGGTCTTCGAGACTCGTCCGCCGGATGATCGCGTTGGCGCCCACCCAGAACGTCGCGGAGAACGCGGTGAGCCCCTGGTGCACGATGTGCTGGAGGTCGGTCGTCGCGCCGGCGAGGCGTTCGAGGCGGCTCTGCGCCCCGCGGTACGCGGAGTAGGGGGTCTGCATGACCGCGACGCGCTCGGCGCCGGGAGCGTGCATCCGGTAGACCAGGCGCAGCGCGTATTCGGGCAGCAGCATCGAGTCGGCGTCGAGAGTCAGAACGAAGTCGCACTCCGGTACGTCGACGATCTCGTAGCGTTCTTCCGCCGAACGCGTCGAGTCGGTGGCTCCGGCGATGCGCAGCCGGTGGCGCCCGCCGAGCAGACCCAGGTAGGCGTTGAGGTTCATCGCCTTCGTGGCCTCGTGCGAGAGCGACGAGAAGCGCTTGCGCTCGAAGACGTCGGTCTCGGCCGAGAAGATCCAGACCACCCGCTGGAGGAGCTGGGTGACGCGTGCCCGGTCGAGGGCGAAATCGGGGTCGTGCTGCGCCTCGCGAAGAGCGGCGGCCGAGGCTGCCAGGTCGTCGGCGAGCGCGCGCAGCACCTGATCGACGAAGAACTGCTCGATGTGCGTCGTGGTGGGTTCTGCCTCTGCCATGCGTCTCAGCCAGGCGGTGGCACGATCGTGCACCTCGGCGACGCGCGCCGCCGCCACGGCATCGTCGGTGGCGTCCGTCAGCTCGCCGAGTGCGTGCCGGGCCAGGTCGCGGATGGGCGCGAGGGCCTCGGCGATCTCGGCGGCGAGCTGGCGGGTGCGGTCGAGCCGCTCTCGTGTGGCCGGGTCGAGAGGGGTGGGCGGGTCATCGAGGAGCAGCACCACGCGCAGATGGGGGATCTCCTGGAGCGCGACCGACCACAGACCGAGGCGTACGAGGGCCGGGTCTTCGTCGTAGGAGGGAATGAGCGCGAGCACGCGCGTCGGGTTCTCGGCGAAGAAGCCGTCGATGTCGGCGCGACGATCTCGACGGTGGTTCGCGAAGCGGGGTAGCGCCCCCGCCCGCGCCAGGAGGTACATGCAGGCCGAGAACGTGAGCATCGTCACCGAGACGAGGAACAGGACGGTGCCGATGAGGTGCCAGGCGTCGGTCAGAGCCCCGCCGCGGGACAGCGTGATCACGACGGTCGTCATGTAGAGCAGCCAGAGCGCGACGCAGAGCACGGCAGCGAAACGGGCGCGCACGATGGTCGCGCCGGTCGGACGAGCGTGCAGGGGTCGCGGGGTGAGGTCCGGCCGCCGAGCGCGAAGCCTCGAGGCGGTGCGTGATCGCGGGCGTGGGGAACGTGTCATGCGGACGAGACCTTTCCGTCGTGCGCTCCCGGGGGATGCGGACGCGGGGTGAGCTGCGACCGTGCTCCTCGGGTAGGAGAGGCCGCGTCACATTGTCGACCCGGGTCGGCGCACGCATCCGGCACTCCGGCCACCACTTTCGGTGGTTCTGTGCCGATGCGCGGAGTCGCGATTCCCTAGCGTGGGGCGCGTCGCTTCGACGGCCCGAGTCCTCGCGGGCGCACTACCTCCCCGCAGCAATCCCGCTGCTCGCGCCCCGAGGGCTCGGTACCCCCGACGGGGCTAGGCTGATCGCCGTGATTCCCGAGACCGCGCCCACCCGCCGCACCTACAGCTATCTGGGCCCCGCGGGAACCTTTACGGAAGCGGCCCTCGCGCAGGTACCCGAGGCGCGCGACCAGCATTGGCGGGCGGTACGCAACGTCGGCGAGGCGCTCGCCGACGTCGTCGAGGGGCGGTCGGATGCGGCGATGATCGCGATCGAGAACTCGGTCGACGGCGGCGTCTCCACCGCGCAGGACGCCCTGGCCACGATGCCCGGCATCCGCATCGTCGGCGAGTATCTCGTGCCCGTGAACTTCATCCTCGTGGGGCGGCCCGGCACCGTGCTCGACGACGTGTCGGTCGTCGCCGCGCACCCCGTCGCGTATGCGCAGTGCCTGGGTTGGTTGACGAACGCCCTGCCCGCGCACGCCCACATCCCCGCGGCGAGCAACATCGCCAGCGCCCTGGGCATGCTCGACGGCACCAGCGACGCCGACGCCGCGATCGCCGCGCCCGGAATCATCGCTCACCACGACCTGGCGGTCCTCGCCGACAGCATCGGCGACAACCCGAACGCCGTGACCCGCTTCGTGCTGGTCAGCCGCACGGTCGCCCCCGCCCCGCCCACGGGCGCGGACAAGACTTCGCTGATCGTCGAACTGCCCGAGGATCACCCGGGCGCACTGCTCGAGCTGCTCGAGCAGTTCGCGACCCGCGGTATCAACCTCAGCCTTCTCGCCTCGCGCCCGATCGGCGACGCTCTGGGCCGGTACCGCTTCGTCATCGACGCGGACGGCCACGTGCACGACGAGCGCATGGCCGACGCACTGCTCGGCCTCCGCCGTTTCAGCCCGAAAGTGATCTTCCTGGGTTCCTACGCACGGGCCGATCGCGCCATCATCCGCTACCCCGACCGCTATTCCGACGATGTCTTCGTCGAAGCGCGGGACTGGCTGCGCAACCTCATCAGCGGCGAACTGAGCGCATAGCATCCGCCCCTCTGGGGTCCGGATGCTGCGCGGCGTCAGTCGGCGCTGTCAGGCGATGCTGTCAGGCCGCGACGTCAGGCCGCGACGGGAACCGAGACGGCGGAGGCGATGAGGTCGAGGGTCTGGGCGCGGCCGTCGGCCGAATCCAGGGGTTCGGCGTCGTAGGCCCCGGCGATCGGCGAGAGCATGATCTCGTCGACCCCGTGACGGGCGGCGAAGGTGGTGAGTTCCGACGCGACGGAATCACCCGTTCCGACGAACCAGGTCGCCCGGGTCTGCGTCATGAGCGAGTCGGCCATGCCGTCGAACGGGTGGGCGAGCGACTGCTCGACGCTCTCGAGCGGTACGAGGGGCATGTTCGAACGCAGGCGCGCCATCATGCGCAGCTGCGGCAGCGCGCGGGCCTCGGCCTCTTCGACGGTGGCCGCGGCGACCGCGTTGACCGTGAGGAAGGTGCGGGGCGCGGCGAGGGTCGCGCTCGGCTGGAACGCGGTGCGGTAGAGGTCGAGCGCGCGTTCGAGACCCTGGCCCGAGAAATGGTTCGCGAACACGTAGGGCAACCCGAGCGCGGCGGCGAGTTGCGCCGAGTAGTCGCTCGATCCGAGCAGCCACACCTCGGGGGCCCCGTCGGCGGCGGGGGTGGCGTGCACGGTGTACTCGCCGCCCGAGCTGAAGCGCACGGTCGCCCCCTCGGGGGAGGTGAGCGAGAGGATGTCGCGGATGTGGTCGGGGAAGCGCTCGACATCGCTCGTTGTGCCCGAGCGGAAGAGCAGCTGCGTGATGACGGGGTCGGAGCCCGGTGCGCGCCCGATGCCGAGGTCGATGCGACCCGGCGCGACGGCCTCGAGCGCAGCGAACTGCTCGGCCACCACGAGCGGGGAGTGGTTCGGCAGCATGACGCCGCCCGAGCCCAGTCGGATGCGAGACGTGCGACCGGCCGCGGCGGCGATGAGCACCGGCGGCGTCGTGGACGCGACGGCGGGCATGTTGTGGTGCTCGGCGAACCAGTAACGGCGGTAGCCGAGCGCCTCGGCGCGGGCCACGAGATCGAGCGAGGCCGAGACGGCGTGCGCGCTCGTCTGGCCGGCCCGAACCGGAATGAGGTCGAGAACGGAGAGGGCGAGCGGCTGAGTAGTCATCGCGGAGTGCAACGGCGGAGGGGGCACCCGCATTCCGCACTCAGGCCGACGCGCGCCAGACCACGGGGCAATCGAGCAGGATCGGCTCGGGGTCGCCGCCCCTGAGCTGATGCAGCACCGACCTCGCCGCGGCGCTGCCGAGCTCGGTCGCGGGCTGGTGCACGGTCGACAACGGCGGGTCGCAGCGGAGCGCCCAAGAGCTGTCGTCGAAGCCCACGATTCCCACATCGCCCGGGATGCTGCGACCGGAGGACTGCAGCACCTCCATCGCGCCGGCGGCGACGGCATCGCTCGAGGCGAAGACCCCGTCGAGGTCGGGGGCGCGTTCGAGCAGTTGGCGCATGCCCGCTTGTCCGTCGGAGTAGGAGTACAGCGGGACGCTCTGCACGAGCGACGGGTCGAAATCGCTGCCGAGGGCATCGACGAATCCGGCCAATCGATCGGCTCCGGAGTCGCGGTCGAGGGCTGCCGCGACCATGCCGATTCGCCGCCGCCCGGTTGCGGCCAAGCGCGTGGTGATCTCCCGTGCCGCGCTGCGGTTGTCGATCGCGGCGTACGCGGCGGTGCCGAGGTCGCGCGGGTGCCCGACGAAGGCGGCGGGGATGCCGAGATCGCGGACGGCCTTCGTGATGGGGTCGCCCACGCGCGCGGAGACGACGATCACGCCGTCGATGAGGCCCCCGCTGAGGTATTGGGTGAGGCGATCCACGTCGCGGGCGCTGTCGGCGATGAGGCATGCCATCTGGTAATCCGCGTCGGAGAGCGTGGAGTTCGCGCCGAGGAGGATCGAGGCGATGTTGGGGTCCTCGACGAAGAGCGAGTGCGGCTCGTGCACGATCAAGCCCACCGCCTGGGAGCGCTGGACGACGAGGCTGCGAGCCGCGCGGTTCGGGGTGAAACCGACTTTCGCGATCGCCGCGTCGATCGCCGAGCGGGCTTCGTCCGAGACGTAGCGCTGCCCGTTGAGCACGCGGCTCACCGTTCCACGGGAGACTCCGGCTTCGACAGCGACGTCGTTCACCGTGGCGCGTCGTCGCCTCGTTGCCTCCATGTGGCCCATCGTATGTGCACGCGCACATGCCAGGCGGCTCATGTTGACAGCCGTGGGAGCGAGACATACTCTGTTCACGTTCACAGAACCTCAGCGCAGAGGAACAGCGCCTCGGTCTGTGCACGTTCACACAACCGAGGAGCTCGATGACCACCGCCCGCCGCCCGTTCGTTCACGACGGGATCGCCTACGGCTGCGACTACAACCCCGAGCAGTGGGATCCGTCGGTCTGGGCCGAAGACGTCGCGCTGATGACCGAGGCCGGTGTCGACCTCGTCGCGATCAACGTGTTCGGGTGGTCGCACATCGAGCCGCGACAGGGCGAGTTCGACTTCACCGCCCTCGATCGGGTGATCGACCTTCTCGCCGCCGCGGGCATCGGCGTCAACCTCGGCACCGGTACGTCGTCGACCCCGCCGTGGCTCACGCGCCTGCACCCCGAGATCCTGCCCATGACCGAAGACGGCACGCTCCGTTACCCGGGCGGGCGTCAGGCCTGGTGCCCGAGTTCTCCCGTGTTCCGCGAGGCTGCCCTCGCGCTCGTCGACGCCGTGGCCCGCCGATACGGCTCGCACCCGGCCGTCGAGCTCTGGCATGTCTCGAACGAACTCGGTTGCCACAACGCCCTCTGCTACTGCGACACGAGCGCCGCGGCCTTCCGTGTCTGGCTCGAGGCCCGCTACGGCACGATCGACGCGCTCAACTCCGCCTGGGGCACCGCGTTCTGGAGCCAGACCTACCGCGAATGGGATGAGATCCTTCCGCCGCGCGCGACCCTTTCGACACGCAACCCCGGGCAGCAGCTCGACTTCCACCGCTTCAGCTCCGACACGCTGCTCGACTATTTCCGGGCTGAGGCAGAGATCATCCGTGCGATCAGCGACAAGCCGGTCACGACGAACTTCATGGTCACCGCGCACATCGAGAACCTCGACTACTGGTCGTGGGCCGCTGACATGGACGTCATCGCCAACGACCACTACCTCGACAACCGCCTCTCCGATCCCCGGACCGAGCTGTCGTTCGCGGCCGATCTGACGCGTGGACTGGCCGGCGGCGAGCCGTGGCTGCTCATGGAGCACTCGACGGGCGCGGTCAACTGGCAGCCGCTGAACCGCGCCAAGGCCCCCGGTCAGATGATCCGCAACTCGCTCACCCACGTCGCTCGCGGCGCCGACGCGGTCTGCTTCTTCCAGTGGCGCGCCTCGGTGCAGGGGAGCGAGAAGTTCCACTCGGCGATGCTTCCGCACGCCGGCACCGACTCCGCCCTCTGGCGCGAGGTCGTCGAGCTCGGCGGCATCGTTGATCGCATCGCCGAGGTGGCCGGCTCCCGCGTCGTCTCCGAGGTCGCGATCGTCTTCTCGTGGGAGGCGTGGTGGGCGACTCAGACCGAATCGCGGCCCAGTCACGAACTCGGCTATCTCGAGCAGATGCACGCCGCCTACGCGGCGCTGTACGCCCAGGGCGTCTCGGTCGACGTCGTCGCGCCGGGCGCCGACCTGTCGGGCTACCGTCTGGTCGTCGCGCCGGGTCTGCACCTCGTGCGGGCCGCCGAAGCATCCGTCATCACCGACTGGATCGCCGCCGGCGGCACGGCCGTCGTCACGTTCTACTCGGGCATCGTCGATGAGAACGACCGCGTGTGGACGGGCGGCTACACCGGTCCGTTCCGGCAGGCGCTCGGGGTCGCCGTCGAGGAGTTCGCACCGGTCGCGGCCGGGGAGCCGCTGCGTCTCACGTCGGGAGCGACCGCATCGCTGTGGTCGGAACGGTTCCGCGCCACCACCGCCGCGGTCATCGACTCTTTCGCCGACGGCCCGTCGGCGGGCGGCCCGGCCATCACCCGCAACACGTGGGGCGAAGGGGCGGCGTGGTACGTCGCTACCCTGCCCTCGGCGGCGGACTACCGTGCGCTCTTCGCGCGTGTGGTCGCCGAGGCCGGAGTCACCGCCACGGCGCGCGTGCGGGCGGGGTCGGACGTCGAAACCGTACGCCGCCGCGGTGAGAACGCCGACTATCTGTTCGTGATCAACCACGGTGGCGATGTGGCGGTCGCCGAGGCGACCGGACACGACCTGGTGACGGATGCTGCGGTGTCCGGCGAGATCGAGATCCCGGGCGGAAGCGTCCGCATCATCCGAGAGGAGGCGCTGGTATGAGCGTCGCTGTCAGGGCGGGAACCCGCCCCCCGAGGGAACGCAGACGACGGGTCGCCCACAAGGGTGCCATCGCCATGTTCCTCGCGCCGTTCG
Source organism: Microbacterium shimangi (assembly GCF_043556445.1). NCBI lineage: Bacteria > Bacillati > Actinomycetota > Actinomycetes > Micrococcales > Microbacteriaceae > Microbacterium > Microbacterium shimangi. The sequence goes on from NZ_JBIGII010000005.1 coordinate 50,291, forward strand.
GCGTGCTGTTCGGCCTGTTCTACCTGCTGCCGATCGTGTACGCGATCTGGCAGTCGCTGCTCGTCGTCGAGCGCGACGGTACCTACGGTGCGCCGCGCCAGGTGTTCGGCTGGTTCGCCCAGTACGCGCTCGTGTTCCAGAACGGCCCGTTCTGGGAGTCGGTCGGTCGCGTTCTGACGTTCGGTGCCGTGCAGGTTCCGGTGATGCTCGGTCTCGCGCTGCTCTTCGCTCTGCTGCTCGACTCGCCGGCGCTGAAGGGCAAGCGCTTCTTCCGCCTCGCGTTCTTCGTGCCGTACGCGGTGCCGGGCGTGATCGCGGCGATCATGTGGGGATTCCTCTTCTCGCCCAATCTGTCGCCGTTCACCGGGGTCACCCAGTCGATCGGGTTCCTCTCGCCCGAGCTCGTGCTCTGGTCGATCGCGAACGTCGTGACCTGGGTCTACGTCGGCTACAACATGCTGATCATCTACTCCGCTCTCCTCGCCATCCCGCAGGAGGTCTACGAGGCCGCCCGCCTCGATGGCGCCGGACAGGTGCGGATCGCGTGGTCGATCAAGATCCCGATGGTCGCCCCCGCGATCGTCCTCACGGCGATCTTCTCGATCATCGGCACGCTGCAGCTCCTCGCGGAGCCGCAGGTCTTCCGTTCCTTCAGCTCGGCGGTGTCGAGCACGTTCACCCCCAACATGACGGTGTACGCGACGAACTCGATCCCCAACATCAACCTCGCGGCGGCATTCTCCGTCGTGCTGGCGCTGGCGACGTTCATCCTGTCGTTCGCCTTCTTGAAGCTCACCCAGCGGAAGGCCGACCGATGAGCCTGCTCACCCGCACCGCAGGTGCGACATCCGACGACGTCACCGCACCCAAACGTCGGGGCCCGCGCGAGAGCCTGTTCTCCCGCTCCGCGGCACTGATCGTCATGGGCGTGTTCACGCTCTACTTCCTGCTGCCGATCTGGTGGCTGTTCATCGCCTCTACGAAAGACCGCGGCCAGCTGCTGACCACCCCGTCGCTGTGGTTCGCCGACTTCAACCTGTTCGAGAACATCGGCGCCCTCGCCGCGTACGGCGACGGCATCTACTTCCGCTGGTTGCTGAACAGCCTCGGGTACGCGGGGCTCGGTGCCCTCCTGGCCACGGTCGTGGCGAGCATGGCCGGGTATGCGCTGGCGAAGTACCGCTTCCCGGGTCGAGAGCTGTTCTTCAACGTCGTGCTCGGTGGCGTGCTCGTGCCGGCCACGGCGCTGGCGTTGCCGCTCTTCCTGCTGTTCAGCCAGGTGAACCTCACGAACACCTATTGGGCGGTGCTCCTGCCGAGCATCGTGAGCCCGTTCGGGGTGTACCTGAGCCGCATCTACGCCGCGGCGAGCGTGCCCGACGAACTGATCGAGGCCAGCCGACTCGACGGTGCCGGTGAAGTGCGCACGTTCTTCACGGTGTCGGCGCGACTCATGACGCCGGCGCTCATCACCGTGTTCCTCTTCCAGTTCGTCGCCATCTGGAACAACTTCTTCCTGCCGCTGATCATGCTGCGCAGCGAAGAGTTCTTCCCGGTGACCTACGGCCTCTACGCCTGGAACACCCAGCTCAATCAGATCCCGGAGCTGCGCACCTACGTGCTCGTCGGGTCGCTGCTGAGCATCATTCCGCTCATCGTCACGTTCCTGCTGCTCCAGAGGTTCTGGCGCAACGGGCTCGGCAGCGGCTCCGTCAAGTAGCAGCTCGTCCCACAGACCCCCGCCCGACGGCTTCGGCCCGACGGCCTCCTTCGCACCCCTGCACCACCCAACAAGTGAGGAAGAACATGCAGCACACCAAGAGAGCAGTCGCCATGGGCGTCGCACTGCTCAGCGCGATCGCGCTGGCCGGATGCTCCACCGGATCGACCGACACCAGCGGCGAGGCAGCCGCGTGCGCGCCGTCCGAGGGCGACGTCACCCTCGAGTTCACGTCGTGGATCCCCGGCATCGAAGATGCCGCCGCGATGTGGAACGAGCAGAACCCCGACATCCAGGTCGAGGTGCAGACCGGCCCGAACGGCAACTCCGGCACGTACCAGAACTTCTTCAGCCAGCTCGAGGCCGGCAACGCGCCCGACCTCGGTCAGATCGAGTACGACGCGCTGTCGAGCTTCCGCGTGCAGGACGGCCTCGAGGACCTCTCGAACTGCGAGGACGTCGTGGCGGCCGAGGCCGACTTCATCCCGTGGACCTGGAACCAGGTCACCCTCGGTGGCGAAGGCGTCTACGGCATTCCGCAGGACTCCGGCCCCATGGCGCTGTTCTACCGTTCCGACCTGTTCGCGCAGAACGCCATCCCCGTCCCCACGACGTGGGAGGAGTACAAGGCTGCCGCTCGGCAGATCCGCGCTCTGGGTGGCTACATCACCAACTTCTCCACCGCCGACATCAACCAGTTCGCCGGCTTCGTCTGGCAGGCGAACGGTGACTGGTTCACCAACGACGGCGAAGCCTGGTCGGTCGACCTGACCGGCGACGCGTCGACGACGGTGGCGGACTACTGGCAGGAGCTCCTCGACGAGGACCTCGTCGCCACCTACCCGGCGTGGACCGAAGAGTGGAATAACGCCTACAACTCCGGCCAGGTCTGGAGCTGGACCTCTGCCGTCTGGGGCGCGAACTCGATCTCGAGCGGCGCACCCGACACCGCAGGCAAGTGGTCGGTCGCTCCCGCCCCGCAGTGGGAAGCCGGCGACACCGCGGCCGGTAACTGGGGCGGCTCGTCCGTCGCCGTCTTCAAGGGCAGCGAGCACGTCTACGAGGCCGCGAAGTTCGCCCTGTGGCTGAACACGTCGGAGGAGGCGCTCACCGCGCTCAACGAGTCGGCGAACATCTACCCCGCGACGACCGCAGGTCTCGACCTGCCCTCGCTGCAGGAGGGCGTCGAGTTCTACGGCGGCCAGGCGATCTACGATGTCTTCGCCGAAGCTGCCGCCGAGGTCAACCCCGACTTCGTGTGGGGCCCGACCATGACGCAGACCTACGCCGACGTGTCGGACGGCTTCCAGAAGGCCGTCACCGGGCAGGGCACGCTCCTCGAGGCGCTCGAGTCGGCGCAGTCGTCGACCGTCTCGACGCTCGAGGCGCAGTCGATCCCCGTCGCTGAATAAGGAAGCATCCTCGTGATCCACCACCTCCGTGGGGAGGGGGTTGGGGGCCCTGTCTAAGGCCACGGGACAGGGGG
>NZ_JBIGII010000006.1:0-120919 GCF_043556445.1 Microbacterium shimangi
AAGGAAGCCCCTTCTCCCCCCCCCCCCCCCTTCCCCTCCCCCCCCCCCCCCCCCCCCCTCCCCCCACCACGGGGGTGCCTTGTCTCCTCCACTGGGGTTCCGACCTCGGCGACCTCTCGCAAGACGAGCTGGTCTCGCTGGCCGACGCGCTCGTCCCCGCCGTCGGGCCGAGTTCGATCGACACTCCGCTGCGGCTGAGCCTGCTTCCCGCGCTCGCCGACGGCTGGTCGGGACGCCCCGCGCTGGGCCTGCCCCGCTCCGGCGCTCGCGCACACCTTCTCTCTGTCCGGCGCGACGGCTCTCGCCTCGAGATCAGCTCCCGAGCGGGCGACGCCACCATCACCTCCTCCCTCGTGCTGACCCCCGAGGGAGTCCTCCTGGTGCGGCATGAGCTGCGCAACGACGGCTCTTCTGTCCTGCCGCTCACGTCGGCCGGTGTCGTGCTCCCGCTTCCTGACCGCACGGTCGAGGTGCTCGACTTCACCGGTCGATGGGCGCGCGAACGTTGGCCGCAGCGCCTACGCCCCGGGCACGGCACCTGGCTGCGCGAGTCGCGCCACGGCCGGGGCGGCCACGACGACGCCTTTCTCTTCGCCGCGGGCACGCCCGACTTCGGCTTCCGCTCGGGCGAGGTCTGGGCGACCCACGTCGCGTGGAGCGGCGACACCGCTTCGTGGTTCGAGCGCACGGCCCTCGGCCGCACCGTCATCGGCGGCGGCGAGCGTCTCGGGCTCGTCGAGCTGGCGCCGGGCGAGAGCTACACGACGCCGACCGTCGTCGGTGCGTGGTCGGGCGACGGACTCGACGGCGTCTCGGATCGCCTCCACCCCTGGGTTCGCTCGTGGTCGACGATCCGAAAGGCCCGTCCGCTCACCCTCAACACGTGGGAGGCGGTCTACTTCGACCAGTCCCTCGAGCGGCTCACCCCGCTGATCGACCGCGCCGCCGAGGTCGGCGTCGAGCGTTTCGTCCTCGACGACGGCTGGTTCCGCGGTCGCACCGACGACCGCCGCGCCCTCGGCGACTGGACCGTCGACCTCCGCACCTGGCCCGACGACCTCACCCCGCTCATAGAGCGCGTGAGGTCGGCAGGCATGGAGTTCGGCCTGTGGGTCGAGCCCGAGATGGTCAGCCTCGACTCCGACCTCGCACGCCAGCACCCGGAATGGATGCTGACTCCCGCCGACGGCGTGACGTGGCGCTGGCAGCACGTGCTCGACCTCTCGCAGCCGGCCGTGCGCGCCTACCTCTTCGAGCGCCTCGATGCGCTGCTGACCCAGCATCCGATCGCCTTCCTCAAGTGGGACCACAACCGCGACCTCCTCGTCGAGGACTCCCACGCCCAGGTCGTCGCGGTGTATGCGCTCATCGACGACCTCCGTGCGGCGCACCCGGGCGTCGAGATCGAGTCGTGCGCGTCGGGCGGGGCGCGCATCGATCTCGAGATGCTCCGTCGAACCGATCGGGTCTGGGCGAGCGACACGAACGACCCGCTCGAGCGGCAGGCCGTGCAGCGGTGGACCGGGGTGCTCGTGCCGCCCGAGTACGTCGGCTCGCATCTGGGCGACGCGCACGCGCACACGACGGGTCGAGCGTCTTCGCTGTCGTTCCGCCTCGCCACGGCGCTCTTCGCGAGCGCGGGCATCGAGTGGGATCTCACGCGCGCGACCGAAGCCGAGCTCGCTGCGGTACGCACCTGGGCCGACCGCTACCGGCAGTATCGCGGGTTACTCCACTCGGGTCGCACGGTGCGCGCCGACATGCCCGAGCCCGGCGTGCTGGTGCACGGCGTCGTCTCGCTCGACGCGCGGGAGGCGGTCGCGGCGTACGTCGTGACGGACGGCGCTCACGCAGCGCTCCCGCCGCGGTTCGTGCTCCCGGGCCTCGACCCGGCACTGCGCTACCGCGTCGAGGCCATCGATCTGGGTGCTGCCCCGCTGGTCCTGCAGGATGCGCCGCCGCCGTGGCTGGCCGAGGGCGCCGTGCTCTCCGGCGCCGTGCTCTCGGGCGTCGGGCTGCCGATGCCACTGCTGCTTCCCGGCAACGCGCTCGTGCTCTCGCTCGTCGCCGAGTGAGCCTCAGCGCGCGCGCTTGACCTCTTCGTAGGCGGCGAGGGCCTGCCGACGCGAGTCGCCCAGGTCGACCAGCGGTTTCGGCGCGTCACCGTCGAGGTATTCCGGAGCCCAGCGCCGCACGTACTCGTCGTGCTTGTCGAACTTCTGGCGCTGCAGCTCGGGATTGAAGATGCGGAAGTAGGGCGCAGCATCCGCCCCCGATCCTGCGACCCACTGCCAGTTGAACGGATTGCTCGCGCCGTCGGCGTCGACGAGGGTGTCCCAGAACCATCGTTCGCCCTCGCGCCAGTCGATGAGCAGGTTCTTGATGAGGTACGACGCCGTCACCATGCGCACGCGGTTGTGCATGGCTCCGGAGTGCCAGAGTTCGCGCATACCGGCGTCGACGAGAGCGACGCCGGTGCGCCCCTGCTGCCACGCCGCGAGGTGCTCTCGATCGAGATCGGGCCAGGGGAACGCGTCGAAGGCGCTCCGCAGGTTCTTCGTCGCCAGCTCGGGGAAGTGGTAGAGCGTATGGGCGGCGAACTCGCGCCAGCCGACCTCGGAGAGGAAGCGGGAGGCGGATGCTGCGTGCGCACCCGTGCCGCGGTGCTTCACTGTTTCGTGCCAGACCTGGTACGGGCTGACCTCGCCCCATCGGAGGTGAGGCGACAAGTGGGAGGTCGACTCGCCGGCCGGCTCGTCACGCGAACGGTCGTAGTCGCCGAGATCCTCGTCGAGGAAGCCCTTCAGCCGCCGGAGTGCGGCCGGTTCTCCGGGCTCCCAGGCGTCGCGCAAACCGCCGGCCCAGTCGGGCTTCGTGGGCAGCAGCTCCCACGCGTCGAGGTCGTCGGAGTCGGGCAGGGTCTTCGGCGAGGAGATCTCGCGCGGCTCCGGCAGGGGCGCGCGCGGTGCGGGCATGTTCTGGCAGGCGCGCCAGAAGGGCGTGAAGACCGAGAACGGGGTGCCCGATCCGGTCTGGACCGTCCAGGGCTCGAAGAGGAGCGACGCGGCGAACGAGGCGACCTCGACGTCGTCCTCGCGGAGGGCGGACTTGAGGCCCGCGTCGATCTCCCGCTCGGCTCCGCCGTAACGGCGGTTCCAGAAGACGGCGCCCGCCGCAGCATCCGCCACCACCGCCGGCACGACGTCGGCGGCGCGGCCCCGTCGAAGGAGGAGTGCGCCACCCCGTTCGCGCAGGCGCTCGCCCAGAGAGGTCAGACTGCCGTGCAGCCACCACTGCGCCGCACCTCCGAGCGCCCGCATGCCGTCGGCGTCGCCCTCGAGCACGTAGAGGCCGATGATCGGCTCGCCGCGGTCGATCGCCGCGCGCAGAGCCGGGTTGTCGGCGATCCTCAGGTCGTCGCGGAACCAGACGATCGAGGGACTCACCATCCCGCCACGTTATCGACCCGGATCTGCCGCGTTCGCGGGCTTGACACCCGGAGCCGCTGCGCCGTGCTGGTCGGGTCGTGCTCTGGGAACTCGCCGAAGTCGCCCAACCCCGGGCGTGTCCCACTTTCCGCAACCCGGAGGCGGGATCCTTGCCGAATTCGGGACATGGCCTGAAGCATGTCCCACTTTCCGCAACTCTGGGGTGGAATCGTTGCGGAATTCGGGACATGGCCTGGGGTGTGTCCCACTTTCCGCAACATTAGGGCGGAATTCTTGCGGAATTCGGGACATGGCGGGTACCCGGGCGGGGTCCTCTACAGCTTCGAGGTGTCGTGGCCCTTCGGCACGACGATCTTCAGGCCGCCCGCCACGATGCGGCAGTGGATGCGGGTGGCCTCGCCGAATTCGTCGCCGTCGAGCTCGACGGGCTGCGCGGGCATCGTCGCCGTCTCGATCTCGCGGCCGCGCAGGTAGCGCACCGAGGTGTCGCGGCCGCGTCGCTCGAGCACGCGTCGGCCGGCGCGGAAGCGGCGGAGGACGGAGTTGTCCCACGCGACCTTCCGCCAGACGCCCAGCCAGCCGAAGGGGCCGGTGGGCTGGATGATCGCGACGTCCATGAGGCCGTCCCCGATCGAGGCGCCCGGGATGAGCTCGATCCCCGCCGGCAGCGTGCCGCAGTTGGCGAACAGGATGCTCTGGATCTTGGCGCCGTGCAGGCGGTGGTCGTCGAGCTGGTACATGATGCGGAACGGCTTGGCGTTCACCAGCGATCGCGCGGCACCGTCGACGTACGCGACCCAGCCGACGGTCCTCTTCAACTGGGCGCTCGTGTTCGCGATCATGGCCGCGTCGAGCCCCATGCCCGCCATCACCACGAAGCCGTGCTCTTCGGTGCTGCCGTCGGGGCGGCGCAGGCGCGCGACCCCCGCGTCGGTGGAGTGGATGTCGCCGTGGAACGTGGCCCGGATCATCGCGTCGGGGTCGGCGAGCGGCAGGTTGAGGTTTCGGGCCAGCAGGTTGCCGGTTCCGCTCGGCACGATCGACAGGGGCATACCCGTGTCGGTGAGGGCTTCGGCGACCGCGCGTACGGTGCCGTCGCCGCCCGCGACGAGGATCGCGTCGACCCCGCCGACGACTGCGCCGCGGGTGGCGTCACCGCCGAGGTCGTCGACGGTCGTCTCGAAGAAGAGCGGGGCATCCCACCCCGCCTCGGCCGACAGCCGCGAGACGCGGGAGCGAAGTGTCGCCGGCACCACCTTGGTGGGGTTGTAGACGAGGGCCGCGCGCTTTCCGGTGCGCTCGGGGGCGGCCATCGACGTCGTCTCGCCGTCCGCGTCGACGCGGCGGGCTTCGCCTCGGGGCGCGGCCGCGCTGTCGGGTGCGACGTCGTCGGACTGGCGGATGACGTCGTCCGGCGCCGCGGCCTCGAGGGGATCGGGCGCGTCGGTGTCGGCGCCCCGCGGTCCGGGAGCCCCTTCGGATCCGTGCGCGGCGCTCTCGTGGTCGGCGGGCGGATCGAGGGGTGCGGCGGGCATGGCTACCACCATAGGGGGGCTCAAACGGAACCCCGTCGGTGGCCCCACGCGCCGACCGGCGGCGAGGGGGCCGCCCGCGGACTCTAGACTGATCGCGTGATCGACGTGACCCTGCTTCGTGAGGATCCTGAGCTCGTCAAGCGCTCCCAGATCGCCCGAGGGGAGTCTGCCGAGAGCGTCGACGACGCCCTGGCGGCCGACCGATCGCGCCGTGCCGCGATCACGACCTTCGAAGAACTGCGCGCGGCCCAGAACGCGCACGGCAAGCGCGTCGCCCAGGCGCCGAAAGAGGAGAAGGCCGCCCTCGTGGCCGAGGCCAAGGAGCTCAGCGAGCGCGTGAAGGCGGCGCAGCACGCGGTGACCGAGGCCGAAGCATCCGCGGATCTGGCCCTGTCGAAGATCGAGAACATCGTCATCGACGGCGTGCCCGCGGGAGGCGAGGCCAACTTCGTGACGCTGCGCACCCACGGCGACGTGCCGACCTACGACTTCGAGCCGCTCGACCACCTCGCCCTCGGTGAGAAGCTCGGCGCCATCGACATGGAGCGAGGCACGAAGGTCTCGGGCAGCCGCTTCTACTTCCTCACAGGCATCGGCGCGCGTCTCGAGCTCGCGCTCATGACCCTCGCCCTCGATCGTGCGCTCACCGCCGGCTTCACCCCGATGATCCCGCCGACGCTCGTGCGTCCGGAGGTCATGCGCGGCACCGGGTTCCTCGGGCAGCACAACGACGAGGTCTACCACCTCGCCGAAGACGACCTCTACCTCGTCGGCACCAGCGAGGTTCCCCTCGCCGGGTACCACATGGACGAGATCCTCGACTTCGAGCGCGGACCCAAGCGCTACGCCGGCTGGTCGACCTGCTACCGCCGCGAGGCGGGGTCGTACGGCAAAGACACGCGCGGCATCATCCGCGTGCACCAGTTCAACAAGCTCGAGATGTTCGTCTACACCGAGCCCGAGAAAGCCGAGGCCGAGCACCTGCGCCTCGTCGAGATGCAGGAGCGGATGCTGCAAGACCTCGGGCTCGCGTACCGCGTGATCGACGTGGCCGCCGGCGACCTCGGTTCGAGCGCGGCGCGCAAGTACGACATCGAGGCGTGGGTGCCGACGCAGGACGCCTACCGCGAGCTCACCTCGACCTCGAACTGCACGACGTACCAGGCGCGACGCCTCAACACCCGGTACCGGTCGTCGGTCGAAGACGGCGGCACCGGCAAGACGCAGCCGGTCGCCACGCTGAACGGCACCCTGGCCACCACCCGGTGGATCGTCGCGCTGCTGGAGACGCACCAGCGTGCCGACGGAACGGTGGCCGTGCCCGAAGTGCTCCGCCCCTACCTCGGCGGCCTCGAAGTGATCGAGCCGGTCGCGTGACCCTCCCAGAAACGGGCAGCGTCGACGTCGTGCAGCAGGAAGACGCCGCCGAGCTCGTCGAAGACCTCGCAGAAGACGGCCTCGTCGAGCGGATGCTGATCGCGCTCGACGTCGACGGAACGGTCATCCTCGAAGACGAGTCGCTCTCGCCGGGCGTCGTGGAGGCGGTCGAATACGCGCGGGAGCGCGGACACGAGGTGATGCTCGCCACGGGTCGCAGCTGGGACAGCACCCATACGATCATGGACCGCCTGGGCATCTGGCCCGAGTACGCGGTCTGCTCGAACGGCGCCATCGTCATGAAGCGTGTCGGCGAGGGCACGGCTGCGGGGTACGAGCGCGCGCACACCGAGACGTTCGACGCGTCAGAGGTGTTGTCGTTGTTGCGGGAGCACCTGACCGACGCGCGGTACATGGTCGAGCTGCCCGACGGCTCGCGGCTGTACACCGAGTACCTCGAGGACTGGAACCTCCGGGGCGCCGGCCACGTCAGCTTCGAAGAACTCACCCACCAGCCGGTCTGCCGCGTGGTGGTGGTCTCACCCGGCAAGACCGACGAAGACTTCGTCGACCTCGTCGCCCGTATCGGGCTGAACCAGGTCTCGTACGCGATCGGCTGGACCGCCTGGCTCGACATCGCCCCGATGGGCGTCGACAAGTCCACCGCCCTCGAACTCGTGCGCGGGTGGCTCGACATCGAGCCCGAGCACGTCCTCGTCATGGGTGACGGACGCAACGACATCGGAATGATGCAGTGGGCGGTCAAGCAGGGCGGTCGGGCCATCGCCATGCAGCAGGGGCCGGCCGAAGTGCACGAGGCCGCGAGCGAAGTCGGCCTCTCGGTCAGTGAGGGCGGCGTCGCCGCGATCCTGCGCACCCTGTAGGGCCGACGCAGCACCCGCTCGTTTGGCGTGTCTATCAGGGCTTGTCCAGACGCGTTGGCCACAATGGCCCGCAGGGACTCGGGTAGACTCCTCGATCGTCGTGTGCTGTTGGGCACGTCATCGGGAGGGTTGTCCGAGCGGCCGATGGACCTGGTCTTGAAAACCAGTGGGCAGAGATGTCCCGTGGGTTCGAATCCCACACCCTCCGCACAGCTGATGCACTCTCCGCCGCACCTGGGGTCGGCGGGCCTGACCCGCCCGAGAGGATCCGAGTGAGTTCGATCAAAGCCCCCCGTGGCCGCCGCCCGGTGGCACGTCACGGACGCCTCACGTCGCCGCACCCGTTCGCGCAGCTGATGAAGATGCTCGGCGTGGCCATGGCGGTCGTGCTCGTCGCGGGCCTCGGCGTCGGCGGTTTCGTGCTCTACGACCTCACGTCGAACTTCACCGCAGACGCCACTGAGCTCGAGGGCCAAGAAGCGGCACCGCCCGACATCGGCGCGATCGAGGGCGGCGTGAACCTCTTCATCGCCGGCACCGACAAGTGCGAGCCCGAGTACGCCGACATCTTCGGCGATCGGTGCACCGGCCCCGACGCGGGCGGCGAACTCAACGACGTCAACATGCTCGTCCACATCTCGGACGAGCCGCGACGCGTTACGGTCATCTCGTTTCCGCGCGACCTGATGGTGCCGATCCCCTCATGCACCGACGAACACGGCACCACCACGTCGGCGATGAGCAAGCAGCAGATCAACTCGACGTTCACCTACGGCGGCCTCTCGTGCACGGTGAAGACCGTGTCGGAGCTGAGCGGGCAGAACATCCCGTTCGCCGCGACCGTGACCTGGGGCGGCGTCATCGAGATCACCAACGCGGTCGGCGGTGTCGACGTGTGCGTCTCCGGCGGCATTCGCGACCGTTACACCGGTCTCGACCTCACTCCCGGGATGCACACCATCCAGGGCGTCGAGGCACTGCAGTTCCTGCGTACCCGGCACGGTGTCGGCGACGGGGGAGACCTCGGCCGCATTTCGAACCAGCAGCAGTACATGTCGCGGCTGGTGAAGAAGCTCGTGAGTGAGCAGGTGCTCTCGAACCCGGCGACCCTCTACAAGCTCGCGTCGACCGCGCTCAGCAGCATCGATCCGTCGACGTCGCTCACCAATCCGCTGACGCTCGCGCAGATCGGGCTCGCCGTGAAAGACGTGCCGTTCGACGAGATCACGTTCATCCAGTACCCGACCCTCGCCGACCCCGCCGACGCGAACCGGGTGGTGCCCAACAAGACGGCCGCGGCGGCGCTGTGGGCCGCCCTCGAGTCGAACCAGCCGCTGGAGCTCACGGGCGATGCGAGCCAGGGCGACGGCGTCGTGCTGGTGGAACCCACCGACGCGCCGACCGAAGCCGCGCCTGCCCCTACCGAAGCCGCGACCGAGACTCCCGCACCTTCTGAAACCGCCGTCGCCCTCCCCGAGTCGATCTCGGGCGTGACGGCGGCGCAAGAGACCTGCTCGAACGGCAACCTGACCGGCATCGGCTGAGTCGCGCCGCCGCGGCGGCGGTTGCGGAGGCGAAATCAGTTTCGGAGGGCTGGTGCGCAGCATCCGCTCCTCCGAACGTGAATTCTCCTCCGAAACCGGTGACCGGATGCTGCCCCCCACCCGAAAGCGCGGGTTCGAGCAGACCGGCGGTACCGGTTAGGATGGGTGAGCGCGTCCGTCGTTTCGACGTCGGATGCCTGGAGACGTCGCATAGTCCGGCCTAGTGCACCACCCTGCTAAGGTGGAGTCCCCTTACGGGGACCGAGAGTTCAAATCTCTCCGTCTCCGCCATTCTTCGGCTGTTTCGACGCCTTCTTGCGTTCAGTTGTTCATGGCATGGTGGGATCTGGTCGGCCGGTGGCCGGTGCAGTGTGAGCGAGCGAAGAGAGCTCGCATGACAGGGAGAACGCACAATGTCAGTCGGACTGCTCGCCGTCGTTGACGACATCTTGACCGCGGCTCTCAAGGCCAGCGCGAAGACCGCGGGGGTCGTCATCGACGACGCCGCGGTGACGCCCCAGTACGTGCAGGGGATCACACCGGCTCGCGAGCTGCCGGTCGTCTGGAAGATCGCCCTCGGCAGTCTCGTCAACAAGTTCGTCATCATCATCCCGATCGCGCTGCTCCTGTCGGCCTTCGCGCCGTGGGTGCTGCCATTCCTGCTCATCATCGGTGGCGGCTTCTTGTGCTTCGAGGGCGCCGAGAAGGTTCTCGAGTGGTTCGGTGTGCACCACGAGAAGGCCGACGACGGTCCTCGTGACGAGAAGAAGCTCGTTCTCGGCGCGGTCCGTACCGACCTGATCCTCAGCACCGAGATCATGCTCATCGCCCTCGCGAGCCTCGATCCCGACTTCGGCATCTGGATGACGCTCGGTGCGCTGGCCGTCATCGGCCTGGCAATGACGACGCTCGTCTACGGCGCCGTCGCCCTGCTCGTGAAGATCGACGACGTCGGCCTGCGACTCATGAAGAGCCCGGCGCGGCAGATTCGACGCACCGGTGCGCGCATCGTCGCGGCCATGCCGGCCGTCTTCCGGGTCATCAGCATCGTCGGCACGGTCGCGATGCTGTGGGTCGGAGGCCACCTCGTGATCGAGAACCTCCATGAGACGTTCTGGGCGGGTCCGTACGATGTCGTCCACGCCGTCACGCACACCATCGAAGCGGCGGGGCCCGTCATCATCTGGATCGTCGACACGGCGATGTCGGCCGTCTTCGGCCTCGCGCTCGGACTCATCATCGTCGCCATCGTCATGGGCATCTCGCGTGTCGTCTCGCGCAAGCAGCCCGTCGACGCCGCGCACTGACGTCTGACTCGCCGACCCGGGCGTGCACCCAGGAAACACGGAGAAAGCCCTGACCCGCAGTGCGGATCAGGGCTTTCTCACGCGATGACTCAGGCGGTGACGGCGGCCCTGAGCGCCGCTGCGGCCGCCGAGACGTCGTCGGCACCGTAGATGGCACCGCCGGCGACGGCGATCTGCGCTCCGGAGGCCTGAACGGCGGCGATCGAGTCGACGTTCACGCCGCCCGCGACCGAGAAGGGCACGCCCGAGGCGCGACCTGCGGTCAGCAGACCGTCGAGGGTGTAGCCCTCCTGAGCCTGCTCGTCGAGGCCCGAGTGCATCTCGACGAATTCGGCGCCGAGGGCGACGACCTCTTTGGCGCGAGCGGCCTTGTCTGCGACGCCGATGAGGTCGACCACGATGCCCTTGCCGTGCTTCGTGGCGGCCTTGACGGCTCCGACGATGGTGCTGTCATCGGCGACGCCGAGCACCGTGACGAGGTCGGCGCCGGCGGCGAAGGCGATATCGGCCTCGAGCTCGCCCGCATCCATCGTCTTCATGTCGGCGAACACGATCTTGTCGGGGTGAGCTTCTTTCATCGCGGTGACGACCGAGAGGCCTGCGCTCTTGATCAGCGGAGTGCCGAGCTCGAGGATGTCGACCGAGTCGGCCGCTGCTGCGGCGAGTTCGAGAGCGGCCTCAGTGGTGAGGGTGTCCATGGCGAACTGGATCTTCATGTTCCTGCTTTCGTTGGGCGGGGCCGGGAAGGCTCCAGGGTCATTCGAGGTTGGCGTGGCGGGGCCACATGTCGTCGGCGCTCTGCCCGCTCCGCTTCCACAGCACGTGGAAGAGGGAATCGCCCAGGAGGACGACGATCTGCTCGAACAGGCCGCCGGCGTATTGCGCGGATGCTGCGCCCGAGCGATCGAGCTTGTCTGCCGCCGGAGCGATCACGGCCACGTCGGCGGCGGCCGCCAGCGGCGAGTCGGGGGCGGTCGTGATCGCGACGACGGTGCCACCGACCTCGCGCGTGGTCGTCGCGGCGCGGACGATGCCGGCGGTCGTGCCCGATCCGCTCGCGGTCAACAGGAGATCGCCGGTCTCGATGGCGGGGGTCGTGGTGTCGCCGACCACGAAGACGGTCTTGCCGAGATGCATGAGGCGCATCGCGGTCATCCGCAACGCCAGGCCTGATCGGCCGGCGCCGAAGACGAAGACGCGGTCAGCCGCGGCGATCGCGTCGACCATCGCGGCGAGCTGATCCTGCTGGGTTTCGGCGAGGAGGCCGAGGGTGCGCGACACCTCGTCGTCGAGCTGCCGCAGGGTCGCGTCCAAGGATTCAGGAGTCGGAGTCACGCTTCGATCCTCCGCGTGTGCCCGCGCTGGCGCCCCCCGCTGAACGGCGAGACCTACTAGCCGTTCGGGTAGCGCTAGCCGCGCGGGTAGTGTGAGGCCGGTGCCTCAGCATCCGCCCTCTCCGGTCGACACCCGCGCCCGTGTGTCCGATCGCGCCCGCGCCCTCGCCGAGCAATCCGATCGGCATGCGGTGACGTTGGAAGCGTTGCTCGCGGCGTTGCGTTCGCCGCGACTCGATGATCGGGCCGCCCGCCACGCGGCGATCGACGTCGCCGCCAACGCCCTCGTCCAGCTGCGCACCGCCGCGGACGAACGTCAGCACGACCTGCTCGAGCCGGTGGTGGGCGCCTTCGCGCGCGTGAAGAGCGACCTGCGCCCGCTCGTGCGGTTCGGCGACCTCGATGTGCAGTTCATCGAACCGCCCGCGAACGGCCGCGCGCTCCCGGGCGACGTCGCGCAGGCGGCGCGAGCCATCGTGCGCAACGCCGTCCTCGCCTCGATCGGAGACGCCGCGGCGAAGCGGGTACGCATCCAGTGGGACTGCGACGGGCTCAATCTCCTCATCGGCATCCGCGACGATGGCGACGGCCAGTTGCGCGCCCACGACGACGCGCTACGCCCGATCGCCGAGCACGTCTCGGCTCTGGATGGGCACATGCACGTCGCGTCCACCCCCGGGTGGGGAACCGACGTCGAGATCTCGATCCCGCTCGATCCGGCGCCGGTGCCCTCGCCCGTCGACGACCTCACGACGCTCAGCGACCGCGAGCGCGAAGTGCTGCGCGAGGTCGCCGCCGGTGCGCGAAACGCCGAGATCGCACAGACGGTGGGCATCAGCCCGCACACGGTGAAGTTCCACGTCTCGAAGCTGTTGCGCAAGACCGGGACACGAAACCGCGCCGAGCTGGCCGCGTTGCTGCGCTGAGGCAGACGGACGGCTGTCCACACGGGGTCGGACGGCGCCACCGCCTGGCCTAGTCTCGTTCCCATGGGGTCGACGGCGAACGCGTATCTCACGGGGTTCGGCAGCTACCTTCCCGGGGATCCGGTCGACAACGCCGGCATCGTCGCGAGGCTCGGGGGAGACGACCCGGTCACCGAGCGCATCCGTCGCCGAATCCTCGACTCGAACGGCATAAAGCAGCGCCACTACGCGCTCGACGAGCACGGTGAGCCGACCGAGCTGAACGAGGAACTCGCCGTCAAGGCGCTGCGCGGCGCACTCGATGACCGGGGGATCGCGGCATCCGATCTGCGGATGCTGGCCACGGCGACGACGATGGGCGACGTCCTCGTGCCGGGTTTCGCCTCGATGGTGCACGGCCGGCTGGGCGGCGGGCCGATGCAGTTGCTCTCGGCGTCGGGCGTGTGTGCGTCGAGTCTCGCGGCGCTCGATGCCGTGGTGAGCAAGATCCGGCTCGGCGACCATCCGCGCGGCGCCGTCGTCGGTTCGGAACTACCGAGCCGGAGCCTCCGTCAGCGTCGGTACGAGGGAATCCGCGCGGGCATGGACGCGCACTTTCTGCGGTGGATGCTGTCGGACGGCGCGGGTGCCGTCGTCGTCGAGTTCCAGCCGCACCCGTCCAAGCCGTCGTTGCGCGTCGACTGGGTGCGTCAGGTCTCGCTCGCCCACGAGAACGACGTGTGCATGCGGGCGGGCATGGACGGGACCGAACCCGCGGTCGGTAAGACGTGGCAAGACGTCGGCATCGCCGAGGCGGAGGCTGTCGGCATGTTCCTCCTGCGGCAAGACGTCAGCGTGCTCGACGACCTGGCGCGGACGGGGATCCGGCAGTTCGAAGAGCTCGTCGACATCGGGCTCGTCGATGTCCGCCATCTCGACCACGTCGTCTGTCACTACAGCACGAACATGTTCCGCGACGTCGCGTTCGAGGCGCTGCGCCGCCGCATCCCGACCCTCGACACCGACCGCTGGTACTCGAACCTCGAGACCCGCGGCAACACCGGGTCGGCGAGCATCTTCATCGCCCTCGAAGAGGCCTGGAGCACCGGACGCTTCGCCCCCGGCGAGACGGTGCTGCTCGCGGTGCCCGAGTCGGGCCGATTCTCGTTCGCTTTCGCCCACCTCACCGTGGTGGCCCCGCCCGCACAGCAAGGAGCACCGACATGACGACCACCGACATGACGACCACCGGAGAAACGCAACCCGCGGGTGTGGACTCGCTCTTCGAGCGCCTCGCCGACGTGTGGGTCGAGCTCGAGGAGCGCCTCTCGCAGGTACCCGTGCTGAGCCGGCTCGCCGAGGGCACCGTGACCCTCCACGACTATCAGCGGCTTCTGTTCAACCTGCGGCAGCAGGTCGTCGACGGATCGCCGTGGATCTCGCGCGCAGCATCCAGCTTCGACATCGACCACTTCGAACTGCGCTCGGCGGCCATCCGTCACGCCGAAGAGGAGCACCGCGACTACCTCATGATCGAACGTGACTATGTCGCCGTCGGCGGGTCGCTCGACGAGCTGCGCCAGGGCCGCAAGAACCTCGGATCCGAAGCGCTGTCGGGGTACATGTTCCACTACGCCGCGCAGCCGAATCCGGTCGGGCTGCTGGGGGCGATGTTCATCATCGAGGGGCTCGGAGCCAAGCGCGCCGCCGGGTGGGCGGCTCGCTTCCAGGAGGTGTTGGGGCTCGCCGACAGCCAGGTGCACTTCATGCGTTACCACCAGGATGCGGACGCGGAGCACACCGGCAACCTCGAGGCGATCCTGACCTCCGGGCTCATCGACGACGCCGCAGCCGAAGAGGTCGTACGTTGCGCGCAGGTGGTCGCGCGGCTCTACGCGCTGCAGCTCGAAGAGCTGGACCGCTGACGTGAAGGAGTCGGCCGGCTCCGACCCGGACATGTGGGAGGCCGTCTACGCCGACCCCGCCGTTCCCCTCGATCGCGCGCTGGTGCGCCAGATCATCGGCGACCAGCAACGCCCGTCACGGAAGTGGCTGTATCCGATCGCTCGCGTGCTGTCCCGCGCCGTCGTCACCGTCGTCTCGATCGTCAAGCGCGTGCTCCCGTTCCGTTGGATGCCACTGGCGACGATGGATCGACTGTGCGTGTGGTTTCTGCGGCGGTTCGTCTCGCCCGACGCGGTCGAGCTGCTCATCCGGCACTTCGTCGTCGAGACGAACCTCATCAACTTCGTCATCCGCAACACCCCGGCCGCGATGGAACCCGTGACCCTGCGGCCGACCAGCCTCTCGGGCCTCGGCGACAACGCCGTCGTCGAGCACGACATCAACGTCTACGACGTGCTCATCGCGCTCGACGGGGTTCCGCTGGCACGCCCCGAGGCGCTCGACTTCGCCCAGCTCGACGTCCCGCGCCTCGACGCCGAGCGGGGGAGGCGTCGCACGCTGCGGCTCGATATCCAGACTGCGCTGTGCCTCATGAACATCCCGTTCTCGATCGCCCTGTCGTCGGAGGAGTACCGCCGCGCGGTGCACTCCATGCGGTTCGACGACTCGTTGCTCGAGATCCTCGCGATCGTCAGCGGCGACGACACCTTTCGGCGGTGGCAGCCGGGCGTGCTGAGTCTGTGGATGGATTCGAACGTCGATGTGCCCCGCATGGTCTACCGCCACGCGATCCTCTGCGAGTACGCGCACGCGCACTTGGTGAAGGTCGCCGCTTCGCACCGTTGAGCGTCGCCTGACCGCACAGCACTTCTCGTTTTACGGCGGGCGCGCGGGTGTCGGCGGAGCGCAGAAGTCGGGGGTCTTCTGAACGGGTCGGGGCGCCTGGGGGGCTCCGCGCGAGCCTCTGTGGTGGCGAGAGCGCCGCTTCACGCGGCGATTTCCGCCGGGTGGAAATGTTCTGCTGTGCCCCGACGGGCCGGTGAGAGACCGCCGGCGAAAGACGGTACAGGTGCGGGCTTCCGCATCTTTGACGGCCTCCGGACGGTGGTGCTAACCTCGCAACCACCAATATGTCGGGTGAAACAACATAATCAGCCCGATGGTTCCTGTCATGCACTCAAGGGAGATTGCAATGAATCGATCCGTTTACCGATGGGGAGCCGTGGCGACAGCCGCCGGCGTCGCCCTCGGCCTCGGAGTCACCGCGGCGCCCGCTCTGGCCGCACCGGCCGATGAGGACTACAAGGTCCTCGTCGTCGGAAAGACTCTCGGGTTCCGTCACTCGCACATCGACGACACCACGAACGCCCTCATCAAGCTCGGGCAAGAGAACGGTTTCACGGTCGATGTCTGGGACCCGGCGATCGGGCGCTCGCCCGGGCAGCCCGAGCTGTCGATGACGACGACCCCCTTCACGAGTACGGCCGACCTCGAGGAGTACGCGACCATCGTGTTCGCCTCTCCGGTCGACGGCACCAACAGCCAGAACCCGACGAGCCCCCGACTGCTCGACGACACCGAACTCGCCGCCTTCCAGGGCTACATCCGCGGCGGCGGCGGATACGTCGGTCTGCACGCTGCCACCGACGCGATGCACGCCGTGCCGTGGTACAGCGAGCTGACCGGTGGCGGCGCGCGGTTCCGCAGTCACCCGGCGCAGCAGCAGGCCACGATGCGGGTCGAGAACCCCGGCCACCCTTCGACGACGATGCTCCCGGCCGAGTGGTCGCGGTACGACGAGTGGTACAACTTCACCACCAACCCGCGCGAAGACGTGCACGTGTTGATCACGCTCGACGAGACCACCTACAGCCCGGGCAACGGCGCGATGGGCGCCGACCACCCGCTGGCCTGGTGCCAGAACTTCGAGGGCGGGCGATCCTGGTACGAAGGCGCGGGTCACGTCGATTCCGCGTGGACCGACCCGATCTTCCTCGAGCACATCCTGCGGGGCCTCGAATGGACCGCCGGACTCGTGTCGGGCGGCGGCGATTGCGTCACCTTCCCCGAGGTCGACGGCGTGCTCGCCTCTGCCGCCGGCGAAGAGTCGGCGAAGGCGGAGGTGCAGGGTCACCTCGCCGCGGCGAAGGCTGCGGATGCGGCCGACACGCATGCCGACGCGATCACCGCGCTTCTGCTCGCCCAGCGCTCGGCGGCTTCGCTCGAGAACGACGCGCTCGACGCCAAGATCGCCGACCTGATCGAGTGGCAGCGCGGACTCACCGCTGACGGCCCGACCGATGCCGACGGCGTGCCGATCGACGTCTCGATCGTCGATGCGCCGGGTGCGCTCGCGCTGACCGTCGCCGATTTCGGTGACGCCGTTCGCCTGAACCAAGAGGCGGGCTTCACCGATCGCTGGCGCTTCACCGCCGGGCTTCCGACCGTCAAGGTGTCGGATTCGCGCAACGCCACTCAGGCGGGTGACAGCGGCTGGGCGGCTTCCGGGCAGTCGTCGGCCTTCACCTCGGGCGACTCCACGCTCGGAGCCGAGAACCTCGGGTGGGCACCGAACCTCCTCACCGCCCGCGAGGGAGTGGCCGCGGGGCCGCAGGTCGCCACCGCCACCGACGGCGGCACCGGGCTCGCCGTCGCGTCGCTGCTGGCGTCGGCGACGCCGGAGGGGCGCCGCGGGGTGACCGACGTCAACGCGTGGCTCTACCTCGATGCGCCGCTCGGAACCGCGGAGGGTGACTACTCCGCGCGACTGACGCTGTCGCTGTTCCCGACCGACTGATCGATCGACGCGGGGGTGGGGCCGTCATCCGGCTCCACCCCGCGCTTTCCCGTTCCGGGTCGCGCTCCCGCCGGCCCGGAAAGACAGGAGAACCGCGGATGCTGCGAAGCCGCCCCGCCCTCACCGTCGCCCTCGTCTGGGCGGCGGTGTTCGCCGCGTCCCCCGCCGCGAACGCGCTCGAGTCGCCCGCAGCCGCGAACACCGACCCGCCAGCGGGTACGACCTGGGCCGTCGCGCCGTCGTCCGCCGAGGGCCCCGACGGGCGCGTGTCGTTCCGTCACACGATCGACCCGGGCGCCGGCGTCGACGAGTTCGTCGCGGTGACGAACTTCAGCTCGGCACCCGCTCCGTTCGCCGTCTACGCCAGCGATGGCGTCGTGACCGAGGCCGGCAATTTCGACCTGCTCCCGTCCGGCGAGCAGCCGGTCGACAGCGGCGCCTGGGTCGATATCGGAGCGGTAGATGGGTCGACCGCACGCGATGGCGGCGGCATCTTGATCGAGGTGCCCGCATCGTCGACGACGGTGGTGCCCATCCGGGTCGACGTTCCCGCCGACGCGACCCCGGGCGACCACCCGGCCGGCGTCGTCGCCGAGCTGGCGACGGGCGACGACGGTGCCGTTCAGGTGACCTCCCGCGTCGGTGTGCGGCTGCATCTTCGCGTGGCCGGCGACGTGGTCGCGTCGGTCGTGCCCGAATCGGTCTCGGCGTCGTACACGCCGTCATGGAATCCGTTCGCCCCGGGAACCCTGGTCGTCGATTACGTGATCTCCAACTCCGGCAACGTGCGCCTGGGCTCGACGACGAATACTCAGGCCGCAGGTCTCCTGGGCGTCGGCGGCGCGAGCTCGTCGGGGGAGCACCGTGAGATCCTGCCGCGTCAGCAGACCTCCGCGTCCACGACCCTCGCGGTCTGGCCGCTCTTCTTCGCGTGGGGCGAAGTGACCGCTGTGCCCTCCGTTGTCGGAGACGATGCCGTGCAAGCGGCGCTCCTGCCGTCGACGACGTCGTTCACCGCGTGGGCGATCCCCTGGTCCCAGCTGGTTCTGCTCGCCCTGCTGGCGCTGGTCGTCGTGCTCGTCGTTCGTCTGCGCGCCCGCGCAGAGACGCGGGTGCAGGCGCGAATCGCCGCGGCGGTGACGGCGGCGGCTCATGAGCCGACGTCGAGCGAGGGGCAGCCGACGGAGAACGCCGCCGCGCGCTGATGCGGGTCAGCGCGTGATCGGGGTCGACCGCGTCGTGCCGTCGGCCCCGAAGGCGTAGACGGTGTCGTTCGCGAGCGGCGTCCACCCCGTCTGATCCACGCCGGTGGTCGCGACGACCCGTGCGCCGGAGCGGAGCGCCGCCGTCGACAGCAGGTTGTAGTCGTCACCGTGCCCGACCGGCAGGCGGGCGCCGACAGTCCCGCGGCGGGAGAAGGCGGCCAGCGGCGGCGCGACGGTGCCGCTCGAGTGGACGACCACCAGGTCATCGCCGTCGAGCAGCATCGCGTTCAGGCAGGCGGAGGGATAGAGGGAACGCACGAGGGCGACGGCGCCGGCCACGGACTCTTCGATCGGCTCGTCGTCGATGCGATCGCGCCGGGCGAGGGCGAAATAGACCTCGCTGTCGGTTGTCCCTCGAAGGGCGTGCAGCTCGTCGAAAGACAGTGCGGACGCTCCGATGCTGAGCGGGGCCAGTGCGCCGTTGTGGGCGAAAGCAAGGCCGTCGGCGGCGAACGGCTGCAGATTCTCTTTCGACACGGCGCTGTCCGCGCTCGCGAAGCGCAGATAGAGAATGCCGGAGCGCCCGGATATCTCTCGCGACGCGGGCCAGCCGTCTGCGACGGAGGAGAGACCCGTCGCGACCCGTATGGGCGGAGCGGTCGCGATTCCCCAGCCGTCTGCGTGCAGGTGCGAGAGGTTGCGGAACTCCTCCAGGAGATCCGCGCCCAGAGCCTCGACCGGTGTCATCGAGAGGCCCGAAACGAAGCCCAGCATCCGGGACACGGGCACCTCCTGGCATTGGATCCACTTGTGTTACGTTTGGATCCTACCTGGATCCTGGAAGGCCCATGAACTCGATTCCCGCGGCGAATTCGCTCTCGACGACGTCCGATTCCGTCGCTCCGCCGCGACCGATCGACGTCGCCCACGAGCGGGCAGAGACCGCCGGATCGCGGAACGCCCGGCATTTCAATGCGGCGGGGGCAGCGCTTCCCTCGCGGCAGGTCGTCGCGACGACGGTCGAGCATCTGCATCTCGAAGAGGCCGTGGGCGGGTACGAAGCAGCGAACGAGGTGCGTCCTCGCCTCGAAGCGGTCTACGACTCGGCGGCGCGCCTGATCGGCGCGGAACGGCATGAGATCGCGCTTCTCGACAGTGCCTCGACCGGGCTTCGCGTCGTTCTCGAGGCGCTCCGACTCCGCTCGGGGTCGCGCATCATCGCCACGCGCAGCACCTACGTGAGTCATGCCCTGCATCTGATGACGCTCGCCCGCGAAGCGGGAGTCGACCTCGAGATCGTGCCCACGGGGAACGACCGGCTGGTCGACACCGAGGCGCTCGAGCGGATGCTCGCCGAGGGGCCGCCGGCAATCGTGACCGCGGCCCATATTCCGACCTCTTCGGGGCTCGTCGAGCCGGCGGCCGCGATCGGCGCCCTCGTGCGCTCGTACGGTGGCTTCTACCTGCTCGATGCGACGCAGTCGGTCGGTCACCTCGATACCGACGTGAATGAACTCGCCTGCGACGTACTCGTCACGACGGGGCGGAAGTTCCTCCGCGCACCTCGCGGAACCGGGTTCGCCTACGTCAGTGCCGGGGCCTTCGAACGCCTTCTGCCGACGGCGCCCGACGTACGCGCGTCGCAGTGGACCTCAGCATCCGAGTGGAGTGTCGATGAGTCTGCGAGACGGTTCGAGACATGGGAGACGTCGGTCGCAGGACGCCTCGGCCTCGGCATCGCGATCGATGAGGCGCTCGAGCGAGGCATGCCCGCGACCGAGGCATGGCTGTCCGAGGCGGGTCGGGCTCTGCGCCTCGCGCTCGCCGATATCGAGGGCGTCGCGCTCGCGGAGGGCGTCGACACCCCGTCGGCCATCGTTACCTTCGTCATCGAGGGCGTGGCTGCCGCGACGGTCGTGAACGAGCTCGCCCGTGAACGCGTGAGGCTGGTGTCGGTGCCCGCGACCCACGGTCAGTGGGACCTCGGCGACCGCGGGATCTCGGCCGTGGTGCGTGCGTCGATTCACGTGTACAACGATGAGAACGACGTCGCGGCGCTCGTCGACGGCGTCGCGAGCATTGCTCGCAGTCGCCCGGCGGGAGGATCATGAGCACCGTGGAGACGGACGTCGTCGTTCTCGGACTGGGGGTGCACGGCAGCGCCGTCGCCGCCAGCCTCGCCCGGCGCGGGCATCGCGTGGTGGGGCTCGAGCGTTTCGATGACGGACACTCTCGCGGCTCGTCGCACGGTCGCACACGAATGATCCGCCGGGCGTACCCGAACCCGGCCTGGAACGGCTTCGTCGCACGGGCCTACGCTGCGTGGGCCGACCTCGAGCGTGAGAGCGGCGAGGTGCTGATCCATCGCACCGGCGGCGTGTACGCGCACGCCGGCGCTTCGCAGCTGCAAGGGCCCGACTGCGTGGCCCTCGATGATGCGGCTGCGGTCGCCGAGCTGATGCCGGCACTGCGCATCCCCGACGGCTACGGCGCGGTGTACGACCCGAACGCGGGCGTGCTCGAAGCGGGTCGGGCGCTCGGTGCCCTCCGCCGCAGCGCCGTGTCGCGCGGCGCCGACCTGCGCTTCGGAGTGCAGGTCGACGGGTGGGAGCCCGCGTCGACCGGTGTCGTCGTCCGAACGGGTGACGACGAGATCCGCGCGCAACGGCTCATCGTCGCGGCGGGACCGTGGGCGGGACGGATGCTGCCCTCCCTTGCGCCGTTGCTGGACGTCTGGCGCATCCTGACCCTCACGGTGGCCGCGGGGCAGCCGGCCGGCGCGCCGCCGCAGCTCGGCGCCTTCTCGATCGACCGCCCGGAAGGACTCGTCTTCGGCATTCCCGACGCCGAGGGGAACGGTCTCAAAATCGGTGTCGACGCGGGGCCGGTGTGGGACCCCGAGGTACCCGTCGCGCCTGCCACCGCCGAAGAGGTGCACCAGCTGCGAACGCTGATGACGACGTACGTACCGGGGATCGACGTGTCGAAGATCGACGCCGTCGCGTGCCTGTACACGATGACCGAAGACAAGAGATTCATTCTCGGGCCTCTGGCTGCGGCGCCCGAAGTGATCGCGGTCTCGGCGTGCTCCGGGCACGGGTTCAAATTCGGCGCCGCCGTCGGCGAGGCCATCGCCGATCTGCACGAGGGTGTGCCTCGCCCCGACCTCGATTTCGTCTCGACCGCCCGCAGGGGGCTCTGACATGCCCGTCGCCCTCGCCGCCCCGCACCTCGCTGCCGTCGCCGCCGGCGAGCGCGCTTTCGCCGCGGGCGGCAACGCACTCGATGCGGCGCTGGCCGCGGCGGTCATGCTCACCGTCGTCTACCCCCACCAGTGCGCGATCGGCGGCGACCTCATCGCCCTCGTGCGCGATCCCGACGGAGAGACGACCGCCGTCATCGCCGCCGGAACCGCGCCCGCAGCGATCGGTGACGTCTCGGGCGGATGGGAAAGCGTCCCCCGCCAGGGCGCCCACGCGGTCACGGTGCCCGGCATGGTCGCGGGCTGGCAGGCGATCGCGGCCCGCGGCGCGGTGCACGATCTGAGTTCCGCGTTGCACGGAGCCGCCGCCACCGCGCGTGAGGGGGCGCGGGTCAGCGCAGGACTCGCGCGCGCGCTCGAATCGCGAACCGACGGCATCCTCGCCGATCCCGGACTCTCCCGGGTGTTCGCCGCAGAGGGGATGCCGCTCGCGGAGGGCGAGCTCTTCGTGCAGCCCGCGCTGGCCGACACGCTCGATCGACTCGCCGCCGACCCCGGCGATTTCTACACCGGGGTGACGGCCGCCCGCCTCGTCGCAGCTCTGCAGCGCGCGGGCGGCGTCCACACTCTCGCGGACTTCGCCGGCTACGCGCCGGAGGAGCTTCCCGCGCTCACCGCGGAGGTCGGCGGCCGCACCTGGTCGGTCGCTCCGCCGCCCTCGGCGGGAGCCCTCGTGCCCGGCACGGTCTCCGGCGGCCTCGACCGCGACGGGAACGCGGATGCCGCGGCCCTCGTTTCCGCGGCGGTGCGGGGCGTCGCCGCCCGTGGTGCGCATCTCGGTGACCCGCGGGTCGGGCCGATCGATGTCGCGGCCCTGCTGAACCTCGCGGCGACCGCCGACACCGCCGGCCGTCTCGAAGCGCGCGCGAGCGGCGACACCGCATCGGTCGTCGCGATCGACGATGAGGGCTGGGCGGTCACGATCGTGCAGAGCGTGTACTTCACCTTCGGCGCGGGCCTGCTCGACCCCGAGACGGGGGTGCTCTTCCACAACCGCGGGAGCGCCTTCACCATCGACGCGCGGTCGCCCTCGCGCCTGAGCGCCGGCGCACGTCCGCCCCACACGCTCTGCCCCCTCATCGTCGAGGACGCGTCGGCGCTCATCGTCGCGGGCTGTCAGGGCGGACGCGCCCAGCCATGGATTCTCGCCCAGCTCTTCGCCGACCGGTGTTCGATGACCGAGCCGCTGGATCGTCTTCTCGCCCGCCCGCGGTGGATCGTCGGTGACGTCGATCTCGGCTTCTCGCGCCTCACGCTCGCGGCCGAGCACGGTGTCGAAGCCGCTGCTCTCGAAGGCGCCCGGGCCGCGGGGGTGCCGATCGCGGAGCTCCCGCCCCTCGCCGACGTGGCGGGCCACGTGCAACTCGTTCGACGAACCACGGGTGTCGATAGCCTCGATGCCGCGAGCGACCCCCGCGCCGACGGCGCCGGCGTCGTCTTCACCCCCTGACCCTGGAGGAGAACCTCATGACTTCACGTATCTGGAGCGACCCGATCACTCCGGCGGAGATCGCCGAGTTCACGGCGCTCGTCCGCGCCGACGCGCGCATCGGCGAGCGACCCCGGTTCTGGGGGATCGCGGTGGAGGAGGGTCTCGCTCGTGCTCTCGCCCCCGACCAGGGGCGACCGGTGCGGACGGTGGTCATGAACCCCGACGCTCACGCTGCGTGGGAGGTCACCGGGTGGACGTCGGGTGCCGACCGTGAAGCGGTGATCTCGGGATGGGCCGACGTCGACGCGAAGCGGCCCGGTGTTTCGTCGGACGAGGCGCGCGCCATCGCGCAGTCGGCCCGCAACCATCCGCTCATCGTCGAAGCACTGGCCAAGCGCGGTATCCATGACACCTCGCTCGTATGGGTCGATCCCGAGTCGATCACCGGCTTCGAACCCGAGGACCTCGCCGATCGCCGCCTGTCATGGGGGACCGTCTGGTACCGCGAGAGCGTCGACGACAACGGCTACGCGCGTCCGGTCGCGGGTCTCGTGCCGATTCTCGACCTCGAGACGCTCGACGTGATCCGCATCGAGGACCACGGTGTCATCCCGATGGCGAGCGAGTCGGGCAACTACCGTTCGGGCACATGGGGACCCGACCGCGAGGTCGCCCCGCTCGACATCACCCAGTCGGAGGGCCCGGGCTTCCACGTCGACGGGCACAGGGTCACCTGGCAGAACTGGTCGTTCAACATCGGCTTCACCCACCGCGAGGGCCTCGTGCTCCACGACATCGCCTACCGCGACGGTGCCGTCGACCGCTCGGTGATGCGCCGAGCATCGATCAACGAGATGTACGTGCCGTACCTGGACTCCGACCCGACCGCGTACCGCAAGAATTTCTTCGACTGGGGCGAGTACGGCGCGGGCCCGCTCACGGCATCGCTCGAGCTCGGTTGCGACTGCCTCGGCGAGATCCGCTACTTCGACGCGCACGTGCTCGATGGCAACGGCGAGGCGATGACCATTCCGAACGGCATCTGCCTGCACGAGGAAGACCACTCCATCCTCTGGAAGCACGTGAACACGCGCACCGGCGAGGCTGACGTGCGCCGCTCCCGGCGTCTGGTGATCTCGTTCTTCGCCACGGTCGCGAACTACGACTACGGCTTCTACTGGTCGCTCTACCAGGACGGCAACATCGAGCTCGAGATCAAGCTGACCGGCATCCTGTCGGTCTCGGGCATCGACGACGGCAAGATGCCCGCGTTCGGGCGCATGGTCAGCCCCAACGTGCAGGCACCCACGCACCAGCACTATTTCGCGGTGCGTCTGGATGCCGCGGTCGACGGCCCCGTCAACCGCCTGGTCGAGGTGCACGCCGAGGTCGAAGAGGACGACGAGCTCAACCCCTGGGGCAATGCCGTGAAGATGGTGGCCCAGACGATCGCGTCGGAGAAGGACGCGGGACGCCTGGCGGATGCCTCTCGCGCCCTGCACTGGAGGATCGAGAACACCGAGAAGACCAACCGTTTCGGTGAATCGACGGCGTACCGCCTGTCGGTGCTCAACACCACGCGACTGTTCGCCAAGCCCGGAAGCGTCGTGGCGCGGAAGGCCCCGTTCGTCGCCAAACACCTGTGGGCCACCGCCTACGATGCCTCCGAGCGGTTCATCGCGGGGGAGTACCCGAACCAGGCGCCGCTGGAAGCCGAAGGGATCACCGCCTGGCAGCAGGCCGACCGGCCGCTCGATGGCGCCGAACTTGTGGTGTGGCCGATCATCGGCGTGCACCACTACCCGAAGCCGGAGGAATGGCCGATCATGCCGGCCCACAAGATCGGGTTGCGCCTCGAGCCCGACGGATTCTTCACGCGCAACCCCTCTCTCGACGTGCCCGAGTCGTCGAGCGCGAGCTGCCACGCCCCGTCGGGCGGGCATGGTCATGAGGGGCACGGTCACGAGGGGCACGGTCACGAGGGGCACGGTCACGTTCATCACGGCAGCGACGACCCGCACGCGCATCACCACGACCACGATCACCACTGATGGTCGCCGACCTGCTGCACGCGGGGGCGCTGGGGGCCACGGGGCTCGGAACCTGCTGCGTGGCGCTCGACCGTCCGCGACCGCGGCTGCGCGAGCTGTCGCTGTCGATCGTGATGTTCCTGGCGATGCTCGACGTCATCACCGGAGCACACCTCGTGCCGGTGGTCGGGTGGAGCGCGGTGACCACTGCTCTCGCGATGGCCCTCGGCGCGAGGCGACGTCGCTCGGCCGAACCCCCGGCGGTCTCGGGGATGCGCGTGCACGCGGCGATCGGGGCGATCCTCATGGCGGGCCTGATGCTCGCAATGTCGGGCGGTCTGGTCGTCGACACCGGGTCGCACCACGGGGCATCAGCTGTTTCGCTCGTGCTACTGCTGGTCGCGGCAACGGGCGTGTATGCGGCCTGGTCGGCGACCCGGCTGCGCCACGCCCATCTGCTCGAGCGGGTGCAGTACGTCAGCATGGCCGTCTCGCTCCTCCTCCTCGCGGGCGCGGTCGCCGCCTGAGTCCGAAGCTTAGAAGGGTGCGTCTCCGCGGTAGGTGGGGTCGGGCGCGGGTCGGAACATCGGGACTGTGCGTTCCGGTTGCACGAGGAACCGCCTCCCGCCCGGGGACAGCCACTCGATGACACCACCACTGCCTTCCACCTGGGTCACTCGCCACCCGCCGTGATGCTTGACCGTGTGATGCCCCACACACAACGGAGTCAGGTTCGTGAGTTCGGTTCTGCCGCCGTCCTCCCACGCGATCTGATGATCGATCTGGCATCTCGCGGCGGGGATCGCGCACCCGGGACCCGAACACCTTTCTGCTCGCCACCGCACCAACCGTTGCAACGGTTTCGGGGGACGGTACAGATCCCGGCCCACCGACAGAACCATCCCGGTTTCGGGGTGGATGAGGACCCGCATCCACCCCTCCGCACCCCCACACAACTCCCGGGCCTCGGCGATCGGGATCGGCCCCACCCCCTCCACCACCGCCGGCTCCGTCCCCGCGTGCTCATCGTCCAGGAGAGACAACACCGGCACCGTGACGGCGACGGTCGCACGGATTCCCCGCGCCGCCCCCGGATGCGTGGGCACGTCCCCATCGACGAGGAGATCGACGACGACGTCAGCGCGCAACTCGTCGACCGTGCGTTCTTCGCCGTCTCGGGTGGCCAAGATCTTCGCGGTCGCGGTGGCACGGTTATGGATCGCGGTGATCTTCACCATGGAAGCGTGCACACCGAGCCAGCCCATACCGTCTTCGCCCGGTTCCACCACTACCCGCCGCTTCCGCACCGCCTCCGCATGACGCTCAGCCACCGTCGCTGCCCGGACCGTGTCCACCAGTCTCCGCAACTCACGCCGGAACGTCCCCACCGCGTGAGTCACCGCCAGCTCGACCGCGGCCGGAACAACCTTCTCGCGCAACTCCGGTTCCACCGTGTCGACGAGTTCCACGAACGCTTCGGCGTGCCGTTCCGTGGTGCGGGCATGAGACAACGCGTCGAGCATCGTGGGGTACCGGTTCACGAGACCGTCGGCGGTGACCAGCATCCGCTCCGCCGTGTTCTCCGTCACCTGCAACGCCGCCGCGAGCTCCAACCGCAGGGACCGCCAGACGATCTCCGTCGTCGCACCCCGAGACCGGTCGGCTTCGACCATCGCGTCACGACGTAACCGCTCAACCCGCCGAAACCGTTGCGCAGCGAACGTCGACATCAACGTCGACACATCCAACACATCATCCAAAGCATCCCGCTCACCCGCCGGGGCGTTGGCGCCGCCCGCGTCGAACCACTCATCCCGCTCCGACACCGAGGCGTCGGCATCATGCCGCGCCTCACCGTCAGCAGGGGTGTCGTCGTTCTCGAGCATGGCTCCAGTTTAGAACATACGTACGACACCCGAACGGAAACTGAACGCCCTGTAGAAACTCGGCGGACTCCGAACGCCCCGTCAGCCCGTATAGACGGTGGAGCTGCGGCGCTCGTACCACCGGGCGAGTTGCTCGCCGGCGCCGAGGACGTGAGCGCGCATCTGCGCGCTGGCGGCTTCGGCATCGCCCGCCTCGAGGGCCTCGAGGATGCGGAGGTGCTCCTGGTAGTTCTCTTCGCGGTGACGATCGTCGTTGACGAGCAACTGCGCCGACACGTTTCTGGGGAACGTCTCGTTGATCTCATCGATCGCCCGACCGAGGCGGGCATTCGCCGAGGCCATCGCGATCGTGTTG
This sequence comes from Microbacterium shimangi, assembly GCF_043556445.1. Lineage (NCBI taxonomy): Bacteria > Bacillati > Actinomycetota > Actinomycetes > Micrococcales > Microbacteriaceae > Microbacterium > Microbacterium shimangi. Next base: position 27,208 of record NZ_JBIGII010000006.1, read on the forward strand.
TGGAAGATGTCGTTCTCTTGGCGGCTGTCGAGCGCGCGCGTCTCGCCCGCGCCGTCGGCTCCGACCGAACGGTCGTACATGTCCTGGTTCGCCGCCCGGAGGCGGTCGAGGTCGGCGTGCGAGATTCGGCTCACCGCGCGCGCGGCGGCGAGGGCTTCGAGCTCGGCGCGCACCTCGTAGGCCTCGCGCACCTCCCACGGTGCGGGGACGCGCACCACGGCGCCGCGGTTGGGGACCACGTCGATCAGGCCACCGGTCTGCAGCTGCCGCAGCGCTTCACGGACGGGCGTGCGGCTGACGCCGAAGTCGCTCGCGAGCTCTGCCTGTCGCAATTGCGCACCGATGGGAATGTCGCCGCTCATGATGCGGGCGCGGATCTTCGCGGCGATCTCGTCGACCAGTGCGTGCGCCGACGACGCCTGGATCGTCTCACCGTCCATGAACGTGATTCCTCCCCGGCGCAGAAGGGCTGCGGCACCTGGGGAACGGTAGCAGAACCCGCCCTCGTGGACCCAGAACATCCGCGCTCGGCGCCCAGATGCGTCATATTGGATCCATACACGTCATGTTAGGATCCACATATGTCTCCCCAGCCAGAGATCTCGGACATCCACGTCCGAGTGCGCGGGCTCGTTCGCGAGGCCGAGGGAGTGCTGTCGGTCGAGCTGGAGCCACTCTCCGGTGCTCTGCCGTCGTGGACGCCCGGCGCCCACATCGATCTCCTCCTCCCCGGCGCACCGGTGCGGCAGTACTCCCTCTGCGGCGACCCTTCGGCCCCGCGCTACCGGATCGCCGTGCTGCGCGAGAGCGAGAGTCGCGGGGGCTCCCGTGCCATCCACGAACGGCTGCGCCCGGGCGACGAGGTGGTCCTCCGCGAGCCCAAGAACCACTTCGCTCTCGAGCCGGCGCCGGAGTACCTCTTCATCGCCGGCGGCATCGGGATCACTCCGCTCCTGCCGATGGTGCGCCGGGCGCAGGCGGCCGGGGTGCGGTGGCGGCTGCTCTACCTCGGCGGCTCCCGCACCCGCATGCCTTTCCTCGAAGAGCTCGACGCCCTGGGCGGCGACGTCACCGTCATCGCCCGAGACGAGGGCACCCGAGCCGACCTGATCGTCGAGGTCGCGGCATCCCCCGCCGCTCTCGTCTACGCGTGCGGACCGGAGCGGATGCTGTCGGCCCTCGCCGAAGCAGTGCCCGACGCCGAGACGCGTCTCCGGCTCGAGTATTTCTCGGCGCCCGAGGTCGAGTACGAGCCGGGCGGCCCATTCCGCATCCGTCTCGACCGCAGCGGGCTCGAGCTCGACGTCACCCCCGGCGAGTCGATCCTCGAGGTCATGCGCGGCGCCGGTGTCGAGGTGCTCTCCGACTGCGAGGAGGGCATCTGCGGCAGCTGCGAGACCCGCGTGCTCGACGGTGAACCCGAGCATCGCGACTTCGTTCTCACGGCGCAGGAGAAGACGCGCGGCGACTGCCTGATGGTCTGCGTCTCTCGTGCCGCCTGCCCCCTGCTCGTGCTCGACGCCTAGCAATCAACCCCCGACCGATTCGCACTGAAGGAGCGCACCGCATGCTCAAGCAGGAAGACAACGAGAAGATCACCCGGTCGGGTCCTGGCACGCCGCTCGGCAACCTGCTGCGCTCCTACTGGCAGCCCGCGGCCCTCGTCTCGGAGATGCCCGGCGAGCGACCGGTCAAGCAGGTGCGCATCATGAGCGAAGACCTCGTGCTCTTCAAGAAGCGCGAGGGATGGGGCTTGATCAGCCGCTACTGCGCTCATCGCGGCGTCGACCTCTCTTACGGACGCCTCGAGGAAGACGGCATCCGCTGCCTCTATCACGGGTGGCTCTACAACGGCGAAGGTCGCTGCGTCGAGCAGCCCGCCGAACCCGACCACAGCCAGTTCCTCGGCAAGGTGCGGATCGCCAACTACCCCTGCGTCGAGCGCAACGGCATCATCTTCACCTACATGGGGGCCGGTGACCCGCCCCCGTTCCCGCACTACGACTGCTTCGTCGCCCCCGAGGAGTACACCTTCGCGTTCAAGGGCCTCTGGGAGTGCAACTGGCTTCAGGGCCTCGAGGGCGGCATCGACCCGAGCCACGTGTCGTTCCTGCACCGCTTCATCGAGGAGGACCCCCGCGAGATGTACGGTCAGCAGTTCGCCGAAGAGGTGGAGGGCACCGGCAAGAAGCTCTCGATCCTCGTGGGCGAGAGCTACCGCCCCGACATCGAGGTGGAGAGCGCCGAGCACGGACTCCGGGTGTACGCCCTCCGTCAGCTCACCGAAGACATCAAGCACGTGCGGGTGACGAACCTCATGTTCCCGAACGCCTTCGTCGTGCCGTTCGGCAACTCGAAGGTCTTCACCCAGTGGCACGTGCCGATCGACGACGTGACCTCTTACTGGTACATGATCTGGTACGACTTCGCCGAGACCACCGACAAAGACACGCTGCTGCAACAGCGCCTCGACGGGGTGAGCCTGCCCGACTACCGGCCGCTGCGGAACCGCAGCAACAACTGGGGGTTCGATCCCCAGGAGCAGAAAGAGGTCACCTACACGGGGATGGGCCTCGACATCAACGTGCACGACCAGTGGGCCGTTGAAAGCATGGGCGCGATCCAAGATCGCACGGTGGAGCGCCTCGGCATCTCCGACCGGGCGGTCAGCGCCAATCGACGCTTGCTGCTGCGCGCGATCGAGGCGTTCGCGGCGGGCGGGCAGACTCCCTCGCACCCCATCAGCGAGGCGGACGCCGCTGCGCTGACCGGCCCTCTCGCCATGGATACGATCGCGGCGAACGACACCTGGCAGACGCGCTGGATCGAGCGCGAAGACGAACGACGCGCCGCGTCGCCGTGGGCGGGCCCGCACGCGACGGCGGAGGCGACCGTTGATGCGTGAGCGCAACGTCGACGAGCGACCCGTCTCCGAGAACGGCGGAGGCGTGTCGGCTCGCCCCATGCTCGCCGGCGAACGCGACGGCTTCATCGCCCGCCACGACCTCTGGTCGGAGACCCAATATGCGGCGGCCGGCCAAATGCGCCGGGTCATGGACGAGATCGGCATCGAGATGGTGCGTTTCTCGTTCGTCGACCAGCACGGGATCCTCCGCGGCAAGACGATCACGCGCGCCGGGATCGCCGGGGTCATGCGCTCCGGACTCACCGTGCCGAGCTCGCTGCTGCTGAAGGACACATCCGGCCAGTCGGTGTTCTCGGTCTTCTCCTCCGATACGGGAGTGGGCGTCGACGGTTTCAGCGGCGCGGGCGACATCGTGCTCGTGCCCGACCCCGAGACGTTCCGTGTGCTGCCCTGGACCGAGAACACGGCGTGGATCCTGTGCGACCTCCGCTTCCCCGACGGGGCCCCGGTGCCGTTCTGTACGCGGTCGATCCTGCGGACGGAGCTGGCGACGCTCGCCTCGCGGGGCTACGGCATGACCGTGGGCGCGGAGCTCGAATTCCATGTCTTCCGACTCTCCGACGAGGAGCTCTCCCCGCATCACGTGGCCGCCCCCGGCCGCCCAGGAGCAGCTCTCGCCTCGGCGCCGACCACGCGCGGCGCCCAACTGCTGCACGAAGAATCGCTCGACGCGATGCAACCGCTCGTCGACGCGCTCTACCGCAGCCTCACCCTCCTCGACCTGCCGCTGCGATCGATCGAACTCGAGTTCGGGCACAGCCAGTTCGAGATCACGATGGAGGCGGGGGATGCTGCGCGCATCGCCGATGCGATCATCCTGTGCCGCATGGCGGTGCGGCGAGTGGCGCGCAGCCTCGGGTACCACGCCACCTTCATGTCGCGTCCGCAGGGTGCCGAGGGCGCGTCGACCGGGTGGCATCTGCACCAATCGCTCTACGACCTCGCCACGGGCGCGCCCGCGTTCATCCCCGACGACGGCGGTCAGACCCTCAGCGCGGTCGCGTCGTCGTACCTCGCGGGGCTCCTCGCGCACGCACCCGCTGCTGCGGCGTTCACCACCCCGACCGTCAACGGCTACAAGCGCTACCAGCCGTACTCGCTCGCACCGGATCGGGTCGCGTGGGGGATCGACAACAAGGGCGCCATGATCCGTGCGGTGGGCGGGGTCGGTGACCCCGCGACTCGGCTCGAGAACAGGTCGGGCGAGCCGGCGGCGAACCCCTACCTCTACATCGCGTCGCAACTGATCAGCGGAATGGACGGCATGGAACGCGGACTCGAGCCGCCGGCCCCCACCACCGACCCCTACGGCGCGGATGCCCCGCCGCTTCCGGCCTCGCTCGGCGACGCGGTCATCGCGCTCGCTGCCGACACGGCATTCCGGACGGCGCTCGGGTCGGCCGTCGTCCAGTGGTACGTCACCATCAAGCGCGCCGAATTCGATCGTTACCTGCGTCACGTCTCCGACTGGGAGCAGCGCGAGTACTTCGGGATCTTCTGATCCCGCACGAAGAGAGAGCATCACATGAGCATCAGATCCCGCGTCGGCGCTCTGCCGTCGTACACCCCCTTCGTCCTCGCGGGTGAGCCGGTCGCGGCGGGTGATCGGGTCTTGCGAGACGTCGTCGATCCCGCCACCCAAGAGGTGCTCACGACCGTCGCCGACGCGACCGTCGCCGACGTCGACAGGGCGGTGGCCGCCGCCGTCGCCGCGCACGCCGATCGTCGGTGGCGGGGCGTGGCACCGCTCGACCGTGCCCGCATCCTGAACCGCGTCGCCGATCTCATCGAGGCCGACCTCGAAGACCTCGCGATCCTCGAGACGCGCGACAACGGCAAGCCGATCGAGCGTTCGCGCGCCGACACCGCGAGCGCCGCCCGCACGTTCCGGCATTTCGCCGGGGCGCCGTCGCGCCTGGGCGGCACCGTCATTCCCATCGACGGGGGCGGTCACCACGTCTACACGGTGCTCGAGCCGGTCGGACCAGTGGCGATCATCCTGCCCTGGAACTTCCCGATCATGACGGCCGCCTTCAAGCTCGCGCCGGCGCTCGCCGCGGGGTGCCCGGTGATCGCCAAACCCGCCGAAGACACACCCCTCACCCTGCTGCGTCTCGCCGAGATCCTGCAGCGCGCAGGGGTGCCCGACGGCGTAGTGAGCGTGCTCACGGGCGACGGAGCGGTGGGCGCGGCCCTCTCGACGCACCCCGATATCGCGAAGATCAGCTTCACCGGCTCGACCGAAGTCGGTCGGATCATCGCGCACGCCGCGGCGGACGACTTCACCCGCGTGACGCTCGAGCTCGGCGGGAAGAGCCCCAACATCGTGTTCGAGGACGCCGATCTCGACGCAGCGGTGCTCACCGCCATGCGGGCCTCCTTCGGTCACTCGGGCCAGATGTGCACGGCGGGCAGCCGCCTCCTCGTGCAGCGCTCCATCCTCGACGAGATGACCGAGCGGCTCGCGGCGGCCGTCCGCCGAGTCCCCGTCGGCGACGGTCTCGACGGCGGCATCACCGTGGGTCCTCTGGTGTCAGAGGAGCAGCGCGAGCGCGTGCTCGGCTACATCCGCAAGGGCGTCGAAGAGGGCGCGACCCTCGTCGCGGGCGGCGGCACACGCGAGCCGGGGTTCTACGTCGAGCCGGCCCTGTTCGCAGGCGTCACCAACGACATGACCATCGCTCGAGAAGAGATCTTCGGACCCGTCGTGGGAATCATCCCGTTCGACGACGAGGCGGATGCGGTGCGCATCGCCAACGACACGCGGTACGGCCTCGCGGCGGGCGTCTGGACGAGGGACCTCTCGCGCGCACATCGCATGGCCGCCGCCATCTCGGCCGGCACGGTGTGGATCAACACCTACAACGTCTTCGACCCGGCCTTGCCCTTCGGTGGGGTGGGGGAGTCGGGCCTCGGCCGAGACCTGGGCGACGAGGGACTCCTCGGCTTCTGCGAGCCGAAGAGCGTCGTCATCGCGATCTAGAAGCCGAAAGGCGGAGAGGGGCATTCGTGGTCGACACGGTGCACACGGTCACAGGGCCGATCGGGCCCACGGGCCTCGGCGTCACGCTCCCGCACGAGCACGTCTACATCAACATGACCCACACGACTCCGCAGGACGGCTACCTCAATGTCGCCGACGAGGCAGCCGGTGAGCTCGCGTTGTTCGCCGCCGCGGGCGGAACGACGCTGATCGACATGACCAATGGCGAGCTCAGCGACTATGCCGCGCCCATCGGGTGGAGCGACGACCTCCGGGTGATGCAGCAGAACTCCGACACCGGGTCGCGGTCGATCGCGAACGTCCTCGCGACGAAGGAGATGTCGGAGCGCACCGGGGTGCAGGTGATCCTGGGCACGGGCCACTACTACGAGGCGTATCTGGATAGGCGGTGGTTCGACCGCAACTCGACGAACACCATCGCCGATTACCTCATCGCCGACCTGCTCGACGAGATCCCGGGCACGGGGGTGCGGGCCGGGATCATCGGCGAGATCGCTTCGGACCTCTCGCACATCAGCGCCGTGGAGGAGCGATCGTTCCGCGCCGCCGGGCGAGCCAGTCGCGAAACCGGCGCGATGGTGTCGACGCACGCGGCCTCCTTCCCGACCGGGCTCGCGCAGCTCGAGATCCTCGTGGAGGAGGGAGTGGACCCCTCACGCGTCGTCATCGGCCACGCCGATACGGTCAAGAGCGTCGACTATTCGCTCGAGATCGCACGGCGCGGAGCATTCGTGGAGTTCGACTGCCTCATGACCTGCCGGGTCGGAGGCTTCCTCGTGCGTCCGCAGATCGATCGCCGCCTCGCCTACCTGAAGCAGATCATCGACGCGGGCTACGCCGGCAGCGTCCTGCTCTCGCACGACGTCTGTCAGCGCTCGCACATGCGGGCGCTCGGTGGGCCGGGATACACCTTTCTCTTCGACGAATTCCGCGCGCTCGCCGTCGAGTCGGGCATCGCCGCCGAAACGCTCGACGCCATCCATCGCGACAACCCTCGTCGCGCCGTCTTCGGGGAGTAGAAGATGCCCATCCACACCGTTCTCGGCCCCATCGCCCCGACAGACCTCGGCCCGACGTCGATGCACGAGCACCTTCTCAGCGACCTGCGCATCTGGGCGAAGCCGCCGAAAGAGCTGCCCCCCGAGGGGGTCCCGATGGGCCCGGAGCTCATGGCCCACCTGCGGTGGAACTTCCTCTCGATCCCCGAGAACATCGTGCTCCACGACCCCGAGGTCGCCGCGGCCGAGCTCGCTCACGTCCGCACCGCGGGGGGTTCGGGAGTCGTCGAGCTGACACTCGACGGCATGGGGCGCCGACTGGCCGAACTGCCCGAAATCTCGCGCCGATCCGGCGTTCACGTCATGGTCGGGTCGGGGTTCTACGTCGAGGACACGATGGCCGACGACGTCAAGACGGCGTCGATCGACGATCTCGCCGCGAGGTTGATCGTCGAGCTGACCGACGGGATCGGCGACACCGGCATCCGTCCCGCCCTTCTCGGCGAGATCGGCACGAGCTGGCCGGTGACCGACGCCGAATGGCGTGTCGTTCGCGCGGCCGCACGCGCCGGTGTCGAGACGGGGGCCGCGGTCTACACTCACCAGTCTTTCCGCGGGAAGGGCGGCACGGCCGTGCTCGAGGCCATCCTCGACGAGGGGCTGAGCCCCGACCGCGTGATCATCGGCCACCTCGACGAGTTCTGGGACCCGGGCTACCACCGTGAGATCGCGCAGGCCGGGGCGGTGCTCGCCTACGACACGTTCGGATCCGACTTCGCGTACGGCAGCCCGAAGCTCCGCAACCCCACCGACGGGGAGCGTCTCGACATGGTCGAGTGGCTCCTCTCCGAGGGATACGGCTCGCAGCTCGTCATCGCGCAAGACGTCTGGGCCCAGGCCAACCTCCGCCGCAACGGGGGCAACGGCTACGATCACCTCTTCCGACGTATCGGCCCCGCGATCGCCGACATCGCCGGCGATCCCGCGGCGGCGGATCAGATCCTCATCCACACCCCGAGACGACTCCTGGAGCGACCATGACCACCCCTCTCGCATCGAACGCTCCCGAGCGCGCGCACGTCATCGGGCAACCCGTGCTCGTCGTCGTCGACATCCAGGGCGGCTCGGGACAGTCCGCGCCGGGCGAAGGCGGAATCCCGATCATGGGCGGCCGTGCGGAGCGGGGGCCGCGCCAGCGAGCGCTGGTCGACGCAGCCCGCGACGCCGGGGTGCCCGTCGTGTTCATCCAGGAGGTGCACAAAGCATCCCTCGTCGACATCGGTCGCGAGCTCGACGGCGTGGAGGGTCCGCACTGCATCGAAGGCGACGACGGGACCGAGCTCGCCGCCTGGCTGGAGCCGCGACCGGAGGAGTTCGTCGTGCGCAAACGCCGTTACTCCGCGTTCTTCGGCACCGAACTCGAGATCGTCCTGAAGGCCTACAAGGCCGAGACCCTGATTCTCATCGGCGGGCTCACCGACGTCTGCATCCACTACACGTTCGTCGACGCTCATCAGCACGACTACCGCGTTCGCGTCATCCGAGACGCCGTGGGCGGGTCGAGCGAACGCGCTCACACCGCGTCTCTCGAGGCGATCGAGTACCTCCAGCGCGATGCCCTCGTCGACACGGCCGACGTGTTGGCTTTCTTCGCAGCGCGGGCCGGCGCGGAGCCGGCTCTGAGCCGATGACGGCGATGCTGCCCGAAGCCGCCGAGTACATCGTCGTCGGCGGCGGAACCGCCGGCAGCGTGGTGGCCGCACGACTGGCGGAGTCGGGGCACGACGTGCTGCTGCTCGAAGCCGGACCCGACTTCGGACCCGAGGGCGACCCCTCATGGCCCGCCGACTTCGTCGACGCGACCCGGCTGGGCCGCTCGCACGACTGGGGATACGACTCGGGCGACACCTACCCGTGGACCGTCGGGTTCGAGCGCGCCCGGGCGATCGGCGGCAGCTCCGACGTCAACGGCTGCACGCAGACCTGGGGCCACCGTCGTGATTACGACGCCTGGGCCGAGGCGGGCCTCGACGGCTGGGCTGCCGACGATCTCGTGCCGCTGTTCGAAGAGGGTATGCGCCGCATGCGGGTGCGGCAGTTCACCGCGATCGAGCTGACACCTTGGCAGCACACCTGGTACGACGCCGCACCGACGGTCGGCATGCCGCGGCTGTCGACTCTGAACGACCTCGACGAGGCCGCCGGCTTCGCGCCCGAGGCGATGAACATCCAGGACGGCGTGCGGGTCAACGCCGCCTTCGCGTACCTCGATCCTGTGCGGTCGCTGCCGAACCTCCGCATCGTCGGCGATGCGCTCGTCGATCGCGTCGTGGTCGACCGCGGGGTCGCGACCGGTGTCGTGGTGCGCCATCGCGGCGAGGTCGTCGTCGTCCGGGCGGGTACCGTCGTGCTCGCGGGCGGTGCCTACAACTCTCCGACGATCCTCCAGCGGTCGGGGATCGGGGCGTTCGCGCACCTCGCGCCCCTCGACCTCCCGCTCGTGCATCACCTGCCGGGTGTCGGCGAGAACCTGCACGATCAGCCCTTTCTGCTGATGAGTTTCGCCGGCTCCGATCGCATGACGAGCGAAATGCGTGCCGCACGCGAGGCCGGCTGGACCCCCGACGAGCAGGCGATGGGCAAGGCGGCCTCGCGTTTCGAGACCGAGGCGTTCGACCTGCACTTCCTGCCCTACAGTCCGACGCACCGCGGTGACGAGAAGCGGTGGAGCGTCGGTACCTCGGCGCTGCTGCCGCGCTCGCGCGGCTTCGTGCGCGTCACGAGCGCCGATCCCGAGGCGAAGCCGTGGATCGACCACCGCTTCCTCTCCGACCCCGAGGGCATCGATGCGGCGATGCTCGCCGAGGGTGCGGGCATCCTCCGGGAGCTGGCTGCGTCGCCCGCCATGGCCGGGCTCGTCGGTGCAGAGATCCACCCCGGACCCTCGACCTTCACGCGCCAGGCGCTCACGGCTCACCTCTACCGTCATCCCGACAACTACTGGCACCCCGTGGGCAGCTGCCGTATGGGCGTCGCCGGTGACCCGTTGGCGGTGGTCGACGCGCGAGCCCGCGTGCACGGGATCGAGGGTCTGCGCGTCGCCGACGCGTCGATCATGCCGCGCATCCCGCGCGCGACGACGGCGATGCCGACGATCGTGGTCGGTGAGAACGTCGCGCGGATGATGCTCGAGGAGGCGACGCCATGACCGACGACATCACGACCCTCAGTGCCAGGGAGCTCGCCGCCGCGATCCGCACGCGACGGTTGTCGTCGGAGGAGGTCGTCGCCGCGCACCTCGGTCGCATCGACGCGATCAACCCGACCGTCAACGCGATCGTCTCGTACCAGCCGGAGATCGCGCTCGAGACGGCCCGCGACCGCGATCGCGAGCTCGCCCGTGGCGTCATCCGCGGCCCGATGCACGGCCTGCCGATCGCGGTCAAAGACCTCATGGACGTCGAAGGGCTCCCCACGAGTCACGGATCGCGCATCTACGCCGGCCGGGTCGCGGCGAACGACAGCGTCATCTCGTCTCGGCTGCGCGCGGCGGGCGTCGTCTTCGTCGGTAAGACGAACACGCCGGAGTTCGGAGCCGGTTCCCACACCTTCAACGAGGTGTTCGGCGCGACGCGCAACCCCTTCGACCTGTCGCGGAGCGCCGGCGGCAGTAGCGGGGGAGCCGCTGCGGCGGTCACGACCGGCATGCTGCCCTTCGCCGACGGATCGGATCTCGGCGGCAGCATCCGAAATCCTGCGTCGTTCGGCAACCTCGTGGGGCTTCGACCGACGGCCGGGCGTGTGGCGTCTGCCCGCCCCGGAAACGCGTGGGATCCGGGTTCGGTGCTCGGCGGTCTCACTCGTGACGTCGCCGACACCGCGCTGTTCCTGTCGGTGATCTCCGGCCCCGAGCCGCGGGCGCCGCTGTCGATCGATGAGGACCCCTCGCTCTTCCTCTCGATCGCGCCGCGTTCGTTCCAGGGGGCGCGCATCGCCTACTCGCCCGACCTCGGCGGGCTCCCGCTCGACCCCGAAGTCCGCGAGGCGACCGCCGCCGCCGCCCGCCTGGCCGAAGCGCTCGGCGCCGAGGTCGTCGAGGTCGACCTCGACCTGTCGGAGGCCGACCTGGTCTTCGAGACGTTCCGGTCGCTGGAGTTCCTCGACGGGCACGGTGAGGATGCTGTGCAGCATCCCGATCTCGTTAAGCAGACCGTTCGCGACGACGTCTCGTGGGCGGGTGCCATCGATGCCCCGCTGCTGAACCGCGCCGCCGGCGCCCGGACGCAGCTGTTCCGCCGCCTGCAGGCGCTCTTCGGGGAGTACGACATGCTCCTCGCGCCCACCTCCCAGGTGCTTCCGTTTCCGATCGAGTGGGAGTACCCCACCGAGATCGACGGCGTCGCCATGGACAGGTATTACACGTGGCAGCGCTCGTGCAGCCGCATCACCGCGACCGCCATGCCCGCTCTGTCGATGCCGATGACGTTCTCGCGGGGAGGGCTGCCGATCGGCGTGCAGTTCGTCGGCCCGTACCGCGGTGACCGGCCTCTGCTCGAATTCGCTCTGACGTGGGAGAGCGCCGTCGGAGACGTGATGGCGAGGCGCCCCGGCCTGTGATCGAACGACGCAGCGGCCGGACGAGACCGGCCGCTGCGTCGTTCGTCTCCGGCGTCAGCTGGTGAGCCACGCGGTGTAGCGGTCGTTCATCTCGTCGTAGAGTTCGGCCCGGTTGTCGGCGTCCGCCCAGATGATGTCGGTGTGCTCCGGGGCGTTCGGCAGCGCCGCGATCTCGTCGTCGCTGAGATGCTCGAACGCGGCCGAACTCGAGGGACCGTAGTTCGTGCGTCGTGAGAAATCGGCCTGCAGCTCGGGGTCCGCCAGAATCTGCGCGAGCGCGAAAGTGGCTTCCTGGTTCTGTGCGCTCGACGGAACGACAAAGGGGTTGGCCTCGACGAGTGCCTGGTCCCACGACACGGTGACGTCGAGCCCGGCGTTCTTCAGCGCCGCGAACTGACCGTTCGGAGAGAAGGCGATGGAGGCACCGCCGGCGCTCAGTAGCTGCTGCACCTGCGGATACTCGGTGTAGAAGACCATGTCGGGCTTCAACTCGTCGAGCTTCGCGGTGGCGCGGTCGAGGTCGAGCGGGTACAGCTCGTCCGGGGCCACGCCGTCGGCGAGCAGCGCCGCCTCGAACATGAAGTCGGAGTACTCGCCCGGCACCGCGCGCTTGCCGGGGAACGTCTCGGTGTCCCAGAAATCCGCCCACGTCTGCGGACCGCCGTCGGGGAAGGTCTCGGTGAGATAGCCCTGGGCGTACCCGATGATCGGTGTTGCGATCGTGTACTCCGCGACGTCGGCCGAGAGCTGGTCCGAGCGGGGAATGCCTGCGGGCAGCGTGACGAGATTGTCGGAGTAGAGCACGACCTCAGCCATACCGGTCATCATCGTGTCGTAGTCGCCCGCGCCCCCCTCGAGCATCTCGTACTGCACGCTCGCGGCCAGGGTCGTGGGGACGACCTCGACACCGGTCTGCTCGGTGAAGGGTGCGAAGAACACCTCCTGAAAAGCCTCGTTCGTCGGGCCCCCGTAGTCGGCCCACACGATCTGACCCGAGACCGCCGGATCGGCCGACCCGGCCGGAGCCGCCTCGTCGGCGGCGCAGGCCGTCACCGTGAATCCGATCATCGACAGCGCGCTGACGATCACCATCCCGCGTAGCTTCTTCTTCCCCACGACACTCTCCTTTTGTTGGATCCAACACCGCAATGTTAGGATCCAATCTGTTTCCCGCGGGTAACGTCGCATTGCGATCGGAATCCGCTCGACCGGAGGTGCGGCATGACGCGAATCGTTCCCGATGGCCTGCCGTTCGCCCTCGTCGAGTACGAAGCCCGCCACGAGGAACTCCGCAAGACGATGGCTGTGCGCGGCATCGATACCTTGTTCGTCACCTCGCCGGCGAATCTCTGCTACCTCACCGGGTACGTCGCGAGCTGGTACGCGCCGAGGCTGCCCATCGGAGCGCTGTTCCACGCTCGAACGCCCGAGATCGTGATCGTCGACTGGTCGCGTCACGTCGACTTCATCCCGTTGACGGCGATCCATGACGCGGTCGAGCTCATCGACTACGGAACCGCTGCCGACGAGGTCGTCGAGGCGATCCGCCGCAGGGGATGGCACGAGGGGGCGGTTGCGCTCGAGTGGCATGCCCCGAATCCGGTGGCGGGGATCGTTCGCGATCTCGCCGACGGCCTCCGGGCGATCGGTGCGGAGCTGGTCGACGGCGACTACCTCGTCGATGACCTGCGGGTCTACAAATCATCCGCAGAACAGGCGAAGGTCATCGCCGCCGGCGAGATGGTCGACGGAGCGTTCGAGGAATTGCGCGAGAAGCTCCGCCCGGGGATGACCGAACTCGAGGTGTCGGCGCTCATCACTTCGCTGCTGGCCGAGAGGGGGTCGGAGGTTCCGGCACAACACGCGCTGGTCTCTTCGGGCCCTACCGCGTGGGCGGACGTGCACGCATTCCCTTCTCGACGGGTCATAGAGCGCGGAGACATCGTGTCGGTCGATGCCTCCGGAGTCGTCGACCGGTACCACGCCAACCTCAGCCGCGCGTTCGTCGTGGACGGCTGGAACGACGCCGCCGAGGAGTATCTCCAGGCGGGCGCAGAAAGCCTGGCGACCCTGTGTCGCGAGGCACGGAACGGCGAAAGCCCCGCCGCAGCGATGGCAGCGGCCGAGCGGGTGCTGCGCGCGCGGGTTCCGAGTCGAAACATCTGGTGGGTCGGCGGCTACGGTTTCGGGTTGGCCTTTCCGCCCAGCTGGGTCGGCCACACCTACCTCGCCGATGACGGGCCCCACCGGGCGAACCTCGGGCCGGGGTACGTCTCGAACTTCGAGACCGTGTTGTTCGACCGCGTGGCCGGGTTCGAGGCCGCCGCGATCGATACTGTGCCGGCGACGAACGACGGCCTCGCTCCCCTTTCCCGCATTCCGCGAGGACTTCTCCGCACTTGACCGGCGGGCGCACTCACCACGCCCGAGTAAGGAACCCCGTGATCGACACCGTCGTATACCTCGCGCCGATCGTGACGATGGACCCCGACCGCCCCCGCGCGGAGGCCTTCGCTGTCGAGGGCGACCGGATCGTCGCGGTCGGAACGGTCGCGGAGGTGCGGGCGGTCGTACCCCCGGGAACGCGCGAAGAACGCCTCGACGGCGTCGTTCTGCCGGGCCTCATCGATGCGCATCTCCACATGGAGAGAGCGGGCCTGAAAGCCCTCGACCATCTGGTCGACGGTGACGGTGTCGACCGCTACATCGCGGCGATGCGCGACAGCTTCGACGACGACGGCCCGGTCGACCCGCCCTTCGAAGACCGAGTGCGCGCGCTGGAGCGCGTGCAGCCGCTGTTCCACGCGCTCGGCTTCACCGGTGTCGTCGATCCGGCGGTCACCATCGAAGAGATGCGCGGCTATCAGGAGACCCACCGGCGCGGCGGGCTGACCATGCGGACGGTCGCGATGCCCTACCTCGAGATCGGATCCGACGCGACCCCCGACGTCGACGCGGTCATCGCCCACCTGGACGGTACGGGGGTGTCGACCGGGTTCGGCGACGAGTTTCTGCGGATCGGTGCGATCAAGGTCTACCTCGACGGCGAGGCACTGAAGGGACAGGCGCTGCTGGAAGAGCCGTGGGATGCCGCGGGGTACCGCGGCGAGCAACGGCTCTCGACGGCCGACTTCGACCGCTTGGTCGACTGGTGCGCCGAGAACGCCTGGGGCGTGGGCACGCACGCGGTCGGATCCGCCGCGATCGCCATCGTCGCCGCCGCCTACGAGAGGGCGGGGGAGTCCACGCGCGAGCGGCGCTCTCAGTTCATCCACGCCTACCTCGAGCCGAGTGACGAGAGCATCGCCGCGGGAGCGCGGTCGGGGGCGATCGCCTCGCTGCAACCCTCGATCATCTGGCACAACGGCGCCGGGCTCCGCCGCACGTTGGGGGAGCGCGCCGAGCGCGCCAACCCGGTGCGCAGCTGGATCGACGCCGGGGCGACCGTGGCGTTCGGCTCGGACGGCCCCTTCTTCGCCTTCGACCCGCGTTTTCTCATGTGGCAGTCGGTCACCCGTCGGGTCGCGGACGAGGAGCAGCCGCTCAGCCTGGGCGAAGCGATCACCGTGCACGAGGCTCTCGCCGCCTATACGACCGGGGCGGCCGTCGCGGCCTTCGCCGAGCACCATCGCGGCATGATCCGTGCGGGGTACCTCGCCGACTGGGCGCTCTGGGCAGAGGACCCTCTCGCCGTGCCGATCGACGACCTTCTACACATCCCCGTGCGACGCACCGACGTCGGCGGCCGTACCGTTCACCTCCTGGAGACGACATGACCACTGCCCCCGCCCTCCACACCTGGTCGGCCCGCGACCTCGCCGCCGCCGTCGCGACACGAAAGGTGTCGGCGGTCGAGGTCATGCGCGCCCACCTCGCCCGCATCGAGGAGTTCGAGGGGCGGATCGCCGCGTTCGTCTCGCTCCTCCCCGATTCCGAATCGCTCGCCCTCGCTGAGCGCGCCGACGAGGCCGTCGCGCGCGGCGACGAGCTGGGTGTCCTGCACGGGCTCCCGACGGGGGTGAAAGACCTGATGGACGTCGCCGGTCTTCCGACCTCGCAGGGTTCGGCGGCCTACGCATCGGAGCCCCCGGCGACCCGCGACAGCGTGCTGGCCGAACACCTCCGCCGTGCCGGGGCGCTCATCATCGGCAAGACCAACACCCCCGAGATCGGACTCGGGACCCTCACCTTCAACCCGGTGCGCGGCATATGCCGCAATCCCTGGGATCTCGACCGGCACGCGGGCGGGTCGAGCGGTGGGGCGGCAGCGGCGGTGGCCGCCGGAATGCTGCCGATCGCCGACGGATCCGACAGCGGCGGCAGCATCCGCTATCCCTCGTCCTTCTGCAACACGGTGGGCCTGCGCCCGACGCCGGGCATGGTCCCGAGCGGCCGGATCGGCAACGGCTGGGACCCCCACGGCGTCGCGGGCCCGATGGCGCGCAGTTCGGCCGACGCTGCACTGATGCTCGCCGGTATCGCGGGGCACGATCGTCGGTGGCCGATCTCGTGGGTCGACGAGCCGCGCGCGCTCGCCGACCTCGATGACGTGGATGCGTCGGGGCTGCGCCTCGGGTGGAGCCCCGACGTGTGGGGTCTCCCGATCGATGCCGAGGTGCGGCGGGTGCTCGGTGATGCGCGGCGACGACTCGAGCGGGCCGGTGTCACGGTCGTCGACGTCGAACCCGATCTCGACGGCGCCGACGAGGCGTGGCAGGTGATCGAGATGTTCGGTTTCGCCGGCGATGCCCGCGGCCGCTTCGCCGAGGGGCGCACCGGTTTCCGCGACGACTATCTCCGGAACGTGCGGGAGGGCATGGCGCTGTCGGCCGGTGAGCTGATGGATGCTTTCGCCCATCGCACCGAACTCTTCCGCCGCACCGCCGCGGTGCTGCAGGGTGTCGACGCGATCATCTACCCGGCTGCGCCGGTCGCTGCTCCCCCCGCCGAAGTGGAATGGGTCGCCGAAGTCGACGGGGTCGAGTTCGACCGGTACTTCCTCTGGCAGCGTGCCGCGTGCCGCCTGACCGTCACGGGGCACCCCGTTCTCGCGACGCCGGCAGGCTTCACCGAGGGCGGATTGCCCGTGGGCATGCAACTGGTCGGGCCGTCGCGCGGCGACTCCCGCCTGCTGGCGATCGGTGCGGCGATCGAGGATGTGCTCGGGCTCGTCGGCGCGGAGCCGACGGGGATCGCGGCACGTTAGGTGCCCGTCGACGTGATCGACGCACCCTACGTGCGGGTCGACCGGGCTCCCTCGGTGGGGGCAGCGGGGATCTTGGTGATCGTGGAGGTGCGCCCGGCGACGCCGGTCGGATACGGACCCCAGGCAGCACTCGCCCACGCCCTCGACGCGGCCGGGTGGTGGATCGGCGTCGGTGACGACGGCCGCGCGACGGTGGGTATGGGAACGACTGCCGGGCCGGTGAGTATCGCCGCCGGCGACCCTCTCGAGGCCGGCGAGCGGGTCGAGCTGGTCGCCCGCATTCCGGGACGCGCGGGTGGCCGCCTCGAGATCACGGTGCGTCCGGCTGACGCGGTCGGGGAGTCGCCGATCGCCGCGCGCAGCGCCGTGATCGGGGCTCCTCTCGTGCCCTCGCCCGGACCCCTGCTGTGGGGGTGCCGAGCGCTTCGTGATCGCTCGGTACCGGAGCACTCGTTCGTCGGCGAGGTGGGCCGTGTCGTCGTTGCGACAGACAGCGCCGCCCCCGACGATCGCGCTCGCCTCGCATGGCACCCCGTCGGCCTGTTCGTCTGGGACCGCGTCGCGCGCATTAATGCTGCGCGAGGCGCTGCGCAGCATCCGGTCTCCTGGTGACTGTTACACATCCGAAACACGGGAGACACGGCGGAGGGATCCATATGCTGCAATATTGGATCCACGCACTGCAGGGACTACCCCACCCGCGCACCCCCGCATTTCTTCGAGAGGAACCACAGCACATGCCTTCCCTGAACGGATACCGGCGCGGAGCGACCATTGCGGTCGCGATCGGCGCCATTGCTGCCCTTGCCACCGGCTGTGCCGGAGCATCACCCACCGAGGGGTCGAGCTCCGGCGGCGACGACACCGCGATCAGCGGCCAGGTGGTCTGGGCCGACTTCGGCGGACCGACCAACGAGAGCCGTCAGGTCGCGTACTTCGACGGGTTCATCGACGAGACCGGGGTCGACGTCGTGTCTTCCTCGATCGAGGACGCCATCTACTACCCGATGCTCGAAGGGGAAGCCGGCGACTACGACGTCTTCCAGGTCAGCACGGCCGACGTTCTGGCATACCCCGACCACATCCAGGAGATCCCCGAGGATGCCCAGGGAGACCTCATCGACGAGAGCCTCCGGCCCTACGTCGTCGGCGGTTTCTACATCGGCATCGGCCAGGGATGGCTGACCGAGACCTTCCCCGACGGTGGACCGCAGGACTGGGTCGACTTCTTCGACACCGAGAAGTACCCGGGCAAGCGCGCGTGGCCGGGATCGCCCGGATTCTTCGACGGTTCCTACGAGCTGGCGCTCATCGCAGACGGTGTGGCACCCGAAGACCTCTACCCGCTCGACCTCGACCGCGCGACGGCGAAACTGAACACGATCCGCGACGACTTGGTCTTCTACCAGTCCTACCCCGAGGTGCAGCAGCTGCTCTCCAGCGGCAGCGCGTCGATCGCCGTGTCGGTCACCGGTCAGTTCAAGGCGCTCCAGAACTCCGGTCTCGACGTGACCGTGCAGTGGAACCAGGCCTTCCAGGCTCTCAACGGCTTCGTGATCCCGGAGCAGTCGAACAACCCGGAGGCCGTCAAGGCTCTCGCCTCGTGGATCAACCAGCCCGAGAACCAGGCGGTCTTCACCGAGCGCACCGGGTACGGTCCCGTCAACTCCGCGGTGTTCGACGAGATCTCGGACGACGTCGCGAAGAACGTCGTCAACTCGCCGGACCATGCGGATGGACTGCTGCAGTGGGACGAGCAATGGCGAGCCGACAACAAGGACTTGCTCATCGACTCCTACACGGCCTGGCTCGCGGGCTGAACCCCCCTCATCCCGCGGTGGGGAGGCCCTCGATCCTCGGATCGGGGGCCTTTCCCATGTTCGCGTAACGACCCGGAAACCAAAGGGCAATACGTTCGGATCCAGAACGCGCTAGATTGGATCCATGCCCGAAATGAAGGCACCGGAAACACCCGTGCAACGTCGATCCTGGAGCATGACGCAGTGAGTACTTCGATGGTCGCGACCGATGTCAGGCCCACGCCGACGCCGAAGCGAGGAGCCCTCGGTGTCTCGCGGGCGGAGTTCCGGTGGCTGATGTGGCCTCCGCTGGCATTCTTCGTGGTGGCGCTCGGGCTACCCATGTTCACGCTGATCATGCAGTCCCTGGAGGGCGGGGGGAGTGCGTACTCCGGCATGTTCGCGGTGCCCGCGTTCATCGGATCGCTCTGGCGCACCCTGCTGATGGCCCTCGTGACGATGGTGCTGACGATGGTGCTCGGCGCCGCCTACGGTCTTGCGATCGCGGCATCGCCGGCCTGGCTGCGACTCACGCTCCTGGCGGCTCTCATGCTGTCGTTGTGGACCTCCGTGATGGTGCGGTCGTTCGGATGGATGCTTCTCGAACTCCCCAAGGGAGGGCTCTATTGGTTCTTGGGGTTGTTCGGTCTCGCCGATCAGCCGCTGGAGATCTACCAGACGACGTTCGGGATGTACCCGGCGATGGTCGCCGTCATGCTCCCGTTCGCGGTCCTCCCCGTCATGAGCGCGCTCCAGTCGATCGATCGCGAGCAACTGAACGCCGCTTCGGTCTTCGGTGCGGGTCCGATGCTGACCTTCCGCATCGTCACCTGGCCGCAGATGCTCCCCTCGGTGATCAGCGGCGGCGTCCTCGTCTTCGTGATGTCACTCGGCTTCTACGTGACCCCGCTGCTTCTCGGCGGGCCTTCGAACATGACGGTCTCGGGTGTCATCAACCAGCAGCTGAACACCGCGAACAGGCCCGACCTGGGGGCGGCGATGAGCATCCTGCTCGTGGGAGGAACGATGCTCATCTACCTCGTCGCCGACCGACTGTTCAAGGTCAGCGAGAAGTGGGGCTGATCGCATGAGCACCACCGTCGGACGCAGTCTCGGAGCTTTCCGCCTCCCCATCATCGTCGTCGCGCTCCTGGCGAGCCTGCTGTTGATCGTCCCGTTCCTGATCCTGGTCGCCACGTCGTGGACCTCGGGGAGCTTCATCCTCTTCCCGCCCGAGGGCTTCTCGCTGCAGTGGTACGGCGAGGTCCTCGGCGACCGGCGCTGGATGGGCTCGTTCTGGCTCTCGGTCTGGGAGAGCCTCATCGCGACGATCATCGCGACCATGCTCGGTGTCGCCGGGGCCATCGGGCTCACGCGCGTCAGATCGAAGCAGGCGCAGCGATGGGTGCGAACGCTCTTCATCGTGCCGATCGCTCTTCCGCCCATCGCCTACGCCGTCGGCCTGTACGGCGTGAACATGGACTTCGGCTTTCTCCGCGGCACTCTGGTCACCCTCGTGATCGGACACTCGCTGATCGCGATGCCGTACGTCTTCGTGATCGTCTCGGGCGGGATCGCCCGGATCGACCCGGCGCTGCGGCCCGCCGCGTGGACTCTCGGTGCGCGGTGGCCGCTCATCCTGTGGAAGATCGAACTCCCCGCGCTTCTCCCGTACGTGCTGTCGGGAGCCCTGTTCGCGTTCATCGTCGTCTTCGACGAGGTCGTGCTGGCGGTGTTCCTGCTCCCGCCGGGGGTTCAGACCCTGCCGCTGAAGATGCTGAGCGCCGCGTCCGAGGCGTTCTCACCCGAGCTCACCGCAGCATCCACCCTCGTCTCGGTCCTCGCGATCGTGCTCCTCGCGTTCGTCCCCCTCATCACCTCGCGCCTCTCGCGGCGCAACCGCCCCAGCCGGCGCCGGGCCCCCGTGGTCCCCGCCGTCGCGGAAGGAGTCCCCGAATGACCGTCGCCCTCTCCATCTCGGACGTGCACGTCACGCTCGGCGCCAACCACGTCTTGAAAGGTGTCTCGCTCGACGTCGCACCGGGCGAGTTCGTGACTCTGCTCGGCGCGAGCGGCAGTGGCAAATCGACGCTGCTCAACGTCATCGCCGGCCTGCAGTCGGCCGACGGCGGACACGTCGCCTTCGACGGCACCAACGTCGAGAAGCGGTCGCCGCAGAAGCGCAACGTGGGGGTGGTGTTCCAGTCGTACGCGCTCTTTCCGCACATGACGATCGGCGAGAACGTCGCCTTCCCGCTCCTGGCAGCTCGCCGCCCCGCGAAAGAGCGTCGCGCGACCGCCGAGGAGATGCTGGCACTCGTTCAGCTGCCGGGAATGACCGACCGTGAGCCCTCGTCGCTCTCGGGCGGCCAGCGTCAGCGCGTGGCCCTGGCCCGAGCGCTTGCGGCCAACCCCGGCATCCTGCTGCTCGACGAGCCGATGGCGGCGCTCGACAAGCAACTCCGCGAGCACATGCAGGTCGAGATCACCCGCATTCAGCGCAAGGTCGGCATCACGACGGTGTCGGTGACGCACGACCAGACCGAGGCTCTGACGATGTCCGACCGGGTGGCGATCATGCACGAGGGGCAGCTCGTGCAGGTGGCGAGCCCGGAAGATCTCTATCGACGCCCGATCAACGCCTATGTGGCCAGCTTCCTGGGGGAGGCGAACCTCCTCCCCACCTCCGACGACCGCCTGGTCGACGACGCGACGGGTGTGCTCGTCGACGGCACGGCGGTGCTGCGCCCCGAAGACATGAGCATCGTCGCCCCGCACGAGGCGGCCCCCGCATGGTCGATCGAGGGCACGGTGCGCCTCGTCAGCTTCCAGGGTGCGCGCTACCGACTCGAGATCGCCACCGACTACGGTCGCAAGGTGGTTGCCTCGCTCTCGCCGTCGGCCGACATCTCGGCGCTCGGCGTCGGAGAACGCGTGCGTCTCGCGTGCCGCAACTCCGACCGGGTGCACGTGATCGAGGCCGTCGCGACCGCGGCGATCCCGGTTCCCGCCTGAAGCTACCCGCGGTCGAGCAGGCGGGCGGGGGTGCGCACGAGCATGTCGTCGAGCACCTGGGCGGGAACGCCCGCGCGACCGAGGGCGGGCACGATGCGACGGACGACGTGGGCATAGCCCATCCCGCCGTGCCGGGAGAGCTGACCCTTCGTCCACACCGAGGTCGACATCGTCACGGCCGCCGTGGGGTGATCCTCGAGCAGCCGCACCAGGAACGCGAGTCGTTCGCCGTCGGTGGCGTCGCGCGCGCCGTCGGCGAAGTAGTTCTCGCTGCCGAAAGCGAATTCGACCACCGCGCCGGTGTCGGCGACGTCGCCGACGTAGGCAGCATCCAGCACCTTGTCCATGTTGCAGAACAGGATGCGCCGCGCCGAAAGGCCCTGGCCGGTCAGGATCTCGACGACCTCGGGCGCGCGGCGCGCGGCGCCGTCGAGTCGGATGCTGACGGCCGCCCCGGCAGCGTGGGCCGCACGGCCGGCGGCCCTGAGCCCTCGACGCTCGGCGGGCGTGATCTCGGCGCTCGTCCCGAGGAGGCCGAGGAGTCCCGCGCGGAAGCCGGTGCCCGGTACCGCGACGGTGAGAGCGGTCGTGTAGGCGTTCTCGAGATCGTCTTCGCTCTGGTCGCGCCACCACGCGGGCAGGGTCTTGTCGATGTAGCCGCCATAGGCCGCGACGATGTTGACGCCGCTTCGACGAGCGATGTCGGGGAGTTCTGCGTGCCGGGGGCCCATGCCCCACGACGTGGCTTCGACGATCGTGTCGAGTCCGGCCGTTCGGGCGAGGGCGAGTTCGGCCACGGCGGTGTCGGGGTCGTCCAAGGTCAGATTGTCGGAGAGCGACATGTAGCTCCACCGCAGATCGCCGACGATGTCGGGACGCATGAGGCCCTCCAGCTGCAGACCCTCCCGAGTCGGTCGTTGCAGATGCCGGGAGTCGGTGAGGACGTGCTCGTTCGTCGATACCCGCCCGAGTGCATCGGCGGGCACGGCTCCGCCCACGGTTTCAATCACGGGAGTGCCCTTCGAAGTGGATCCGAAACATCGTAGAATGGATCCTAACTGACGCGCCTAAGGAGTTCCCCTGATGATCATCGATGCCTACAACACGACGCAAGACGTTCGAGGGCGCTCCGACTATCTCACCGGTGCCCGTCCGGGTGAGGAGCCGCCCGCGTACACGCCGTTCGACCCGGCGCGCATTCTCACGCGCATGGATGCCGCGGGTGTCGACATGGCGATGGTCTGCTCTCTCGCCCAGCGCATCGAGAACGACTTCATCATCGGGCTGCAAGACAGCTACCCCGACCGGCTCATCGGCTTCGGGCAGGTGCGGCCGCAGGACGACGACGCGCTCGACGAGATCCGCCGCCTGGCAGAGGCCGGCATCCGCGGGCTGAAGCTGCACCCGAGCATGCACGGTTACCACGTTGCCGATCACGGGCTGCTCGATCCGGTCTTCCGCGAGTGCGCACGGCACGGCATGGCCGTGATCATCAACGCGCTCGACGATGCCTTCTGTGCGCCGTTCTCGATCGAGGAGATCGTGAAGGACCACCCCGATGTGCCGACGATCATCGCCCACATGGGCGCGGTGTGGAACGTGCCCGAGGCGATCATCGTCGCCGAGCGCCGAGAGAACGTCTACCTCGAGACGTCGGCGACCCTCATGGCCGACGTCAAGCGCGCGTACGCCCGCGTCGGCGCCGAGAAGATCCTCCTGGGGTCGGAATGGCCGGGCTCCGACTTCGACCTCGAGCGCATGAAGATCGCGAAGGCGATTCCGGATGCTGCGGACCGCGCTCTCGTCGAGGGGGGCAACTACGCCAAGCTCCTGCGCTTGGACGTCGCGTGACCGACCGGCCCCCGCTTGCGCGCCCCGCCGGGATGGGCGACGACGACGCAGAGCTGATGGCGACCGCGCGCACCCTGCTCGACACGGTCTATCGCGAGGGAAGGCACGAGGTGGTCGCGGCTCTCCGGTTGCGCGACGAGTCGATCGTCACCGGGGTGCACGTCGACGGCTCCGCCCGCCGCAGTGCGGTGTGCGCCGAAGGAGTCGCCGCCGGCAACGCGATCGCCCGCGGCGAGGTCGTGGTGGCGGCGGTGAGCGTGCTGCGGCGCCCGGGGGGAACCGAGCACGTCATCGAGCCGTGCGGCGTCTGCGCCGAGCTTCTTTCTGACTACTGGCCCGACGCTCGGGTGTGGGTCACCGAGGGCGATGAGACGGTGCCGTCGACGTTCGCTGAGCTGCTTCCGGCCAAACGCCGGCGGGGCCACTGGTGACGCCCGCGCCCGCGATGACGGGAAGGACGTCACGCCTCCGCGCGAGCGCAGCGGTGCCGGGCTAGGCGGCAGGGTCTCGGACTTCTCCGGTCACGTCGCGCACCCGCGGCGATTCGTCGCGAGTGAACGCGGTGAGTATCGCCAGGGCGACGAGCTGCAGCGCGGCCACGATCAGGAAGGCGGTGGTCGACGATGCGACGGCGATCACGAAGCCGCCGAGAAGAGCCCCTCCGCCGTAGCCGATGCTGGTGAAGCTCGAGAAGAGGCCCAGTCCGAGAGCGCGGTTCTGCGTGCCGAGTCCGCGCGTGGCGAGCATCGTCAAGGAGGGATAGAGGGGAGCGAAGCCCACCCCGATGAAGGCGGCGCCGAGGCTCGCGAGCCAGAAGCTCTGCGCGAAGGCGATGATCGTGAGTCCCACCGTGAGGGACGACAGGGCGATGGCGGTGGCGCGGAGCGGTCCGATGCGATCGGGTAGCGAGGCGAGCGCGAGGCGGGCGACGATGACGCTGACGGCGAAGACCGTGTAGACGGATGCTGCGCCCGCAAACCCGCCGGCGGGAACCCCGCCGCCGACCAGGTGGACGATGAGGAACGCGATCATGATGCCTTCGCCGCACCAGGCGGCCGCGGCCGCGACACCGGGAGCCCAGACGGCGCGGAGCGCGCGCCAGAACGCGGCGACCGCACCGCGCGGCACGACGATCGGACCTGTCGTGGTGGGCACCGACGACGCCCGGGGGCGGGGGAGCGCGATGATGACCGCGACCGTGGCGAGTTCGAGCGCCGCGCAGACGAAGAAGACCGTGGTGGCCCCGCCCGCGACCTCGACCGCTGTCCCGAGCTGCGGGCCGATGGCGACGCCGAGCCAGACGCTCAGGCCGAAGTAGCTCAGCGCTCGTCCGCGCTGGGCCGTGGGGGTGAGGGCGATGAGCCATGCCATGACCAGAGTCATCGCGGCGGCGTTGCCGAGACCGAACAGCACGCGGCTGACGCTCGCGCCGGCCAACGAGGGAAGCAGGGCGAGCGAAAGCATCCCTACGACCGCGATGACGCCGCCCACCACCGCGATCAGACGATACCCGCGGCGGTCGCCCAGTGCGCCCGCGGCGGGCATCGCGACGACCGATGCCAGCGCGGCGATCGCCACGACGACCCCGGCGAGGGCGCTGTCGCCGCCGAGAACCTGCTCCACGTAGCCCGGGATGATCGGGGTGCTCGCCGAGTTCGTGATGCCGCCGAGCGTCGACGCGACGAAGATGAGCCAGAACGGCAGAGTGCGAACGATGTCGCGGGGTGCGGCTGCCGCCGCATCCGTCACGGGGTCGACTCCGGAAGGCACTCCAGGCTGAGCCACAGTTCGAAGCAGTTGTTGCGCGAGAGGGTGGTCGCCCCGATCGAGGCGCGTCCGATGCTGCCCGCCTCCTCGCCGAAGACGTCGAGGAACAGGTCGGTCGCACCGTTGGAGACGAGGTGGAGGTCTTCGAATCCCGGAGGGCAGACCACGAAGCAGAGTCCGCGCGAGAGGCTCTTGACGTTGTCGAGGGAGCCGAGGGCGAAGCGGATCATGCCGAGCGTGTGGACCGCGGTCAGTCGCGCCGCGGCAAACCCCTCCTCGATCGTGACGTCGACGCCGACGATTCCGGGGTGGAGGCGATCGCCGACCCGGTTCTCGGGGGTGAGGCCGCTGAGTTCCAGTAGGTTGCCGATGCGGTGGAACGGCTTCATGCGTCCGTAGCGGCGACCGTAGGGCGGGTCGGAGTAGTCGGGGATCTCGAGGCCCAGCTCGATCACCCTCTGCTCTGGCGTTGTCATCGCTCTGCTCCGATCAATCTGTATCCGATAGTGCTTAGAATGGATCCATTCTAGCTCAGGAGGAAGATCCCATGACGTGGAGTGCAGAACGGCGGGTCGCCGAGATGGGGCTCGTGATCCCCGACTACGCGAACCCTCCGTACGGCGAGCGATACGCCACCATGAAGGCGTTCCACCACCTCGGACGGGTACTGACCATCAGCGGGATCACGCCGGAGGACCGGCAGGGCAACAAAGTGCACCCCGGTCGGGTTGGAGACACGGTGACGCTCGACGAGGGGTACGCCGCCGCCCGCTACGCGGCGATCAACGTTCTCGGGCTGATCCGGTTCGCGGTCGGTTCGCTCGATGAGGTGACGGGGTTCATCCGCACCCTGACTTTCGTGGTGGTCGCCCCGGAGTTCACCGACGTCAACCTTGTCACCAACGGCGCCGCAGATCTTTTCGTCGAGGTGTTCGGTGACGAGATCGGTCGCTCCACCTCGGCCGGTATCGGCGTCTCGAGTCTCTCGGGCGGCAACGTGTTCGAGATGATCGCCGAGGTCGAGACCCGCACACCGTTCGAGGAGCGCACCGCATGAGAATCGACACCCACCTCCACATCTACGCCGACCCGGCCCGAGGTCTCTACGAGATCGAGAACTTCCCGATCGTCGAGTACGGAGACAAGGCCGACATCGTCTTGGCCGGCGTCGGCGGATCGGTCGACGACGCGCTCGCCGCTCTCGACGAAGCGGGCTTCGACTACGCCGCCGTGCTCGGCAGCTACGAGGTTCCCGGGTACCCCGACATCCCGGCGGGCCTCGAGCACTGGCCGGTGCCGCCGCATTACGGGCAGTATCGCGACGACCTCGTCGCGTACAACCGCTGGGTGTGCGAGATGGCCGCGCCGCACGAGAAGCTCCTCCCGTTCATCAGCGCGAACCCGGCCGTCATGACCTCCGACGAGTCGCGCGAGCACTTGGGCGAAGCCTTCGCCGAGTGGGGAGCCCGGGGCCTCAAACTCCACCCGATCGGCATTCGCGCCTACCCCCACGACCCCGGATTCGACGGGGTCTACGACGCCTGCATCGAGGCCGACGTGCCCATCGTCTTCCACAGCGGTCCCGACACCCGTGGTCGCGGATACTCCGAACCCGCCGTCTTCGGTGCGCTCGCCGCATCCCGTCCCGAGCTGAAGCTCGTCCTCGCCCACCTGGGCGGCGGTTCGTGGCGCGACACCGCCGCACTGGCCGCCGATCACCCGCAGCTCATGTTCGACCTCTCCGAGATCGTCATCTGGATCGGGGCGAGCGCCGGTCCCAGCGCCGACGACGTGGTGAGCCTCATCCGGTCGATCGGCGTCGACCGCGTCGTCACCGGATCCGACTTCCCCTGGTACACCCCGGGTGTCACGGCCGCGATCGTCGAGAGCCTGCCCGGCTTCTCGTCGTCCGAGAAGGCCGCCCTCCTCGGCGAGAACGCCGCCCGGCTGCTGAAGCTGGGTTGACCGCGGGCGCGGCCCGAGACCGCATTCTGCGGACGAGACCGCGGTCGTCAACCACGGTCTCGTCGCCCAGATGATGTCTCGCGGTCTGTGGCCGGCGGCGCACTCAGCGCGGGGCGCGCAGGCCGCGGGAGTCGAGGAGCGGCAGGATGCTGTCAGAGAAGCGCGCCATGCCCTCCTCCCACAGCGGCCAGCCGAGCAAGCATCCATCGATCCCCACGTCGGCGAGCCACTCCAGGCCGTCGGCCACCTGGGAGGGGGTGCCGATCAGCGGCACGCCGCCGTCGCCGGCGACCCAGCTGAAGCGGCGCGCCGCCGTGGAGTTGTCGCCCGCGACCTCGGCCTCGACGCCCATGATCTTGAGGGCGTTGATCGCGGCGTCGTGCATGCCGTTGTCCTGCGCGTAATAGTGCAGGAAGTCGCGGGCGGCCTCTTCGGTATCGCCGTCGACGACGTATCCGAAGGTCCACACCTCGATCTCGCGCCCGTAGCGCTCCCGCGCCTGGCGCTTCACGTTCGCCACGTGCGCGGTCGCCTGCTCGCGGTCGTCGCTGAGCTTCACGAACAGCTTGTCGGCGTGCTGCAGGGCGAACTCGAGCCCGCGACCCGACATGGCGGCGTTCATGATCTGGGGGCGAGCGCCGAGCGGCTTGGGTGCCGAGTAGGCGCCGGCGAGATGGAAGAAGTCCCCGTCGAAGTCGAACTCCGCGGGCTCCGTCCACAGGCGTTCGACGACGTCGATCCATTCGTCGGCGAGGTCGTAGCGACGGTCGTGCGCGAGCAGATCGGCGCCGAACATCTCCATTTCGGGGCGGTACCATCCGGCCAGCACGTTGACGCCCGCGCGCCCGCCGGTGACGTGATCGATCGTGGCCATCTGCTTCGCCGCCATGACCGGGTGCACCACCGGCATCGAGACGGTCGCGAAGATGCGCGCACTCTCTGTCACCGCGCCGACGGCCGCCGCCCACGTCAGGGTGTCGTAGGCGTCGGAATGCGGATTGTGCTCGCCGCCGTACCCTTTCCACCGCGAGATCGGCACGATGGCCTCGAACCCCATGCCCTCGGCGCGGCGAGCGAGATCTTTCACGCGAGACCAGTCGGTGGTCAAGGCGCCGGGAATCGTGGTGAAGGTGATGCCGGGCGCGAGATTCGTGCCGAAGGTGCCGAGCTGCAGGCGGTTCGTCGTCATCGCGGGCTACTTGTAGACCACGTAGAACTTACGGACCGGCTCGATGACCGTCCACTCGCCGGTCCACCCGAGGGGGAAGAACGCGGCGCTCCCGGCGGTGAGTTCGACCGGCGCCCCGTCGTCCTGCTGCACGGTCATGCGCCCGCTCAGGATGTGGACGATCTCGCCGCGGGTGAGGAACTCCCACCGCGACGTGCCCGGTTCGCTCTCCCAGATGCCCGAGATGATCGTGCGGTCGTCGTTGGCGAAGGCCACCTTGCCGCGAACGATGATCTCGCCGGAGAGGGGCTGGGCGCTGGGCGGCGCGAGGGGCTTCGCGTCGAGCTCGGCGGCATCGACCTCGGAGGGCCGGATCACAAGAGTCATAATTGGATCCTAAATAGTGTTGAATGGATCCGCAATCCGGAGGTGGCGGTGTGATCGAAACAGTGCGCGGGGCGATGGATGCCGCCGACCTCGGCGCGACCGTCATGCACGACCACCTGCTCAGCGACTCGTCGGCTCTGCAGCGCGCCGGCACCGTCCCCGCACCGGCCTCGGATCGCGTCGTGATCGAGTCGCTCGGCTACCTCCGCTGGAATGCGCTCGCGCTCGCCGACAACCTCGTGCTCGACGATGCAGGCCTCGCCGCAGAAGAACTCGCGCGGGCCGGTGTCGCGGGTCAGCGCGCCGTCGTCGAGTGCTCGTCGTGGGGCCTCGGGCCCCGGCACGCAGACCTGCCGGCGATATCGGCGGCCTCCGGGGTGACGATCATCAGCTCGTACGGTGCCTACGTGCCCCGCCTCGTCCCCGCGTGGGTGGCCGCGATGTCGGAGGGCGAGCTCGAGGAGCACTTCGTCGAGGCGTTGACCACCGCGATTCCGGGTACGGGCTTCCGGGCCGGGATGCTGGGGATCATGGGCACGACGGGAGCCCTCGAGCGCCGCGAGCGCGAGCAGCTGCGCGCCGCCGCCCGCGCCGCGGTACGGACGGGCGCGAGCGTGTCGGTGAGGCTGGACCCCGACGCATTCCGCGGACCCGAGGTGCTGCAGATCGTGGGCGCCGCCGGACTCGCTGCCGACCGGGTCGTGTTCTCGAACGTCGACGAGTACATGAATGCGGGGTACTGGACGGCGTTGTCCGACGCGGGCGCGGTGCTCGAGATGTGCTTCGGTACCGAGGCCGTCCACCCCGGCCGCGTCGACAATCCGTCCGACCGCGAGCGCCTCGCGTTCTTCCCGTCGTACGTCGCCGATCACCCCGGCGCGCGCTTCGTGCTGGGCGAATCGGTGTGGACGAAGGCCCAACTGCGCGCGTACGGCGGCCACGGCTACGCGTATCTGACCGAGCGGATCGTCCCGGAGCTGCGGGGGCTAGGGGTCGACCCCGTCCTCCTCGGATCGATGCTGGTGGACGAGCCCCGACGACTCCTCGACCGCCCGACGGCGACGGCGTGAACCGCCGTCGGGCACCGGCGTCACGCCGGGGTGGGAACCGCCGGCTCGGAGGAGCGGCGCTCCGCGTCGAGATCGGCGCGGACGTTCTCCTCCGCCGCCACCTCCGACGCGCGGCGTCCGACGATCGCCGCGACGAGCACGAAGGTGCCGAAGCCCACCAGCGCCGAGACGAGGGTGGCCCACCCGTCGAAGTCGGCTCCGACGACGGTGTTGGGGACGTAGAAGATGTCGTTCGGCACGCCGTACAGCGTGGGGGTCAGAGCGAGGAACACGATCCGCACGACGAATCCGACGGCCATCGCCGCGAGCGCGGCTGCCGAGCCGGGGCGCTTCCAGAACACGCCGAACAGGAACGGGGCGGCCAAGCACGCGAGCATGAGGTCGAAGGCGAGGGTCAGCAGGATGCCGGTCTGGCTCACCTGGATGGCGAGGAACGCGCCTCCGATCACGAACGGGATCATGGCGATCCGCGTCCAGCGCAGCAGCGGGTCGGGGCCTGCCCCGGTGTGGCGGCGGACGGTGAAGATGTTGCGCACCGCGATCGCCGAGGTCGCGAGCATGGCGCCGGACGCGGTCGAGAACGAGGCGGCCACGATGCCCGACAGCACGAGGATCGCCACGAGCGGTGGCGCGAAGTCTCCGAGGAGCGTGAAGAGCACCGGCCCGTCCTCCACCGAAATGCCGAGGGTCGCCGACACGCTCAGCGCCACGATCGCGAAGATGGTGCCGATGGCCGCCGTGAGTCCCGCGGCGATGAAGCACGAGCGCTGCGCGACCGATGGGCTCTTGGCGCCGAAGATGCGCTGCATGAAGTCGATCGCCACGATGTCGCCGATCGCCAGAGAGACGAGCGTCGCCCAGTTGATCGGAGCTCCGGCCGCCGGGTCGGTCAGTTGCTCGAGGTCGAACGGGCCCATCCCCTCGGGGATGACGATGCCGTAGGACACGGCCACCCAGAGCAGGAGCACGATCGACGCGACGACCGTGATCGCGGTCTGGATCGCCGCGGTATAGGCGTCCGAGAACAGGCCGCCGGCGATCGTGTAGGCCAGCACGAGGATGACGGCGAGGATCACGCCCCACGCGTACGGGATGTTCGCGAAATGTTCGAGCAGGAAGCCGCACGCCACGAGGTTGCCCGCGAGAAGGATCGTGAACGACACGACCATGAGCGCCGAGGCGGCGAGCTCCGTGGGCCGGTTGTAGCGCAAGCGGAAGAAATCGCCGAGGGTGAACAGTTTCATCGCGTTCATGCGCTTGGCGAGGAAGATGCCGGTGAGCAGCAGGCAGATCGCGAGTCCGATCGCCAGAGACGCTCCCGACCAGAATCCGAATTGCGAGGTGAGGTCGGTGTTCCCGACGGTGGCGTTCGCATCGACGGCGGCGGCCGTGAGCGAGACGGCGACGAGGGGGACGCCGAGGCGTCGTCCGGCGACGAGATAGTTGGCGCTGTCGCCGTCGACCTTGCGAGCGACCACGATGCCGACGACGAGGATGACGACGACGCTGAGTGCGACTCCGAAGATGATCATGTGAACTCCCGGGCGGGAAAGGGCGGTGGGGTGGGGTTTCTGTTGCTTGACAGAAAGAATCGCCACCGGCACCGCCATCAGCGGTTTCGACCGTGTAACAGTCCTGTGAAATCAGCCGGGATCGACCCGGACCCGGGAAGTACGCGCGGCTCAGCCGATGCGGTCGAGCGCGTCCCGGCCGACCGCGACGGCCTGAGAGATCGCGTCGGGGCGCAGGTCGAGGACGCGCAGCGCTGCCGAGGCGATGGCTTCCGCGGTGCGCTCCGTGATCACGACGCCGCGCTTTCGCTGGAGGATCACGCTCTCCACGAGTCCCAGAACGAGGCTGGTCGTGATCTGCAGGCGGTCGTCGGCGACTCCGCTGGCCGCGACGAGCGTCTTGTACGTCGTCTCGAGCTCGTTGCGCCGCTCGCGGAAGGGCAGGAAGGCGTCTTCCGATACCTCGGGCAGCAGGTACAGCGCTCCGACGTTCTCGGGGCCGGCCGAGAGCAGCCGCACATCGGCGACGCACAGCGCCCACAACCTGGCCGCGGGGTCGTCGTCGGCCGCGAGCAACTGGGCGGCGACCTCGAGAGACGGCTGCACGGTCTCGAGCAGGAGAGCGAGAAGGATGTCGTGCTTGCGCTCGAAGTGGTGGTACATCGAGGCCTGTCGGATGCCGGCGGCCTCGGCGATCGCGTGCGTGCTCGACGACGTGTACCCGCGGGTGCAGAACAGCGCCGCCGCGGCGGTGAGCACGTCGGCCCGGGTGCCCTGACCGGTGGGGGACGGGCCCGCGACGCGGGGTCGTCCGGTTCGTGCCGGCGCCATGGACCCACCGTAACGCCCGTGTCGTAACACGGGCGAAACGCCGACGTGGTGTCATACCTGTCAATCGATAGAAAGGTTCCCGGAATGGACGGTCGAAAGCTCGCCCTGGGTGATGTCGAACGTGCGCGCGAGGATGCCCGCGCCCGCGCCACCGAGTCGGAATGGATGCCGTACCTCCCCCCTGCGTCCGCGCCGTTCGCGCCCGCAGACGTCGAGCCCTCGTCGCTCCGGTGGGCGGAGACCGTGGCGCCCGGGGGTTACACCCACCTCAGGGTTGCGCGGGGCACGCGCATCCGACTCGAGGACCCCCACGGAGACGCCTGCGCGCACGTCCTCGTCTTCAACGCCGTCAACCCCGCAGAACGGCTGAACGTCGCCGACACCCAGAAGATCCCCTGGCAGGCCTACCTCCGTGACGGCCATCCGCTGCTCTCCGGTGACGGGCGGGTGCTCGCCACCGTCGTCGCCGACACCTCGGGGCGGCACGACGCCTTCTGCGGCACGACCAGCGACGCGTGGAACGAGCAGAAGTACGGCGACGCGCTTCCCGAGGGCCCGACGCCGTCTGGACACGGGCTGCTGTGGCTCGCAGCGTCGAAGCACGGCCTGACCTCGCGCGACCTGCCCCCGGCAGTCACGTTCTTCCAGGGGGTGAGGGCGGATGCTGAGGGGTCACTCGTCTGGCACGGATCCGCGGGTGCCGGAACCCGCGTCGACCTGCGTGCCGAGCTGCCGCTCATCCTGCTCGTCGCGAACGTCCCCCACGCGGCCGACCCCCGTGAGGACTACGTCGTCGGGCCGCTCCGCGTCATCGCCTGGACGGAACGCCCGACCGGCGAAGACGACGACGTCTTCTTCGCGAGCCCCGAACGCACGCGTGCGTACCGCAACACCATCGCCTATGCCGAGCTCGCCGGTCTCTGAGGAGGATGCCATGATCACCACCGTTCCCGACCGTCCCGTCCACGCCGAAGGCGTCGCGCTCGACTGGTCGTCGCCCCTCGCCGACGGCGAGATCGTCCGCGACGAAGTCGTGGCGCCCCGCGCCGCGTGGTCGGCGGTCATCCCAGCCGGTTCCGTGTTGACCATCGTCGACGTCGGCGGCAACCAGTCGGCCGACTTCCTCGCCTACTCCGCCGCCGACACCGACGAGCGCTACTCCGCCGCCGACACGATCGCCTGGCAGCAGAACGTCTACGTTCGCACCGGCACGGTGCTCCGCAGCAACCTCGGGCGTCCGCTCATGACCGTCGTCGGCAACGAGGTCGATCGACAGGACACGATCGGTGGTGCCTGCAGCAAGGAGTCGAACACGCTGCGCTACGGCCATCACACCCTCTATCAGCACGGCTGCCGCGAGAACTTCCTGGCGGAGGCAGCCCACCACGGCCTCGGTGCGCGCGACCTCGTATCGAACCTCAATTGGTTCATGAACGTGCCGGTGGAGGCCGACGGGTCGCTCGGCATCGTCGACGGCATGTCGGGCCCGGGAAAGCGGGTCGCTCTCCGCGCGGAACGCGACGTGCTCGTGATCGTCTCGAACTGCCCGCAGATGAACAACCCGTGCAACGACTTCAGCTGCACGCCGCTGCGCATGATCGTGACGAGCCCGTGAGCGGCTTCGATACCGTCCTCGTCGCGAACCGGGGCGAGATCGCGCGCCGCATCGTGCGTTCGGCGCGCGAGCACGGTCTGCGCACGGTCGCGGTCTTCTCCGACGCCGACCGCGCCGCCCCGCACGTGCGCGAGGCCGACATCGCGGTGCGCCTGGGGCCTGCGCCCGCCGCCGAGTCGTACCTGCGCATCGACGCCGTGCTCGACGCCGCAGCGAGCAGCGGGGCGGGGGCGATCCATCCGGGCTACGGGTTCCTCGCCGAGAACGCCGCGGCCGCGCGCGCCGTCGAAGCCGCCGGGCTCGCCTGGGTCGGCCCCACGCCCGACCAGCTCGACGCGTTCGGACTCAAGCACACCGCGCGGGAGCTCGCCGCGGCGGCGGGCGTGCCCCTCCTTCCGGGGAGCGGTGTGCTGGCCACGCGTGACGAGGCGGTCGCCGCCGCATCCGCCATCGGGTTCCCCGTCATGCTCAAGGCCACGGGCGGCGGCGGGGGTATCGGCATGCGCGTCTGCGCCGACGAAGACGCGGTCGCCGAAGCGTTCGACGCGGTGACCCGTCAGGCACAGGCCAACTTCGGATCGTCGGGGCTCTTCGTCGAGAAGTACGTGCGTCCCGCGCGGCACGTCGAGGTGCAGCTGTTCGGCGACGGCGCCGGCCGTGTGGCAGTTCTCGGCGACCGGGACTGCTCGCTGCAGCGCCGCAACCAGAAGGTGATCGAAGAGGCTCCCGCGCCGCGGCTGCCCGATGCCGTGCGCGCGCAACTGCACGCGACGGCCGCCGCTCTCGCGGCGAGCGTCGACTATCGCTCGGCCGGCACCGCGGAGTTCGTCTACGACCCGATCGCGGAGCGCGCGTACTTCCTCGAGGTCAACGCACGCCTGCAGGTCGAGCACCCGGTCACCGAGGCGGTCTTCGGCATCGACCTCGTCGGGCTCATGCTGGATCTGGCATCCGGCGGGCCCGGTGCCCTCGACGCCTCGCTCTTCGAGGCCGCCCGCACGCCGAACGGTCACGCGGTCGAAGCGCGCATCTACGCCGAAGACCCCGACCGCGGCAACGCGCCCTCCACCGGTCTCGTCACCGGCGTGCACCTGCCCTCCGGAGACGGCGTGCGCGTCGACTCATGGATCGAACCCGGACTCGAGGTCACGTCGTACTACGACCCGCTCCTCGCCAAGGTGATCGCGCACGCCTCGTCGCGCGACGCGGCCCTCGACCTCCTCCACTCCACGCTCGCCGACACGCGCATCGACGGGATCGTGACCGGCACCGGGATGCTGCGCGAGGTGGTGCAGCATCCGCTCGTCCGAGACGCCGCCCACGACACCGGCACCCTCGACGGCATCGGTGATCCCGACCCCCGCATCGAGGTCGTCGAGCCCGGAATGATGACGACCGTGCAGGACCTGCCCGGTCGACTCGGCTACTGGCAGGTCGGCGTGCCGCCGTCGGGGCCGATGGATGCGGTTTCGTTCCGCGAGGCGAACCTCGCCGTGGGCAACCCGCCCCAGGCCCCCGGACTCGAGATCACGCTGACCGGGCCCACCCTCCGCCTGACCGCCCCGACGGTCCTCTGCGTGACCGGGGCGCCCGTCGAGGTGACGCTCGACGGCGCTGTCGTGCCGATGTGGGCACCCGTCGAGGTTCCCGCGGGCGGCGTGCTGCGCGTGGGGGCTTCCGCCGGTCCCGGCATCCGCTCCTACCTTGCCGTCGGCGGCGGGATCGATGTATCCGCCTACCTCGGAAGCGCCTCGACCTTCACCCTCGGAGGTTTCGGCGGGCACGGGGGCCGTGCCCTGGTGGCCGGTGACGTGCTGCGTCGGGCTCAGGTGGTCGACGCCTCACAGGTCGGCGCGACTCCGTCGGAGCGGCGTCCGCACCTCACCACGCACTGGACGATCGGCGTCACCGAGGGCCCTCATGCCGCGCCGGAGTTCTTCACCCGTGCCGACATCGACGAGCTCTACGCCTCCGAGTACACGGTTCAGGTCAACTCGGCGCGTACCGGCGTGCGGCTGAGTGGACCGCAGCCGGAATGGGCCCGCACCGATGGAGGGGAGGCGGGCCTCCACCCGTCGAACATCCACGACACCCCGTACGCCGTCGGCGCGCTCGATTTCACCGGAGACACCCCGATCATCCTCGGGCCCGATGGGCCGAGTCTCGGCGGGTTCGTCTGCCCCGCCGTCGTCGCGAGCGGCGAGTTGTGGAAGACCGGTCAGCTGCGCCCGGGAGACACCGTGCGTTTCTCGCCCGTTCGCGAGGTCGATGCCGCCCGGCTCGAGTCGGCGCGCGCGCTGGGTGCCCCGCCCCTCGTCGGGCGCGGCGACGGCGACGACGGTGTCATCGCCGTGCGCGAGGCCGATGTC
Source organism: Microbacterium shimangi (assembly GCF_043556445.1). NCBI lineage: Bacteria > Bacillati > Actinomycetota > Actinomycetes > Micrococcales > Microbacteriaceae > Microbacterium > Microbacterium shimangi. Next base: position 63,307 of record NZ_JBIGII010000006.1, read on the forward strand.
GACGAGCGCGGCGTGGATCGGCCCCGCGTGACCTACCGCCGAGACGGCGACGACAACCTGCTGGTGGAGTTCGGCGCGCAAGAGCTCGATCTCGGGTTGCGGATGCGGGTGCACGCGCTGCAGACGAGCCTGGCCGAGCACGCCCCGCGCGGCATCGTCGACGTGACCCCGGGTATCCGTTCGCTGCAGGTGCACACCGACGCGTCGGTGCTCCGTGCCTCCCAGCTGGTGGGACTCCTCCGCGAACTGGACGACGACCTGCCGCCGACGCGCGAACTCGTGGTGCCCTCCCGCGAGGTGCGTCTGCCGCTGTCGTGGGACGACCCCGCCACCCGCCTGGCCATCGAGCGGTACATGGCGGGGGTCCGCGACGATGCTCCCTGGACGCCCTGGAACATCGAATTCATCCGCCGCATCAACGGGCTCGACAGCGTCGACGACGTGTACCGCACGGTCTTCGACGCGCAGTACCTCGTGCTCGGTCTCGGTGACGTCTACCTCGGTGCGCCGGTCGCGACACCGCTGGACCCGAGGCATCGCCTCGTCACGACGAAGTACAACCCCGCCCGCACCTGGACGGCGGAGAACTCCGTCGGCATCGGTGGTGCGTATCTCTGCATCTACGGCATGGAAGGTCCCGGCGGCTACCAGTTCGTCGGGCGCACGGTGCAGGTGTGGAACAGGTTCCGGCGCGGGGGGCTCTTCCGCGACAACCCGTGGGCGCTGCGGTTCTTCGACCGCATCCGCTGGTATCCCGTCTCGGCCGACGAGTTGCTCGAGCTCCGCGCCGAGACCGACGCCGGGCGCGGGGAGTTCGAGACCGTCGACGGAGAGTTCCGGCTGGCTGATCACGAACGGTTCCTCGCCCACAACGCGGCGGGCATCGACGCGTTCCGCGCTCGGCAGCAGGAGGCCTTCGGTGCGGAGCGGGACCGCTGGCGGGCCGCCGGGGAGTTCGACCGCCCGGTGGACTCGGGGACGGTCGCTGCGGTACCGACCGAAGAACCACTGCCGCCGGGCTGCGTCGCGGTGCGGGCCCCCTTCTCGGCGGCCGTCTGGAAGATCGAAACGCAACCGGGGCACGACGTGGAAGAGGGAGATCGGATGCTGGTACTCGAGGCGATGAAGATGGAGACGGCCGTGAACGCGACCGAGGCGGGCACCGTGCACCGCATCTACGTGCGGCCCGGCGAACGCGTCGAGGCGGGCCAGCTCCTGGCGGCGGTCGAGGTGACCCGATGACCGGCGTCGGCGCGGCGCTGGAACGCGTGGTCGCCGCCTACGCCCGGAACGTCGCGGTCGACCGCCCCGAGGCGTGGATCTCGCTCCGGCCCGAGGCCGAGGCACGCGCCGAGGCCGCAGACATCGACCGCCGTGTGGCAGCGGGGGAGCGATTGCCCCTCGCCGGCACCGTGGCCGCGGTGAAAGACAACATCGACGTCGCCGGCTTCGATACGACGGCGGGGAGCCCCGCGTACGCCTACGCCCCTTCCGCGGATGCGACGGCGGTCGCGCGGCTGCGCGCAGCGGGCACGGTCGTTCTCGGAAAAGCGAACCTCGACCAGTTCGCGACAGGACTCGTCGGCACGCGGAGCCCGTACGGCGCCGTCCGGGGGGCCTGGGATCCCATGCGAATCTCGGGCGGATCGAGCTCGGGCTCGGCGGTGCTCACCGCGCTCGGCGTCGTCGACATCGCTCTCGGCACCGATACGGCCGGCTCCGGCCGCGTGCCCGCCGCCTTGAACGGCATCGTCGGGGTGAAACCCACGGTCGGACTCGTGCCGACGACCGGTGTCGTCCCGGCCTGCCGCAGCATCGACTGCGTCACGGTCTTCGCCCGCGAGCTGACGCTCGCCCGCGAGGCCGCCGAACTCATGAGCGGGCCCGACGGCGTCGACCCGCTCGCCCGGGTCGATGTGCCCGCCCCACCGCTTCCCGCCCGGCCAGTGGTCGCCATCCCGACGTCCGAGCACCTCGAGGGGCTCGCAGAGGGATGGGCGGAGACCTTCCGCGGCGTCGTCGGGCGGCTCGCCGCATCCGGTGTCGACATCGTCGAAGTCGACATCGCTCCGCTCTTGGAGGCCGCCTCGCTCCTCTACGGCGGAGCGTTCGTCGCCGAGCGGACCGCCGCCGTCGGCGGGTTCATCGAGGCGAACCGCGATCTCATCGGCACGGACATCGACCCGACGGTGGCGGCGATCGTGCTGGCCGGAGCCGAAGCCCGAGCTGTCGACTACTTCCGTGATCGCGAGAAGCTCGAGCGACTCGGGCTCGAGGGTCTCCGCCGACTCGAGGGCACGGTGGCCCTCCTGACGCCCACGACGACCTGGCATCCGACGCTGGACGAGGTGGCCGCAGACCCCGTCGGCGCGAACTCGCGCATGGGGCGCTTCACGAACTTCGCCAACCTCCTCGATCGCAGCGCGCTCGCCGTTCCCGCGGGGGTGGTGGGCGGCAAGCCGTTCGGTGTGATGCTCACCGGCGCGGCGTTCGCCGACCGCACGCTGGCCCAGCTCGCCGAGCGGATCTCGGCACCGGCGATAGAGGTGCTCGTCGTCGGGGCGCACCTGCGCGGTCAGCCGCTGAACCACCAACTCGTCGCGGCGGGCGGCACCTTCGCCGCCGCCGTGACGACGTCGGCCGACTACCGGTTGTTCGCGCTCGCCACGACCCCGCCGAAGCCCGGACTGGTCCGCGTCGACGCGGAGGGCGCCTCGATCGAAGGCGAGGTGTGGCGACTGCCCGCCGCGGGGTTCGGCGGTTTCGTCGCCGCGCTGCCGGAACCGATGGGCATCGGTTCCGCGCGGCTTGCCGACGGGTCGGTCGTCTCGGGCTTCCTGTGCGAGACCGTGGCGCTGCAGGGGGCGGTCGACATCACCGCGTTCGGCGGGTGGCGTTCGTTCCTCGCCTCGAAGGCATGAGCCGATGACCGTTCCGACTCCGTGGGCGGATGCCGCCCCTCTCCGTCTCGGCGGGCGTCCACGACGTCTGATTCCCTTCGTCGTCGGTTACGAGCCGATCCCCGAATCGGTGTCGGTCGCCGGGGGGAGCAGCTTCCGTTTCCTCATGGAGCCGGTCACTGCTGCAGCGATCGTCTTCGACGAGGGGTGGTTTCTCATCGACGGCGGATTCGATCCATCGCGCATCCGCGATCGCGACCGCCGCGTCGCGAGCTTCGACTACGAGAACTACCTCCCGATCGTGCCCGCGGGCGACCCGCTCGTCGACCAGGTCGCCGCTGCCGGCCTGGAGTGGGGCGACCTCGCCGCGGCTGCGATCACCCACGCGCACTTCGACCACACGGGGGCCGCGCGGCTGCTCTCTCCGGATCAGCCGCTGCTCCTCCAAGCGCGCGAATGGGATCACGTGCTCTCGGCGACCGACGCGCGGGCCGCGTTCTTGTTCGTGGACGACCTGGTGCGGGAGGGCCTGACCGTGGTGACGCTGGACGGCGACACCTCCCTCGCCGCCGGGCTCCAGGCGATCGACACCTCGGGCCATACTCCGGGCCATCAATCGTTCGTCGTCGATCTCGGCGATCGCACCGTCGTTCTGGCGGGCGACGCCGCCGACCTCCGGCGCAACATCGTCGACTGCGTCCGTTGCGGGTCGACGGTGGGTCACGACGGCGACGCGCGCGCGGCCGGCGCCGCGCGGCGACTGCACGATCTCGACGCCCGCGACAGCGTGGAGGTGTGGCCCGCGCACGATCCCGAATGGGGGCCGTGGCGCCAGGTCATCGCACAGCAGTCCTGATCGCGGCGGCGCTGCGCGGAGTAGGATGGTGGTCTGACCGGCCACGTGGGCCGGGGTGGTCGGTCCTCTTCTGCGGCATCGATCCGAGGCTCGAAACCTCCGGCATCCGTCAAACGACCCGGAGGTTTCTCCATGTCCGCACCCCAGCCCGAACGACGCAAATGGTGGGCGCTCGGCGTTCTCTCGCTCACCCAGCTCGTCGTGGTGCTCGATGGCACCATCGTCAACATCGCCCTCCCGCAGGCGCAGGCGCACCTCGACCTCTCCGACAGTCAACGTCAGTGGGTCGTCACGGCCTACGCCCTCGCGTTCGGCGCGCTCCTCCTGCTCGGCGGCCGCGTCGCCGACTACTGGGGCCGCAAGCGCACCTTCGTCGTCGGCATGGTCGGCTTCGGTCTCGCCTCCGTCTACGGCGGTTTCGCGCAGAGCGGCGTCGAGCTGATCGTGGCACGTGGTCTGCAAGGAGCCTTCGCCGCCCTGCTCGCCCCGGCGGCTCTCGCCCTGCTGACCGTCACTTTCCCGTCGGGCAAGGAGCGCAACACCGCGTTCGCGGTGTTCGGCACGGTGGCGGGTGCAGGAGCATCCGTCGGGCTCGTTCTCGGAGGGCTTCTCACCGACTTCTTCGACTGGAGATGGTGCCTGTTCGTGAACGTGTTCTTCGTCGTGGCAGGTCTCATCGGCGGGCTGATGTTCCTCGGCGAGAGCAAGGCCGAGGGCGAGAACCGTTACGACATCGTCGGGGCCGTCACCGTGACGCTCGGGCTCGGGTCGCTCGTCTACGGGTTCAGCCTCGCTGAAGAGGGGTGGGGGAGTCCCCGCACGATCATCTTCCTGGCGGCCGGGGTCGCGCTCTTGGCGCTCTTCGTCTGGATCGAGAGCCGGGTCGCGCAGCCTCTCCTGCCGTTGCGGATCGTCACGAACCGGGTGCGCGGCGGGGCATTCCTGATTCAGGCCGTCGCGGGCACCGTGATGATCGGCGCCATGCTGTACCTCACCTTCCACCTCCAGATCGTCCTCGGCATGTCGGCGCTCCAGGCGGGGTTGGCCACCCTTCCGCTTCCGATCTCGATCATGATCGTGGCGGGGTTCGCCGCGCGGATGCTGGCACGCACCGGCCCGCGACCGCTTCTCATCGCCGGCCCCCTCATCGCCGCCGTCGGGCTCGTCTACCTCAGTTTCATCACCGAGACCGGCAACTATTTCGTGCAGGTGATGCCGGCGCTCATCGTGATGGGCATCGGTATGGCTCTCATCTTCGTGCCCCTGCAGAACGTGGCTCTCGCCGGCATCGACCCCGAAGACGCGGGCGCGGCATCAGCGTTGGCGAACTCGGCGATGCAGATCGGCGGCTCGATCGGGCTGTCGGTGTTCACCGCGATCTACGTCTCGGCCGTGAACGGAGAAGCGAGGCCCGAGCCGGCCGTGCTCGCCGACGCGTACGGTGCGACCTTCATCGCGGTGGCCGTCGCCCTGGTCGTGGCGAGCGCGATCGCCCTGGTGATGGTCCGCGGTGCCGGCACGAAGCCGGTCGCCGCCGGCGACAGCCCGGCGATGATGCACGTCGGCTGATCGACGCGGTCGCTACCCGGCCCCGACCTGGAGCTGGGTCATCAGGTCGAGGGTGTCGGCGTTGAGCCAGTACTCCACGACCCGTGCGTCACTCACCCGCAGGATGTCGGTGCCGTGGAAGGTGACGGCGGTGCCGACCGGTGCTCCGGCGCCGGGGATGCCGCCGCCGTAGTGGCCCGTCGCCACCCAACGCACGACCACGTGGTCGCCGTCGACGAGGGGCCCGACCTCGGGGGAGAAGACGAGGTCCGACATGAGCGATCTCATCTGCGTGACGAGGTCGACCATTCCGGCGACACCGCCCACGGCGCTGCCGTCGCCCCCGTCGAACATCGCGGCGTGCACGCGGTTGTCGGGAGAGATGATCTTCTCGGCGATGGCATACTCGCCGTTCCACATGTCGACCCACGACGCCACGAGCGAGGTGGCGGCTTCACGGGGCGAGTGGGTGGTGCTGTTGTCTGCGGTGTCCATTTCTTCCTCCGATGTTGTCGTGGCTGGCGTGGTTCAGGTGGGGTCGAGGGCCGGATGGGTGTCGGTGTCGGCCCACTGGGTGAGGGCGAAAATGAAACCGCGAACGAGGCGCTCGAAGCTCCGGTCGACGTGCGCGCTCCACGCGAACGCCCCGGCCGTCTCGTAGGAGACGAACCCGTGCAGGGTCGACCGGAAGGCGCGGATCGCATCCACCGCGTCGTCGCCGGCGAGCTCGTAAGCGCTGAGAACGTCGGCGATGACCTGGATGGCCGCGACAGAGACGGCCTCGTCTTCGACGTCGCCCGGGGCGGGCATCAGATTCGACGCCGCGTATCGGGCGGGATGCTGCCGCGCCCACTCCCGGTAGGCGTGAGACATGGCCGCGATCGCGTCTGCTCCCGACCGTCCGACCGACGCCCGCGCGAGCACCTGGCCGAGATCGCGCTTCGCATGGACCGCGATGTCACGGTGGAGGCCCGCGAGCGAATCGATGTGCTTGTAGAGAGAGGGCTGCCGCACGCCGAGGCGTTCGGCCAGTGCGGCAAGAGTCAGCTTGCCCAGCCCGACCTCGTCGGCCATGACGGCTGCTTCTTCGGCGACGCGGTCGCGGGTGAGTCCCGCCCTAGGCACGGGGCACCGCCCGGGGCTGATCGGTGGTCGGCGTGCGGAGCATGAAGCTAAGGATGCCCAACCCCGCGGCTACCGTCAATAGCCAAAGCGGCAAAAAACCGAATCGGAGAAAGCTATTGACAATAGCTAAATGGTGAGTGAAGCTAGCCATGCGACCGACACGGCGCCCCGACTTCAAGGAGATCACCCATGAGCGTTCTACTCACCACCACCATCGACATCGCTGCGACACCCCAGGACGTGTGGGCGGTGCTGTCGGACTTCCCCCAGTACGGGCTGTGGAGCAACTTCTCCGAGATCGAGGGAGAGGCCGAAGAGGGCGCACGGCTCGCGATGCGCATGCCCGGCTTCTCCTTCGGGTCGACCGTCACGATCGCGGTCCCGGGGGAGCAGCTGCAGTGGTCGGCCAAGATCCTCAGCGAGCGTCTCTTCCTCGGACGCCACACCTTCACCCTCGTGGCGAACGGCGACGGCACGACCCGCGTGACGAATTCCGAAGAGTTCTCCGGAGCATCCGTGGCCCCGTTCCAGCGTCTGTTCAAGGGTGACGGCGACGGTGGCGGGTACGCCGCGTTCAACCGGGGACTCAAGGAGCGGGTGGAGACCCTCGCCGCACGCCGACCGGTCCGTTCCGCAGGCTGAGCACGACCCGCGACACGACAAGGGATTGCATCCGCGGGCCGTTCTGCTACGAATAGCCCTACGACGTCCGGATCCCGGTTCGGTCGCCGCCTGCACTGTCTCGCGCGATGAAGGGTCGTAGATCGTGTCCAAGAAGCCGACTCGCACAGAAGTCTTCGAGTACGACGCCGTCGGTGAGGCCGACGTCCTGCAGTTGCGTACGTACGAACTCCCGCCGCCATCGGCTCGAGAGGTCACGGTCGAGGTGATCACCGCGGGTATCAGCCACATCGACGGCTTTCTGCGAACGGGTCACGAATCCTCCTGGGAAGAGGACTGGCCCCGCAGATCCGGGAGCGAGTTCGCGGGCGTGGTCGTGGCGCGGGGCGCCGACGTCACCGGGTTCTCGGTCGGCTCCGACGTCATCGGTCACCTCTCGAGCGGCGCTCACGCGACCTACGTGAACGTGCCGATCGAGGCGCTGGTGGCGAAGCCGCGCGAGGTGACGTGGGAGACGGCCGGGGGGCTCTACCTCGCCGGAGCGACGGCGTTGGCCATCCTCGACGACCTTCGGATCGGCCCGGGCGACACCGTCGTGATCTCGGCCGCCGCGGGCGGGGTCGGCAGCATCGAGGCCCAGGTGGCGAAACACCTCGGCGCGACCGTCATCGGCACCTGCGGTGAGCGCAACTTCGACTACCTCCGCCAGCTCGGCATCAAGCCGGTGAAGTACGGCGAGGGCATCGACGAGCGCATCCGTCGCGCCGCGGGGGGCCGGCCCGTCACCGCGATGATCGACAACTTCGGAAAAGACGGCAGCAGGCTTCTCGCCGAGCTCTCCATCCCCGAGGGGCGCTATCGATCGAGCGCCGACCGGCGGGATGTCGAGCTCGATCTTCTGAAGAACGACCCCGAGTCGGTGGCGCGCGGCACCGATCTCCTGCGCCGGGTCGTGGAACTGGCCCGCAAGCGGGCCTTCACGCTGCTCATCTCGGGGTTCTATCCGCTCGCCGAGATCGCGCAGGCCTACGACGATCTCGGACGACTGCACGCCCGCGGCAAGATCATCCTCGCCACCCACCCCGTGACGACGTCGCGCACGCCGAACGCGCGCGACATCCACGAGGCGGGGTGACCGCGCGTCGTCAGCCGCGCGAACTCCGCCGTGTCGGCACGCTGACCGGCGCGCCGTGCGCGCTCAGGATCAGGTCTCGCACGTCGGTTGCGGCGACCGAGGTCGCAGAGTCGTCGAGGAGCGACTCATCAGAGCACAGCAGAAGGGGAGTGTCGGCCGCCGATTCGGGCAGGCGCCCGTGGGTTCCGCGCACGCACGAGGGGTCGAGAGGCACCGTGCTCATCGCGTAACGGAGCCCGAGCTTCTTCTTCACCAGGTTGAGCCCCGCCTTCGCCTTCGCGAGGCGGTCGGCGGGGTCGAAGAACAGTTCGGCCGGGTCGTAACCGGGCTTGCGGTGGATGTCGACGCCGCGGGCGTATTCCGGTGCCCGGTCGTCGTCGAGCCAGAAGTAGTAGGTGAACCACGCACCCGGCTCGGCGACGACGACGAGTTCGCCCGAGCGTTCGTGGTCGAGTCCGTACGCCGCTTGCGCCCCGCGGTCGAGCACCTCGTCGACGCCCGGCAGCCCGCGCAGCAGCGCCGCGACGCGGGGGATGTCGCTCTCGTCGTCGACATAGACGTGTGCGACCTGGTGGTCGGCCACGGCGAACGCGCGCGAGGTCCAGGGGTCGAGCTGCTCGCGCCCGTCTTGCACGTATACCTCGAGCAGGCCCTCGCGGCGGAGGGCCCGGTTGATGTCGACGGGCCGATTCGCGTCGGCGATGCCGTACTCGGCGAGGGCGACGACGGTGTACCCCCGCGACTCGGCGTCGTCGAGGAGCGGTGCCAGCGCGTTGTCGAGTTCGCGCGCCGCGCGATCCGCCTCGGGTGAGTTCGGGCCGAACCGCTGCAGGTCGTAGTCGAGGTGCGGCAGGTACGACATCACGAGCTCGGGCGCGGGGGTGCCCCACCGCTCGCCGAGCATGCCTCGGGTGGCGTCGATGAGCCACTGCGACGAGGCGATGGTCGCCGTCGGACCCCAGTACTGGAAGAGCGGAAAATCACCGAGATCGCGCACGAGCTCGTCATGGAGCTCGGCCGGGCGCACGTAGGCGTCGGGGCTCTTGCGCCCGTCGGCGTGGTAGACCGGGCGCGGGGTGACCGTGACGTCGGTCGTGGCACCCATGGCGTACCACCAGCCGAGGTTCGCCGCGCGGTACGCGGGGTCTCGGCGCCGCGCCGTCTCCCAGACCTTCTCGCCGCCGACGAGCTTGTTGTGCTGACGCCAGAGCATCGGGTCGCCGATGCCGCGGAAGTACCAGCCGTTGCCCACGATGCCGTGCTCGCGCGGCATCGTGCCGGTGAGGATGGTCGACTGCACGCTGCAGGTCACCGCGGGCAGGATCGTGTCCATCTGAACCGTTCGGCCGCGATCGCCGAGCGAGCGCAAACGGGGCATGGCGGCGAGGGCCCGGGGTGTGAGGCCGACAATGTCGAGGAGCAGGACGTTCTTCATGGGACAACCACTTCTGCGGGGGGTGCGAGTGCGGTGGACAGGTGGGCGGATGCCCAGCGGAGTTCGGCGGCGATCCCGTCGACGAGGGTTTCGGGACGCAGGTGCTCGGGCAGCACCGACCACGTGTAGGTCTCGACATCGAGGTGGGCGTCCGCCCCGTGGGGGGTCTGCAGCACGGCCGCGACGGCGCTCAGGAGCACCTCGGTGGTGGCCCGCAGCGGTGGCTGCGGGGTGGCGTGCAGGGGAATGTGCACGTGCACGCGCCACGGCCGGTCGGTCGGCCAGGCAGCATCCGCCTGCAACACCTGCGGAAGGTCGTCGGCCGCGAAGTCGACGACGGATGCTGTGGGACGAGCGCGCACCTGGTGCACATAGCGGGCTTCGGCGAACGGCGCGAGGGCCTCGAGGGCGCCGTCGGCAGAGGGGTCGGTGAGCTCGAGGGCGACGGAGGCCTGCACCTTCACCACGCGCACCCCGGCATCGGTCGCCGCGGCGACGGCGAGTGCGGGGTCGGCGAACGACACCGCGAGGTGGCACGTGTCGAGGCAGAGCCCCAGCAGGCCGTCCTCGACGAGGTACGGGCGAGCGCCGAGCCACGACACCACGTCGGCGACGTCGTCGAGGATGCACCCCGGCTCCGGCTCGATCCCCACGCGAACGGTGCGTCCGGTCCGGCGTTCGATCTCGCGCAGTTGCTCGACGAGTTCGCGCAGCGAGGCGTCGGCCGCCGCGTCCGCCGCAGCATCCCACCCTTCTCGCCATCCGAGGGGCAGCGTCGAGATGCTGCCGGACGCACCCTCGGGCAGCATCGCGGCGAGGAGCCTCGCGCAATCGGCGGTGTAGCGGAGGCGCTCGGCCGTCGTCCAGTCGGGACGGTAGACGGCGAGTTTGACCACGTCGTCGTGGAACCCGCGGTACGGGAAGGCGTTGATGGTGCGCAGCACGAGGCCGTTGCGCGCGAGCGCGGCGGCCAGCCGGTCACGCGAGGGCGCCTCGGCGGCGAGCAGAGCAGCCGTCTCGGCGGGGATCCACAGGCCGACGCCCAGACTGTCGAGGTGAGCGGCGGCCCGCACCGGGCCGGCGTGCACGTCGAGCTGCTCGATGATCCCGTCGAGGTCTTCGGCGGGGTGCACGTTGGTGCAGTACGACAGCTCCACGCTCAGGCCTCGCGGCGCGAAGCGACGCCGCGGAGCACCGAGTTGCCCTCGAACGTGTCGGCACCCTGGCGCTCGGGCTCGAACCCGGGCACGGGGTCGAGCATGAGGCGGCCGCTCTGGCCGTAGAAGTCGACGGGGTTCTGCCAGAGCACGCGGTCGACGTCCGCGGCGGTGAATCCGGCGTCGAGCATCGCCTGACCGGTTTTGGCGGTCTTGAGCGGGTCGGAGCGCCCCCAGTCGGCCGCGGAGTTGACGATGACCCGGTCGAGCCCGATCCGCTGCATGATCGCGACCACGCGCTGCTCGTCCATCTTGGTGTCGGGGTAGATCGAGAAGCCCATCCACGCCCCGCTGTCGGCGACCATGTCGACGCAGGTCTCGTTGAGGTGGTCGACGAGCAGGTGCTCGACGGGCAGCCCCGACTCGATCGCGACGTCGAGCGTGCGGCGGGTGCCGGTGACCTTGTCGCGGTGCGGGGTGTGCACGAGCGCCGGAAGACCGTACTCGATCGCGAGGGCGAGGTGCTGCGAAAGGATGTCGTCCTCCTCGGGCGTCATCGAGTCGTAGCCCGTCTCACCGACCGCGACCACGCCGTCTTTGAGCAGGTAGCGGGGAAGGTGCTCCATGACTTCGCGGCACCGGGGGTCGTTCGCCTCTTTCGGGTTCAGCGCGATCGTGCAGTGGTGGCGGATGCCGAACTGGGCGGCGCGAAACCTCTCCCAGCCGATGAGGGCGTCGAAGTAGTCGATGAACGACCCGACCGTGGTGCGCGGCTGACCCAGCCAGAAGGCCGGCTCGACCAGAGCGCGGACGCCCGACGCGTACATGGCTTCGTAGTCGTCGGTGGTGCGGGAGGTCATGTGGATGTGCGGGTCGAAGATGCGCATCGGTTCGCCTTTCGAGAGATGTGGTGGTCGAGGTGGGTCAGACCACGAGCAAGGAGATGTCATCGGGGATGCTGCGCCCCGCCGCGCGACGTTCTTCGGCGAAGCGCGCGGCCATCTCCGACAGTTCGGTGTCGCGACGCTCGCCGAGGCCGCTCACGACCGACAGGGGAACGCCCATGAAGACGAGTTTCAAGACACCGTGACGCCACGCGTGGTCGTCGAGGTGAGTCGCGGCGAACGCGCCCATCGCGGCGGCGACCAGGCGCGTGTCGTTCGTGCGGAGGGCATCGGCGATCAGCTCGTCGCCGAGCCGACGCCACTCGGTGCCGAGGTCTCCCTTCTGCTCCGCCAGCAGATTGAGCCCGCGCAGCACTCCGCGCCGTTCGGCGTCGTCGCCCTCGCGATAGAGGGTCGCCGCCATCCCGGCGTCGTCCAGCGCCACGATGAGCGAGGCGCGCGCCTCGTCGTCGACGGTGCCTCCGAAGCCGTGCTCATCGGCGGGGTCGATCGAATCCCGCCCGACCGCCCGGCCCGCTTCGGCGAACAGTCGGTGAGCCCGTGACGGGTCGACCGCGAGCGTCTCGACGGCGGCCGTCGTCCAGGGGTGGGGGAGTCGGCGTTGGGCGCTCATGATGGCCTCCATGCTCGTGCGGGCCAGCCGCGGTGCGTCGAAAGAGTGGCGAGGAAGCTCGACCGCCGCGACGCCGCGGTAGCCGATCTCGGCGAGGGTGGCGAGGGCGGCGTCGAGGTCGAGCTGCCCGGTACCGAGCTCGAGATGCTCGTGCACCCCGGGCATCATGTCGTCGACCTGGACGTTGAAGAGCAACTCGCCCGCGGCGCGAAGAGCCCCGACGACGCCGTCGGGCTCGACCGCGACGCAGTGGCCGAGGTCGACCGTGATCCCGACGTTCGCGGGGTCGCCGAGGTCGGCGCGAAGACGCAGGGCATCGCTCACGTTCTCGACCAGCATTCCCGGTTCCGGTTCGATCGCGAGGCGCACGCCGGCCGCCTCGGCGAACGGCACGAGGACGCGCAGGCGGTCCGTGAGGAGCGCCCACCCCTGTTGGCGCGTGACGTCGTCGGGGAGCACGCCGCTCCACAGCGACACGCAGTCGGCGTCGAGGAGCGCGGCGATCTCGACCGCGCGGCGGAGGAACAGCATCCGCTTCTCGGCTTCGAGGTCGACCAGCGTCGGACGGTGCTTCTGACGCGGATCGAGCATGTAGCGGGCGCCGGTCTCGACGACGACGCGCAGCGACCGTCGTCGTAGTTCTTCGCCGAGCGAGATGGTCCTCGCGCGCCATCCCTCGGCGAACGGGTCGAGGTGCGGGTGGCCGAGCGTCAGAGCGACGGCCCCGTAGCCGTAGCCCTGCATGACGTCGAGAGCGTCGTCAAGCGGATGGTCGGCGAACCCGTTCGTGCCGTACCCGACCACCCAGCCGGGTGAGGTCATGTCACATCGCCCTTCGAGCGACGTCTTGCCAAGGCCGTGCCCGCGGCCTGCACAGCGAGAAGGGCCGCTGTCGCCGCACTCGCACCGGTGCGAGCGACGAGGGCGGTCTGCAGGGGCACCATCGCGAAGATGCTCGCGCGCGCCGCGGTGCGAGCGTGCGCGGCGTCAGGATGCTGCGCGGCACTGATCTGCGAGGGGAGCGCGGCGGCGAGGTATCCCGCGCCGCCGAGGAGTGCGGCCGTGGTGTGCGGGGCCGACCCCGCGACGGTGGCGACGGCGGCGCCGACACTCGCGGCGGCGGTCGCACCGGCGGTGACCGACGTGGTGCCGTTCACTTCGCCGCGGGCGATCAGTGTGAGCGATGCGGTGTGGGCGGCGACGACCAAGGCCGGGACGATCGCGCGTCGCCAGCCCGGACCGGCGGCCCCCATCATGACGTCGAGCCCACGGCAAGCGGCCATCACGAGGGGGCCGAACCTGGTCGGCTTCGCGACGAGGTCGTACGTCCAGACGGAGGCGGCCAGTGCGATCGAGATCCACCCCGAAGAGCGGCCCGCCGTGAAGGCCAGGCCGACGCCGGCCGCGGTGAGACCCGCTCCCACCTTCAGCGCGGTTTCGCGGCTCACGCGCCCCGAGGGGATCGGTCGTTCGGGGCGCTCGACCGCGTCGAGCTCGGCGTCGGCGTAGTCGTTCAGCGCCATGCCCGCCGCATAGAGACAGACAGACGACGCCGACAGTGGAACGGCCGAGAGGTCGACGCGGCCGCGCGCGTTGGTTCTTCCGACGAGGGTATCGCCGATGACGGTGAGGGCGGCGGGAGCCCGCACCAGGTCGAGCAGATCGGTCAGGCGGCCGGTCATCCGGCGCTGACCTCCTCCGCCAGACGGACGAGGACACCGGTGCGCTGCACCCACGCGACGTACGCGGCGGTCTGGTCGGCGAAGGCGTGCGTGTTGCTTCCCCACGGGTCTTTGAAGAAGCATCCGAGCTCGGCGACCGCGCCGGACTGCCCCGCCGCTGAGGCGAGACCGAGTACCCGCACCAGATCGATCACCAGCGGGGCGGCGAGCGTCGAGTCGTAGGCGCTCCAGGTCGTCTGCAGCGTCACGCGGCTGCCGAGGAAGCCGACGGCGCTGATGTGGTCCCACGCGGTCTTCACGTCGCCGAGGTCGGGCACGTTGTCGATGTGGAGAGGTGCCACGACATCGTCGCCGACGAGGGAGTGCAGGCCGCGGTTCTTCGACACGAGCTTCGAACGCACCGCTTCGGGATCGGCGAGGGTCGCGCCGTCGCCGCCGCCGAGCAGGTTCGTTCCGGCCCACGAACGCACCTTCAGGTGGCGCGCGGTGAACATCGGCGCGAGCACGGTGCGGAGCAGGGTCTCGCCCGTCTTGCCGTCCTGGCCGGCGAAGGGGATGCCCGCGGCTTCGGCGCGAGCGCGCAGAACGGGGAGGTTGAGGCTCGCCGACGGGGTGAAGGCGGCGACGGCCGCCCCCGCCTGAATGGCCGCGGCGGCCGCGACCGAGCTCGCGGGCAGCACGCGCTCGGCGGGGTCGGCCAGCGCACGTCGGAGTGCATCTTCGGAGTGGAAGGCGGGGTGGTCGGCGGGCAGCGCCTCGGTGGACGACACGTCGACGACGACGACCCTCTCGAGGCCGTGGCGCGCGCGGAAGTCGGTGATGTCCGCGGCCATCCGGTCGATGTGGTCCTGCTGCGTCGCACCGCTGAGATCGATCAGCCGCAGGTTGTCGTCTGTGCGGTCGAGGTCGTCGCGAACGGCGTCGACGAGGGCGTCGGCGAACATTCCGCCGGCCGCCAGCGATGCTGCTTTCGCGGCGAGCGGAACCTCGTAGATGTCGTGGCCGCCGACGACGATGTCGGTGAGCGCGACCAGCGGTACGTCGTCGAACTCGGCGTTCGCGGTCGTCAACCCCAGAGGAGCGGCTGCCCCGCGCGCGAGGGCGAAGAGCCCGAGGGTGGCGGTCGTCGCGAGTGACCCGCGAGCTCCGATGAACCAGGCGCCGACGCGTGGCGCGGTGAAATCGGGAGTGGAAGCACTGTCGGTCATCATTGTCCTTGCTACGTGCGCGGCGGTGCGCGGGTCGCCTCGCGGGGGCTGGGGCGACTTACCGACCGTATGCCGATCTAATGTCCGCGGTCAAGCAGAAGTCGCCTTGATCTTCGATAAAAGATGGTCTACCCCGTGTGTTCTTTCGTGCACCGCGCTCGCCGAATTGCCGAAGCGCGGTCAGGCCCGCATCCCGCGACTTCGGCCGCGCGCTTTCCGGCGAGCCTCCCCGCACGAACTCAGGATGAAACGGCCCGGGAGAGCCGACACGCCGCGAGAACGGCAGCGCACGAACTTTCAGCCTGCGTTAGTGCACGGGTAGGGCGCGTACGGCGGTGACAGAGCGCAACCCCCGGTGCTCGGCGGGGCCGAGGATGCATCGTGGGGGGCATGGACGAGCCCGGCCCCGCGGTACCCGATGACGACCTCGAAGCGGCGATCCTCGAACTCCTCGACAAACGCGCCGCGACGTCGACCATCTGCCCCTCCGACGCCGCTCGCGCCGTCGGCGGCGAGCAGTGGCGGGACCAGATGGATGCTGCCAGGGCCGCCGCCCGGCGCCTCGAGGCCGCCGGTGTCGTCGACATCACGCAGGGCGGCGAGGTCGTGGACCCCCTCACCGCTCGCGGCCCGATCCGCATCCGCAAGCGCCCTTCGCCCCTCGGGTGAGCGGGGGAGTGCCGTTGCGCTAGGCCGCGGGTTCAGACGTGGATGCGGGCGGAGCGCCCTCGGCCGAGTCGGCGAGGCTCCGGCGAGCACGGCGCAGGAAGCTGGCGAACAGCGCGACCTCGTCATCGTCGAAGCCGCTGAGCATCTCGTCTTCGATGCGGCGGACGTCTTCGGCCATGGCCTCGATCTTCGCTATTCCGGCGGGGGTGATCGAGAGCAGGATCTGGCGTCCGTGATCGGGGTTCCGGTCACGTCGGGCGAACCCGGCGTCGATGAGGGGCGTCAACGTCTCGGCCATCGACTGCGGGCGCACGAAGGATCTCCGGGCGAGTTCGGACGACGTGAGCCCGGGCAGACGTTTCAACACGGTGAGGGCGGTGTACTGCCCGTAGTTCAGTCCGTGAGAGGTGACAGCGTCGAAAAAGGGGCGTCGCACGCTCATCTCGGCCTGTTTGATCAGGTAGATGAGACCTCTGTCGCCGGGCATGTTCTCGCCGATATCCTCTCCGCGGCATCTCGCCGCGCGGATTCATCATGTCACCCGGGAGGTTTTCAGGTAAACTGATATCCATCGACTTCAAAGGAGAACGCGATGACTTCAGCGGATGCTGCGCGCCTGAGCGCATCGATCGACGAACTGCCGGCGCTCGTCGGGCAGAACTTCGGACCCTCGTCCTGGCGTGAGATCACCCAGTCCGAGGTGGTGGACTTCGCCGAGTTGACGGGGGACAAGAACCCCGTCCACCTGGATCCCGTGATGGCGGCCGGAACCCCGTTCGGAGGCACGATCGTCCACGGCTACCTGACGCTCAGCCTGGTCGTCCCGCTCATGGCGGAGGTCTTCGAGGTCACCGGCATCGGTGTCGGCATCAACTACGGGCTGAACAGACTGCGGTTCCCCGCACCCGTGCCCGTGGGCTCACGGGTGAGGATCGTGGGCGAGCTGCTCGCCGTCGACGAGGTTGCGGGCGGGTTCCAGGTCGAGCCCCGCGTGACCTTCGAGGTCGAGGGCGGATCGAAACCGGCGTGCGTGGCCGACATGGTGCTGAGGTACTACCGATGAGCGGCATCGATCTGACAGGACGCGTCGCCGTCGTCACGGGGAGCGGACGCGGGCTCGGCAGCGCCTATGCGATCGCCCTCGCGGCGGCCGGAGCCGCGGTGGTCGTCAACGACGTCGACGCGGACTCCGCCCAGCAGACGGCAGACCTCATCTCGGCGGCGGGAGGGCGAGCGGCCGTCGTGGTCGCCCCCGTCGGTACCGCCGAGACCGCCGACCTGCTCGTCTCGACCGCGGTCGGCGAATTCGGGCGCCTCGACGCCATGGTCGCCAACGCCGGCGTTCTTCGCGATCGGGTGCTGTGGAAGACCAGCGACGAAGAGTTCGACGTCGTCGTCGAGACCCACCTCCGGGGGGCCTTCACGTGCGGGCGTTCAGCCGCGGTGCACTTCCGCGAAGCGGGGGAGGGGGGTCGGATCATCCTGGTCGGTTCTCCCGCGGGGCAGTTCGGCAACTTCGGGCAGACCGCCTACTCCGCATCGAAGGCAGGGGTCGTCGCCATGGCGCGCACCTGGTCGCTCGAACTCGCGCGGGCGGGCGTGACGGCGAACGCGATCATCCCGACGGCGATGACGGCGATGACCGGCACCATGCCGATCTATGCGGAGCACTACGAGCGACTGCTCGCGGGCGAGCCCCTGCCGCGGATCATCCGGCAGGAGCACGCCCTCGGAACGCCCGACGATGTCGCGCCGCTGGTCGTGTGGCTCGCGTCGGCGGCGTCTGACGGTGTCACCGGCCAGGCGATCGGCCTCGGCGGCGACCGCCTCACGCTCTACTCGCACCCCGCCGTGCTCGCCACGCACGACGCCGAAGGCGGGTGGACCGCCGACGGCATCGACGATCTCTGGCGAGAACAGCTCGCCGCGTCTGCACAGCCCTCGGGCCCGACCTTCGCTCCGCTGGACTGAGGATGGACGCGCACTACGCCGACCTGTGGCACCGCATCGCGCTCGAGACCCCCGACAGGCCGGCGGTGGTGACGGTCGGCGAAGGGACGATGACCTACGCCGAGTTCGACGATGCCTCGGCACGGTTCGCCGCCCTCGCCCACGAATCGGGGGTGGGGCGCGGCGACAAGGTGTCGATCCTGTTGCACAACCGCCCCGAGTGGCTGGTGACGTTCGCCGGCTCCATCCGCGTCGGGATCGTGCCGGTGTCGCTCAACTTCCGCTACCGCGCCCACGAGATCGCCAGTCTGCTCGACGATTCCGACTCGGCAGCGCTCGTGTACAGCGCGAGCCTGGCCCCGGTGGTCGCCGACGCGGTGGCGCTGCTCGGCCGGCCGATCGTCCTGCTGCAGGTGCAAGACGTCGACGCCGCCCTCCTGCCCGGGGCCCGGGACTTCCAGGAGTACGCGGTGCGTGCGCCGGTGCCCTACGAGAATCCGGTCGACGGCGACTTCTTCATGTACACGGGTGGCACGACCGGGGCGCCGAAGGCAGCGGTCTGGAGCGTGCGGCAGATGCTGGCGATGCAGGTCTACAACGCCTACGTCACGGCCGGTCTGCCGCTGCCCACCTCGCCCGACGACGCCGTCCGGCTCGCGACCGATCCGGGCAATCGCCGCATGGTCGCGCTCGCGCTGTCGCCGTACATGCACGGCACGGCGCTGACGACGGTGATCAACGCGCTCCTCCTCGGGGGCACGGTCGTCGTGCTCCCCACCGCCAAGTTCGACCCGGCGAGAGCGATCCGCACCATCCTCGACGAGGGCGTCACCCGTGTCGCGGTCGCGGGGGATGCGATCGCCATTCCCCTGCTGGATGCTGCGGCCGAGGCGGGCATCACGGCCCTCCCGGCGCTCGAGTCGGTGCTGTCGTCGGGCATGCGCTTCAGTGACGCGACGAAAGCACGACTGCATGCCCTCGGGCCGGTCGTCGTCACCGACATCCTCGCCTCCACCGAAGGGGGTGCGGTGGCTTTGGGCATCACGCGGTCAGCGGCCGATCTCCCGGCGCGCTTCCGCCTCACCCCCGGCACCGTGGTCCTCGACGACGCCCTCGAAGAAGTGCAGTCGATCCCGGGCTCGACGGGAAAGATCGCCTTCACCGGCGGCATGCCGAAGGGGTACTACAAAGACGCGGGCAAGACGGCCGCCAACTTCGTCGAGATCCGCGGGCGTCGGCATATCATCGCGGGCGATCTCGTGCGCGTCGAAGAGGACTCGTACATCGAGCTGCTCGGACGCGGCGCGACGGTCGTGAACTCGGGCGGCGAGAAGGTCTTCCCCGCCGAGGTCGAGGAATCCCTCCTCCGTCACCCCGAGGTGCACGACGCGGTGGTCTTCGGTGTGCCGGACGAACGGTGGGGCGAGGTGGTCGCCGCGGCGATCGCGGTGACGGACCCGGCGTCGGTGTCGAAGGCCGACATCATCGCGCACGTCGGCGAAGAGCTGGCGGGGTACAAGAAACCCAAACGACTGCTCGTCGTCACCGGTCTGGAGCGCAGCGGAAGCGGCAAGGTCGACCTGGCGAAGCTCAAGGCGCGACTCATCGAGGCGGAGGCCACGCAATGACCCGATACGAGCCCGCGATCGCTCTGGAGGGCATCCGAGCGATCGACACCCACGTGCACGTGCAGTTCGACTCCGAGGGCCGCCGCGCGTTGCCCGACGATCTGCTCGACGCCATGGACGCCTACTTCGGCCATGCCCCCCGGCCCCTCGGGGTCGACGAGCTGGCCGAGTACTACCGCGAGCGATCGATGGCCGCGGTCGTCTTCACCGTCGACGCGCGCACCGCGATGGGGGTCATTCCGAACAGCAGCGCAGAGATCGCGGCGGGGGCTGCGCGCAACGCCGACGTGCTCATCCCGTTCGGCAGTGTCGATCCGCACACCGGTGCAGAAGGAATCGACCTCGCCCGGCGGCTGTTCCACGACCACGGGGTGCGGGGGTTCAAGTTCCACCCGAGCGTGCAGGCGTTCGATCCGTCCGACGAGAAGTACTACCCCCTCTGGCAGGCGATCCAGGAGATGGGGGTGCCCGTCGTCATCCACACCGGTCAGACGGGCGTCGGGGCGGGCCTGCCCGGGGGGTACGGCATCAAACTGCGCTACTCCAGTCCGATGCTCATCGACGATGTCGCCGCCGACTTTCCGGGTTTGACGATCATCTTGGCGCACCCCTCGGTGCCGTGGCAGGACGAAGCGCTGTCGATGGCCGCACACAAGGCGAACGTGTTCATCGACCTCTCGGGATGGTCGCCGAAGTACTTCTCCGCCGCGCTCGTGCGCCAGGCCGGCAGCATCCTTCAAGACAAGATGCTCTTCGGCTCCGACTACCCCGCTCTCACCCCCGACCGCTGGCTCGAAGACTTCGCGCGCCTCGAGATCAGAGACGCCGCGCGCCCGAAGATTCTGAGGGACAACGCGGTGCGGGTGCTCGGGCTGTCGTGAGCGCGCTCTATCCGGTCTCGGATCTCTACGGGTTCGCCGATCTCCTCACCGAACCCGAGGTCGCCAAGTTGAGGGCGCTCCGGGAGGTTCTCGAGCAGCAACTCGCGCCGATCCTGCCCGATTTCTGGGAGCGTGCGGCGTCGCCCGTGCACCTGCGTGAGCCGCTTCGCGATCTGCGTCTCATCGACGACCCGGCGATCCTCGACCCGCGCGGGCGCTCCCGCGAGCTCTACAACGGTTTTCGCACTTTCGAGTTCTCGCGCACCGACGTCAGCACCGGCATGCTCTACCACGGGCAGGTGGCGATGTTCCGAGAGTTGGTGCGGCAGGGCGGCAGTGCGCAGCAGGTCGCGCAGTGGGACGACGCCATCGTGTCGTTCTCGATGACCGGATGCTTCGCACTGACCGAACCCGATCACGGGTCCGACGTCGCGCGCGGGCTGCAGACCACGGCGCGGCGCGAGGGCGACGAATGGATCCTCGACGGTCGGAAGCGATGGATCGGGAACGCCGCTCACTCGGAGTACGTCGCGGTCTTCGCGCGCGATGTCGCCGACGATCAGGTCAAGGTGTTCCTCGCTCGCACTGACGCGCCGGGGATCAGTCTCACCACGATCGAGCGGAAGATCGCCCTGCGCCTGATCACCAATTCCGACATCGACCTCGACGGTGTGCGTGTGCCGGATTCGCATCGGCTGCAGCGGGTCGCCTCGTTCGCCGACGTCTCGACTCTGTTGCGCACGCTCCGCCCCGACGTCGCGTGGATCGCCGCGGGGGCGCAGGCGGGCGCCTACGAGGCCGCCCTGCGGTACACCCTCTCGCGCGAGCAGTTCGGGCGTCCTGTCGCCGGATTCCAGCTCGTGCAGGACAAGCTGGTGCGCATGCTCGGAAACGTCACCGCGTCGCTCGGTATGGCGGTCCGTCTCGCCGAACGACGCGAGGGCGGCGTCTCGCGCGACGAGGACTCGGCGCTGGCGAAGGTGTGGATCGCCGATCGGCTGCGAGAGACCGTCGCGTGGGCACGGGAGGTCGTCGGAGGCAACGGCATCGTCGTCGACCATGATGTGGCGCGATTCTTCGCCGATGCCGAGGCGGTCTACACCTACGAGGGAACCCGTGAGATCAACACCCTCATCGTGGGACGCTCGATCACGGGGTTGAGCGCGTTCACCCGGTGATGCGCCGATCCCTTGTCGGCGGTCTGCGTTTCAGGTAGCCTGATACCCCGGCCGGTGTTCAGTGGAACATCGGCAGCACCATCTCGACGAAGAGATATGAGGAGAGCAATGACGTTTTCCCGGAAGCACAGTGCGGCGGTCGCCGCCATAGTCCTGATCACCGGTCTCGCCGGATGCTCCGGCTCGACGAGTCCGAGTGGGGGCGGTGGCGCCGAGCAGACACTCGACCCCGCGAGCCCGGTCGCCATCACGGTGGGAACCCTGCCCGCGGGCGACTACGCCCCGCTGTTCATCGCGCAGGAAGAGGGGTACTTCGCCGACGAGGGCCTCGAAGTCACGATCGAGACGATCGCCGGGGGCGCTGTCGGGGTGACCCAACTCATCTCGGGCGACCTGCAGTTCAGCTCGGCCACCTGGGCGAACGTCCTATCGGCCGTGTCGCAGGGCCTCGAGTTGCAGGTGGTGCGCGAGGGCACGGACTCGAACAAGGAGGGCATCAACGGCATCATCGTCGCCGAGGACTCCGGCATCGAGTCGGTCGAAGACCTGCGCGGCAAGACGGTCTCGGTGAACACCCTGCAGTCGGCGACCGAGGTGCAGATCCGCGACTGCTTCGCCTCCGAGGGCCTCGAGCCCGGCGAGTACGAACTGGTCGAGGTTCCCTTCCCCGAGGTCGGTGCCGCGGTCAGCCAGGGTCGGATCGCCGCGGGCCTCGTGCCCGAGCCGTTCATCACCATCGGCGCGTCGCAGGGGCTCACCAGCATCCTGGCGCCATCGGTCTGCAACGAGGACCAGCAGAACAGCCCCCTCGTGACCTGGAACACGTCGAAGGCGTACGCGGATGAGAACCCCGCCGTCGTCGCGGCGTTCGTACGAGCCATGGACAAGGCCACCGAGCTGGCTCTCGACGACCCGAACACCGTCGTCGAGATCCTGCCGACGATCACGACGCTGACGCCGGAGCTCGCCGCCGCCATCACGCAGCCCAGCTTCGTGCGCGACGGTACGCCGAACATCGAGGGAGCCCAGCTCACGATGGACCTCATGGTCGAGTACGGGCTTCTCGAGGAGCCCCTCGACGACCTCTCGCAATACGCCTGGCAGGCCGAGTGATCGCGCGGCGCGGAGCGCGGGAGTCATCCCGCCTCCGCGCCGCCCCCACCGATGACACCCGAGCAAGAGGAGCAGTGATGGCGTCCGTCACCACGGGTACCAGGCTCGCGCCCCGGCGTGCCCGCGCCGGGTCTCGTCGCGGATCGCATCGCGGCCGCACGATGGTGCGAGGGGCCGCGGGGCTGCTCGCGGTGTTCGTGATCGCCGAGGTCATCTCGCGCTCGGGCATCGTCGACGAGGCCTTCCTTCCGCCAACCTCGGTCGTGCTGGTGCGCGTCGCCGAGCTGCTGGTCGACCCGGCCTTCCTCGGCGCGGTGGCCGCGACCCTGCAGGCATGGGCGGTCGGGCTGGTCATCTGCATCGTCGTCTCGGTCACGCTCGGGGTGATTCTCGGATCGTCGCCGGGCGCGTACTCCGCGAGCCGTGCCGTCATCGAGTTCCTCCGACCGATCCCGTCGGTCGCCCTCATCCCCCTCGCGATCCTGGTGCTCGGCAACGACGCCGAGATGAAGATCGCGCTCATCGTCTTCTCGACGGCCTGGCCCGTGCTCTTCAACACCATCTACGGCATGCACGACGTCGACCCGATCGCCAAGCTGACCGCGAAGAGCTTCGGTCGGGGGAGGATCGCCACCCTCTGGGAGGTATCGCTCCCGAGCGCCGCTCCCTTCATCTTCACCGGCATCCGCATCGCCGCCTCCGTCGCGCTCATCGTCGCCATCAGCGCCGAGCTTCTGGCGGGGGCGTCCGACGGACTCGGACGATGGATGCTGGACGCCAGTGCGACCGGCAATCGCCCCGACCTGGTCTACGCCGCGACGATCATCGCGGGGCTCCTCGGACTCGCGATCAACGGGGTGCTCGTGCTCATCGAACGGCGCTTCCTCTCGTGGCAGCCCGCGCTCAGGCCCACCGGGAAGGACGACTGATGACCGCCACGACGACGTGGATCGGGGTCGTACGGCCCCCTCGCCGATCGGCCGTCGCCTCGCGCAGACTCCGGCAGTTCGCCGTGCGGTGGGGTGCTCTGCTCGCGCTCGGGATCGTGTGGGAGATCGCCGCGCGATCAGCCGGCTCGCCCTACTTCCCGCCGATCTCCGAGATCATCCAGCGGTTCGCGAAACTCTGGCTGTCGGGGCCCGTCACTTCGCTCTTCCTCACCGAGGGCGTGTTCGCCGACATCGTCCCGAGCCTCGTCCGCATGCTGGGCGGCTGGTCGATCGCCGTCGTCGTGGCGGTTCTCCTCGGGGTGGCTATCGGACGCAGTCGCGTTCTCGGAGATTTCGTCGAGCCCGTTGTGCACTTCGCCCGGGCCATTCCACCGCCGGCGTTGCTGCCGATCTTCTTCATCCTGCTCGGATTCGGCAACGAGATGCGCGTTTCGCTGATCGCCTTCGCGGTGGTGTGGCCGGTGCTGCTGAACACCATCGACGGTGTGCGCTCGGTCGAGCCGCTGCACCTCGACACGGCGCGGGTGTTCGAGATGGACCGCCGCAAGGTCTTCTTCGGGATCGTGCTGCCGAGTGCTGCCCCGAAGATCTTCGCCGGTATGCGGGTGGCCCTGTCGGTCGCCCTCATCGTCATGGTGATCTCCGAGATGGTCGGTTCGCAGGAGGGTATCGGCTCGATCATCCTGGGCGCCCAGCGCACCTACCGGATGCTCGACATGTGGTCGGGCATCCTCCTGCTCGGAATCCTCGGCTACGTCCTCAACGCGATCCTCGCCCTGGTGGAATCGCGCGTCACGAGATGGCACCGGGGCGCACGAGAAGGAGTGTCATGAGCATCGCGACCACCGCCACCGACCTGCTCACCATCGAGGGCCTCGGCCACGTCTACGAGGGCAAGCAGCGACACGAAGCCATCGGGCGACTCGATTTCACGGTTCCGCAGGGTGCGTTCGTGTCGATCGTCGGACCCTCGGGATGCGGCAAGACCACCATGCTGCGGTGCCTGTCGGGTCTCATGCGGCCGACCCGCGGCACGGTCCTTCTGGGCGGCGAACCGGTGATCGGGGTGCCGCGCGACCTCGCGCTCGTCTTCCAGGACTACAGCCGCTCGCTCTTCCCCTGGCGGACGGTGGCCGGCAACATCGCCTTCGTGCTGCCGCGCGGCGGGATGTCGAAAGAGGAGCGCCAGTCGCGCATCGATGAGAGCCTCGACGCGGTCGGGCTGACGGGCGCGGCCGAGAAGTACCCGTGGCAATTGTCGGGGGGGATGCAGCAGCGCGTCGCGATCGCGCGGGCGCTCGCCTATCGCCCGAAGATCCTGCTGATGGATGAACCGTTCGCCTCGGTGGATGCGCAGACGCGTGCCGAGCTCGAAGATCTCATGCTGGCGGTGCGGGAGAAATTCGACATGACGATCCTCTTCGTCACCCACGACATCGACGAGAGCGTCTACCTCGCCGACCGGGTGCTGGTGCTATCGAAGTCGCCGTCGACGATCGTCGCCACGATCGACGTCGATCTGCCGCGGCCGCGCGACCAGGTCGCCACCCGCGAACTCGACGCGTTCGTCCACCTCCGGGGGAGCATCGCCCGCATGATCCGCGACCAGTCGACGCGCCGTGCTGCGCCCGACGCCGAGGCCTAGACCAAGACGGCGGCGAGGTTCTCCAACCCGGCGGAGCGGTCCTCTTCCACCGGGATGAGGATCACACTGGTCGCCCCGGCACGATGCCGGGCGGTGATTCCTTCGTGCACGCGCGCGGGTGTACCGACGAGCGCAAGGGCATCGACCCACTCGTCGGGCAGGGCGGCGGCGAACGCCTCGGGCGTGCCCGCGCGCTCGCGGAGTGCGATCAGCTCGTCCGCGAACGCGAGGGGTGCGATATGCGGGTGCCAGTCGGGTTCGCCCACGACGGCGAGAGCCGGACGCACCAGCTCGCGGGCAGCAGCATCCGACGCGGCGACCGCTGCGACGTCGTAGGTCACGACCCGTAGCGACGCCGTAGGAGACCCCGCACCCCCGCCGGACACCGTGGCGATGGATGCGCGGATGTACTCCGGGGTCGCGGGCTCCGCGAGCACGACGCCGTCGGCGATCGCTCCGGCCGCTGCGAGCGAACGAGGGCCGCGCACGCCCCAGACCAGGGGCGGCGGCGTCGCGGGCGCCGACTCGAGGCGCACGTCCGCCACGTTGACGTACCTCCCGGCCGGAGGGCCCGGCTCGCCCCGCAGAAGCGTCGTCAGGGCGGAGGTGTATTCGCGCAGGAGAGTGAGCGGGCTCCCGGGCCATGCCCCGACCGAGCGCATCCACTGCGGCATGCCGTGCCCGATGCCCACGACCACCCGGCCGGGGAACAGCTGGGCGAGGGTGGCGATCTCCATCGCGGCGAAGGCGACGTTCCGCGCGCCGGCGGGCAGGATGCCGACGCCCACCGTCACGCGGGTCGTCGAGGCCAGCACCGCCGCAGCCTGGGCGACGCCGCCCCGGAATCCCAGATCTTCGACGACCCACAGTTCGTCGAAACCGAGCCTCTCGGCCCGCTGAGCGAACGGGATGACCTCCGTGGGCGGAAGGTCGCGAGGAAGCACGACGCCGACAGAGCGCGCAGGACGAGCGGGGGCGGTCATAGTGCTTTCATTCTCGGCGATTTTTCAGCGATCGGAATGCGCACTCGCGCGTCGGGAGTGCTAATTTATCCGTAGTTGAGCCGAGGGGGCTCAACCTCAAACGGAAGGAGATGGATTCATCATGGCAATGACTTTCGACCCTTTCGCGGAGCTCGATCGCCTCGCCGGGAGCGTGCTGTCGTCGCGCTCCAACCTGCGGGTGATGCCGGTCGACCTCTACCGCGACGCTGACCGGTACGTGCTCAACGCCGACCTGCCGGGTATCGATCCCGGATCGGTCGACATCGACGTCGACGGCCAGCTGCTCACCATCCGCGCGCAGCGCACCGCTGGCGGTATCGAGGGTGCGAAGTGGCTGACCCAGGAGCGCCCTGCGGGGAGCTTCCTCCGCCAGTTCAGCATCGGCGAGGGTGTCGACACCTCCGGCATCTCTGCCAGCTACGACAACGGCGTGCTGAGCGTCGTCCTCCCCGTGAGCGAGCGCGCGAAGCCGCGCAAGGTCGAGGTGCAGAGTGTCCGCCACGACTCCGACGTGCAGCCGGCGATCCGGAGCTGAGCCGAGCCCTCACGCGCAGACGCCCCGCGGGACGCTCCGCGGGGCGTCTGCGTCGGTAGCCTTGTCTGGTGGATACCCAGATCGTCGAGCACCTGTCCGCTGCCCGCGTGCGTCGCGACGTGCAGAACATCCGGGATGCGCTCTCGGAGCTCTCCGCCGGTGACGTCGCTCGCGCGGTGATCCGGTCACCGCGCTACGGCCTGTATGTCGTCGACGGCACCGTGCGCACCGGCGTGGGCAACCAGCTCATGCTCGCCGACGTGATCCTCGGCACGGGCAGCGAGATCCAGCGCATCTATCCGTCGATCCCCGAGGTCGTCCCCACTTTCGACCCCGAGGTCGGTGGCGCGCTCGACGGGCTCGGCCACGGCGACCTCGTGCGGGTGACCTTCGCCACCCCCGCGCACGGCGCGTTCGCGATCACCGGCCCGCTCACCGCCGGCAACGACGACTTCCTCCTCGTGGGCAGCTGGATCGTCTCCGCGGCCGGCAGTGTCGTGCCCCGCGTCGCCGCCGTCGAACGGTTCCCCGAGGTCGAGACGCACGCCGCCAACGTGCCGCCCCTCCGCTCGGCGATCGTCGAGGCAGCATCCGCCCCGGTCGTCGAGGCGGGCTGATGACCGGCACGCCCGCCTACGACGTCGTCGTCATCGGTGAGGCGCTCGTCGACATCGTCGAGACGTCGGCGGAAACCTCCGAGCACGTCGGCGGCAGCCCCGCGAACGTCGCCCTGGGGCTCGGGCGCCGGGGTCTGTCGGTCTTGCTCGTCACCCAGCTGGGCTCCGACGAACGCGGCGAACGGATTCTCGCGCACCTCGAGGATTCGGGGGTGACCCTGGCGCCCGAGTCGTTCACGCCGCGGCCGACGTCGACCGCCCTCGCCCGCATCGGCCCCGACGGTCAGGCGTCGTACGTGTTCGATCTCGCGTGGAACGCCTTTGCCCTGCCCGGCACGCCGACGCGGGTGCTGCACACGGGATCGGTGGCCGCCTTCCTCGAGCCGGGCGCCGAGTCGGTGCGCGAGGCCCTTCGCGCGTCGCGCGCCGCAGAGGTCACGTTCGACCCGAACATCCGCCCGGCGCTCGTCGGCGCGCACGCTCCCGCCTTCCGGGCGTTCGAGCACACGGCCCGGCTCGCGACGGTGGTGAAGCTCAGCGACGAAGACGCGGCGTGGCTCTACCCGGGGGCCTCGCTCGACGCGGTCGTCGATGCCATCCTCGCCCTCGGGCCTCGCCTGGTGGCGGTCACCCTCGGCAGTGCCGGAGCCATCGTGGCGACGGCGATGCAGCGACTCACGGTCCCCGGCGAGAGGGTGGCGGTCGTCGACACGATCGGCGCCGGCGATACCTTCATGGCCTCCCTCATCTTCTCGGTGGCGCGCCTCGGTAGTGCCGGCCTTTCGGCGCCCGCCCTCGAGCGGATCGGGCGCGACGCCGTGCACGCCGCGGCTCTGACGGTCTCGCGCGCCGGGGCCGATCTGCCCTGGGCGAGCGAACTCTGATCGACCCCCGTCGGCGCTACCGCTGACGTCGATTTTCCTCTCCACGCGGCCCAGCACACCCGTGCCCGCGATGCACACGGGGTGGCAGGGAGTCAACCCGCGCGCCTTATCGCCCGGGGGCGCTTAGACCGGTACCCCGAGTTCGGTTCATCCCCCGGACCGGCAGCCGAGAGGAACAACATGTCCGAAAGCTATGGAGGCGGTTACACCGCACCGACGGGCGGCGAGAGCTCCCAGCCGTCCGGAACCGTCGAGACCGCGAAGAACGAGGCCGGAGAAGTCGCGAGCACCGCGACCCACGAAGCAGGCCACGTCGTGGAGACCGCCCAGAACGAAGCCGCAGCCGTCGCCGGCGAGGCGAAGACCCAGGTCAAAGACCTGTACACCCAGACCCAGGGCGAGCTGAAAGAGCAGGCGGGCGTTCAGCAGCAGCGCGTCGCCGAGGGCCTGCGCTCCGTAGGCGAAGAGCTCGAGTCGATGGTGCAGACGTCCGAGAACCCCGGCATCGCCGCGGATCTCGTCCAGCAGGTGTCGACGCGCGTCAGCGGCGCCGCCACCTGGATCGGCGACCGCGATCCCGGATCGCTGCTGAGCGAAGTGACCTCGTACGCGCGTCGGAAGCCCGGCACGTTCATCGCCGCCGCCGCCCTCACCGGCCTCGTCGTCGGACGCCTCACCCGCGCCCTCGCCGACAACGCGGCCGATGACAAGAAGGCCGCCGCTGCGGCTCCGAGCGTTCCCGCGACCACGCCCGCGGCGCCGGTCCCGGTCGTCGACGTTCCCCCGGTTCCGGCGATCCCCAGCGACCTCGCCGGTGGGGCTCCCGTGGGTGGCACCCCCCTGTACGACCAGTCCCGCGCCACGTGGGACGAGGTCGTCACGGGCGAGGGGAGTGGCGATGTCCGACGCGACTCCGTCTGAGCAGAAGGCCGCGACCACGTCGCTCGGCGAACTCCTCGGTGAGGTCACCCAAGACCTGTCGACGCTGATGCGGCAAGAGCTCGAGCTCGCCAAAGCCGAGCTCCGCCAGTCTGCGACCCGCGCCGGAAAGGGTGCCGGGATGCTGGGCGCCGCAGCGTACGCCGGACTCATGGCGATCTTCTTCCTGTCTGTCGCACTCTGGTGGGCCTTGGGCCTCCTGGTGGGGCTGGGCTGGTCGGCGGTCATCGTGGCTGTGCTGTGGGGAATCGTCGCCCTGGTGCTGTTCCTCCAGGGACGCAAGCAACTCAAAGAGATCAAGGGGGCTCCGCAGACCGTCGACACGATCAAGCAGATCCCCGACGCCGTGAAGAGAAATGAGGAGAACCGATGAGTGATTCACCCGAAGCCATCCGCGCCAACATCGATCAGACCCGACGGGAGCTCGGCCTCGACGTCGACGCCCTCGCCGACAAGGTCACCCCCTCCAAGATTGCCCAGCGCCAGACCGACAAGGTCAAGGGCGTGTTCGGCTCGGTGCGCGATCGCGTCATGGGCGCAGCCGATGACGCGGGTTCGGCCGTGTCGGGCGCAGGCTCCGCCGTCTCCGACGCCGGTTCGTCCGTGGCGTCCGGTGTGTCGGACGCCGGCCACGCGGTGAAGACGAAGGCGCAGGGCAGCCCGCTCGCGATCGGCCTCATCGCCTTCGGTGCGGGTCTCGCGCTCGCCTCGCTCATCCCGGCCTCCGAGAAAGAGAAGCAGGCGGCCGACGCGGTCAAGGAGCAGGCGCAGCCTCTCATCGACCAGGCCACGAGTGCGGCGAAAGAGGTCGGCGAGCACCTGAAGGAGCCCGCGCAAGAAGCGGCCGCCGCGGTCAAGGACACTGCGACCGACGCCGTCTCGAACGTGAAAGACGACGCGGCAGATGCCGCCACCACCGTCACCGACCGCGCGCGCGACGCGCGCGGCACGGTGACGGACAACGGCTGACGCCACCCCCGATGAATGCGGCAGGGCTCTCGAGCCCTGCCGCATTCGCGCTCCCCCCGAAAGGCACCACCCCGTGACCGACACCACCCGCTCCGACCTCGGCAAGGCCGACACGGCGCCGCACGCCGACAGCGCGGCCGAGCCCGATTCTCCCGACGACCTGACGAAACGGTCGTGGAAGTACGTGCTCTCCAAGACCGTCCGTGAGTTCACGTCCGACCAGTGCACCGACATCGCCGCCGCCCTCACCTACTTCGGCGTGCTGGCGCTGTTTCCCGGCCTCATCGCGGTGTTCTCGCTCCTCGGGGTGCTCGGGCAGAGCGACGCGGCGGCCACCACTGTGCTCGAGATCGTCGACGGGGTGGCGCCGGGCGGAACGGCCGACACGCTGCGCGGCCCCATCGAACAGCTCGCCTCGTCGCCCGGAGCGGGCCTTGCTCTCCTCAGCGGCATCGTCCTGGCGGTCTGGTCGGCGTCGGGGTACATCGGCGCTTTCACGCGTGCGATGAACCGCATCTACGAGATCGACGAGGGCAGGCCATTCTGGAAGCTCAAGCCACTGCAGCTGCTTCTCACGCTCGTCACCGTCGTTCTCGTGACGCTCGCTGCCCTCCTCCTGGTCGTCTCGGGCCCGGTCGCCGAGGCCATCGGCAACGCGTTGGGTCTCGGCGAAGTGGCCGTGACCATCTGGAACATCGCGAAATGGCCGGTGCTGGTCGTCATCGTCATCGCGATCCTGGCACTCCTCTATTACGCCGCCCCCAATGCGAAGCAGCCGAAGTTCCGGTGGATGAGCATCGGTGCGGTCCTCGCGCTCGTGATCCTGGCCATCGCGACCACCGGGTTCGGGCTCTACGTCGCCAACTTCTCGAACTATGACAAGACCTACGGTTCGCTCGCCGGCGTGGTCGTCTTCCTCCTCTGGCTCTGGATCGCGAACCTCGCGATCCTGTTCGGCGCCGAGTTCGACGCCGAGCTCGAGCGCGGCCGTCAACTGCAGGCCGGCATCGCCGCCGAGCGCGACATCCAGCTGCCCCCGCGTGACACGAAGAAGATCGAGAAGAAGGCGGCCGCCGAAGAGAAAGACGCCGCGGAGGGCCGCCGCATCCGTCGTTACCACGGTCAGGACGACGCCACCCGGTGAGTCATCGCTCGCGGGGCGGTCACCACACGACGCGGGTCTTCGAACCCCCGCGTCGCAGACCCCGGGCGAGGTCGTCGACCCATTCGCGGCCTCCGACCACGGTGTCGTCGGCTTCGTAGATCGCCCAGAGGAAGGGGCCGGCGAAGACGGTGTCGTCGGCCGCGCCTTCGTCCCACGCGTCGAGGAGCCCGCTCGCGTGCGGCGTGCTCTCGACGTGCAGGTTCAGCAAGGCTCTGACCTCCCGGTGGGCCTGCTCGCGGGTCATCCCACCCGGACCCAGGACGGGATGCAGCATCCGCCCCGCCGTTTCGACCTGCAGGTAGTTCCAGTCCGAGCCCTCGCGTGTCCCGTTTTCCGCAACGACGCGGGGTGATTCCGGCGGAATTCGGGACATGCCACAGAGCATGTCCCACTTTCCGCAACGGTGGGGCCGATTCGTTGCGGAATTCGGGACATGGGTGCCCGGATGGGCTCGAGCAGCGCGGCGCGTGGGCGCCGGGTCAGGCGCCGGTGCTCGGGTCGGGGCCCTCGCGCGGGAGCTCGAGCGTGAAGGTCGTGCCGGCGTCGTCGGAGGGAACGAGGTGGATGCGACCGTGATGGGCGACGATCGTCGACTTCACCATCGTCAGGCCGATGCCGAACCCCTGTACGGCGTTCTCGCGAGCGAAAGCGGTGCGGTAGAACCGGTCGAACACGCGGGTCTCGTCTGCGCGGCCGATTCCCGGGCCCTGGTCCGAGACGCGGATGAAGGCGTTCTCGGCGGTCATTCCCTGCTCGACCGTGATCACGCTGTGCTCGGGGCTGAACTTCGCGGCATTGACGAGCAGCTCGGTGACCGCCTGCCGCAGACGCGACGAATCGACCATCGCCGAGGCCGGGCCCGTGTCGAGATGTTCTATCGCGATGCTCTTGGCCCCGGCACGATCTCCCGCATCGACGATCGCCAGATCGACGAGAGCTCGCAGATCGGTCGGTTCGAGACGCAGCGGCTCAGACGTGTCGGTCGCGGCCAGCAGTTCGCGGATGCGATCGAGCAGCACCTGAGCGTTCCGCTGGATCACCGCGATGTAGGCACGGCTCTGGGTCTCGGACTCGTCGAGCCCGTCTTCGATGAGTTCGAGATAGCCGGTGATGTTCGTCAGTGGCGTCCGCAATTCGTGCGACACCGTGCGGAGGAACTCCTCGCGCACCTCGACCGCGGTGGCGAGTTCGGTGACGTCGTAGGCGACGACCACCGTGCCGAGCAGCGCCCCGTCATCACGGGTCACGCGGCGCGACGAGGCGAGGATGGCGACCTGCTGATCGGGCGGGCCCAGCCACTCCATGTGATCGGTCAGGATCTCGCCGCGCAGTGCACGGGGAATGATCTGGCCCTCGTACGGGATCGGTGTCATGCGGTCCATGGCGAGCACGTTGTCGCCGGCGTACGGCGGCCGGTCGAGACGGAACCCGACGATCTCGGTCATGGTCGACGCGATCTTGTTCGACAGCGCCAGCTCGTTGGAGGGCCCGTAGAACGCGACGGCCGTGTTCACGGTGTTCAGGATGCTGCGCATCAGGATCGCATTGTCTTCAGCTTGCAGGAGCGCCGCCGTCTGCTCGGCGTGCGCCTCGGCGACGCGATCGCGATTGCGCCGCAACTGACGCGCGGCGAGATTCGCCATGAGGGCGACCCCCACGATGATGGCCGGGAGCGTCACGACGTTGGCCCACTCGAGGGCGGTGGCGGGCCACTCGCCTCGGGTGAAGAAGGGGAAGGAGGAGATGAAGGCCGCCCCGGCGACGGCGACGAGGATCGTCCAGGGGCGGAATCCGTAGGCCAGCCAGAGGACGGGGAACATCGCGAGAAGCCCGGCAGAGGCGATGACCGAGATCAGTTCGGTGCGGATGAACGCCACCGCGACGATGTCGGTCAGCGCCACCGTGATCAACCACGTGCGATCGAAACGTTCCCAGGGGACGAGTACCGCGGCCAGCGAGGCGAGCGCGACCAGCACATAGGCGGCCGGCATGTAGCCGCTCATGGCCTTCTCGGGCACGGCGATCGCCGCGACGAGTCCGACGAATGCGGCACCCAGCAGGAAGGGCAGCTGGGCGCGGACGAACACCCTCATGCGCCCCCGGGGCGAGGCCTCCAACTCGAAGAGCGGCATAACCCATCTCCCTGGGTCTCGTGTTGTCGAAGCATACGGCGCGCCGGTCGTAGATCGGACCCGATTGCCTCCGGGGTACGGTTGCCCGATGACGCGACCGCCCGAGAGCCCCTCTTCCCACGAGCGGAGGATCGATCTCGCCGGCAGCGTCTTTCGCGTCGTCACGACGGACTCCACCGCGGCTGAGCCGGGGCCGCCCTTCGTGCTGGTTCACGGCATCGGTATGTCCCACCGGTACTTCACCAAACTGCACGCCCTTCTCTCGGTCGAGAGCGACGTGCACTCCATCGACCTCCCCGGCTTCGGCGGTCTTCCGAAACCCGGACGCGACCTCGACGTCGAAGCCATGGCGGGGCTGCTCGGCGAGGTGCTCGATCAGATCGGCACCGGGCCGGTCGTTCTCGTCGGACACTCGATGGGGTCTCAGTGGGTGGTCGAGCTCGGTGCGCAACGCCCGGATCTCGTCCGCGCGGTGGTGGCGATCGGACCCGTGACCGACGACCGCCACACCTCCGTGTTCGCGCAGGCGACGGCCCTCACTCTCGACTCGCTCGGCGAGCCGCCGCTGATCAACGCGATCGTGTTCGTCGACTACCTCCGCTGCGGCGTTCCCTGGTACCTCGCTCAGGTGCGTCACATGCTGACCTATCCCATCGAAGAACGGGTGGCCGACCTGGCGTCGCCCTTCCTCGTGATCCGCGGCGGCACCGACCCGATCGCGGGTACCGACTGGTGCCGGCGGCTCCGCGACCGCGCCGCGGACGGAACGTTCGTGACCGTGCCCGGCCACAATCACGTGGTGCAGCAGAGTGCGCCGCGCTCGACAGCATCCGCCATCGACGCCTTCCTCGCCGCGCGCATCGAGGGTGGTGCGTGAACCCCTTACGCGTTCCGATCTGGTGGGCGCGCGACTACGCGTACGCGCTGACCTGGCAGGTGCGCGCGTTCTTCAACCGCACCGACCCGATGACGTTCCTCACCGGCGACAAGACCCCCATCATCGTTCTGCCCGGCATCTACGAGACGTGGAAGTTCATGCAGCCGCTGATCGAGGCGCTGCACGAGCGGGGGCACCCCATCCACGTGATCGATCTGCTGCGGCGGAACGAACGCCCGGTCGTCGAGATGGCGGAGCGTGTGACCGAGTACCTCGATGAGCACGATCTCTCGGACGTGGTGCTCATGGCCCACAGCAAGGGCGGACTCGTCGGGAAGCAGGCGATGGTGGTCGGTACCGCGGGCGGTCGTGTGCGAGGGATGCTGGCTGTCGCGACGCCCTTCGGCGGGTCGCGCTACGCCCGGCTGATGGTGCTCGCGCCGACGCTGCGCATCTTCTCGCCGCGAAACGCGACCATTCTCGCGCTCGCGAAAGAGACTGCGGTGAACGAACGGATCGTGTCGGTCTACGGCCGCTTCGATCCGCACATCCCCGAGGGGAGCGAGTTGGCCGGGGCGAAGAACGTGCGGCTCGAGACCGGGGGACACTTCCGCATCCTGGCGCACCCGCGAGTGCTCGCCGAGTTGGCGGTACTCGCGGGCTGAGGCCGGCCATCGTGAGTCGTTCCGTGCCCGCGGCAGGGTCATGACCGCGGGGAGACGGTGCGGGTCGCGGCGACGGGGTTGCGCAGCAGGGCGACAGCCGCCACCAGCTGCCAGAGGACGATGGTGTACACGGAGGCGCGTTCGATCGCCCCGGAAGGAACGTCTGCCCCGAAGGTCGACAGGAGTACGACGGTGGCGATCAGGCCGATCGATCCGACGATGATGCTGATGACGCCGAGGGTTCGCGTCGCGACGACTTTCCGCCAGTGCAGGCCGAGGACGAGTGCCAGGGCGTTCCCGCCGAGGATCGCCAATCCCGCGCCCGTGAAGTGCAGGCCGAGGGTGCCGTCTTGTTGCGCTTGCAGGGAACCGTGGAACGTGCCGACGAGGACGTAACCGATGGCGGTGACCACGCCCATGACGGCGGTGAAGTGACGAAGGCGACCCGTGAGCGTTCGGGAGAGCAGCACGATGGCGAGCCCGAAGAGCAATCCCTGAATGACGAAACCCGCATTCATCACCGCGTGAAGAGGCGAGTTGAGTTCTCGCCCCTGGAATTCGCCCGCGGTCGCCGACCCGAGGTCGCTGATCCAGTTCTGGGCGTAGCTGTAGGTGGGCGACCGCCAGGCAGCGGCGGCGATGGTTTCGGCCGCGAGATACACCGCTGAACCCACCAGGAGGGAGGCGGCGGCGAGAGTGCGAAAAGCGTTCATGATTTCCATTCCTTTGGTATGTGAGTGATTAAACACTCACTCTGCACCGCGCGTCAAGCCTGCGGCGGGAAACGGTACCGTCGAGCCATGGCGACGCGGCTGCTCATCCTCTCCGATACCCACATTCCTGGGCGCGCGCGGGCCCTGCCGCCGGCGGTGCTGCGGGCGGCCGACGACGCCGACCTGATCGTCCACGCGGGCGACTGGGTGAGCGTGGGCGTGCTCGACGAGCTCGAGCGCCACGGGGACGTGCTCGGCGTGTGGGGCAACAACGACGGTGCCGACCTTCGTGCGCGCCTGCCCGAGATCGCGCGCCGCGAGATCGAAGGCGTCCGTTTCGCGGTGATCCACGAAACCGGAGAAGCGCGTTCGCGAGAGCGCCGTATGGCTGCGGCCTTTCCCGACGTCGACGTGCTCGTTTTCGGCCACAGCCACATTCCGTGGGACACCCGGGCCCCGGGCGGGCAACGTCTGCTCAACCCGGGGTCGCCGACCGACCGCCGTCGGCAACCGCACCACACGTTCCTCTCCGTCGTCGTGGACGACGGCGAGCTCGCCGAGGTGCAACTCGTCTCGCTCTGACGCCCTAGCCGCCCGCGGGCGCCGTGGCAAGTCCGGTTGCCACCGCATCCGCTCTGCGTACCCTCACCACATGAGCGACACGAACGCACGAGGCACCGCCGTCATCACCGGCGGCTCCGCAGGACTCGGGCGGGCCACCGCCCGCGAACTCGCCGACCGCGGGTGGGATGTCGTCGTGCTCGCGCGCGGCGAAGACGGTCTCGCCGCGACCGTGGCCGAGATCGACGCCGTCGGACGCCGGAGCTTGGGCATCTCGGTCGACGTCGCCGACTCGAAGGCGGTGGATGCTGCGGCCTCCCGCATCGACGAGGAGTTCGGAGGAATCGACCTCTGGATCAACAACGCCATGGTCGGCACGATCTCGCCGTTCCTCGACACGACCGAAGAGGACTTCGAGCGCGCGACCGATGTCACCTACCTCGGTGTCGTGAACGGCACGCGCTCTGCGCTGCGGCGCATGGTGCCGCGCGGGCGCGGGCACGTCATCCAGATCGGGTCCGCTCTGGCGCACCGCGGCATTCCTCTGCAAGCGGCGTACTGCGGGGCGAAGCACGCGATCCACGGCTTCACCGATTCGGTGGTCGCCGAGCTGACCCACATCGGCTCCCCGGTGGCGATCTCGATCGTCGACATGCCCGCCCTCAACACCGTGCAGTTCAACTGGGTGAAGTCCGACTTCTCCGAGCACCCGCAGCCGGTGCCGCCGATCTTCCAGCCCGAGGTCGGGGCCCGTGCCGTGGCCGATGTGGCCGACACCCCTCGCCGCCGCACGTGGGTGGGGCTGCCGACCGTCGGTCTGATCCTCGGGACGCGCTTCGCGGGTCGGTTCATGGACTGGTATCTCGCCAAGACGGCCTGGAACGGGCAGTTGTCCGAAGACCACGACGACCCGCAGTTGCCGCCGAACCTGTATGAGCCCGTGCCCGGCGACCACGGCGCCCACGGGATTTTCGACGACCAGGCCCGGTCGGGCAGTATTCAGACGTGGGCGATCCGTCACCGACGGCTTCTCGCGGGCGCCGGAGTTGCGGGGTCCGCCCTCACCGCACTCGGCGGAGCGCTGGCCTTGCGGCGTCGCTGAACCCGCACCGCGCCCGATCCAGCCCGACAGGGGAGGAAAACCGGATGTCTCTCAACGTACGCGTACTCCGTTGCGCACCCGCCGACGTCTTCGCGGTGATCGCGGACGGGTGGCTCTTTCCTTCGTGGGTGGTCGGGGCCTCCCGGATGCGCGAGGTCGACGATGCCTGGCCCGCGGTGGGGTCGGAGCTGCACCACTCGTTCGGGGCCTGGCCCGCCGTCATCGACGACACCACCGTCTCGATCGAATGGGACCCGCCCCGCCGCGCCGTGATGAAGGCGCGCGGGTGGCCGCTGGGCGAGGCGCTCATCACGCTCGACGCGAAGCCCCGTGGTGACGACACGGTCGTGCGCATCCAAGAAGAGGCCGTCGCCGGCCCCGGCCGGCTGATCCCCACACCCCTCCTCGACGTCGGCCTGCACGTCCGCAACGCCGAGACCCTGCACCGCCTCGCCTACCTCGCCGAGGGGCGGGTCCACCGCGCCGAGCGTTCGACCGCCGAGCAAGAGATCGTCGAGGGCGGCGAGTGACCGAGCAGTTCGACGCGATCGTCGTGGGGTCGGGGCCCAATGGGCTCGCCGGAGCGGTGACCCTCGCGCGGGCGGGACTGCACGTGCGCGTGTATGAGCGTGCGTCGCTCATCGGCGGCGGCGCATCATCGGCCGAACTGACTCTTCCGGGCTTCTTGCACGACGTCTGCTCGGCGGTGCATCCGATGGCGTTCGAGTCGCGGTTCTTCCGCGAGTTCCAACTCGGATCGCGTGTCGACTTCGTCGTGCCCGAGATTTCCTACGCCCACCCGCTCGACGGCGGCCGGGCGGGCCTTGCCCATCTCGATCTCGATCGCACCGTGCAGAGCCTCGGCCGCGACGGCGCCGCCTACGACCTTCTGATGCGGCCCCTGGCAGAGCAGGCCTCGCGGGTCGCCGAATTCACCAGTTCGACGCTGCTGCGCATGCCGCGGCATCCGGTTACCGCCGTCAACTTCGGATTGCGCGCCCTCGCGCAGGGCGGACCATGGTGGAACGCCCCGTTCCGCGAAGACGCAGCGCCGGCCATGATCACGGGTGTCTCCGCACACACGATCCTGCATCAGCCAAGCCTCGCGGCCGCCGGCGCCGGCCTTGCCCTGGCGGCTTACGGCCACGCGCGCGGCTGGCCGATCCCGCGCGGCGGCAGCCAGGCCATCGTCGACGCGATGGTCGACGACATCCGCGCGCACGGTGGAGAGTTCGTGACCGACCACGAGGTCACCTCGCTCGACGAGCTGCCGTCGTCTCGCGTGGTGCTGCTCGATGTGACCCCCGAGGCGTTCGTGCGTCTCGCGGGGGAGCGGATGCCGACGGCCTACCGCACGCGCATGGAGCGCTTCCGCTACGGCGGCGGCGTCGCGAAGGTCGATTTCGCCCTGTCCGATCCGGTGCCGTGGACCAACGAGGGGGTGCGCGAGGCCGGGACGATCCACGTCGGCGGAACGCGCGCCGAGATCGCCGAGGCCGAGAACGATGTCTCCCGAGGCAGGCTCCACCCGCGCCCCTACGTTCTCGCCGCGCAACCTTCGCTGTTCGATGAGGGGCGCGCCCCCGATGGTGCGCACACGCTCTGGACCTACACGCACGTGCCGGCCGGGAGCGATGCCGACCGCGCCGAGGCCGTCGTCTCTCAGATCGAGCGGTTCGCACCGGGGTTCCGAGACACGATCCTCGCGACGAGTTCGCGCTCGGCGGTCGAGGTGGGTCGGTACAACCCGAACTACCCCGGAGGCGACATCGCCGCGGGAGCCCCGACGTTCCCGCAGCTCGTGCGGCGCCCGGTGCTGAGTCCGGACCCGTGGCACACGCCCGTACCGGGTGTGTATCTGTGCTCGGCGTCGGTCAGCCCCGGCCCCGGGGTCACGGGCCTCGTCGGTTGGCGGGCCGCTCTGAGCGCTCTGCGTCACGACTTCGGTACGCGCACCCAGCCCTCCCTGTCTCACGTGTGAACGGCGAGTCGTGGGGGAGATATCTCACCGCAGCGGCTAATCGCGACGACATCGTTCTCGCGGTGTCTGCAGCCCACCCCATAATGGACGCAGACGGCGATCGCAGAGCCGGTGGTCAATGATGGAGTCGCGATGCCGTTTCGAAGCCAAGACACGCTACAGGCGTGGCTCGACGAGTTTCTCGCACTCGGCTACGAGGTGTCGCTGAAGGTCATCCCGCAAGACGGCGAAGACGGGGCGAACACGGGCCTCGTCGCCGTGACTCTCCACAACGCGTCGACCTCGACGTTCATCCAGCCCGAGTCGCACGACTCCGACCGATGGGTGGTGACGATGGAGGCGGAAGAATCCGCGGTGACTCTCGATGCGGGCGAACTGCACGGCCTCGCCTCGGACCTGTCGATCGCGTCGTCGTTGTGCGCGTTCCTCCAGGCGAAGTCTCAGAGCGAGAACAACGACTCGGTCTGACCGATCGAGTTCGCCGGGTCTCAGGACGCGCGAGCGAGGGCCACGACGGTGTGGGTGAATCCGTCGAGGGTCGTCGCGAAGAGTTCGTTCTGCACGGCGTCGCCCTGCGAGACCGCCTGATCGAAGTCGGTGTCGAACCGCGTGAGCGCCGACCACGGAAGAATTCCGAGATCGACCGTGACGGTGATGCGGTTGACGCGGCGGTCGTGGGGATCGACGTCACGGCGTACCGCATCGCGATCGACCAGCCGGTCGATGAGCGTGGTGACGCCCGCCGAGGTGATGCCGAGATACCCGCGGAGCTGCGTGGGACGAGCCCCGGGATTGGCGGCGACGAACAGCAGGGCACGCGCGTCGAGTTCGCCGATCTTCAGCGTCCGCCGAGCTTCGATGAGCGCGGCGTTGCGGGCGTCGATGAAGCCGTGCAGGGCGCGCCGCAGAGGTGACTGGGTCGATGAACTGCTCACGAGCAAACCTCCTCTGACCACGGGCAACCGGGGCCTATCTCCTCAGCTTAGCTAAATAATCGAAGATGTAAAGAGATTAGCTAAATATCTGAAGTATCTGTAGAGTTCTGGGAAGAGGTCCCCGAGAGTGGCCACGCGTGGCTGCTCGATCGGCAACGGGAGCCTCGAGACGGCGCCGCACGGCGCACCGAGCAAAGGGAGTATCCGATGGGCAAATTGTTTTACGGCAGCACGGACCAGCCGATCGAAATGCCCGACCGGGTTCTGGCTCATGTGAAAGTGGTCGTCGCCACGAAGCTCCGTCGTGGCGAGAGCTTCACCATGTCGTGGCGCCACGACGACGACACACCGCGTGGCCGTTCCACCATCTGGATCCAGCCGTCCATTCCGCTGCGCTTCGTCTTCGCGTCGGCCGAGCCCGAGCTGCTCGATCCCGAGCACCTCAAGCGCCTGGCGAACGACGCGAGCTCGACCTCGGGGCTCGTCGTCGACTTCGACGCGTTCGCCCAAGAGGTCGCCGAGCCGCGCGCGCCCCGGGCCCGTCGCGCCGCCAAGGTCTGAGCCGTCCCGCGTCGGCGGATCCGTGCTGCGGCACGGCCGCCCTCGTGTGTACTCTGGGTGTGTGCTGACCTGTCGTTGTTGTCGCTGAGCCTCTCGGCTCCTTCCGACCCGACAGCTTCCGCGCCTCCGAGCGCGGCTCACCCCAGGAGCAATTCGTGCGATACGCCCGCACCGTCACCGACCTCGTCGGCAACACCCCTCTCGTCCGGTTGAACCGCGTGACGGCGGGCATCCGCGCCACCGTTCTGGCGAAGGTGGAGTACTTCAACCCCGGCGGCTCGTCGAAAGATCGCATCGCCGCGAACATCATCGACGCGGCCGAGCGAGAGGGACTCCTCCGCCCCGGCGGAACGATCGTCGAGCCCACGAGCGGCAATACGGGTGTGGGTCTCGCCCTGGTCGCCCAGCAGCGCGGCTACCGGTGCGTGTTCGTCGTGCCCGACAAGGTCGCCGAAGACAAGCGCGCGGTGATGCGCGCCTACGGCGCCGATGTCGTCGTGACCCCGACCGCGGTCGAGCCCGAAGACCCGCAGTCGTACTACAGCGTCTCCGATCGGCTCGTCGCCGAGATTCCCGGGGCCTTCAAGCCCAACCAGTACGCCAACCCGAACGGGCCGCGCAGCCACTACGAGTCGACCGGTCCTGAGGTCTGGCGCGACACCGACGGCCGCCTGACCCACTTCGTCGCCGGCGTCGGAACCGGTGGCACCATCTCGGGCACGGGTCGTTTCCTCCGCGAGGCGTCGGGCGGCGGCGTGCGGATCGTCGGCGTCGACCCCGTCGGCTCGATCTACACCGGCGGCCCGATCCACGGATACGACGTCGAGGGCGTCGGTGAAGACTTCTGGCCGCCCGCCTACGACCCGGGCGTCGTCGACGAACTGCACCAGGTCTCCGACGCCGAGTCGTTCGCGATGACCCGTCGGCTCGCCCGCGAGGAGGGCCTCCTCGTCGGCGGATCGAGCGGCATGGCCGTCGTCGGTGCGCTCCGAGCTGCGCGCGACCTGCCGGAAGAGGCGGTCGTCGTCGTGCTGCTGCCCGATCATGGGCGCGGTTACCTCAGCAAGATCTTCGACGACGAATGGATGGCCGCTCGCGGTTATTCGACAGACGACGTCACCGCAGCATCCTCAGCATCCGCCGGCGAATCGGAGAACCCCTCATGACCACCGAGAACCTCCGCGGCTTCGACAGCCTCGCCGTGCACGCCGGGCAGGACTTCGACCCGACGACCGGCGCTGTGATCCCGCCC
This sequence comes from Microbacterium shimangi, assembly GCF_043556445.1. Lineage (NCBI taxonomy): Bacteria > Bacillati > Actinomycetota > Actinomycetes > Micrococcales > Microbacteriaceae > Microbacterium > Microbacterium shimangi. The sequence continues at coordinate 105,398 of NZ_JBIGII010000006.1, forward strand.
GTGCACTTCTCGACGACCTATGCCCAAGACGGCATCGGCGGACTCCGTGAGGGGTATGAGTACGGCCGGAGCGGGAACCCGACGCGAACGGCCCTGCAGACACAGCTCGCCGCGATCGAGGGCGGGCGCCACGCCCTCTCGTTCGCGTCGGGGCTCGCCGCCGAAGACGTGCTGCTGCGCGCCGTCCTCCAGCCGGGCGACGAGGTGCTGCTCGGCAATGATGTCTACGGCGGCACCTATCGCCTCATCGCCCGCGTCCTCGCGCCCTGGGGAGTGAAGCTGCGCGTGGTCGACATGAGCGACGCGGGTGCCGTCGCGGCGGCACTGGACGAACGAGCACCGCGCATCGTGTGGGTCGAGACCCCGAGCAACCCCCTGCTGCGGATCACGGACATCGCCGAGCTGGCACGCGTCTCTCACGAGGCGGGGGCACTGGTGGTCGTCGACAACACCTTCGCCTCGCCCGCGCTGCAGCGCCCGCTCTCGCTCGGCGCCGACGTCGTCGTGCATTCGACCACGAAGTACCTCGGCGGCCACTCCGACGTCGTCGGCGGCGCCCTCGTGCTCGACGACGACGCCCTCGCCGAGAAGGCGGGCTTTCTGCAGTTCGCGGCGGGTGCGATCTCGGGGCCGCTCGACGCGTGGCTGACCACGCGCGGTATCAAGACCCTCGGGGTGCGTATGCAGCGCCACAGCGAGAACGGTCAGGCGGTGGCCGACTACCTCGAGGCGCATCCGAGTGTCGCCCGCGTCTACTATCCGGGCCTTGCGAGCCACCCCGGGCACGAGATCGCCGCGCGCCAGATGTCGGGTTTCGGCGGCATCGTGTCGCTGGCTCTCGAGAACGCGGCCGCGGCGCGGCGCTTCGCCGAGTCGACCACGCTGTTCACCCTCGCCGAGTCGCTCGGGGGCGTCGAATCACTGCTGAATTACCCCGACGCGATGACCCACGCCTCGGTGCGCGGAACCGAGCTCGCCGTGCCCGAAGAGGTCGTTCGCCTGTCGGTCGGAATCGAGTCGATCGACGACCTCATCGGCGACCTCGACAGCGCGCTGCGAACCGTCTGAATCGGCCCTCAGAATCGCGCGGTTCCGCACCGTAGAGCATGGGCGCCACCCTCGTCAACGGGCTTTGTGGAGCATGCCTGTGAGGAGCCTGAACATACCCTCGGACATACCCGAGAGGGCATGTGAAACCCCGTAATGTCGGCTCTGTGATCGGCGCCCGCCGTGAATCTTTTCTCCCCCCAGCACCGACCCCCCGGTGCTGCAGACCGACAGGAGCCGCCCGTGGCCTCACCCGTCGCTTCGACACTTGGACCCGTACGCCAGACGTACGCAACGGCGAAGGACTTCCCGCCCGTTGCGAAGGCCTACACGCAGGTCTCGCAGGTGGTGAAAGAGATGGGTCTGCTGCGACGCGCGCCCCTGTTCTATGCGCTCACCGGCACCGCCATCGCCCTCGGCTTCGCCGGTGCGATCACCGCGTTCCTTCTGCTCGGCGACTCGTGGTGGCAGTTGGCCGTCGCCGCGGCGCTCGGCATCCTCTTCACCCAGGCCGCCTTCATCTCGCACGAGGCCGCCCACAAGCAGATCTTCGCGTCGGGCAAGGCGAACGACCGCCTCGCGCGCATCATCGGCCCCGGCATCGTGGGCATGAGCTACACGTGGTGGGACTCGAAGCACTCCCGCCACCACGCCAACCCCAACCGGGTCGGCAAAGACCCCGACATCGAGATCGACACGATCTCGTTCGTCGAAGAAGATGCGGCGAAGGCCAAGGGCCTCCTCAAGCTGATCACGCGCAAGCAGGGCTACCTGTTCTTCCCGCTGCTCACGCTCGAGGGTCTCAACCTCCACTTCCTCGGAATCAAGCACAACCTGGCCCGCGGCCCGGTACCGCGCCGGTGGGAAGAGCTCACGCTCATCACCCTGCGCCTCGCCGTCGTCATCGTGCCGGTCTTCCTGCTCCTGCCGCTCGGTATGGCGTTCGCCTTCATGGGCGTGCAGCTGGCCGTGTTCGGCGTCTACATGGGTGCGGCGTTCGCTCCGAACCACAAGGGCATGCCGATCATCGACCCGAACGCGCGCCTCGACTTCTTCAGCAAGCAGGTCCGCACCTCGCGCAACGTCGCCGGTGGCTGGTGGGCGACCGCGCTCATGGGCGGGCTCAACTACCAGGTCGAGCACCACCTGTTCCCGAGCATGGCTCGCCCGCACCTCGCGAAGGCTCGCGAGATCGTGATCGAGTACTGCAAGACCTTCGACGTGCCCTACACCGAGACGTCGCTCATCAAGTCGTACGGCATCGTCATCGAGTACCTCAACCGCGTCGGTCTGTCCGCCGGCGGCGATCCCTTCGACTGCCCCGCTGCGGCATCGATGGGCGCGTACCGCAAGGTGTGAGTCGCTCGCCACGACGAGAGTTCTGAGAACGGATGCTGCGCTGATGCGCAGCATCCGTTCTCATTTCTGCGCCCCGGGGTATCTCGACGGGCGGGCTTTCGTTTTGGCGGCACGCATCGTGACGTTCTAGGGTGAAGGTAAGCCTCACCTAAGCAACCCGACCGAGGCGCCCCCCGGCGCCACAGCACGGTCGCACTTCTCCTGCCGGTGGGGCATCCCCTGCACCCCATCGAAAGAGTCCCATGCGCCCTCGTCGCCTCACCGCTGTCGCCGCCCTCGCGGCTGCGGCCGCCCTCGTCCTCGCCGGTTGCAGTACCGGCGCGTCCGCCCCCGCGGGTGAGAGCACCGCCGACACGGCGACCGAGGGATACCCGATCACCATCGAGCACGCGCTCGGCACCACGGTCATCGAGTCGAAGCCCGAGCGCGTCGCCACCGTCCAGTGGGCCAACCACGAGGTGCCGCTGGCCCTCGGCGTCGTGCCCGTGGGAATGGCCGCCGCGAACTTCGGTGACGACGACGGCAACGGCATGCTGCCCTGGGTGGAAGAGAAGCTCGAAGAGCTCGGTGGTGAGGCGCCCGTGCTGTTCGACGAGACCGACGGCATCGATTTCGAGGCCGTGGCGAACACCGACCCCGATGTCATCCTCGCCTCCTACTCCGGCCTCACGCAGGAGGACTACGACACCCTCAGCGAGATCGCGCCGGTCGTCGCCTACCCGGAAGCGGCGTGGTCGACCTCTTGGCGCGACATGATCAAGTTCAACGCCGAGGGCATGGGAATGGGCGCCGAGGGCGATGATCTCGTCGCCGAGATCGAGGGCGAGATCGAGTCCGCCGTCGCGGACCACCCGCAGCTCGAAGGAAAGTCCGCGATGTTCCTCACCCACATCGACCCCACCGACCTCAGCGAGGTCAGCTTCTACACTCCGAACGACACCCGGGCAGCCTTCTTCGCCGACCTCGGGCTGACGACGCCCGGAAGCATCGAAGAAGCCACCGGCGACAGCGGCGAGTTCAGCGGCACCCTCAGCGCCGAGCAGGCCGACGCGCTGTCGGACGTCGACATCATCGTCACCTACGCCGATGCAGAGACCCTCGCGGCGATCAAGGCCAGCCCGCTCCTCTCGCGGGTGCCCGCCATCGCGAACGACGCGATCGTGGCGCTCGACGGAACGGGCCCGCTCGGGACGGCGGCGAACCCGACTCCGCTGTCGATCTCTTTCGTCCTCGACGACTACGTCGACCTCCTCGCCGAAGCTGCCGACAAGGGCCAGTGACCTCCACAGCATCCGTCACCGATTCGGGCGTCGCCATCGTGCGGCGCCCGAATCGCGTGCGCCTGCTGTGGTTCGTCGTCGCTGCCGTCGTGCTCGTCGCCCTGATGGGCGTCTCGGTCGCGGTGGGCTCGCGCGAGGTCGCCTGGGGTGACATCGTCGCCGGCCTCGGGGGGTCGCTCGACAACATCTCGCAGGCAGCGGTGGCCACCCGCGTTCCGCGCACGCTGCTGGCCGTTCTCGTCGGGGCGGCGCTCGGCGTCTCGGGTGCGGTCATGCAGGGAGTCACGCGCAACCCGCTCGCCGACCCGGGCATTCTCGGGGTCAACACGGGCGCCTCGCTGGCCGTCGTGATCGGGATCGCGTGGTTCGGCCTGTCGTCGGCGAGCGCCTACCTGTGGGTCGCGATCGTCGGAGCCGCTGCCGCGGCCCTCTTCGTCTACACCGTCGGTTCGCTGGGCCGCGGGGGAGCGACCCCCCTCAAGCTCGCGCTCGCGGGAGCGGCGACGTCGGCCGCGCTGACCTCTTTCGTGACGGCCGTGTACCTGCCGCGCGGCGATATCTCGGGAACCATCCGGTCGTGGCTCATCGGCGGGGTGGGTGGCGCGACAGCGGAGACCATCGCGCAGGGGCTGCCGTTCCTCGTCGTGGGTCTCATCATCAGCCTGCTCTCGGCACGCAGCCTCAACTCGCTCGCACTCGGCGACGACCTCGCCGCCGGCCTCGGTGAGCGCGTGGCCATCGCCCGCGGGGTCGCCGCTGTCGGAGCGGTGCTGCTCTGCGGGGCAGCGACCGCACTCGCCGGCCCCATCGCGTTCGTCGGCCTGCTCGTCGCCCACGCCAGCCGCCTGCTCGTCGGCGTCGACCATCGCTGGCTGCTGCCGTTCTCGGCGCTGGGCGGTGCAAGCCTGCTCGTCGTCTCCGACGTGGTCGGGCGCATCGTCGCCCGCCCGACGGAGATCGATGCCGGCATCGTCACGGCTCTCATCGGTGCGCCGTTCTTCATCGCCATCGTGCGCCGCCAGAAGGTGCGGGCACTGTGAGCGCCGTTGCCGTCGATCCCGCAGCCGCCGTCGCAGCGGGACGTTCCCAGCGGGGGCGACGGCGGCGCGTGATCCTCAGCATCCTCGCCGCCCTCATCGTGGTCGTCTTCGTCGTGAGCCTCATGGTGGGCGAGACCTTCTACCCACCCTCCGACGTGCTCGGCGTGCTGCTCGGGCAAGACGTTCCGGGGGCGTCCTTCACCGTCGGGCGTCTGCGCGTGCCGCGTGCCACCCTCGCCGTGGTCGTCGGGCTCAGCTTCGGGCTCGCCGGTGTCACGTTCCAGACCATGCTGCGCAACCCTCTGGCGAGCCCCGACATCATCGGGATCAGCGCCGGTGCGAGCGCCGCGGCGGCGTTCGCGATCATCGTCCTCGGCATCCGCGGCTTCGGGGTCTCGCTGTCGGCGATCATCGCCGGTCTGATCGTCGCGGTGCTGGTGTACGCGCTGTCGTATTCGCGCACGGGCGCGGGCACCCGGCTGATCCTCATCGGGATCGGGCTCGCGGCCATGCTGCACGCGGTCACGCAGTACGTGCTGTCGCTCGCCGGCCAGTGGGATCTGCAGGAGGCCCTGCGCTGGATCACGGGGAGCCTCAACGGCGCGACCTGGCAAGAGGTTCTGCCCGCGCTCGGAGCGCTCGCCCTGCTGGGTCCGCTGCTGCTGTCGCGTTCGCGCGACCTCGGCGCGCTGCAGCTCGGCGACGACACCGCCTCTGCCCTCGGGGTGCGGGTCGAACGCACGCGGCTGCTGGTGATCGTCGCCGCCGTCTGCCTCATCTCGTTCGCCACGGCCGCGGCAGGACCGATCGCGTTCGTGGCGTTCTTGTCGGGTCCGATCGCGGCCCGCATCGTGGGTCGCCACGGCTCGCCCCTCCTGCCGGCGGCGCTCGTGGGCGCGCTTCTCGTCCTCGTGGCCGACTTCGCGGGGCAGTACCTTCTCGGACTCCGCTACCCCGTCGGCATCGTGACGGGTGTGCTCGGCGCCCCGTATCTCGTCTACCTCATCGTCCGCACCAACCGCGCCGGAGGTTCCCTGTGACCGCATCGCACACGCTCGTGGCCGAGGGCGTCACGCTCGCCTACGGCGATCGCACCGTCATCGAGGGCCTCGACCTCGAAGTGCCCGCCGGGCGCATCACGGCGATCGTCGGGCCGAACGCCTGCGGCAAGTCGACGCTGCTGCGCGCCATGTCGCGCCTGCTCCCTCCGCGCGCAGGGCGCGTCGTGCTCGACGGGAGGGCGGTGCACCGGATGCCGGCGAAGGAACTCGCCCGCACCCTGGGGCTGCTGCCGCAGTCGCCGATCGCCCCCGAGGGCATCACCGTCGCCGACCTCGTCGGTCGCGGCCGCCACCCCCACCAGGGAATGCTCTCGCGCTGGACCCGCGCCGACGACATCGCCGTCGCCGAGGCGCTCGAGGCGACCGACACCGCGGTGCTCGCCGACCGCTCGGTCGACGAACTGTCGGGCGGGCAAAGGCAGCGCGTATGGATCGCGATGGCCCTGGCGCAGCAGACCGACCTGCTGCTGCTCGACGAGCCGACGACGTTCCTCGATGTGAGCCACCAGGTCGAGGTGCTCGATCTGCTCACCGACCTCAACCGCACGCGTGGAACGACGATCGTCATGGTGCTGCACGACCTCAACATGGCCGCCCGCTACGGCGACCACCTGATCGCGATGACCGACGGGGCGATCGCGGCGGCGGGAACCCCCGAAGTGGTGCTGACGGCGCAGACGGTCGAGCAGGTCTTCGGCATCCGCAGTCTGGTGATCCCCGATCCGACATCGGGGCGCCCGTTGATGCTCCCCATCGGACGCCATCACGCGAACACCGCCGGAATCTGACATCCTCGGCTCATCGCCACAAGCGGAGGAGTCCCCATGCGCATCGCCGTCGCGTCCGAGATCAAGAACAACGAGAACCGCGTCGCTCTGACGCCGGCCGGGGTAGACGCCCTCGTCAGGCGCGGCCACGACGTCATCGTGCAGGCCGGAGCGGGGGTGGGCAGCGGCGTCCCCGATGAGCGTTATCGCGCGGCCGGCGCCGAACTCGTGGACTCCGCCGACGAGGTCTGGGGGCGGGCCGATCTGCTCGTGAAGGTCAAAGAGCCGATCGCCGAGGAGTACCGTCACCTGCGCCCCGACCTCACCCTGTTCACCTACCTGCACCTGGCCGCCGATCGCCCCCTCACCGATGCGCTCATCGCGGCGGGAACGACCGCGGTGGCCTACGAGACCGTGCAGCTGGCCGATCGCACGCTGCCGCTCCTGGCGCCGATGAGCGAGGTGGCGGGCCGCCTCTCGATCGTCGTCGGCGCGGGGTCGCTGCTGCGGGCCGCCGGCGGGCGGGGGATGCTCCTGGGTGGCGTGCCCGGAACCCCGAAGGCCAAGGTCGTCGTCATCGGCGGGGGCGTGGCCGGTGAGCATGCCGCAGCCAACGCGCTCGGCCTCGGTGCGCAGGTCACGGTGATCGACATCTCGCTGCCGCGGTTGACGGCGCTCGAGGCCCGGTTCGGCGGGGCGATTCAGACGCGCGCCTCGACCCGTTACGAGATCGCGGATCAGCTGGCCGACGCCGACCTCGTGATCGGATCGGTGCTCATTCCCGGTGCTGCCGCCCCCAAACTCGTCACCGACGACATGGTCGCGGCGATGAAGCCCGGGTCGGTGCTCGTGGACATCGCGATCGACCAGGGCGGCTGCTTCGAGGGCTCGCACCCGACGACGCACGACGCGCCCACCTTCGCCGTGCACGACTCGCTCTACTACTGCGTCGCCAACATGCCCGGGGCGGTGCCGCACACCTCGACCCGTGCGCTGAGCAACGCGACCCTGCCGTACGTCACGGCGATCGCCGACCTCGGGTGGAGCGCAGCATCCGCCGCCGACCCCGCCCTCGCGAAGGGACTCAACGTGCGCGGGGGCGAGGTCGTCAACGACGGTGTGCGGGCGGCGTTCGGGCTGTGACCGGTTCCCGCGAACGAGAGGGCGAGTCGATGAAGGCGGATGCTGCCGTGCCCGACGACTGGTGGAAGAGCGCCGTCGTCTACCAGGTGTACCCGAGGAGCTTCCAGGACTCCGGCGGTGACGGGATCGGCGATCTGCGAGGCATCCTGTCGCGACTCGACCATCTGCAGCGTCTGGGCGTGGACGTCATCTGGCTCTCTCCGGTCTACCGGTCGCCGCAGGCCGACAACGGGTACGACATCAGCGACTATCAAGACATCGACCCGGTCTTCGGCACGCTCGATGACTTCGACGCGCTGCTCTCGGCGGTGCATGCCCGGGGCATGAAGCTCGTCATGGATCTCGTGGTCAACCACAGCTCCGACGAGCATCCGTGGTTCGTCGAATCGCGGGCGAGCATCGACAACCCGAAACGCGATTGGTACTGGTGGCGCTCGCCCCGCCCCGGCACGGTCGGCGGGGAGCCCGGTGCGGAGCCGACGAACTGGGAGTCGTTCTTCTCGGGCCCCGCCTGGGAGTGGGACGCCTCGACGGGCCAGTACTACCTCCACCTCTTCGACCGCAAGCAGCCCGACCTGAACTGGGAGAACCCCGAGGTCCGCGCGGCCGTCTACGCCATGATGCGCTGGTGGCTCGATCGCGGGGTCGACGGTTTTCGGATGGACGTCATCAATCTGATCTCGAAGCATCCCGATCTTCCCGACGGTGTGTCCCGCGAGGGGGCGACGCTCGCCGACGGTGCGCCGTTCTACACCGCCGGACCGCGGCTGCACGAGTTTCTGCAGGAGATGCACCGCGAGGTCTTCGACGGGCGTCGCGGTCTCATCACGGTGGGCGAGACCCCCGGCGTGACCCCCGAAGAGGCCGTGCTCTTCACCGACCCCTCCCGGCGCGAGGTCGACATGGTGTTCCAATTCGAGCACGTCGGTCTCGACCACGGTCCGACGACGAAGTTCTGCTCGCGACGGCTCGAGCCCGGAGAACTCGCGGCGTCGTTCACCCGCTGGCAGGAGGCGCTCGCCGAGGTCGGTTGGAACAGCCTCTACCTGGGCAACCACGATCAGGCGAGGCCCGTGACCCGGTTCGGCGACGACACGCGATGGTGGCGGGAGTCGGCCACAGCGCTCGCGACGATCCTCCACCTGCAGCGCGGCACGCCGTACATCTATCAGGGCGAAGAGATCGGCATGACGAACGCGCCCTTCGGGGGCATCGACGACTTCCGTGATGTCGAATCGCTGAACTTCTACGCCGCAGACGTGGCCGCCGGCAGCAGCCCCGCGGAGTCGCTGCGGGGCCTGGCGTCGATGAGCCGCGACAACGCGCGCACCCCCGTGCAGTGGGACGGCTCGGCCACGGCCGGCTTCACCACCGGCGAGCCCTGGATCGCGGTGAACCCGAACGCGCGCGAGGTGAACGCCGCCGCCCAGTACGGCGTCGCAGGATCGGTGTTCGAGCACTACCGCTCGCTCATCGCGCTGCGCCACGACAGGCGAGTCGTCGGGCACGGGTCGTTCGAGCGGATCGACGCGGGCGACGAGGCGATCTTCGCCTTCGAGCGGGTGCTCGGTGACGAGCGGATGCTGGTCGTCGCTAACCTCTCGTCGGAGCCGCGCGGCGTGGGGCTCGCCCCCGAGGTCGCCGCGCGCTGGGCGACTGCCACCATCGTGCTGTCGAACCTCGACGACGGAGACGTCGCGGCAGACGCGCCGCTGAGCCCCTGGGAGGCGAGGGTCTTCTCGGTGTGACGCGCGGTATTTCCGCTCAGGCGTTCTTGTACGACTTCAGTCGGGTGAGCAGCGCCGGGGCCGTCCGGTCGAGTACCCGGCCGCCGACGAGGACGCCGATCGCGCAGAGGATCAGCCCGAGTACGACGCCGACGGCGACGGTCAGCCAGGTCCAGAGCGGCCCCCCGAGGGCGAGGGCGAGGATCGCGAGCACGATCTCGGGTGCGGCCAGCACGCCCGCGACGAACCAGAGGCCGATACCGGCCAAGCCCATCGTGAAGGTCGCCCCGGGGACGCGCTTGAACGGACTGTCGCCGCTGGCGGCCACGGGAACCACCAGGAGCGCCGAGCTCACCGCGCACACTCCGTAGGCGGTGAGCAGCACACCGAACGAGGCTCCGAGCACGGCGGGCAGTGCGTCCCAGCGCCCCGAGAGTCCGACGGTGACCAGGCAGACGACGGCGATGAGCGGAACGGCGACGGATGCTGCGGCCAGGGTTCGCCCGAAGCGGTCGGCGACGCCGCGGATCCCGGTCTGGAGCACTCCCGCGAACGCCGTGCCGTCGTACGAGATGATCGTGTACGGCGCGATGCCGACGAAGAACGCCGACCCGATGGCCGACCCCGCGAAGAACGGGCTGGTGAGGTCGCCGCCGCTGTAGAACAGCACGAAGATCGGAACGAGCGGCGCCAGCATCAGCTGCTGAAGGTAGCGCGCGTCGCGCAGCCAGTAGGTGAGCGAGCGTGCCCAGGTGGCGCCGACGGCGCCGGTGGGCATGCGGCCGAACCAGCCGAGCGAGCCGGCCTTGCCGCGCCGCGTGGCGGAGCGGGGCGGCGAAACGGTCGACGCGGCGAGGCTCCGCTGCCACAGCAGCCAGAGACCGGCGAGGGTGGCGACCGCGATGAGCGCCTTCAGCAGGGCCGTGACAGGCGACCCGGCGGCGATGTCGCCCGGCACCGCCCAGGCCGCAGCGATCGGGGTCCACGAGAGACCGTCGAGGATGCGGGTGAACTGGGCGCCCGACTCGACGCCGCTCTGGAGCAGCTGCGTGACGCCGAGGAAGATGGGTCCGGCGAACAGCAGCGCGACGAAGGCGATGAGGCCGACGGTCTCCTGCACGCGACGTCGGCCGCCGAGGCCCGAGGCGAGCGCTGCGACCGTGCGCGAGGCGACGACGCAGATCGCGACGCCGAGCGGCACGCACACCAGAGCCGCGACGAGCGCGATCGGCCAGCGCCACCACGCGGCGAAGGTTGCGATGCCGCCGAGAAGGGTGGCGAGTCCCGGAATGCCGGTCACCCCCGCGATCGCGAGGGCGATCATCATCCGACCCGTGGTGAGCGGGAAGGTGGCGAGCTTGGCGGGGTCGAGCGTCGTGTCGATGCCGGCGACGAAGATGGGGGCGAGCACCCAGCCCAGCGTCAGGAGCGCTCCACCGATGACGATGGCGTAGCGCGCAGCATCCACCCCCAGCGAACCCGCGAAGAAGAGGCCGACCGCCACGAACAGCAGCATGGTGAGCGCCCACAGCGAGCTGACGATGAAGCCGACGAGCTGCCAGGGACTGCGGGTGAGCGTGTTTCCGAGGATGCGGAAGCGGATCCTCAGGAGCGTCGCAACCACTCGGGGCCTTCCGTGTGGTGGCGACCGCCGACGAGCTGCACGAAGCGGTCTTGCAGACTCTCGCCGGCGCGCACCTCGTCGACGGTGCCCGCGGCGAGGAGGCGCCCGTTGCCGATGACGGCCACGTGGTCGCACATGCGCTGCACGAGATCCATCGAGTGGCTCGAGACGATCACCGTCCCGCCGCCCTGGGTGTAGCCCCGCAGGATGTCTTCGATGTTCGCCGCCGAGACCGGGTCGACCGACTCGAACGGCTCGTCGAGCACGAGAAGCCGCGGCGCGTGCACGAGGGCGCACGCCAACGCGATCTTCTTCGTCATGCCGGCCGAGTAGTCGACGACCGGAGTGCCGGCCGCTTCGCCGAGGTCCATGATGCGCAGCAGGTCGGCGGTGCGCTGCTGGATCTCGTCACGGGCGAGGCCGAACATCATGCCGGTGTAGGTCACGAGCTGCTCGCCGGTCAGGCGGTCGAACAGTTTGACGCCGTCGGCGAGGTTGCCGATCATCGCCTTCGCCTCGACGGGGTGCGCCCAGACGTCGACCCCGTGGATGGCCGCGGTGCCGGCATCGGGGCGCAGCAGCCCGGTGGCCATCGAGAGCGTCGTCGTCTTGCCGGCGCCGTTCGGGCCGACGAGGCCGTAGAACGACCCGGTCGGAACGACGAGGTCGAGCCGGTCGACGGCCACCTTGTCGCCGAAGCGCTTGACGAGTTCTGACAGCGCCATCGCGGGCACGCCCGGATCGGCGGGTGGAGGAGCGGTTACAGGAAGCGACAGGTCGCGAGGGTCGGCCACACGATGAACCTATCGGGGTCTTGCGCGCCGCCACCACCGGCGCGGCCTTCCGTCACCCGCGGCAATTCGCCCGGTGCGCCGCAGCATCCGCTGCACTTCGCGTCATCCGCGGCACGGGGAAGCGGCGCGGATGCCGGAAAGTGCAGCGCACACGAGAGGGTGCTGGTCGCGTGGCGTGGCGGTTACCGTTCGGGCGGCGTGGGGGCGTCTTCTGCCGCGGTCGCACGTTCGAGGCGACGCAGGCGGCGGCGGGCGAAATCCTGGGCGCGCGGACCCGAGCCCAGGGCGCGGGCAGAGATCCGCAGGACGAGCCGGGTCAGCGTGACCACCGGCAGCGGCGAGCGTCGGAGGCCCAGCATCTTGCGCCATTCGCGGGGGAGCGAGGCTACGGCCGCGGCGAACAGCACGCGGTAGGCGAGACCCATGGCGCCGTCGAAGGGCGGCTTGCGGAGGAACTTCACGACCTCGTCGACGCGCTCGTCGCGGCGGAGCTCGCCGCGGGTGCGGAAGCCCTCCATCGCCGCGCGCAGCTGCGCCTCCGTCGTCGGTGGTTCCGGTACCCGCATGAGACGGCCGGCCGTCGCCCACTCCGCGACATACGCATCGGCGCCGCCGGGGATCGGCGCGCCCCACAGCTGGTGGCTGCGGAGGAACGCGTCGGCGAAGGCCAAGTGCACCCACGTCACCAGGTCGCTCGCGTCGGCGGTGTAGCCGCGGGTCTCGCCGTCGCCGGCGGTGTACTCGCCCTGCACGCGCCGGTGCTTCCGGCCGACCAGGGCGGTCTCGGCCTCGGCCTGAGTGCGAGAGCCGTAGGTGACGCAGATGATCCACCGCACCGTTCCGGTGAGCCGCCCGATCGGGTCTTCCCTGTACCGCGACCAGTCGTGCACGCCGGCGAGGGCGCCGGGATGCAGTGCCTGCACGAGGAGTGCACGAATACCGGCCACCAGGGTTCCCATGCCGCCGTGCACGATCCATGCGGCGCCGTCTTCGGGGAAGAAGCCGTCGTCGTCGCCGTCTTCGAGGGCCCTGACCCACCCGGGGGTTCCGTTCGGGTCGCCGGCGAGGGCGGTCAGCAGCCGTCCCCGCAGGGACTCCCGTCGACCATCGGATGCTGCCATCTCCCCAGGGTGCCACCGCCACCGGTCGATGGCTGCGAGTTCGTACGGCGTCGAACGAACGCATCAGCTCGAACGCGGAGACGCCGCTCGCCCCTCCGCAACCGGGTCGAGGGCCGGCCGGTGGGAGGATCTCCGCCGATGGGGGCGTCTTGATCGGACGTTAAGATGGTCGGGTCGGTACGAACGCCTACTCCGCCCGTCTCTTGTCCGTCTGCGCGGGCGGGGAGAGTCGGCGGGGTTCGACCTCAGCGACCGCGAGAAGAAGCACGGTGGCGGCATGACAGAGCCTGCGAGCAAAGGGTGGCAGCGTCCGAACATCTACGACGTCGCGAAGATCGCGGGTGTCTCGCACATGACTGTCTCGCGCGTGCTCAACGAGCATCCCAATATCCGACAGACCACTCGAGAACGTGTGCTGCAAGTCATCGAAGAGATGAACTACACGCGGAGTTCGATCGCTCGTGCGCTCGCGACACGGCGGGCCATGCGCATCGGGGTCCTCGTCGACAGTCCGGTGCAGTACGGCCCCAACAGCACCCTCCGGGCGCTCGAGAGTGCCGCCCGCGAGGCCGGCTACTCCATCAGCGCGGTCTCGATCTCTGACGACGGGGGGCTCCGCGTCGACGAGGGTGTGGTCGAGCTCGTCACGCAAGGCGTCGACGCCCTCTGCGTCATCGCCCCCCGGGAGTCGGCTCTCGACCTTCTCGGCCAGAGGGTCGAGGGCATTCCCACCCTCATCATCAAGTCCGAGCCACACGCGGGGATGCACACGGTGGGTGTCGATCAGGCCAGGGGTGCGGAACTCGCGGTCGCGCATCTCGTGAGCCTCGGTCACCGCTCCATCGCCCACGTGGCGGGCCCCCTGGATTGGTTCGACGCCCGTGCCCGCAACGAAGCGTGGCACGCGACCCTGGTTCGGGGGGACCTTCCCCTGTCCGAGCCGTTCGTCGGTGACTGGACGTCGGACTTCGGCTACGAGCTCGGCTCGTCAGGCGAGCTCGCCGGGGCCACTGCTGTCTTCGCGGCGAACGACCAGATGGCGCTCGGGGTCATTCACGGCCTCGCGACCCGCGGAATCCGCGTTCCCGCAGACGTCAGTGTCGTCGGGGTGGACGATCTGCCAGACGCTCGACACTTCCTCCCCCCGCTGACCACTGTGCGCCAGGATTTCGCGGCCCTGGGCACCCGGGCGCTCCAGTTGGTCGTAGACGCGATCGGCGGCGAGACCGCCGAGCAGCACGAGATGATCGAGCCGACACTGGTCGTCCGCGACTCGACGGCCGCGGTTCGAGCAGACGTCGGCGCCCCGTCTCACCGCTTCTGACACCCTCGGTAACAAGAAGGTAACGAGTTCTGGGGTGAGGGCGCCGGCCCCATTGTTAGCGCGCACAATGAAATCGCACGCACCAGTGAGTGTCCCGAGTTGGGGCACCGCAAAACTGCTCCGACATCAGCGTCGGAGAATCTCAAGGAGGAGAATCATGGCACGCAATAAGCGACTGCTCGGAGCGATCGGCTTCGCAGGTGTCGGTGCACTCGCGCTCGGACTCGCGGGCTGCTCAGGTGGGGGCGAAGAAGGTGGCAGCGACCTGATCTCGGTCGGATTCGTCGCGGTCGGTCCCGAGGGCTCGTGGCGTGAAGCCAACGAGGCCAACATCCAGGAAACGTTCACCGAGGAGGCAGGTTTCGAGCTCAGCTATGCGCCCGCGACCAACCTCGACCAGGCTTCGCAGATCTCGGCCTTCACATCGTTCGTCGACTCCGGCGTCGACGTCATCCTGCTCTCGGCCACCGAGGCCTCCGGCTGGGAAGACTCGCTCGCCCGTGCGCAGGAGGCCGAGATTCCGGTCATCCTCCTCGACCGCGGCATCGACCCCGACAACCCCGACCTGTACGTGACGCGAATCGCGCCCGACAACGTCGTCGTCGCCGAGGCCGTCGGCGAGTGGGCCGTGTCGGAATTCCCCGACGGAGGCAACTACATCGTTCTCGAGGGTCCGGCCGGTGTCGGCGTCGTGAACGAGCGCAACGAGGGCTTCGATGCGGCCGTCGAGGGCTCTGGGCTCGTCAAGGTCGCATCGCAGACCGCGAACTGGACCACCGACGAGGGCCGTAGCGTCACCGAGACGTTGCTGCAGGCGAACAACAACGACATCCAGTTCGTCTTCGCGCAGAACGACGAGATGGGTCTGGGCGCGGCCCAGGCTGTCGAAGAAGCCGGCCTGACCCCGGGCGTAGACGTCAAGATCGCCACGATCGACGGCACCGAAGGGGCGATGGAGGCCCTGGCTGCCGGCACGCTCAGCTTCGTCCACGAGTACAACCCGCTGTTCGGCGACACGGCCCTCGAAGCCGTCGAGGCCGCGCTCGAGGGAACCGAGGTCGAGCCTTACATCATCGTCCCGAGCGAGGCCTTCGATTCGGCGGAAGCCGCGGAAGCCGCGTTGCCCGACCGTCAGTACTGATCTCCACCTAGACGATCGGCGGTGGGGGGGGGGGGTGGGGGGAAGCAAACCCCCCGCCCCGCCAAAAACAACAAAAGACAAAACAAGGGGAAAA
>NZ_JBIGII010000007.1:0-132260 GCF_043556445.1 Microbacterium shimangi
GAAGCCGCGTTGCCCGACCGTCAGTACTGATCTCCACCTAGACGATCGGCGGTGCGGGGTCCGTCTACGGACCCCGCACCGCTCGATCGTGCAGACACCGCGCGTGCGCGGGGTGTCGGACAGGATTGTGATTGCATGACCGAACCATTGCCCGTCGTGGAGATGCGCGACATCTCGATCGAATTCCCGGGAGTTAAGGCTCTCGACGGCGTCGACCTCCGTCTCTTCCCGGGTGAAGTGCATTCCCTCATGGGTGAGAACGGTGCAGGCAAGTCGACGATGATCAAGGCCCTCACCGGGGTGTACAAGATCGATGGCGGATCCATCGTCGTAACCGGTCAGGAGCGGCAGCTCAAAGGAACAGCCGACGCGCAGGCCGCCGGAATATCGACGGTGTATCAAGAGGTCAACCTCGTGACGAACCTCTCCATCGGAGAGAACGTCATGCTGGGCCACGAGGTACGCGGAATCTTCGGCATCAACTGGCGCGCGACGCACCGCGCCGCGACAGCTGCGCTCGCGCAGCTCGGTCTGCAAGACCTCGACACCCATCTTCCGCTGTCGACTCTGTCGATCGCGGTGCAGCAGCTCGTCGCGATCAGTCGGGCGATGGCGGTCAAAGCCAAGGTGCTGATCCTCGACGAGCCGACATCGAGCCTCGACGCCGCCGAGGTCGAGAACCTCTTCCGTGTGATCCGCAGTCTCCGCGACCAGGGGATGGCGATCCTCTTCGTCTCGCACTTCCTCGACCAGGTCTACGCGATCAGCGACCGCCTGACGGTTCTTCGCAACGGAAAGTACGAAGGCGAATATCTCACGCGTGACCTGGACCGCCACGCTCTGATCTCGAAGATGATCGGCAAAGACCTGGCCACGCTGTCGTCCCTCGGCGGAAACCGCGGCGCGGAGAACCGTTCGGCCGACGAAAAGCCTTTGGTCGAGGTGACCGGGCTGAGCCGGCGGGGATCCATAGATCCGATCGATCTCGAGATCCGTCGCGGTGAGGTCGTCGGGTTCGCCGGGCTTCTCGGTGCCGGCCGCACAGAGCTCGCGCGACTGCTCTACGGAGCCGATAAATCCGACCAGGGGCAGGTGACACTCGACGGCGCGCGTGTCGACCTGAAGTCTCCCGCAGACGGCTTGCGCAACCGCATCGCGTTCTCGACCGAGAACCGTCGCGACGAGGGCATCATCGCCGACTTGACCGTGCGGGAGAACATGATCCTCGCGGTGCAGGCGAAGCGCGGCTGGGCGCGCCCTCTGCCCCGCAAAGAGCAGGACGAGATCGTCGACCGCTATATCAAGGCGCTCAACGTTCGCCCCGCCGACCCGAACCGCCTCATCAAGAACCTCTCCGGTGGAAACCAGCAGAAGGTTCTGCTGGGGCGCTGGCTCGCCACCGAGCCCCAACTGTTGATCCTCGACGAGCCGACTCGCGGCATCGACGTCGGGGCGAAGGCCGAGATCCAAGAAGCCGTCGCCGAGCTCGCCGCATCCGGCGTCTCGGTCGTCTTCATCTCCTCCGAACTCGAGGAGGTGGTGCGCTTGAGCGAGCGCATCATCGTTCTCAAGGACCACAAGAAGATCGGCGAGATCGTGAACGGCCCCGATGTGACCGCCCAGATGGTGGTCGACGTCATCGCCGCCCACGGCGTAGACGCCGCGGCGGACAACCCCGTCGTCGACACCGCCACCGCGACCGAAACGCCGCGTACACCGAAGGAGGACGTGAAGTGAGCACCCCGACAACCGTCTGGACCAGGGCTCGCGACGTCATCCGACGCCCCTTCTTCTGGGGGATCGTCGCGATCTTCGTCCTGCTTCTCCTGAACGTCCTGCGAGACCCCACGTACCTCGCGATTTCGGTGAACCCCACCAACGGCAACCTCGTGGGCAACGTGATCGACATCCTCCGCTCGTCGGCACCGATCATCATGATCGCCATCGGCATGTCGCTCGTGATCGCCACCGGCGGCATCGATCTGTCGGTGGGCTCGGTCATGGCCGTCGCCGGCGCCGTCTCGATGCAGTTCCTGTCCGCCACGCGCGACAGCGGATCGGTCGGCGTCGCCATGGCGGCCCTCGGACTGGCCCTGATCGTGGCCGCCGTGCTGGGGGCGGTCAACGGCATCCTGGTCGCCTACATCGGCTTGCAACCGTTCATCAGCACCCTCATCATGATGCTCGCCGGTCGAGGAATCGCCCGTGTCATCACCTCGGGGCAGAACACCGCGGCCTCGAGCGATCCGTTCCGATGGATCGCGAACGGCTACGTCATCGGCCTCCCCGTGGTCTTCCTGTTCGCCATCGCGATCGTGCTCGTCGTGGGCTTCGTCGTCCGTCGCAGCGCGCTCGGCTTGATGATCGAGGCGATCGGCATCAATCCCCGCGCCAGCCGCATGACGGGCATCAAGCCCAAGGGCCTGCTCCTGACGGTCTATACGGTCAGCGGCCTTCTCGCCGGAGTGGCAGGGGTCATGTCGGTCGGCACCGTGATGACGGTCGACGTCTCACGCACCGGGTACCAGTTGGAGCTCGACGCGATCCTCGCCGTGGTGATCGGCGGCACATCGCTCATGGGGGGGAAGTTCTACCTGGGCGGCGCGGTGGTCGGCGCGCTCCTCATCTCCACGCTCGACAAGACGGTGGTGTTCCTGGGGATCTCTTCGTCCGCGACTCCCGCATTCAAGGCGATCGTCATCGTGGCCCTGTGTCTGATTCAGGCCGAGCGCGTTCGCGCCTGGTTCGTGTACCGCAGAAGAAAACCGCAACAGTTCTCGCCGCAAGAGCCACCGGCCGAGCCGACGAAAGAGAAGGTGACGGCATGACCGGCGTCGAGACCCCCCCGTCGCAGACGCTCGACTCTGCCACCGGGATGACACGCGTGGCGGGCTCCGTCAGCAAGCTCTTCCGGGCCAACCCGTCGGCGCTCCCCACGGTCGCGGCAGTCGTGATCTTCGTGGGAATGATCATCTTCGGCGAGATCTCCTACGGGCAGATCCTGCAGGCCAACACGATCTCGAGCCTGTTCATCAACAACGCCTACCTCATCATCATCGCTGTCGGGTTGACCTTCGTCATCCTGACCGGTGGCATCGACCTGTCGGTCGGCGCGGTGATCGCGATCTCCAGCGTGGTGGGAGTGATGCTCGCCAACGCGGGCTGGAACGCCTACCTCGTGATCGTGCTCATGATCGCACTGGGGTCGTTGTTCGGACTGGCGTCGGGAATCCTGATCCAGTACTTCAACGTGCAGCCGTTCATCGCGACGCTGGCGATGATGTTCCTTGCCCGCGGGTTGGCGTCGCTGCTGAGCACCGTCCCCGAGCGCCTCGGTGACGATTCTCCGATCCGGTGGTTCGGGTCGCAGTTCAAGATCGTCGACGGTCCGAGGGTCAACGACCTCGTGATCACCCCCGGCGTCATCATCGCCATCCTGGTGGTTCTCGTCGCGTTCTTCTTCCTCCACCGCACCCGTTCGGGACGCACGGTCTATGCACTCGGCGGTTCGGAGAGCTCGACGTTGCTCATGGGCCTCCCGGCCGCGCGAACGAAGGTCACGGTGTACGTGATCAGCGGAACCCTCGCGGGAATCGCTGCGGTCGTCTACACGTCTCGACTGGGCATCGCCCAGAACATCACGGGCATCGGCTGGGAGCTCGACGCCATCGCCGCCACGGTCATCGGCGGAACGCTCCTCACCGGCGGGGCCGGGTTCGTCCTCGGGTCCGTCGTCGGAGCCCTCGTGCTCGGCCTGATGAACGTGCTCATCACGCGAGACGGTACCGTTCGTCCCGAGCTGTTGACAATCATCACCGGCGGTATCTTGCTGATCTTCGTGCTGCTGCAGCGCGTCGTGACCAGAAAAAGAGAGTGACGATGACATCTATCGACGCGGGGTCCGAAATCGACGATGCGATTGCGCAGGTGCGCGCCGACGTCGCCCGCCTCCACGGTGAGCTGGTCCGCTACGGCCTGGTGGTGTGGACCGGCGGCAACGTCTCGGGCCGTGTTCCGGGCGCCGACCTCTTCGTGATCAAGCCGTCGGGGGTCTCCTACGACGACCTGACGCCCGAGAACATGATCCTCTGCGACCTCGACGGCAACGTCGTGCCCGGCAGCTCGGGCAGTGACCGCAGCCCGTCGAGCGACACCGCGGCCCACGCCTACGTCTACCGCAACATGCCCGACGTAGGGGGAGTCGTGCACACCCACTCCACCTACGCCGTCGCGTGGGCCGCGCGTGGCGAAGAGATCCCGTGCGTGATCACGGGCATGGCCGACGAATTCGGCGGCCCCATCCCGATCGGCCCCTTCGCGATCATCGGCGACGATTCGATCGGCCGGGGCATCGTCGAGACCCTCCGTGATCACCGCAGCCGTGCGGTGCTGATGCAGAACCACGGGCCGTTCACGATCGGCATCTCGGCGAAAGACGCGGTGAAGGCGGCGGTCATGTGCGAAGACGCGGCACGCTCGGTGCACATCGCGCGCGAGGCCGGACCGCTCATCCCGATTCCGCAGGACAAGATCGACAGCCTCTACAACCGCTACCAGAACGTGTACGGCCAGAACTCGGACGCCCGCCGATGAGCGCGGCGATCGCAGCCGGCCGGGCGGTGCTGGGCATCGAACTCGGCTCGACCCGCATCAAGGCCTGCCTCATCGACCCCGACGACCCCACCGTGGTCCTCGCCGTGGGCAGCTCCGATTGGGAGAACCGATTCGAGGACCGGGTGTGGACGTACTCGCTCGAGACGGTATGGGCGGGCCTCCAGGCCGCCTATGCCGACCTCGTCGCCGACGTGCAGAGCCGCCACGGTGTCGCGCTCGACACCGTCGGCGCGATCGGTGTCTCGGCGATGATGCACGGTTACCTCGCGTTCGACGGCACAGGCGAGCTGCTGGTTCCTTTCCGCACCTGGCGGAACACCTCGACCGGCCCCGCGGCGGCAGAGCTGACCGAGCTGTTCGGGGTGAACATCCCGCTCCGCTGGTCGATCGCGCACCTCTACCAGGCCGTGCTCGACGACGAACCGCACGTGCCAGAGGTGCGCTTCATCACGACCCTCGCCGGCTACGTGCACGGGCGCCTCACCGGTCGCCGGGTGCTGGGCGTCGGCGATGCGTCGGGAATGTTCCCGATCGACGCCGCGACGAAGACCTATGACGAGCGGATGCTGCGGCAGTTCGACGGTCTGGTCGACGGCAGCGCTCTGAACGGTGGTCTCGGCGTCGCGGGGCTCCTGCCCGAAGTGCTGCGCGCGGGCGAAGCCGCCGGCGAACTCACCGCCGAGGGTGCTGCGCTGCTCGACCCGGCTGGCGCGCTGCGCCCGGGTGCGGTGTTCTGCCCGCCCGAGGGCGATGCCGGAACGGGAATGGTCGCGACGAGCTCGGTCGCCCCGCGCACCGGCAACGTCAGCGCGGGCACGAGCATCTTCGCGATGGTCGTCCTCGAGCGGCCGCTCGAGAGCCTCCACCACGAGATCGACCTCGTCACCACGCCCGCGGGCGATCCGGTCGCGATGGTCCACTGCAACAACGGGGCCAGCGAGCTCGCCGCGTGGGTGGCGATGTTCACGCGCTTCGCCGCAGCATCCGGAGCCCCTCTCGGCGCCGACGCCGTCTTCGACGCACTGTTCCGCGAGGCGCTCGACGGTGCCCCCGACGCGGGCGGCCTGCTCGCCTACAACCACCTCGCGGGCGAGCCGATCGCCGGTCTCTCCGAGGGGAGACCGCTCTTCGTCCGCACCCCCGACAGCACGTTGAACCTCGCGAACTTCATGCGGGCCCAGCTGTACGGGGTTTTCGGCACGCTCGCGCTCGGCATGCGGGTGCTGGCCGCCGAGGGCGTGATGCTGGAGCGCATGTTCGCCCACGGCGGCATGTTCCGCACCGCCGGTGTCGCCCAGCGCTTCCTCGCCGGAGCCCTGGCTGCCCCGGTGTCGGTGGCCGAGACGGCCTCCGAGGGGGGCGCGTGGGGAATCGCGGTGCTCGCCGCCTACACCTCGAACTCTCACGATCTCGCCCTCGACGCGTACCTGCGCGACCGCGTCTTCGCCACGGCGGCTTTCGAAACGGTCGCCCCCGACCCCGCCGATGTCGTCGGCTTCGCCACCTACCTCGACCGCTACGCCGCCGGCCTCGCCGTCGAGCGCGCCGCCGTCGCCTCCCTCTGAACTCCCCACCGAAAGAGATCGCCATGACCCGCACTCCGCTGTCCACCTCCCTCGACGTCTACGAGGTCTGGTTCGTCACCGGCAGCCAGAACCTCTACGGCGACGAGACTCTTCGCCAGGTCGCCGAGCAGTCGCAGGCCGTGGCCGAAGGCCTCGGCGGGCTGCCGGTCAAGGTCGTCTGGAAGCCGGTGCTGAAGGATTCCGACAGCATCCGTCGTCTCGCCCTCGAGGTGAACGGCCGCGACGACGTCATCGGCGTCATCGCGTGGATGCATACGTTCAGCCCCGCGAAGATGTGGATCGCCGGCCTCGACGCGCTGCAGAAGCCGCTCCTTCATCTGCACACGCAGGCCAACGTCGAGCTGCCCTGGGCCGACATCGACTTCGACTTCATGAACCTGAACCAGGCCGCGCACGGCGACCGCGAGTTCGGTTACATCCAGACGCGACTCGGCATCGCCCGAAAGACGGTCGTCGGCCACGTGTCGAACCCCGTGGTCCGTCAGCAGGTCGAGGACTGGCAGCGCGCCGCCGCCGGCTGGGCCGCCTCCCGCACGCTGAAGCTCGCGCGCTTCGGCGACAACATGCGCTACGTCGCCGTCACCGAGGGCGACAAGACCGAGGCTGAGCTGCGCTTCGGCGTGCAGGTGAACACGTGGGGAGTGAACGAGCTCGCGGATGCTGTCGCCGCCGCATCCGCCGCCGACATCGACGCCCTCGTGGCTCTGTACGAAGAGCAGTACGACGTCGCCGCCGAGTTGCGCAAGGGCGGCGAGCGTCACGAGTCGCTCCGCGACGGCGCGGCCATCGAGATCGGGCTGCGGTCGTTCCTCGAGGAGGGCGGTTTCGGTGCGTTCACGACCTCGTTCGAAGACCTCGGCGCGCTGAAGCAGCTTCCGGGTCTCGCCGTGCAGCGGCTCATGGCCGAGGGCTACGGTTTCGGCGCCGAGGGTGACTGGAAGACCGCCATCCTCGTGCGCGTCGCGAACGTGATGGGATCGGGCCTTCCCGGCGGTGCGAGCCTCATGGAGGACTACACCTACGACCTCGTCCCCGGTGCCGAGCGGATCCTGGGGGCCCACATGCTCGAGGTGTCTCCCTCGCTGACGACCTCGAAGCCGCGTCTCGAGATCCACGCGCTCGGCATCGGTGGCAAAGAAGACCCGGTGCGTCTGGTCTTCACCGCCGACCCCGGCCCCGCGCTCGTGGTGGCGATGAGCGACATGCGCGACCGCTTCCGGCTCGTGGCGAACGTCGTCGAGAACGTCGAGGCGCCCGACCTGCCGAACCTGCCCGTCGGTCGTGCGGTGTGGGTACCGCAGCCCGACTTCGCCACCTCGGCCGGCTGCTGGCTCGCCGCGGGCGCCGCACACCACACGGTCATGACCACCGCCGTGGGAATCGAGGTCTTCCGTGACTTCGCCGAGATCGCCAAGACCGAGCTCGTCGTCATCGACGACTCCACGACGGTCCGCGACTTCCAGCGCGAGTTGCGCTGGAACCAGGCCTACTACCGCCTCGCTCAGGGGCTGTAGTCGTGGCGCGCACTCCGGTTTCGGGTGAGCAGCACGTCCTCCGTGCCGGCGCGTACGACGCGATCATCGCCAGCGTGGGGGCGTCGCTGCGTTCGCTGACCCACCGCGGGCGCGATCTCGTGGTGCCTTTCGACGCCGACGAGCTGCGCCCGGGGTTCCGCGGCGCCACGCTGGCGCCGTGGCCGAACCGCATCGTCGACGGCCGCTACGTCTTCGGCGGCGAGGAATATCGGGTCGCGCTGACCGAGCCCGAGCGCGGACACGCACTGCACGGACTCCTCGGCTGGAGCGACTACAGCGTCACCGACAAGGGCTCGAGCCACGTGACGCTGACCGCGACCATCGAACCGCAGGTCGGCTACCCGTGGCGGGTTGCGGTGGAGACGACGTACGCGCTGTCGTCCGAGGGCCTCACCCAGTCGGTGACCGCGCGCAACGAATCGGCCACGGCCGCCCCGTGGGGAGTCGGCCCGCACCCTTATCTCGTCGCGGGCGAGGAGCTGATCGACGCGCTGACGCTGACGCTGCCGGCAGCCGAGGTGCTGGAAGTCACCCCCGATCGTCTTTCGCCGACCCGGTTGTCGCCCGTC
This sequence comes from Microbacterium shimangi, assembly GCF_043556445.1. Classification (NCBI taxonomy): domain Bacteria; kingdom Bacillati; phylum Actinomycetota; class Actinomycetes; order Micrococcales; family Microbacteriaceae; genus Microbacterium; species Microbacterium shimangi. The sequence goes on from NZ_JBIGII010000007.1 coordinate 8,305, forward strand.
GACGTCGATGCCGACCGATTCGACTTCCGCAGCGCCCGGCCTCTCGGTGCGGTGCAGATCGACCACGCCTTCACGTCGCTGGAGCGCGATCCGCAGGGACTCGCGACCGTGACGGTGACGGATGCCGAGGGCCGCGGCGTCGCGATGGACTGGGACGCGTCGTGCCCGTGGGTGCAGATCCACACGGCCGACGTCGACGGCGACCCGCAATCGCCCGGTTACCGGGTCGGACTGGCCGTCGAGCCGATGACCTGTGCGCCCGACGCATTCAACGACGCGTCTTACCCGTTCGACACCGGTGTGATCGAGGTGGCGCCCGGCGCGCAGCATCCGGCCGCCCAGTGGCGCATCCGCGCCATCGACTGAGACCCGAGAGCCGGGAGGTCAGTGCCCGTCGTGGGTGACGACGGGCACGGTGCCGTCGTCGCGCAGAAGCTTGGCGTCTTGCGTCGCGCCGAGCGACGGAGTCACGATCGTGGCGATGACGGCCGCGGCGACCAGCATCCCGAGGATGCCGCGGAGCGTTCCGACATCGCGGGGCTTGTCGGCGCCGCGGCGGACGACGATCGCACAGGTCGCGCCGACGACCACGAGAAGAAGGGTGCCCGCGGCGACGGCGAAGATGCTGGTGCGCGCGGGGGCGAGGGCGAGCAGGCCGAACATCGCGAGGACGCCGGCCATCGCCGCGGCCAGGGCCAGGGGGGCAGCGACCAGCCGGGACGTGACGAGATTGGCCCCGCCCCAGACGAGGAACGCGAGGCCGAGACTCGCCAGAGCGATACCGACGGCGCGAGCCGGAACGCCTGATCCTTCGCCGACGATGGCGGCAGCGCCCAGAGCGACCTGGATCAGGCCGGCACCCCAGGCGGCGACCGAGGGCCACGACCCGGTGAAGCCGGACCGACCCACGGCCGTGTCGACGCGAGGCGCCGTCACGGCCGTGGGGGTGTTCGCGTGAATGGTCACGTGAGAGATCTCTTCCGGTCAGACAGCAGCGGTGCGGGGCACGTGCTTGTCGGCGGCGAGGCCGACGCCGAGCAGAACGATCGCGCTGCCGAGGTGCAGGAAGTGGTCCGGCACGTTCAGCGCGAGGATGTTCAGCGCGTTGTCGGGCGAGCCGATGAAGAAGCCCACGAGTCCGAGCAGCAGGTAGACGGCGCCGACGACGGTGTTGACGCCCTTGGCCGCACGCACGTTCGCGAGTCCGGCGATGAGGAGAGCCGCACCGATCAGAAGGTGCGCGATGTTGTGGAGCGGGTTGACCTCGAAGATGCCGAGGAGAAGGCCACCCTCGGTGGCGATGAAGCCCACCCCACCGGTCACGGCGAAGCCGAGCAGACCGACGAGAAGGTAGACAGCGCCGAAGATGGTGGCGACGATACGGTTCGGTGACGAGCCCATGAGGGACCTCCTTGTTCTGGATGCGACCTGTGCCGCATCTGCGAATGATTCGTTTCCGGGGGTAAAACGGATTGGGCGTTTTCTCAGGTTGAAGTTATGCCCGGATCACACGGGGCATCTCGGGGGTTGCGCGGCACCTCTCGACGCTGTAGCCGCGGCTCTGGCACACTCGTCGCATGCGCTTCGAGACGACGCTTTTCTTGAGCGGCAACAACACCGGGATCGAGGTGCCGCCCCAGGTGGTCGAAGCGCTCGGCGGCGGCAAGCGCCCGGCCGTCACGGTCTCGGTCGACGGGTTCGCCTACCGCAGCACGATGGCCGTCATGGGCGGGCGGTATCTCATTCCCTTCTCGTCCGAGAAGCGCGCCGCGACCGGCCTTCAGGGCGGCGAGACGATCACCGTCGATCTCGAGCTCGATACGGCGCCGCGCACCGTCGACGTTCCGGAAGATCTGGCGGCGGCCCTCGATGCCGCCATGGTGCGCGCGGCCTTCGACGGCCTCGCCCCCAGCCAGCGCAAGGCCCACGTCACGAACGTCGAGGGCGCGAAAACGGCCGAGACCCGCCAGCGGCGCATCTCGACGATCGTCACGAAGCTCTCCGTCTGAGCGGCCCCGCCGTCGCGCTAGCCTCGGGGGAGGAGGTGGGCCGTGGGAAGGACGTCGGATGCTGTCGCCGAGGGCGTCTCGATCGCCGCGGCGGCCGCGCGGCTGATCGTGCGCAACCGGATTCTCGTCGACACGATCGCGGACGGTGGACAGTTCGACGCCGAGGCATTCGCCGAGGTCACCCGCGAGACGCTGCGTGCGCTCGCCGCCGAGCAGGAGCGCGCCGCCGACCGGGCAAGGCGTCTGCGCCGCGGGGCGTGGGGAAAGTTCTCGACGTCATCGGGAACGCACGACTACCGCGACCGCGACACCGCCAACCTGCGTCGTCGACGCAAGCAGTACCTCGGCGTGGCCGCCGAACTGCGGGCCTGGGCCGGCGACGCCGAACGGGTGAGCGCCCTCCTCGAGAGCGCCCGCGATGCCGCGTGGGGCGACGTGGAGGCGAACCTGTCGCGCCGCCTCAACGTCGAGGCGATGACCGCCGACGCCGACCCCGAGTACGAGACCATGCGCAAGGCGCGCATGGATTCGCTCCGCATGATCGACCTCGCGCGTCTCGCGTCGCAGGCGAAGAAGAAGGCCCAGCAGGCCCGGGCTGACAGCGGCACGTAGTCCGGCCAGCCAGCCGGTCCCCGAGCTCACAGCTGCCCAGCCGGTCCCTGAGCTTGTCGAAGGGCCGACGGCACCTCAGCGCCGCAGCACCGAGGGTCGGGCGATGTCGAGCGCTTCGAGAAGGTCGCCGAGGCGCCGGTCGAGTTCTCGCCCCGCCTGTGCGAGCTTGTTCAGGCCGAAGCTCGCCAGCTCCGCGCTCGGCTGCGCGAACGAGAGCAGAACCTCGGCGTCGCGCTCGACGAGCAGGAGGCGCGCCGGGAGGGAGAGCAAAGCTGTCGGCTCCAGGCGGTGGATACGGCCCGCTGCCGCCCAGTCCATCGCGAGGTACTCCACCGCGCCGCCTTCCCGCCCGGCGAAGCGCAGCATCCGACCGAGGTCCAGATTCGGGAGCCGCACGAATCCGTGCGGTGCTTCCCACGACAGGCCGCGGAGGAAGTCGTCCCACGGCACGGAGCCGTTCGCGACGGCCTCGAGATCTGAGGGCTCGATCTCGGGCAGCTCGGCTTCGATCCGAGCTCGCAGTTCGGTGAACGGGGCGCCGATCCGCAGCGAGATACGAGCCGAGCCGTGCTCGGTGATCTGCTCGACGGTGGCGTAACTCATCCCTGCCATGCTCGCAGAGGTTGAGAACTGCCGGCGTCGAGCCCGCCGCCCAACCCTCCCTCAAGCGGAGGGCATACGGCGGGCGGAGGGCTTCCGGGCGGTATTCTGCCCTCCCCCGGGCAGATGCCCTCCGCTCGGCGGAGGGGCGAGGCTCGAGGGGGCTCGCTCGCGCGGTGCCCAAGGGCAAGAAAAAGCCCCGGCCCGCTTTCGCGGAACCGGGGCAGTCACTGTCTCAACACAGTGTGCGCCCGAAGGGACTCGAACCCCTAACCTTCTGATCCGTAGTCAGATGCTCTATCCATTGAGCTACGGGCGCGCGACCTCCAACACGAAACGGTGCGGAGGCCTCGAACGACATTACCCTACGCGCGACACAGCCGCCAATCGTGGCCGTGCGTTCGGGGGTCAGTCATGTCGGGGAAACCCGAGGTTCAATCCCCCGTGCGAGGGGTCGAGCCAGCGCGACGTGACCGCTTTCTCCTGCGTGAAGAAATCGAAGCCGTGGGTTCCGTAGGCCTTCGCATCACCGAACAGCGACGCTTTCCACCCGCCGAACGAGTGGTAGGCCACGGGCACGGGGATCGGCACGTTGATGCCGATCATGCCCACCTGCACCTCGTGCTGGAAGCGACGGGCCGCGCCGCCGTCGTTGGTGAAGATCGCGGTGCCGTTGCCGAAAGCGCCCGAGTTGATGATCGCGAGGCCCTCCTCGTAGCCGCTCACCCGGACGATCGACAGCACAGGGCCGAAGATCTCGTCGCGGTACGCGGCCGAGGCCGTGGGCACCCGGTCGAGCAGCGTCGGGCCGAGCCAGAAGCCGGCGGCATCGCCGTCGACGGCGATGCCTCGCCCGTCGACGACCACGTCGGCTCCGTCACCGGCGGCGACGTCGATGTACGACGCGACCTTGTCGCGATGCACGGCGGTGATGAGCGGGCCCATGTCGGTGCCCCGCATGCCGTCGCCGATCGTGAGCCGCGCCATGCGTTCGGTGATCCGCTCGATGAGCGCGTCGGCGACCGAGTCGACCGCGAGCACCACTGAGACGGCCATGCAGCGCTCGCCCGCCGAGCCGAATCCGGCGTTGACGGCGGCGTCTGCGGTGAGGTCGAGGTCGGCGTCGGGGAGCACGAGCATGTGATTCTTCGCCCCGCCGAGCGCCTGGACGCGCTTGCCGAGCCGCGTACCGGTCTCGTAGACGTACCGGGCGATCGGCGTCGAGCCGACGAACGAGATGGCCCGAACCTCGGGGTGCTCGAGGAGGGCGTCGACGGCGATCTTGTCGCCGTGGACCACCGAGAAGACACCGTCGGGGAGTCCCGCCTCCGTCAACCGTTCGGCCATCCAGTTCGCCGCGGTCGGGTCTTTCTCGCTGGGCTTGAGCACCACGGCGTTTCCGGCGGCGAGAGCGAGCGGGAAGAACCACATCGGCACCATCGCCGGAAAGTTGAACGGGCTGATGATGCCGACCACGCCGAGGGGCTGGCGCAGCGTGTAGACGTCGATGCCGGTCGAGACGTTCTCGGAGTAGGCCCCCTTGTTGAGCGTCCCCACGCCGCAGGCGAACTCGATGACCTCCAGGCCCCGGGCGATCTCACCGAGGGCGTCGGAGGTGACCTTCCCGTGCTCCGACGTCAGGATCGCGGCGAGCTCGTCCTTCCGCGCATTCACCAGCTCGCGAAAGGCGAAGAGCACCTGCGTCCGCTTCGAGATGCTCGAGTCGCGCCAGGCGACGGCCGCACGTGCGGCCGAGGCGACAGCATCCGCGACGTCTTCTGCGGAGGCGAACCGCACGTGCTTCTGCACCACTCCTCGCGCCGGATCGAAGACCTCGCCGGTGCGCTCGGATGAGCCTGCCCACGGCGCCCCGTCCACCCAGTGCTCCAGGACGGAGGGTTCGAGAACGGATGCTGCGGGGCCGTCGTCCATGGTGTTCCTTTCGGGGGCGCTCATCAGCGAGCGCGGGCGAGGTCGGTGAACGCCTCGTCGTAGATGGCGGATGCTTGCGAGACCTCGTCGGCGGTGACCACGCACGGAGGCACGACGTGGATGCGGTTCTCGGAGACGAACGGCAGCAGCCCCCGTGAGACGAGGCCCTTTTTCAGCTGCGCCATCGCGGCACCTGGGAGGGGCTCCCGGGTGGCGCGGTCGGCGACGAGCTCGAGCGCCCAGAAGACCCCCTCGCCTCGGACTTCCCCGATCACCTCGTGCCGGTCCGCGAGCGCGTGCAATGCCGGACCGATTGCCTCGGTTCCGATGCGGGCGGCGTGATCGACGATGCCCTCATCGGCCATCGCGTCGAGCGCGCCGACGATCGAGGCCGCCGCGAGGGGGTGACCGCTGTAGGTGAGTCCGCCGGGGAAGACCTGCTCGTCGAACGGCGCAGCGATCGCGTCGGAGATGATCACACCGCCCACCGGTACGTAGCCGGAGTTGACGCCTTTCGCGAAGGTGATGAGATCGGGCACGACGTCGTAGCCGTCGAAGGCGAACCACCGCCCCGTCCGACCAAAGCCGGCCATCACCTCGTCGAGGATCAGGACGATGCCGTATCTGTCGGCCAGGGCACGCACCCCCGACAGATAGCCGGGCGGTGGCACGAGAACCCCGGCGGTGCCGGGGATCGTCTCGAGGAGGATCGCGGCGATCGTGGCGGGTCCCTCGGCCTGGATGACCCGTTCGAGGTGACGCAGCGCCCGCTCCGACTCCTCTTCGGGCGTGGTCGCCCAGAACTCCGTGCGGTAGAGGTACGGGCCGAAGAAGTGCACGTGACCGCGCGCGTACTGGTTCGGGATGCGGCGCCAGTCACCCGTCGAGACGATCGCGGCGCCCGTGTTGCCGTGGTACGAGCGGTAGGTCGACAGCACGGTGTCGCGCCCGGTGTGCAGGCGCGCGAGTCGGATGGCGTTCTCGTTCGCGTCTGCGCCGCCGTTGGTGAAGAAGACCTTGCCGAAACCGTCGGGCGCTCGATCGACGATGCGGCGGGCGGCCTCGCCGCGGGCGAGGTTCGCCGTCGCCGGACCGATCGTCGTGAGGGTTTCGGCCTGCGCGTGAATGGCGCGGACGACGGCCGGATGCTGGTGGCCGATGTTCACGTTCACGAGCTGGCTCGAGAAATCGAGGTAGCGGGTGCCCGCGTGATCCCACACGGTCGTTCCCGACCCGCCCGCGATGACCATCGGGTCGAGCGTCGCCTGCGCCGACCAGGAGTGGAAGACGTGCGCCCGGTCGAGTTCTTTCGCTCGGGCGTCGAGATCGTTCGCGCTGTTGCTCATGCTTTCGCCGTCACGTGCTCGTGAAGGGCGGGAATGACCTTCTCGCCGTAGACCCGCAGCGTCTCTTCCTTGTTGTCGTGCTGCAGGTAGCCCGCGAACTGCGTCACCCCGAGCGCACGGAGCTGTTCGAGCTTCGCGATGTGCTCCTCGGCCGTGCCGAGGATGCAGAAGCGCTCGATGATCTCGTCTGGCACGAAGTCGACGTGGTCGTTGCCGGCTCTGCCGTGCGAGTTGTAGTCGTATCCCTGGCGTCCGGCGATGTACTCGGTCAGCGCTTCGGGCACCTCGCCGGTCCCTGAGCCTGTCGAAGGGCCGTACTTCGCGACGATGTCGGCGACGTGGTTGCCGACCATCCCGCCGAACCAGCGCACCTGATCGATCATGTGCGCCCGGTCGGTGCCGATGTACATGGGCGCGGCGACGCAGAACGCGATCGCGTCGGGGTCGCGGCCCGCGGCAGCCGCAGCATCCCGCACCGTCTTGATCATCCAGGCGGCGATGTCGACGTCGGCGAGCTGCAGGATGAAGCCGTCGGCGACTTCGCCCGTGAGCTTCAGCGCCATGGGCCCATAGGCGGCGACCCAGACGTCGAGCTCGGAGCCGCGGCTCCACGGGAACTGCAGGGTCGCGCCCTTGTACTCGACCGGTCGGGAGTTCGCGAGCTCGCGGATGACGTGGATCGACTCGCGCAGTTCGCTCATCGTCGACGGGCGACCGTTGGTGACGCGCACGGCCGAGTCGCCGCGACCGATGCCGCAGATGGTGCGGTTGCCGTACATCTCGTTGAGGGTGGCGAAGATCGACGCCGTCACCGTCCAATCGCGGGTGGCGGGGTTCGTGACCAGTGGCCCGACCGTCACGCGCCGCGTGGTCGCCAGGATCGCCGAATAGATCACGTAGGGCTCCTCCCACAGCAGGTGGGAGTCGAAGGTCCACACGTGCGAGAAGCCGTGCGCTTCGGCCAGCTGCGAGAGATGGATGACGCGGGAGGCGGGCGGGTTGGTCTGCAGAACGACGCCGAAATCCATGTGTTCTCCCCTAGATCAGATACTGGCTGAGGCCGCGTTTGACGAAGCGGCCGTCGCCTTTGGCGCCGCGGTAGGTGCCGTCGTCGACGATCACTCGACCTCTCGACATCACCGTGTCGACGTGCCCGTCGACCTCGAACCCCTCCCACGCGGAGTGGTCCATGTTCATGTGATGGGATGCTGCGCTGATCGAGGTGTGCCCGTTCGGGTCGTACACGACGATGTCGGCATCGGCGCCCGGCTGGATCACGCCCTTCTTTCCGTACATGCCGAACATGCGGGCCGGGGTCGTGCTGGTGAGTTCCACCCAGCGCTCGAGGGTCAGTTCCCCGGTCACGACGCCCTGGTACATGAGGTCCATGCGGTGTTCGACCGAGCCGATGCCGTTGGGGATGGCACGGAAGTCGTCTTTCCCGAGCTCTTTCTGACCCTTCATGCAGAAGGGGCAGTGGTCGGTCGAGACCATCTGCACGTCGTTCGTCCGCAGCGCCTGCCACATGTGGTGCTGGTGCCCCTCCGCGCGGCTCCGCAGCGGCGTCGAGCACACCCATTTCGCGCCCTCGAACGCGCCCCACTCCTGGCTGAAGGCCCCGAGCTGCTCTTCGAGCGAGAGGTAGAGGTACTGCGGGCAGGTCTCGCCGAAGACGTTCCACCCCTGGTCGCGCGCCCAGGCGAGCTGATCGACGGCCTGCTTGGCCGAGACGTGCACGACGTAGAGCGGCGCAGCGGTGAGGTTCGCGAGCATGATCGCGCGGTGCGTGGCCTCTTCTTCCATCTGCCAGGCGCGCGCGATGCCGTGGTAGTACGGGGCGGCTTTTCCGGCTTCGGCGAGCTGGGCCGCCAGCACGTCGATGGCGGGCCCGTTCTCGGCGTGCATCATGGTGAGCAGGCCGGTCTCGGCCGACTTCTGCATCGCCCGGAGGATCTGGCCGTCGTCGGAGTAGAAGACCCCGGGGTAGGCCATGAAGAGCTTGAAGCTCGTGATGCCCTCGTCGACGAGCGAGTCCATGGCCCGCAGCGACGCGTCGTCGACCCCGCCGATGATCTGGTGGAACCCGTAGTCGATCGCGCAGTTGCCCGCGGCCTTCTCGTGCCAGGCGGCGAGGCCGTCTTGCACGCGCTCGCCGGTCTTCTGCACGGCGAAGTCGACGATCGTGGTCGTGCCGCCCCAGGCGGCGGCACGCGTGCCCGTCTCGAAGGTGTCGGAGGCGTTCGTGCCCCCGAAGGGCAGCTCCATGTGGGTGTGCGCATCGATCCCGCCGGGGATGACGTACTTGCCCGTCGCGTCGATCACGGTGTCGACGTTCGCCGCGACGTCGAAGCCGAGGAGCGCTGACCCCGGGGCCAGCACGGCGGCGATCGTCTCGCCGTCGACGAGCACGTCGGCCAGGCTCGACCCGGTCGCGGTGACGACGGTCCCGCCGCGGATGAGGGTCTTCCCCGCGCCGGTCACGGTGCTGCGATCCCGGTGTAGGAGTCGGGGCGACGATCTCGATAGAACTGCCAGTCGTCGCGCATCTCTCGAACGAGGTCGAGGTCGAGATCACGCACGAGTACTTCCTCGTGCTCGCTCGATCCGCGCTCGCCGACGAAGTTGCCGCGCGGGTCTATCACCTGGCTCGTGCCGTAGAAGTCGACCGCCTGCTCGCCGTACTCGTTGTCTTCGCGCCCGACGCGGTTGGGCTGCAGCACGAAGTAGCCGTTCGCCACGGCGGCAGCCGGCCCCTCCACCTCCCACAGGCGGTTCGACAGCCCGGGCTTGGTGGCGTTCGGGTTGAAGACCATGTGGGCGTCGTTGAGTCCGAGTTCGCGCCACCCCTCGGGGAAGTGCCGGTCGTAGCAGATGTACATTCCGATGCGCCCGACGGCGGAGTCGAAGACGGGGTAGCCGAGGTTTCCGGGGCGGAAGTAGAACTTCTCCCAGAACCGGTCGAGGTGCGGCAGATGGTGCTTGCGGTATTTGCCGAGGATCGTGCCATCGGCGTCGACCAGCACAGAGGTGTTGTAGTACACGCCGGTCTGCGCCTCCTCGTAGATCGGGAGCACGAGCACCGTGCCGAGCTCGCGGGCGAGGCCGGCGAAGCGCTGCACGATCGGACCGTCCGCCGACTCGGCGTAGTCGTAGTACTTCTTGTCCTGCGTGATGCCGAAGTAGGGCCCGTAGAACAGCTCTTGGAAGCAGACCACTTGCGCGCCGTCTGCGGCCGCATCCCTCGCGAATTTCTCGTGCTTGTCGAGCATCGAGTCTTTGTCGCCGGTCCACGTCGTCTGGGTGATCGCCGCTCGTACTCTCGTCACTGCTACCTCCGAGTTGATCCGGGTGGTGCTCGTCCGCACTGCCATCCCTATCGCACCTCGGCCGTCGTCACAATGACGGATCGCCCGGAGCGGTCGGATCTACATCGCCAGACGGATGCTGAGGGCCGCCCCGACGCGTACCGTGAAACCGATGTTCCGCCACCTCCGCCCGTACCAGATCGTCGTCGACGCCGCCATCGCCGTGCTCTTCGCGATGATCGCCCTCCCGCTGGAACTGTGGACGGTCAACTACGAGCAGGTCAGCGCGTGGCAAGTGGCGGCGATGGTGATCCCTCTCACCGGCGCACTCGCGATCCGACGGCTTTCTCCGGGACTGTCGCTCGCGGTGGCCTGGCTCGGGGCGATCGTGCAGATGCTGCTTCTGATCGGACCCCGTCCGACCGATGTCGCGATCTTCGCCGTGCTGTACGCCACCGCCGCATACGGATCGCGTCGCGTGTTCTGGTGGGGGTTCGCCTCTGCTGTGGGCGGCTCGCTGGTCATCACGGTCTACCTCTTCACCGTGGTGAGCTCCGTCGACATCACCGATCTCGCCGACCTCTCGATCGCTCTCGTGGTGCTCGCGGCCGCCCTGTTCGCCCTCGGGCTGTCGTGGGTCTCGGGTGCACTGGTGCGCACCGTGCTGCGCGGGCGCGAGACGCAACTCGCCCGCGGGCTCGCCGAGGCGCAGGCCGCCGCAGAGCAGGAGCGGGTGCGGATCGCCCGAGACATGCACGACGTCGTGGCGCACTCTCTGACGGTCGTCATCGCCCAGGCCGACGGCGCGCGGTACGCCGCAGCATCCGACCCCACCGCCGCATCCACAGCGCTGGGCACCATCTCGACCACGGCCCGCGCCGCGCTCGCCGACGTGCGCCTGCTGCTCACGCAGTTGCGCCACAGCGAGGGGCCGGGGCCGCAGCCCACCCTCGCCGATGTCGAGGGTCTCTACGCCCGGGTGCGGGCCGCCGGCGTCGAACTGCGCGTCGACGTCGACCCCGCCCCGTCGGGGGAGGCTCCCGCGTCGGTGCAGCTCGCCGTCTATCGGATTCTGCAGGAGGCGCTGACGAACGCGCTCCGGCACGGCGACGGCGGCACCGTCTCGGTGCGGTTGGCCTGGCTGCCCACCCGGGTCGAGGTGGTGGTCTCGAACGGCCGCTCCGCCGCGCCCGCGCCCGGCGGGCACGGCCTCATCGGCATGCGCGAACGCGCGCAGCTCGTCGGCGGTCGGCTCGATGCGGGGGCCGAGGGGGCCGATTTCGTCGTGCGGGCGACGATCCCCGTGGCGGTGGCCGAGTGAGCGCGCCGATCCGCGTCGTCCTGGTCGACGACCAGGGGCTGTTCCGCGCGGGCATCCGCATGCTCGTCGATTCGCAGGCCGACCTAGAGGTGGTCGGCGAGGCGTCAGACGGGGCCGAGGGCGTCGAGGTCATTCGGTCGACCCGGCCCGACGTGGTGCTCATGGACATCCGGATGCCGCGGATGGACGGCCTCGCCGCGACCGCCGCGATCCTCGCCGACCCCGTTGACGAGGCTTCTGCGGGGCCGCCCCGCATCGTCATGCTGACGACCTTCGACCTCGACGAGGCGGCGGCCCGTGCGATCCGTCAGGGGGCCAGCGGGTTCCTCTTGAAAGACGCCGATCCCGAGTTCTTGCTCGCCGCGATCCGCACGGTGCACTTCGGTTCCGCGGTCATCGCGGCCTCGGCGACTCGCGATCTGTTCGCCGCGACGACGCCCGCGCCGACCCCGGTGCCGCCGAGCTACACGACCCTCACCGACCGCGAACGGGAGATCTTCGCGCTCGCGGCCCGGGGCCTCAGCAACGCCGAGATCGCCGCCCGGGAATTCCTCTCCGAGGCCACCGTGAAGACGCACATCAGTCGCATCCTCGCGAAGCTCTCGCTCCGCGACCGCGTGCAGCTGGTCGTGTTCGCCTTCGAACACGGCCTCGCCTGATCCCCGCCGGGTTCGGCACGTCATCCTCGGGATGTACGCGGAATGCGCCTCTCGGGCGACGCGGGCGACGGGGGCCCGTTCGTAGCGTCGGAGTATGGAAATCACTTCGACCGACCTCGGCCTCGCGGCCCGGGTCCAGCAACTCACCAAGTCTTACGGCGGCGGCGAGAACGCCGTCCGCGCCCTCGACGGCGTCTCGGTCGGAATCCGCCGCGGCGAATTCACCGCGATCATGGGTCCCTCCGGCTCCGGCAAGTCGACGCTCATGCATGTCATGGCCGGGCTCGATGCGCCGACCTCCGGACGCGCCTGGATCGGTGACACCGAGATCACCGGCCTCGGCGACCTCGAACTGACGCTCCTGCGTCGTCGCCGCGTCGGGTTCGTCTTCCAGGCGTTCAACCTCGTGCCGACCCTCGACGCCATCGGCAACATCCTGCTCCCCTTCGACCTCGACGGGCGGCGTCCGTCGGTGCTCGAGCGCGCCCGCATCGACGGGCTCGTCGAGACCCTCGGCCTGACCGCCCGGCTCACGCACCGTCCGCACCAGCTCAGCGGGGGGCAGCAGCAGCGCGTGGCGATCGCCCGTGCGCTCGCCACGGCGCCCGACCTGGTCTTCGCCGACGAGCCCACGGGCAACCTCGACTCGCGGTCGGGCCGTGAGGTGCTCGGGCTCCTCGCGACCGCGAGCCGGGAGCACGGGCAGTCGATCGCGATGGTCACGCACGACCCGCTCGCCGCCTCGCACGCCGACCGCGTGCTCTTCCTCGGCGACGGGCGGATCGTGGCCGACAAGCCGCGTCAGACCGCCGAGCAGATCGCCCGGTACATGCTCGAGACCGAGAGCGCCCTGTCGGCCGAGGTGGCATCATGACCGCCGTCGATGCCGCTTCCGTTGTCGAGGCAGAAGAGCGGATGCTGCGGCCCGCCGCGTCTGCTCGCCCCTTGGCCTGGCTTCGCGAACGCGGCATGGGCGCCAGCATCCTGGTCGCCGCCCTCTCGAGCGCGTTCGCGGTCGTGCTGATGTCGGTGACGTCGTTCCTCGCGCTCGTCATGAGATCCGACCCCTACCTCGGCGACAGCGGCCTGCTCGCCTTCATTCTGAGCTTCCTCACCGTGCTGCTGGTCGGCGTCGCCGTGTACGTCGCGGCGATCGTGACGGCGAACACCTTCGCCACGGTGGTGGCCGGTCGCACCCGTCAGATCGCGCTCCTGCGACTCATCGGGGCGTCGGCGACCGCGGAGCGCTCGAAGGTCGCGCGGCAGGGTCTCATCGTCGGGGCGATCGGCGCGCTGATCGGGCTGGTGGCGGGCACCGTCCTGTCGGTGGTCGGCGCAGACGTCGCGGTGCGGACCCTGGGGCTGACCCTCGAGAACGTGGGGGCGACCATCGTTCAGCCGGCGCTGCTGATTCCGGCGGTCGTGGTCGCCCTGACGACGTGGGCTGCGGCATGGGCGGGCTCGCGGCGCGTGCTGGCCGTGACGCCGTTGCAGGCCCTCGGAGGATCGGTCGAGGTGACCCACGAGTCGGTCGTGGGCCGAACCCGGCGCAACGTCGGGGCGATCGTGCTCTTCGTGGCCGGGGCCCTCTTCTTGGCGGGGGGCATCGTCGTCGGCCTGGTGTCGCCGCTGGGTGTCGCGATCGCGTTCGTCGGCGGCATCCTCTCGTTCACGGGCCTCACCCTCGGGGCGACGCTCGTCATGCCGCCGGTGCTCCGTCTGGTCGGCCGCCTGTTCGGCGGATCAGCGACCGCACGGCTCGCCGCTGAGAATGCGCTGCGCTACCCGGAACGCTCGTCGCGTATGGCGATCGGGGTGGTGATGGGGGTCACGCTCGTGACCATGTTCGCCGTCGCCCTCGAGAGCGTCAAAGCCTTCATCGTGGCGTCGGCCGACGGGCAACCGGTGAGCGATATCGTCGGGCTGCTCGACACCTTCTCGGCGATCATGATGGCCCTCGTCGCGGTCAGCGCCGTGATCGCCGCCGTGGGGCTCGTGAACCTCCTCACGATCGGCGTGGTGCAGCGGCGTCGTGAGCTGGGGCTGCTGCGGGCCCTCGGAATGTCGAACGCCCAGGTGCGCCGCATGGTGCTGCTCGAAGCCGCGCACGTGACGATCGCCTCGCTCGTCACGGGGCTCGTCCTCGGGATCGCCTACGGGTGGGCCGGTGCCCAGTCACTCCTCGGCTCGGTGGCGATGCCACCGAACTGGGCGGCGCCGACGTTCGTGCTCCCCGCCGTGCCGCTCTGGCCCGTCGTGGCCGTGATCGGAGCGACGGCTGTGCTCACCCTGGTCGCAGCGGTCGTCCCCACCCGCTTGGCTACGCGGGTCGCGCCGGTGGCCGCGCTCGCCGAGTAACGGCCACCGGGCTTCGCTCCGCTGGGCGGGTCGAGGATCAGGGCTCGGAGGGGTGGGTGCCCGGGAAGGGGACCTCGGGCCGGAGAGCTTGGAGGTTGGCGATGTCGGCCGCGGTGAGTTCGCCGTCGCGTGCCGCGGCCGCGATACTCATCGCGCGTGCGTCGTTCATGGCCGGCGAGGCGTTTCTCCGGGCGCCCTGTTGCTGCATGATCGCCCAGGCGTAGACAGCCCGTTGCTCTTTGGAGGACGTCACCCATTTCCGCACCACCCAGACCAGGGTGACGAGGAACGCGATGCCGACGATGATCGACACCACCCCTTCCCCGACCCCGGCTTCACTTTCCCCGGTCCCGCTCACGGCGATGATGACGATTCCACCGGCGATGGCGCCGGCGCCGAGCACGGCGCACGCGATGATCTGACCCGCCCAGTAGCCCAAACCGTGTGTTTCGCCAGCTGCCATGGGGGGACCCTAACAAAAAGCGCGCCTGCCGATGCGGTCCCGTTGCGGGGCGGGGCGGTCGAGATCTCCCCTGCACCGGAAGCCGCGGTGGAGGGCTGGGGGATGTGGCGCGCTACGGCGCCGGGAAAGGCGCAGGGGCTGCGAGTTCCTACGGCACGGGGTCGGAACGGTTCGGATCAGAAAGCTCGGGGTCGTGCGCCCAGGTCGGGGCGACGGCGCGGAGGCGTGCACCGCGCCACTGCCATGCGGCCCAGAGCGTCGGCCAGAGGAGCGGAGCCGCGCGGCCGCCGATCACCAGGCGGTCGCGCCAGAGGGTGCGCGTGGGGTCGCCGGGCGCGGGCGAGACCGCCATCTGGTGGTCCCACACGTCGAGGAGGGCAAGGGGACCGGTCAGTGGCATGCCGCTGTCACGGAAGATGCGCACGCGCTGCCCCGCCGCATCCATGGTCTCTCGATCAGACACCGAGATGAGCTGGCTCCCCATCGGAACGACACCTGCGACGCTCAGGCTCATCGGTGCGTCGGTACCGGTCTCGAACCTGGTCGGAGGCTCGGCCAGCGGCTCCATCTGCATGAGCGGGCCGTACAGCTCAGCGACGGCGGTGGGGGAGTGAAGTGCTCGCCACGCGGCATCGGCATCGCAGTCGATGACGAGCTTCAAGAGGATGCGCATGCTTCATCTTCTCCCGAACTCACCGGTGTCCGTCAGCGGGGAGTGCGCGCAGCAAGACGTGCGGCAGGGGTGATCTCGCGCCGCGACCACTCGAGAAGGTGGCGCGGGTCGAACCGCGGCGCGCAGATCGCGCACGACGTGGCGCGGGTCGCACGGCGGTGACGGTAGACCGTGTGACCGGCCGGGCAGACGCCCACCCACGGGGCGAGCTCTGACGCCGTCTCGCCGCGGTGCGTGGTGCCGCCGACATAGCCCAGGCGATGCGCGACCGCCTTCCACTGCGGGCCGTGGCCGGCGCTCGGGCCGGCGAGGGCGTGCGCGACCTCGTGGAGGAGCGTCTGGTGGTTCGTCTCGTCGTCGTAGCGCGCCGACAGATACCGCGACACCGAGATGCGTTTGCGTGCGAAGTCGCAGAGCCCCGCGCGCCGTTTGGCGTTGTCGAAGCCGAACGACCACGACGTGTCGAGGTGGAGGGCGATGAGCGCCTCAGCCCAGATGCGCACACGCTGTGGTTCGGTCATGCTCGCGACAATAGAACATACGTGCGACACGGCGCGTGAGGCGCCTCGATCACGGGCACGTCAGCTGGCGACGGTGGTCCGAGCTCGTCGCCGGTCCGCGGCGTCGATCGCCAACAGTGTCGCTTCGAGCTGTTCGTCGGCTGCTCCCGAATCCTGTCGGAGGAAGAGCGCGCGCTTGAAGTCGGTGCGGGCCGATTCGTAGTCTTCGGCGTCGTACGAGGTCTTGCCGCGGTGTTGGTAGGCGAAGGCGGCGATGCTCGACCAGCCCTGGCCCTCGGCCTCTTCGGCGCACATCGTGAGCTCCTGCAGCGCGGCGGCCGAAGCGCCGCGGTTCTGCAGGATCGTCGCGTGCAGAATGCGCGCGCGCAACAGGTCTTTCCGGGTGCCGCCCATGCGAGCCACGCGCACCGACTGGTCCGAGATCACAAGGGCTTCGTCGAGTCGGTCGAGCACCTTCAGAAGCCACACCCGCTCGAGGAGTGCGGGCAGACTGCGCTGCACCCCGATCTCGTCGAGTCGTTCGCGGCATTCCGCGAGATCGACGATTTCTCGGAGCGTTTCGGGGTCGTACCCGTGGATGTAGCTCACTGCGACTCCTCTCCGCCCGTGCAGGCCGCTCAGACAGTCTGCGTCACTGTCCGAAGAGCCTTGCGAGGCGCGCCGTCGTCACCGGTCGAAGAGCGAGGGGAGGGGCTTCGGCGAGGGTGTGGCGTCCGCATCCGTCGCCGGTCTCGCCCCCCGGATGAACTGGTCGAGCTCGGATTCCTGGGCCACTTTCGCGGGATGCGGCCCCGCCGCCATGAGTCGCGGCAGCCACTCCACGGGGAGGGGAGAGGCGGATGCGGCGACCACGAGGTTGCCGAACCGCCGACCCTTGAGCACCTGCACCTCGGCGAGCACGATCACGTGCGCGAGCACCTCCCGGACAGTGGCGACCTGGCGGCGCGCGAACGCGAGGCCTGCGCCGTCGGCGACGTTCACCAGGAGCACGCCGTCGGGGGCGAGGAGGCGCACGGCCTCGCGGTAGAACTCGACCGTCGTGAGGTGCGCGGGCGTCTGGGCGCCGGCGAACACATCGCAGACGAGCAGATCGACGACGCCTGTCAGGCCGGCGGGGAGCTTGGCGGTGACCGCCCGCGCGTCGCCGATGCGCACCCGCATCGAGGCGTTCCGCGGCAGCGGCAGGTGCTCGCGCACGAGGTCGACGAGCGGCAGCTCGAGTTCGACCACCTGCTGACGCGATCCGGGGCGCGTGGCCTCGATGTAGCGCGGGATCGTCAGCGCGCCGGCGCCGAGGTGCACCGCCGTCAGCGGCTGCCCCGGCAGCTTGAGCTGGTCGATCACCGCGCCCATGCGGGCGATGTATTCGAAGTGCAGGTGCGTCGGATCGTCGAGGTCGACGTGCGACTGCGGCGTGCCGTCGACGTCGAGTTCGAACCCCGAGGCGAAGGCCGAGGGCACGATGCGGGCGATCGTGCCGTCGCTGAGGCGCGTGCGCCCCAGTTCGTCATTCTCCACGCTCGCCCTGGCCACGCTCCCACGCTAGCCGGTGCGCCGAAACACGATCGATACACAGGGGCAATCCGGTCGCCGCGCGATCCCGGGTACGGTCTGAGGATCGGTAGAACCGGATGGCACGACGACGTGACCGCGTCATCGTCCAGCCCCATTCCTCACAACGGAAGGTGCACACGCACATGGCACACACGATGAGACGACGCATTGCCGTCGGCGCCGCAGCGATCGCGATCGGGTCTCTGGCCCTCTCCGCGTGCACGAGTCAGCGAGACGACGACGGCGGAACGGCGACCGAGAGCGAGGTCGACTCGACGTTCATCTTCGGCGCGTCCGGCGAGCCCTCCAGCCTCGACCCCGCCTTCGCCAACGACGGCGAGTCGTTCCGCGTCTCGCGCCAGATCTTCGAGGGACTGGTCGGCGTCGAGCCCGGCACCGCAGACCCCGCCCCCCTCCTCGCCGAGAGCTGGGAGGTGTCTGACGACGGACTCTCGTACACGTTCCAGCTCAAGGAAGGCGTGACGTTCCACGACGGATCGGAATTCAACGCCGAGGCGGTCTGCTTCAACTTCGACCGGCAGAACAACTTCACCGGCCTCGCGCAGAGCGAGAGCCTGTCGTACTACTGGGGCAAGCTGATGCGCGGCTACGCCGACACCGGCACGTCGATCTACGGAGGCTGCGAAGCATCCAGCCCCACCGAAGCGGTCATCACGCTCACCCAGCCCTACGCGGGCTTCATTCCGGCCCTGTCGCTGCCGTCCTTCGCGATGCAGAGCCCCACGGCACTCGAGGAGTACGACGCCGACAACGTCGGCGGCACCGAAGAGGCACCGACTCAGAGCGAGTACGCGACCGCGCACCCCACCGGCACCGGGCCGTTCCAGTTCGATTCGGCCGCGCCCGGCGAGCAGACCACCGTCACGGCCTACCCCGAGTACTGGGGCGAGCAGGGTCAGGTGCAGGAAGTCATCTTCCGTGTGATCGGCGACACCACCGCACGCCGTCAGGCGCTCGAATCCGGCTCGATCGACGGATACGACCTCGTCGCCCCGGCCGACCTCGGCGCTCTCGAAGAGGCCGGGTACATGCTGGTCAACCGCGACCCGTTCAACATCCTCTACCTCGCGATGAACCAGGCAGATCCCGCTCTCGCCGACATCCGCGTGCGTCAGGCGATCACCCAGGCGATCGACAAGGAGCAGCTGGTCACCCAGGTACTGCCCGAAGGTACGAGCGTTGCCAGCCAGTTCATGCCCGACAGCGTGATCGGCTTCAACGACGCGGTCACGACCTACGACTACGACCCCGACGCCGCCAAGACGCTCCTTGCCGAAGCCGGCTACACCGAGGCCAACCCGCTGACGCTGACCTTCAACTACCCGGTCAACATCTCGCGGCCCTACATGCCGAACCCCGAGCAGATCTTCACCAACCTGCAGTCGCAGCTCGAGGCCGTCGGCATCGTGCTGAACCCGGTCTCGAACGAGTGGGGCGAGTACCTCGACCTCATCCAGGGTGGGTCGGATCACGGCATCCACCTCCTCGGATGGACCGGCGACTACAACGACCCCGACAACTTCGTGGGCACCTTCTTCGGTGCGGCCTCGAACGAGTGGGGCTTCGAGAACGAGGAGCTGTTCTCGGCTCTGACCGAGGCGCGCGGGTTCGCGACCGAGGAGGAGCAGACGCCGGCATACGAAGACGTCAACGAGCAGATCGCGGAGTTCATCCCCGGCGTTCCGCTGGCGAACCCGGTGCCGACGCTCGCGTTCGACCAGCGCGTGACGTCCTACCCGGCGAGCCCGGTGCAGGACGAGGTCTACAACATGATCGAGCTCAGCGAGTGAAGTGACGGATGCTGCGCGGCCCGCCCCCCCTGGCCCGGAGCGCCACACCCCTTCCCCCACCCCCCCCCCGGCCCTCTGTGGCCGGGCGCGCAGCATCCTGTCCCCCACCGCCTCGACCCCGGAGAACCCCGTGCTTCGCACCATCGGCAGGAGACTCCTCCTGCTCATCCCGACTCTGATCGGGCTTTCCGTCCTTCTTTTCTTCTGGGTGCGCGCGCTGCCCGGCGGGCCGGCCGTCGCCCTTCTCGGTGAACGCGCCACACCCGAAGCCGTCGAACGCATCAACCAGCTCTACGGCTTCAACGAGCCCATATACGTGCAGTACTTCACCTGGCTCGGACGACTGATCTCCGGCGACTTCGGCGCCTCGATCCAGACGGGGCGGCCCGTGCTCGAAGAGTTCGTCCGGCGCTTCCCGGCGACCCTCGAACTCTCGATCGCGGCCCTCATCGTGGCCGTGGGCATCGGTATCCCGCTCGGCTACTGGGCCGCGCGAAAGCATGGCAAGGCGTGGGACCACATCGCCGTGGTCCTCAGCCTCGTCGGCATCACCGTGCCGGTGTTCTTCCTCGCCTTCATCTTCAAGTACGTCTTCGCCGTGCAACTGGGGTGGCTACCCTCGGACGGGCGTCAGAACCCCCGGATCGACGCGACGCACTACACGAACCTCTACGTGCTCGACGGGTTGATCACGGGGGAGTTCGACGCCGCGTGGGACGCCCTGCTGCACCTGGTGCTGCCTGCTCTCGCGCTCGGAACGATCCCGTTGGCGATCATCGTACGCATCACCCGCGCCTCGGTGCTCGAGGTGCAGAACGCCGACTACGTGCGCACCGGGCGCGCGAAGGGCATCGCGCAGAACACCCTCCGCAACCGTTTCATCCTCCGCAACGCCATGCTGCCCGTCGTCACGACCGTCGGGCTCCAGGCCGGTCTGCTCATCTCAGGGGCGGTGCTCACCGAGACGGTGTTCGCCTTCCCGGGGATCGGGGCGTTCCTGGCGTCGTCGATCTTCGCCCGCGACTTCCCCGTGCTGCAGGGGTTCATCCTGTTCATCGCCATCGCCTACGCGCTGATCAACCTGCTGGTCGACGTCTCGTACAGCTTCATCGACCCGAGAGTGAGAGTGCAGTGAGTTCCGGCATCCTGCCCCCCGCCCCCAGCGGCGGCCCCGTCGACGACAATGCGATCGTCGATACTCAGCTCCTCGCGGCGCAGACACGCGGCGGATTCTGGCGCGAGGTCTACCGTCGCCTGCGCCGAAACCCCACGGCCTGGGTCGGCGCCGTCATCGTGCTGCTGTTCCTCCTGGTCGCTGCGCTCGCACCCTTGCTGGCCCCGTTCCCCGGGGAGTCGCTCCCCGGTCAGCGCTACATCACGCCCACCGACATCCCGGGCCCGGGCGAGATCGGCGAGTTCCCGCTCGGCCTCGACCGCTTCGGCGGCGACGTGCTGTCGAAGCTGATCTGGGGCGCACAGGCGTCACTGTTGATCGGGATCATCTCGACGGCGATCGGTCTCGCGGGCGGCATGCTCCTGGGTCTCGTCGCCGGAACGTTCGGCGGCTGGGTCGACAACCTCGTCATGCGCTTCGTCGACATCCTGCTCTCGGTGCCGAACCTGCTGCTGGCGGTTTCGATCGCCGCGGTGCTCGGCCAGAGCCAGTTCGCGATCATGATCGCGATCGGGGCGTCGCAGGTACCCGTGTTCGCCCGACTGCTGCGGGCGTCGATGCTGCAGCAGCGGGGAGCCGACTACGTGCTCTCGGCACAGACCCTCGGTCTGAGCCGCGGCAAGATCACGATGAGCCACGTGCTGCCCAACAGCGTCGGCCCGGTCATCGTGCAGGGCACCCTGTCGCTCGCGACCGCCGTCATCGACGCGGCCGCGCTGTCGTTCCTCGGGCTCGGCGGCGGACTCCCGCAGACGGCCGAGTGGGGCCGCATGCTGACCTACGCGCAGTCCGAGCTCGCGATCGCCCCGTGGCTCGCGTTCCTCCCGGGTATCTGCATCGCGGTCACCGCCCTGGGCTTCACGCTGCTGGGCGAATCGCTGCGAGAGGCCATGGATCCGAGAACCCGCGCCCGCTGACGGAGGGGCCGGTCTCGCCGCCCGGGGTGCGGCGCAGCATCCGTCCTCGAGAATCGGTGCGGCGGCGGGGGATCGGTGCGCCGCGCCGATTCTCTGACGCCCGACCGATTCTCGCGCCCACGCACGAGCGGGTCAGCCGGCGATGCCGAGCTCGTTGCCGGGGATCGACGAGAGCAGGCGACGGGTGTACGCCTCGCGCGGGTTGGTGAAGATCTCTTCGCTGGATGCTGCTTCGACCAGCTTGCCGTCCTTCATCACGCAGACGTAGTCGCTGATGAGGCGCACGACGGCGAGGTCGTGCGAGATGAAGAGGTAGCTGAGCCCGTACTCCCGCTGCAGGTCGCGGAGCAGGGTGAGGATCTGGTCTTGCACGAGCACGTCGAGGGCCGACACGGGCTCGTCGCAGACGACGAGCTCGGGAGAGAGGGCGAGGGCGCGGGCGATCGCGACGCGCTGCCGCTGCCCGCCCGACAGCTCCGACGGGTAGCGGCGGAGCATTGACTGCGGCAGCGCGACGTCGTCTAGCAGCTTCCGCACCCGGGCCGCGCGCTCTTTCGCCGAGCCGCGCCGGTAGTGCGTGAGCGGCTCTTCGACGAGCCGTTCCACCGTGAACATCGGGTTCAAGCTCGAGTACGGATCTTGGAAGATCGGCTGCACCTTCTGCCGGAACTCCTTCAGCGCGGCGCCCTTCAGCGAGGCGACGTCCTGCCCGTCGAACGTGATCGAGCCGCTGGTCGGCTCGATGACCTTCAGCAGCATCCTCGCCGTCGTCGTCTTGCCCGACCCCGATTCACCGACGATCGCCACGGTCTCTCCGCGGGGGATCGACAGCGAGACGTCGTCGACGGCCCGGAAGTCGTCTTTCCGACCGCGCACGTCGTAGACCTTCGTCAGATGGGAGATCTCGACGATGTCATCACGGACACGGGCCTTTTCGCCCGCGATCGCGAGATCGGGCCTGCGGAACTGTTCCGGACGCAGTCGTACCGCGGCGACGGACGGCGCGGCGGCCACGAGCGAGCGGGTGTACGGATGCTGCGGAGACTCGAGGATCTGGCGTGCCGGGCCCTGCTCGACGACGCGTCCGCGGTGCATCACGATCACGCGGGAGGCGCGCTCGGCGGCGAGGCCCAGGTCGTGGGTGATGAGGAGCACGGCGGTTCCGAGCTCTGTGGTGAGGCGGTCGATCTGGTCGAGGATCGTCTGCTGCACGGTGACGTCGAGGGCACTCGTGGGTTCGTCGGCGATCAGCAGGCGGGGATTGCACGCCAGACCGATCGCGATCAGTGCCCGCTGGCGCATGCCGCCCGAGAACTCGTGGGGATACTGCTTGGCGCGCTCGGCCGCGTCGGGAAGCCCCGCGCGCTCGAGTGTCTCGACGACCTTCGCGGCGACGTCTTTGCGCGTCGCCAGGCCGTGCGCGAGGAGCGTTTCGGCCACCTGCGTGCCGATCTTCGCGACGGGGTTGAGGTTCGACATCGGGTCTTGGGGCACGAGGCCGATCTGACGACCACGCACCTGGCGCATCTTCGCCTCGCTGTACGAGGTCAGGTCGTGCCCGTCGAGTTCGATGCTGCCGCGCGCGACCGTGCCACCGGAGGCGAGGAGGCCGATGATGGCCATCGCGGTGGTGGACTTGCCCGAACCCGACTCGCCGACGATGGCGACCGTCTCGCCCGCGGCGATCTCGAAGTCGACCCCGTCGATCGCGCGGACGGGCCCGTCGACCGTGCCGAACTCGACAGCGAGATCACGGACGGACAGCAGCGGCGGTGCGGCGGAGGGCATCCCCCCATCCTGCCTCCCGCCGCGACCGGCCGCACCCTGTGCCGCGCAACTTCACGGCCCCGTAACAACCCGTGCGGCGGCGGGGCGCCGACGCGCGGATGCTGGGTACCGTGGGGCCATGCCCGCGATCGACCTCAACGCCGACCTCGGCGAGACGGTCCGCGGCGTTTCGACCGCCGACGACGAGGCCATGTTCGCGGTGATCTCGAGCGCGAGCATCGCCTGCGGCGGGCACGCGGGCGACTCCGCGTCGATGCGGGCCTCGGTCGAGCGCGCCGCCCGTTTCGGCGTTGCCGTCGGTGCGCACCCCGCGTACGCAGACCCGGAACACTTCGGACGCGTGCGGCGAGACCCCGGCGCTGCGGCGCTGCGCGCTCAGATCGCCGTTCAGCTGGCAGCGCTCCGCGCCGCGGGCGCCGACATCCGCTACGTCAAACCGCACGGCGCGCTCTACCACGCGGTCACGACCGACGCCGGGCAGGCCGATGCGGTCGCTGCGGCGGTCGCCGACCTGTCGGCCGACCTCGGGCGTGCGGTCCCCCTCCTCGGTGTGAGGGGCGAGCTCGGGCGGGCAGCCGAATCGCTGGGCCTGCCGCTGCATTTCGAGGCCTTCCTCGATCGGGGATACCTGTCGACGGGCCGTCTCGTACCGCGCGGCGAACCGGGCGACCTGCTCGACGAGCCCGCGATCGTCGCCGCGCGTGCCCGCCGCCTCGCGGCAGAAGGCGTGCTCGAGGCGCTCGACGGCACCCTCGTACGTCCCGACGCGGTGTCGCTCTGCGTGCACGGAGACACTCCCGCAGCGGTCGCGATGGCCCGCGCCGTGCGTCGGGCGCTCGACGCCGACGGGGTGTCGGTGAGGGCACCGTGGTGAGCGCCGTGCCGGTCGTCGTCCGCCCGATGGGGGAGCGGGCGCTCCTGGCGGAGGTCGATTCGCTCGAGGAGGTGCTCGCGCTGCACGCCGCCCTCGATGCGCACCGGCCCGCCGGAGTGGTCGACCTGGTGCCCGCCGCGCGCACGGTGCTCGTGATCGTCGACCCGGCCGCGCTCTCTCTTTCGGCCGCGCGTGCGTGGATCGCGCGCGTGGCCGGTGACGTGCGGACGGATGCTGCCGCGCCCGGCCCGCTCGTCGAGATCGCCGTGCGCTACGACGGCGCCGACCTCGCCGAGACCGCGGGTCTGATGGGGCTGACGCCGCCCCAGCTCGTCGCGCGCCACCTCGCCACCGAATGGTCGGTCGCCTTCACCGGATTCGCGCCGGGGTTCGCCTACCTCGTGGGAGACGGGTGGTCGTTCGACGTGCCGAGGCTCCCCGCACCGCGCACCCGCGTCCCCGGGGGATCGGTCGCGCTCGCCGGAGCCTTCTGCGGCGCGTATCCGCGAGAGACCCCTGGCGGGTGGCGGCTCATCGGCACAACCGATGCGGTGCTGTTCGACCCGGGAGTAGACGCCCCGACACTGCTTCCGCCGCGCACCCGCGTGCGGTTCGTCGAGGTGCGGTCGTGACCCTGCGGGTGATCGCGCCCGGCGCGCTGGCGACCGTGCAAGACCTCGGTCGCGACGGGCGTGCGGCTCTCGGTATCGCGAGGTCGGGCGCGCTCGACCGGGGTGCCCTTCGTCTGGCCAACCGGCTCGTGGGCAACCCGGAGGGCGCCGCGGCGGTGGAGTTGACGGTGGGTGGCTTCCGCGCTCTCGCCGACACCGACCTCTGGGTCGCGCTGTCCGGCGCGCGCGGAGACGTGAGCGTGGGCGGTCGCGCCGTCGACTCGCACACGCCGATGCTCTGGCCGGCGGGTCGAGAGCTCGAGGTCGGGGTCTTCAGCACCGGGGTGCGCGCCTACCTCGCCGTCCGCGGGGGCCTCGACACCCCGTTATGGGCGGGCTCCCGCGCGACCGACACCCTGGCGGGGCTGGGGAGACCCGCTCTGCGACCGGGTGACGTGCTCCCGGTCGGACCGGTGCCCCATGATCCGGTCCCGGCCATCGGCGGGGTTCCCTGGCGGATGCGATCCGACGGACCGATCGAGGTGCAGCTCGCTCCTGGTCCGCGCGCCGACTGGTTCGCCGCATCCGCTCTGCCTCTGCTCTTCGAGACCGTGTGGACGATCGGCAGCGACGCCGACCGCGTCGGCCTGCGCCTCGACGGGCCCGAGCTCCTGCGGGCGCGCGGGGGAGAACTGCCGAGCGAGGGCATGGTGCCCGGTGCGCTGCAGGTGCCCCCGAGCGGGCGGCCGACGATCCTCTTGGCCGACGGCCCGGTCACCGGGGGATACCCCGTGATCGCGGTGGCGACGGATGCTTCGCTCGACGCGCTCGGACAGGCGCGGCCGGGCGGCCGCCTGCGCTTCTCGCACGCACGTCCGCCGGTCTGACGGAGCATGTCCCGATTTCTGCAAGGAATGCCGCCGATCGTTGCGGAAAGTGGGACACGAGGATCGGGGAATGGAGCGATCCGGCACGCGGTTATACCGCAGAGGATCAGACTCGTCAAGATTCCCGCTGGACACGGCGTGGCATCCGACATATAGTTGGTCTTTGCGCTCCTCGTTTCCTCCTGCCCTCATATGGTGGTCGGCTGTCTCTGCGCGTCCCCGCGATTCCGCGGTGTGCGACGCTCAGGGTTTCGGGGTCGGGGAGCACTCCACCTGACGACGAGGAATCATGAGCCCCCTGCCCGGGCTCTGCGGAGGATATCTTTTGGCTGCTGCGCGCAACGCATCCAACACCACCAACACCCAGAAGAACGGACGCGGGACATCCCGCCTCTCGTTCGCCAAGATCTCCGACACCCTGCAGGTCCCCGACCTCCTGGCGTTGCAGACAGAGTCATTCGATTGGCTCGTCGGTAACGAGCAGTGGAAAGACCGGGTCACCCAGGCTCAGGCCGAAGGCCGCACCGACGTCTCCGAGATCAGCGGTCTGGAGGAGATCTTCGAAGAGATCTCGCCGATCGAAGACCTCAGCGAGACGATGCAGCTCTCGTTCACGAACCCCTACCTCGAGCCCGAGAAGTACTCGATCGAAGAGTGCAAGGAGCGCGGCAAGACCTACGCTGCCCCGCTCTACGTCGAGGCCGAGTTCATGAACCACCAGACCGGCGAGATCAAGACCCAGACGGTCTTCATGGGCGACTTCCCGCTCCAGACCGGCAAGGGCACGTTCATCATCAACGGCACCGAGCGTGTCGTCGTGTCGCAGCTCGTCCGCTCGCCGGGCGTCTACTTCGACAAGACCCCCGACAAGACGTCCGACAAGGACATCGTCTCGTCGCGCATCATCCCGAGCCGTGGTGCATGGCTCGAGTTCGAGATCGACAAGCGCGATCAGGTCGGCGTCCGCATCGACCGCAAGCGCAAGCAGTCGGTCACGGTCTTCCTGAAGGCCCTCGGCCTCACGAGCGAAGAGATCCTCGCCGAGTTCGCCGGCTTCGACTCCATCGAAGAGACGCTGTCGAAAGACACGATCCTCACGAAGGAAGACGCGCTCCGCGACATCTACCGGAAGCTCCGTCCGGGCGAGCAGGTCGCCGCCGAGGCCGCCCGCGCGCTCCTCGACAACTTCTACTTCAACCCGAAGCGGTACGACCTCGCGAAGGTCGGTCGCTACAAGATCAACCAGAAGCTCGGCCTCGCCGGACCCCTGAGCGACTCGGTCCTGACCGTCGACGACATCGTCGCGACGATCAAGTACCTCGTCCGCCTCCACCGCGGCGATGCCACGTTCGACGGCCTCCGCGCGGGCAAGCCCGCCGAGATCCGTCTCGACACCGACGACATCGACAACTTCGGCAACCGCCGCATCCGCGCTGTCGGCGAGCTGATCCAGAACCAGGTCCGCACCGGTCTGTCGCGCATGGAGCGTGTCGTCCGCGAGCGCATGACCACGCAGGACATCGAGGCCATCACGCCGCAGACCCTGATCAACGTGCGCCCCGTCGTCGCCGCGATCAAGGAGTTCTTCGGAACGTCGCAGCTCTCGCAGTTCATGGACCAGAACAACCCGCTGGCGGGGCTCACGCACAAGCGTCGCCTCTCGGCGCTCGGCCCCGGTGGTCTGTCGCGTGAGCGTGCAGGCGTCGAGGTCCGCGACGTCCACCCGTCGCACTACGGCCGCATGTGCCCCATCGAGACCCCGGAAGGCCCGAACATCGGCCTGATCGGTTCGCTCGCCTCGTTCGCCCGCATCAACTCGTTCGGGTTCATCGAGACGCCGTACCGCAAGGTCACCGCGGGCAAGGTCTCCGAGCAGATCGACTACCTCACGGCGAGCGAAGAGAGCGACTACATCGTCGCTCAGGCCGGCGCCGAGCTGAAGGCCGACGGCTCGTTCGTCGAGAACCGCGTTCTCGCCCGTCGTGGCCAGGGTGGCGAGGTCGACCTCTTCCCGATCGACGAGATCGGTTACATGGACGTCTCGCCGCGCCAGATGGTCTCGGTCGCGACCTCGCTCATCCCGTTCCTCGAGCACGACGATGCCAACCGCGCCCTCATGGGTGCGAACATGCAGCGTCAGGCCGTGCCGCTCGTCCGCAGCGACTCGCCCTTCGTCGGAACCGGTATGGAGGGTTACGCCGCGATCGACGCCGGTGACGTCGTCACCGCGCAGAAGGCAGGCGTCGTGCAGGAGGTCTCGGCCGATGTCGTGACGATCCAGCTCGACGAGGGCGGCACGCAGGACTACTTCCTCCGGAAGTTCGACCGCTCCAACCAGGGCACGTCGTACAACCAGCGGGTCATCGTCTCGGCGGGCGACCGCATCGAGGTCGGCGAGGTCATCGCCGACGGTCCTGCCACGCAGGACGGCGAGCTCGCCCTCGGTAAGAACCTTCTCGTGGCGTTCATGACGTGGGAAGGCCACAACTTCGAAGACGCGATCATCCTGAGCCAGGAACTGGTGAAGGACGACACTCTCTCCTCGATCCACATCGAGGAGTACGAGGTCGACGCCCGCGACACGAAGCTCGGCAAGGAAGAGATCACGCGTGATCTTCCGAACGTGAGCCCCGACCTCCTGAAAGACCTCGACGAGCGCGGCATCGTCCGCATCGGCGCCGAGGTCCGCCCCGGCGACATCCTCGTCGGCAAGGTCACGCCCAAGGGCGAGACCGAGCTGTCGGCCGAAGAGCGACTGCTGCGTGCGATCTTCAACGAGAAGAGCCGCGAGGTGCGCGACACCTCGCTGAAGGTTCCTCACGGTGAGCAGGGCACGATCATCGCCGTCAAGGAGTTCAACGCCGAAGACGGCGACGACGAGCTCGGCTCGGGCGTCAACCGCCGGGTCGTCGTCTACATCGCCCAGAAGCGCAAGATCACCGAGGGTGACAAGCTCGCCGGTCGTCACGGCAACAAGGGCGTCATCGCGAAGATCCTCCCCGTCGAAGACATGCCGTTCCTCGCAGACGGCACGCCGGTCGACGTCATCCTGAACCCGCTCGGCATCCCCGGCCGAATGAACTTCGGCCAGGTGCTGGAGCTTCACCTCGGCTGGATCGCCAAGCAGGGCTGGAAGGTCGAAGGCACCCCCGAGTGGGCGGCCAACCTCCCGAAGGAGGCCTTCGAGGCTGCTCCGAACACGAAGGTCGCCACCCCGGTGTTCGACGGCGCGTTCGAGCAGGAGATCGCGGGTCTACTGGATTCGACGACGCTCACCCGCGACGGTGACCGTCTGATCGACTCCACGGGTAAGACGCTGCTGTACGACGGTCGCTCCGGCGAGCCGTTCCCGGCGCCCGTCTCGGTCGGCTACATGTACATCCTGAAGCTGCACCACCTCGTCGACGACAAGATCCACGCCCGTTCGACCGGTCCGTACTCGATGATCACGCAGCAGCCGCTGGGTGGTAAGGCGCAGTTCGGCGGACAGCGTTTCGGTGAGATGGAAGTCTGGGCGCTCGAGGCCTACGGTGCCGCGTACGCCCTGCAGGAGCTGCTCACGATCAAGTCCGACGACATCCTCGGCCGCGTCAAGGTGTACGAGGCGATCGTCAAGGGCGAGAACATCCAGGAGCCGGGTATCCCCGAGTCCTTCAAGGTGCTCATGAAAGAGATGCAGTCGCTCTGCCTGAACGTCGAGGTCCTCTCGGCCGACGGCACCCCCGTCAACCTCCGTGACACGGATGATGACGCGTTCCGCGCGGCAGAAGAGCTCGGCATCAACATCTCGAGCCGCTTCGAGTCCTCATCCATCGACGAGATCTGATCCGGGTCCGGATGCTGCGGCCCACCGCCTGAACGGCGACGTCGCAGCATCCGCCCCTCAGGCGTCGACCCAAATTTTCAGCGACTGAATTTCTACCAGGAGAATTCGTGCTCGAGTCAACAACATTCGATCAGCTTCGCATCGGTCTCGCGACCGCCGACGACATCCGTCGTTGGTCGTTCGGCGAGGTCAAGAAGCCCGAGACCATCAACTACCGCACGCTGAAGCCCGAGAAGGACGGCCTCTTCGGAGAGCAGATCTTCGGTCCTTCGCGTGACTGGGAGTGCGCGTGCGGAAAGTACAAGCGCGTCCGCTTCAAGGGCATCGTCTGCGAGCGCTGCGGCGTCGAGGTCACCAAGTCCTCCGTCCGTCGTGAGCGCATGGGCCACATCGAGCTCGCCGCTCCCGTGACCCACATCTGGTACTTCAAGGGCGTTCCCTCGCGCTTGGGCTACCTGCTCGACATGGCGCCGAAAGACCTCGAGAAGGTCATCTACTTCGCCGCCTACATGGTCATCTCGGTCGACGCCGACGCGCGTCACCGCGACCTGGCGACGCAGGAGAACAACATCCGCCTCGAGCTGAAGACGCTCGGCGACCGCCGCGACTCCAAGATCGCGGCACGCCTGGCCAAGCTCGAGGAAGAACTCGCCGCCCTCGAGGCGGAGGGTGCCAAGGCCGACGCCAAGAAGAAGGTCAAGGACGCCGCCGAGAAGGAGATGTCCCTTGTCCGCAAGGGCGCCGACGAGCAGATCGCGAAGCTCGAGCGCGTGTGGGAAGACTTCCGCACGCTCGAGGTCGGCGCGCTCAAGCCCGAGGATGACGTCTTCCACGAGCTGCAGGACCGTTTCGGCCAGTACTTCGAGGCCCACATGGGCGCCGAGTCGATCCAGCGTCGCCTCGCCGCGTTCAACCTCGCGGAAGAGTCCGAGAACCTCCACCTGCAGATCTCCGAGGGCAAGGGTCAGCGCAAGATCCGCGCGATCAAGCGCCTGAAGGTCGTCAACTCGTTCCTCCAGACCGGCATGAGCCCGGCCTCGATGGTGCTGGATGTCGTGCCGGTGATCCCGCCGGAGCTTCGCCCCATGGTGCAGCTCGACGGTGGCCGCTTCGCGACCTCCGACCTCAACGACCTCTACCGTCGTGTGATCAACCGCAACAACCGTCTGCGGCGCCTGCTCGACCTCGGTGCTCCCGAGATCATCGTGAACAACGAGAAGCGGATGCTGCAGGAGGCCGTCGACGCACTGTTCGACAACGGTCGCCGCGGTCGTCCCGTCACCGGTACCGGCAACCGGGCCCTCAAGTCCCTGAGCGACATGCTCAAGGGAAAGCAGGGTCGTTTCCGCCAGAACCTGCTCGGCAAGCGCGTGGACTACTCGGGTCGTTCGGTCATCATCGTCGGACCCCAGCTCAAGCTCCACCAGTGCGGTCTGCCGAAGCAGATGGCTCTGGAGCTCTTCAAGCCGTTCGTGATCAAGCGACTGATCGACCTCGGTCACTCGCAGAACATCAAGGCCGCCAAGCGCGCCGTCGAGCGCACGCGTCCCGAGGTCTGGGACGTGCTCGAAGAGATCATCCGCGAGCGTCCCGTGCTGCTCAACCGTGCGCCGACGCTTCACCGTCTGGGCATCCAGGCGTTCGAACCCCAGCTCGTCGAGGGCAAGGCCATCCAGCTGCACCCCCTCGTCTGCGCGGCGTTCAACGCCGACTTCGACGGTGACCAGATGGCTGTGCACCTTCCGCTGTCGGTCGAGGCCCAGGCCGAAGCCCGCATCCTGATGCTCGCTTCGAACAACATCCTGAAGCCGTCCGACGGCCGCCCGGTGACCCTGCCCTCACAGGACATGATCATCGGTCTCCACCACCTGACGACGCTCAAGGTGGGCGCCGCCGGTGAGGGTCGGACGTTCGGTTCGGTGGGCGAGGCGATCCTGGCCAAGGACGAGGGCACCCTCGACCTGCAGGCCAAGGCCCGCATCCGCATCCCCGGTCTGTCGCTCCTCGAGTCCGAGGGTGAAACCCCCGAGGCCATCGCGATGTACGAGCGCAACGGTCTCGTCGAGTCCTCGCTCGGCCAGGCGATCTTCAACGACACGCTCCCCAAGGGCTACCCGTTCGTTCGCGAGCAGGCCGACAAGGGCAAGCTGTCGCAGATCGTCAACAAGCTGGCCGAGGAGTACCCGAAGACCGAGGTCGCCGCCTCCCTCGACCGGATCAAGGACGCCGGCTTCTACTGGGCCACCCGTTCGGGTGTCACGGTGGCGCTGAGCGACATCCTGACGCCGCCGAACAAGGCCGAGATCGTGGGTCGCTACGAGAAGCAGGCCGCGAAGGTCCAGTCGCAGTACGAGAAGGGCCTCACGACCGACGCCGAGCGTCGCCAGGAGCTCATCAAGATCTGGACCGAGGCGACCGACGAGGTTCAGAAGGCGATGCGCGCCAACTTCCCCGAGGACAACACCATCAACCGCATGGTGTCGTCGGGTGCTCGTGGTAACTGGCTGCAGATCCGGAACATCGCCGGTATGCGAGGCCTCGTGAACAACCCCAAGGGTGAGATCATCCCGCGTCCGATCATCTCCTCGTACCGCGAGGGTCTGTCGGTGGCGGAGTACTTCATCGCGACGCACGGTGCCCGTAAGGGTCTGGCCGACACGGCCCTCCGTACGGCCGACTCCGGCTACCTGACGCGTCGTCTGGTCGACGTCTCGCAGGACGTCATCATCCGCGAGGAAGACTGCGGCACGGGCAAGGGCCTCGAGCTCCCGATCGCGATCATGGGTGCCGACGGCACGCTGACCCGCGACCCGAACGTCGAGAACTCGGTGTTCGCCCGTACCCTCGCCTCCGAAGCCGTCGACGCCGCGGGCACCGTTCTCGCTGACGCCGGTGACGACGTGGGCGACGTCCTGATCAACAAGCTCGTCGAGGCGGGTGTCGAGACCATCAAGGTGCGCTCGGTCCTGACCTGCGAGTCTGCTGTCGGCGTCTGCGCGAACTGCTACGGCCGTTCGCTGGCCACGGGCAAGATCGTCGACATCGGCGAAGCGGTCGGCATCATCGCCGCCCAGTCGATCGGTGAGCCCGGTACCCAGCTGACCATGCGTACCTTCCACACCGGTGGGTCCGCGTCGGCGGAAGACATCACGCAGGGTCTTCCCCGTGTGCAGGAGCTCTTCGAGGCGCGTACCCCCAAGGGTGCGTCGCCGATCGCCGAGGCCGATGGCCGCATCACGATCGACGAGACCGACAAGGCCAAGAAGGTCATCCTGACGCCCGACAACGGCGACGAAGCAGTGATCTACCCCGTCCTGAAGCGCGCAACGCTCCTGGTCGAGGACGGCCAGCACGTGACCGTCGGTCAGCCGATCCTCGTCGGAACGCTGGACCCGAAAGAGGTCATGCGTGTCATGGGTGCCCGCGAGGTGCAGCGTTACCTCGTGAACGGCGTCCAGGGCGTGTACCGCTCGCAGGGTGTGCCGATCCACGACAAGCACATCGAGGTCATCGTCCGTCAGATGCTGCGCAAGGTCACCGTGGTCGACCACGGCGACACGAAGCTGCTGCCGGGTGAGCTGGTCGACTTCAAGAAGTACCAGAACATCAACCGCGAAACCGTCAGCGAGGGCAACCGCCCCGCGTCAGGTCGACCGGAGCTGATGGGTATCACGAAGGCGTCGCTCGCGACGGAATCGTGGCTGTCGGCTGCATCGTTCCAGGAGACGACCCGCGTGCTCACGCAGGCCGCCATGGAGGGCAAGAGCGACCCGCTCGTCGGCCTCAAGGAGAACGTCATCATCGGAAAGCTCATCCCCGCCGGAACCGGACTCGCGAAGTATCGCAACGTCGCGGTCGAGGCGACGGAAGAAGCGAAGAGCGAGCGGTACCCCAACCGCATCTTCGCCTCGGACGGCGCGTACAGCGATGCCGACCTGAGCTACGTCGATTTCGACAGCTTCTCGACGGACGACTTCACCCCCGGTACCTATAACTGAGTGAAGAGGGATGCTGTCAGCATCCCGCTGAGAAAAGGCCTCCGGTCCCCGCGCTCGTCGAGGGGGCCGGGGGCCTTCTCTCGTTCCCCGGCCGTCCGTCTCGCTTTCACTCGTATGGGGCGTGCCGCAACGCGGCGATGGCTGCCGCGGTGCGTACCTTGGACGAGGGGAGGCCGAGGTGGCGAAAGTAGGCGGGCGGAGCGCGTGGATCGCGTGGCCGGCGATGCTGTTCTGTGCGGCTGTCGTCGGGGTGCTGGTGTGGCTCGCCCTTCCTGGCGTGCCCGGCGCGATCACCTTCGTCGGTGAAACGCTGCGCAGCGCGACCACCGACGCGTCGGCGTCGGCACCGGACGAGCCCGCAGATCCCGCGACCGACTGCCGTAGCCTCTACCCTGACCGGCTCTGGGCCGAGATGACCTGGACGCCCGAGGTTCTTCTCTCGCAGAACGCCGCGCCCCCGGCGAGCACCACGACTCTGGCGCAGGCGCTGGCACCGACCGTGCGCTTCACCTGCACCTGGACCACCGAAGACGGCCGCATCGCATCGACGACGCTCGCCGACGTGCGCGGCGGGTCGGAGGCTGTCGCGCAGGCGGCCCTCGTCGCCGAGGGATTCTCGTGCGACACCCGCGACGAACGGGTGCACTGCGAGCGGTCAGCAGGCGACGTCACCGAACTCCACGATCTGCGGGGCACGGCGTGGCTCTCGACGGTGCTCACCCGCTGGATGCCCGAGGACTACGGCTCGCAGACCGCCGAGCGCGCTTTCGCGGACTGAGCGCTCAACCGAAGACGCGCTCGATGATGCTCGAGGTGTAGCCGCTGGGGGCCAGGTTCGAGTACTTCGTGTCGACGAGCAAGCCGTCCCTGTAGAACAGCGTGCGCCCGTCGGTCACGGGGTACGTCGTGTTCTGCCACGTCTTCTCGCAGCGGGTGCCCTTGTCGGGTGTGAAGCACGAGAAGCCGTTGTCTGCGACGAGAGAGTTCAGCATGTCGAGGGCGGGTCCTGACGCCATCTTCGAGATGGTGGTCAGCAGGTGCGACGTGTCGGCAGCGGGGTCTTTCCACAGGCAGACCAGCGAACCGTCGGCCTGTACCCCCGTGGTCTCGCCGGTGGCGGGATCGTTGAGCGGGACGCCGGCGAGTTCTGCGAGTACCGGTTCCGACAGGATGCTGAGGCAATCCGTCGGCATGGCCGGTGTCGCCGCGGCCGTGACCGTCGGCGAGGGCGATGCCGTCGGTGTCGCCGAGGCGTCCGCCGTACCACTCGCCGACGGTGCGGCGGTGGTGGAGGGTTCGGAGTCGGGCGCGCAGCCGGCGAGCAGAACCAGGCCCGCCACGGCTGCGGCGACGGCCAGAAGACGGACCGGAGGGTGACTCATGGGCACACTGTACCCGGGCACCTCCCGACTCCGACCTCGACACACGACGGCACGCCTCCGGGCCTGCGGGGCGCCGCCGGGTTACCCTCGCCAGGCGGGATTGCGCCCCCGCGAGAGGAGTGCGGCCATGAGTGATCCCAAGTCGTCATACGGCGAGCCGGTAGATGAGCCCCGCGATGTCGAGTCCACCGACGTCGACCGCGACGTCGTCAGCCGTGCCCACGAGGGTCTCGCGGAGGCCGAAGCTGCCCGCCGCGAGGCAGAGGCGGCCGACGCGGCTGCGTCCCGTTCGGCCGAGCCCGAGACCGTGGTCGTCGAGAAGACCACGGTCGAAGAGCGCGTCGAGCCGGATGGCGTGCCGTGGTACGAGCGCGATGACGTGCCGCTCGATGACGAGCCGGTCGTCACCTCCAGTGAGCCGGCCGCGCCCCGCGAGCCCACTTACTCGCCCGAGCCGGCGTACACATCCGAGCTGGCGTACTCGCCCGAGCCTGCTTATGCTCCGGAACCCGCCTACGCTGCCGAGCCCGCGTACGGCGCGGCAGCCGCCGGAGCAGCCGCCCCCGCCGCTCAGCCCATCTTCGTCCAGGCGCCCGAGGCGCCCCGTGCGCGCGGAAACCGCGGAGCCGCCGGCGCGATCGGCTTGCTGGCCGCCGTCGTCTTCGCCGTGCTCTACCTCGCTGCGTGGCTCGGACTCGAGCTGCTCTACGACGGGGGCATCACCTTCGCCGAGGTGCCCGAAACGGCTCTCGCCGCCCTCACGACCTGGTCGCTGTGGGTGCCGGTCGTCGCCTTCTACCTCGGTTTCTGGCTGCTCGGTGCGTTCATCAACCGTGGCCGCTGGGGCCACTGGGTCGTCTGGGGCATCCTGGTCGGCGTCGCCGCTTACGGCGGTCATCTGCTGGGTCAGCTGTTCCAGGCTCCGTTCTGGATGCTCACCGCTCGCGAGGGTGCGACGCTCGTCGAGGAGCAGGTGCTTGCGCCGCTCGCGATCGTGGCGTTCGTGCTCGGGCGCGAGCTCACCATCTGGTTCGGCGCCTGGGTCGCCGCCCGCGGTCGGCGGGCGACGGAGCTCAACAACGAAGCGCAGCGCGAATACGAGCGCACGCTCGAAGCGGGTCCGCAGCTCCGCCAGGCCTGAGCGGATGCGGCGATGACGAGCGCATCGGCGGGCGAGGGCGGTTCGCTTCCCCCGTTGATCGCGGTCGCCTTCGCCGCCGTGCTGTTCTTCGCCCTCGCCATCTGCGGGCTCGGTGTGACGACACTGGTGCTGGACGCCGACATCATCTCGTTGCCCGAGGGCGGTCAGGTCCCCGGAATCGTGGGGATGCTGGTCGCTGTTGCCGTCTTCGCGGGATCTCTCGCGCTCGGGCTGCGGACGCAGCATCCGTCGTTCTGGACGGCACCGATCGTCGCGATCGCCGTGTACCTGCTCTACAGCGCCGGAATCGCGACCGGCGCGATGATGACCGGAATCGACCCGGCCGCCGCGGTGGCTGCCGCCGGGCGCTGGCTGCTGAGTTGGTTCGGCGTCGTCGTCGCGGTCGCCGCACTGGTCTGCGCGTGGGGCGGCATCGCACTCGTGCGGACGCGGGCGAGACCCCCTCGATGGGGCTGGGAGGGCGACCGAGACGAGTGACTCGCCGCGCCGACGGAGGGCAGGTGCCTGGGAACGCGCGGCGTGTCGGACTACCGTGGGATCGTGGAGCGGTCGCTCGAAACCCAGGTCAGCCAGGCCGTCGATACCTGGCTGCGGTGGTTGCCGCGCTGGGAACCGGCGACGCACCGCGGTCGGGTCGCCCCCTGCCGCCGTTGTTTCGGCTCGCCGGTGCTGTCGGCCGCCGGTCTCGGCTCCGATGTGCCCCACGGGGTGCAGCACGGACTGTCCACCCGGGTGAAGACGATCGTCGACCATGCCGTCGCCGAGTACACCGCCCGCAATCTGCCGATTCTCCAGGGCGAACTCGACCAGCAGGCCGCGCGAAATCGCACCCGCAGCTACCGCCCGGCCGAGGGGCTCGAGCCCGAGTTCGAGGGTCTGCCGCTCGACCCCGACCCCGACCCGGGGTCGCCGTTCCTGTTCACGATCTCGGGCCTCGCCGCCGAGGAGGAGGCCGCGATTCCGGCTCTTCCGCCACTCACCGACGCCGCGAAGGCGGCGCTGCGGCAGGAGGTCGGCCTGGCCGACGACTACGCCAACATGATCGGCCGCGAGGTGTGCGCGATCCTGCTGCACCATCGGCTGCGCATCCAGGCGGCGGTCACCCAGTACGTCGAACCGCAGATCACGGCGATGCTCGAAGAGCTCACCCGTTCGCTCGACGCCCCTTTCGAGGCACCCGCCGACCCCCAAGAACCGGGTCTGCCGAGCCTCTGAGACCGACGTTTCGTTGTCATAACGTGTTGTGGTGCGTTCCGGCCGCATCGGATCGAGCCGGGGGCTTTGTTAGCATTGCCGGGCTCGTACCAGGAGCTGCGCGCCGCTGCCGGTGCGCTGGGGAACTTCGACCGGGGGAGGCCAGGTGCCGACACGCCTGCCCGCCGCGCCCCCGATCCTCCCCGGGTTCGCCTACATCCGTCCGCTCGGCTCGGGCGGTTTCGCCGATGTCTTCCTCTACGAGCAAGACATGCCTCGCCGGAACGTCGCGGTGAAGGTGCTCCCGAGCGATGTGCGCGACCCCGATCTGCTGCGCATGTTCAACGCCGAAGCCGACGTGCTCGCGCATCTGTCGGCCCACCCCTCGATCGTCACCGTGTACCAGGCCGGCGTCTCGGCCGACGGTCGCCCGTACATCGTCATGGAGTTCTGCCCCGGCTCGCTCTCGCAGCGGTACCGGGTGGAGCGGATGCCTGTGCCCGAGGTGCTCACGATCGGCGTCAAGATGGCCAGTGCCCTCGAATCCGCGCATCGCGCGGGCCTCGTGCACCGCGATGTGAAACCCAGCAACATCCTCATCACGACGTTCGGCACCCCGGTGCTCGCCGATTTCGGCATCTCGTCGTCGCTCGCCCGCGACACCGCCGACGAAATGCTCGCGATGTCGATCCCGTGGAGCGCCCCGGAGGTCGTCGCCGAGCAGACGGCGGGATCGATATCGAGCGAGGTATGGAGCCTCGGGGCGACGATCTATTCGCTTCTCGCCGGACAGAGCCCCTTCGAACGGCGCGAGCGCGGGCAGAACAGCCGCGAACAGTTGCGGCGACGCATCGCCCGAGCGTCGTACACCGAGATTCCGCGGGCCGATGTGCCCGCGTCGTTGCAGGGCGTGCTCGCCCGGGCGATGGACCGTGACCCCCAGCGGCGCTTCGCGGGGGCGCGGGCGATCGGCGACGCTCTTCGCGAGGTGCAGAACGAACTGGGGCTGCCCGCCACACCGCTGGAGGTAGCCGCGGACGAGTGGGCGCCGAGTTCGCGATCGGTCGACTTCTCCGACGGGGCGCTCCGCGGTCCGGTGCGCTCGCGGGTCGAGCACACCAGCGGGCGAAAGCTGCGCACGGGGTCGGGGATGGCGGGCCTCGCCCGTGATGAAGACACCGATATCTCGAGCCAGAGCCGCCGCGGTCGTTCGATGATGCCATGGCTCGTCGTCGGCGGCGGTGCCGTCGCGGCGGGCATCGCTGTCGTCGTGACCCTCCTGGTCACGGGGGTGCGGTAGGTGCGCCGCCGGGTCGCCGCGGGCATCGCTGCCGCGGGTGTCGCCGTCGCTCTGGTGGTCGGGGTCAGCGTCGTCTGGCCGGGCCTCGACGCGCAAGAGACGCCAGAGGTCGACACGTCGGTCTGGGCGTTGCAGACGGGTGAGAACCGTCGCTACGCCCGGGTCAACACGACGATCGGCGAGCTCGACACCGTTCGCAGCGTCAGCAACCCCAGTCACGTAGTGCAGGGTGGCGATGGCGCCTACCTCTTCTCCGACAGCTACAGCAAACTGACCCGCATCGACGAGTCCCTGCCGGTCGACCTCGACGAGGAGGCCCTCCGCACGTCGCCGTCGACCCCCGCGGGGACGACCCAGGTGGTCACCTCGGGAGACTTCGCGGCCTACCTCACCGACACCGGGGCCGTGTTCGCTGGCAGCCTGTCGGCGGGTGACCCCGCGCAGGTCGACCCCTCGGAGTCGGATGACGCCGACGCCCCGCAATACGCGGCTGACGCCATCGCGGTCGACCGGCGAGGGCAGCTCTTCGCGTATTCGTCGGCCGACGCATCCGTCGTCCGTTACGACATCCCGACCGCCGAGGTGCGCGGGCGCGACCCTCTCGATGCCGACCTCGCCGCTCCCGCGCTCACGGCCGCGGGCGACACCTGGGTGCTCGTCGACGGAGAGTCGGGCGAGGTGCGCGTCCGCGACGCCGAAGCCGCGATCTCGGTCGATCTCACGGGCACCATCGTCGTCGGCGAGCCCGACCCGGCTGGTTCGTCGGTGTACCTCGCCGACGAGTCGAGCCTCGTTCGGGTTCCCGCCGACGGGTCGGCCCCCGTCACGGAGGTCGACCGGGGCGCGTCGGTCATCGGCACTCCCGCGCCGCCCATCGTGCACGACGGTGAGGTCTACGCCGCCTGGCTCGGACCGAGCGACGGCGGCGGGCTGCTGTGGAGCGCTGGCGGCGGTGAGCGTGCGCTCGACTACGGCGGCGAGAGCGTGCCCGACCAGCGCCGACCCGTCTTCGTCGCGACCGACGAAGCCGTGATCCTGAACGAGACCCGCACCGGATGGGTGTGGACGGTGCCCGACGGCTCGCTGGTGCCGTCGAGCCAGGACTGGTCGCTCGACGACCGCACCGATCCCGACGCCGTGCCGAGCGAGGAGCAGCTCAGCGTCGTCATCGATCCGAAGCCGCCCATCGCCGAACCCGATGCGTTCGGGGTCCGCGGGGGGAGCCTCGTGACGCTGCCGGTGCTGATGAACGACCACGATCCGAACGAAGACGTCCTCAGCATCGATCCGGCGTCGGTCACCGGGCTCGACCCCGGCTTCGGCAGCGTCTCGATCACCGACGACGGCCAGCGGCTCGCCGTGCGCGTCGAGCCGGGGGCAACGGGTTCGGCCGCCTTCTCGTACGGCGTGACCGACGGCACGGCGCAAGACGGACTGTCGTCGGCGGCGACGACGGTGACGCTCACGGTGTCGACGACCGATGCTGCGCCCGAGTGGTGCGGCGTCGAACGCTGTCTGCTGCCGTGGCCCGAGCCCGAGGTCGCTCGCGGCGGCACGGTGACCGTGCCGGTGCTTCCCGGCTGGGTCGACCCCGACGGAGACCCGTTGCTGCTGCTGTCGGTGACCAACCCCTCGGGTGTCGGAACGGTCGCCGCGACCCCCGCGGGCGAGGTGGTCTACCAGCACAGCGACGACGGGTCGGGGGGCGAACAGCTCATCGAGCTGCCCGTGACGGTGGCCGACACGACGGGCCAGTCGTCGCAGCGCTCACTTCTCGTGCGGGTCTCGCCGACTCCCGCGCTCGCGGTGCAGTCGTTCGCGGTCGTCGATTCGATCGGTTCGGGCGTCACCGTCGATGTGGCCCCGCACGTGACCGGTACCTCCGGTGCGCTGTCGGTGTCGTCGGTGCGCGTCCTCGATGACGCAGCGGCGTCGGCGACCGTCGTGGGCGGCACCACGACCTTCGACTTCTCGGCCCGCGACCCCGGCACGTTCCGCGTCGGTTTCACCGTGACCGACGGCGCCACCGAGGCTACCGGCACGGCGCGTGTGACGCTGCTGCCCGCCGATGCCCCCGCCCAGTTGGCGACCTCGCCGGTCGTGGCGTTCGTCCACCCGCAAGAAGACGCCACCCTCGATGTGTTCGCCGCCGTGTCGAACCCGACCCGGCGGGTGCTGCTGCTCAGCGACGTCGTCGCGAGCGCCGACGAGGGGGCGACCCTCTCGGTCGACGCCGTCGGCCAGAACAACCTCCGCGTGTCGGGGACGACGGCCGGCGGTGAACCCGGGCGGCTCGGCACCGT
The DNA here is from genome assembly GCF_043556445.1 of Microbacterium shimangi. Classification (NCBI taxonomy): domain Bacteria; kingdom Bacillati; phylum Actinomycetota; class Actinomycetes; order Micrococcales; family Microbacteriaceae; genus Microbacterium; species Microbacterium shimangi. Next base: position 48,885 of record NZ_JBIGII010000007.1, read on the forward strand.
GGCCTACACCGTGAGCGACGGCACCGAAGACGAGGGTGCGCGGGTCAGCGGTGAGGCGACGGTGTACCTCCTGCCGCCGGCGCCCGAGATCGCCCCGATCGCCGTGGACGACAGCATCGTGGTCCGCGCGGGCTCGCAGATCGACATCCCCGTGCTCGACAACGACATCTCACCCGCCGGCGGGCGCCCGACCCTGAACCCGGCGTCGGTGGTCTCGAGCACCCCCGACGCGCTCGCCTTCGCCTCGGGCGGTGTGCTGCGCTACCTCGCGCCCACCGAGCCCGGCGAGTACGGCATCGACTACTCGGTCTATACGACCGGGTTGCCCTCGCTCTCCGACACCGCGACCGTTCGCGTGCGTGTGCTCCCCGGCGACGTCAACCGTGCCCCCCTCCCCGACACCGTCGAGGGGCGGGTGCTGAGCGGTCAGGCCACCGCCATCGACTTCGACGGCTTCGGGATGGACCCAGACGGAGACGTCGTCACGCTCGAACGCATCGTCACCCAGCCCGAGAGCGGTTCGGCCACGATCTCGGCCGACGGCGAATCGATGGTCTACACCAGCGTCCCGGGCTACCGGGGGCAGGTCGAATTCCGCTATCGGGCTGTGGATGCTGCGGGCGAGGGCGGGGACGGCACCGTGCGGGTGGGTGTGCTCGACGCCGATTCGAATCCCAGCCCGGTCACCTTCACCGACTACGTGCAGGTGCAGGCCGGCCCCGAGAACACCATCCGGGTCAGCGCGCTCGCGAACGACATCGACCCGACGCAGGGCTCGCTGAAGATCACCGGCGTTCGCCCCGACCTTCCCGAGCAGCTCGGCGACGGGACCGACAACGCGGAATACACCCGCCTCGCCGGGCAGGTGGCCGATGTCACCGACACCGACGTCTTGCTCGCCGCGGGTGAGAACCCCGGCACGATGTCTTTCCTGTACGACGTCGAGTCCGATTCGGGCAACACCGGACGCGGCCTCATCGTCGTCAAGGTCGTCCGCGAAAGCGTCCCCGACTTCCCCGTCGTCACCGACACCGTTCTCACCACTGAGAACCGCGAGGAGTTCCTCAGCGGTGTCGACGTACTGACGGCGAAAGCGGCGTGGTCCGGCGGTGACGTCGGCGATCTGACGGTGGGCCTCTGGGGCGAACCCGGCGACGTCGCGGTCGACGGTCGGAGTCTTCGGGGCGATCTGCCGTCGACGACGCGGGTCATCCCGTTCGCCGTCACCGGCGAGGTCGCGGGCGCCGAGGTGCAGACCTACGCGTTCCTGCGGGTGCCGGGCGACGACGATCTCGCCCTGTCTCTGCGCGCGGGCACCCCCGCGCAGCAGGTGAACGAACTCGAGTCCGTGACCTTCGACATGAACCAGCTGGTCGCTCTGCCCCGCGGCACGACGCTCGAGGTGGGCGACGATCTCCGCGCTTCGGGGTCGCGCGCGGCCGCGGCGTGCACCTCCGAGGGCGGCACGTCGGTGCGGTACGACTCCGGCGAAGGGGCGCCGTGGACGGACGCCTGCCAGGTGCCGGTGCGCATCGCGGGCACCGAGGACTGGACGTACCTGTCGGTCCCCCTCCTCGTGAACGCCCTCGACCCGCAGCCGGAGCTCCGTGCGGCCTCGCTCACCGTCGGGCCCGGCGAGACGGCCACGTTCGATCTGCGCACGATGACGACGTGGCAGCTCCGCGACGACTGGGACTCGATCCAGTACTCGGTCGACTACTCCGGCGGGGCCTTCGACGTCACGCTCGCCGGATCGGTCGTGACCGTGACCGGTACCGACCGCGCCGTGCCGGGGAGTGAGAACGCGGCCCTGATCGGGGTCACCAGCCACACCGCGGTCGCACCCGCCCGTCTCATCCTCCGGGTGGGCGCGGCTCCGTCGACCCTCCCGCAGGGCGGTTCGACCTCGCAGCAGTGCTCACAGGCGGCAGGTTCGTCGTGCACCGTGCCGGTGGTGGGTACCTCGGGCGAGGTGAACCCGCTGCCGCGCACGCCGCTCGAGGTCGTCGATGTTCGCCCCACCGGTGCGTGCGTCGGCGTCAGCTTCCGTGTGGCGTCGGCGAATGCGGTGATCGCCTCGTGGACGGGCGATGCTCCCGGTGCCACCTGCAGTGCCTCTTTCACGGTGCGCGATGCGCAGGGGCGCGCGACCGCCGGGCCCCGGGACGGCCGCCTGCTCCTCGACCTGCAGGGATTCCCGAAGGGCCCCGGCAGCCTCCGTCAGACGGCGTACGGTGATGGGACGGTCAGCCTCCGAGTCGACGCCGGCGAATCCCGTCTGGCCTACCCCGCACTGACCGGTTTCGTCGTGCGGTACGCGGGTCAGGAAGTCGCCCGGTGCACGGTCGACGGCGCCTGTCCGACCATCGCCGCCCCGAACGGCGAGCAACGCGTCTACGAGGCGTGGGCCGTGAACGCCACCGGTGAGTCGCGAGTGAGCGTCCGCACCACGGCATGGGCCTACGACACCCCCGCTGCCCCGCGCGACGTGAGGTCGGCGCCCCAACCGAACGGCTCGGAGGGCAACCTGGCGACGCTCTCGATCTCGGGGATCGACGCGGCCGAAACCGGTCGGCTGGTGATCGTCAGCCCCTCGGGCGAGACCCGCGAAGTGAGGATCAGTCTGAACCAGGATGCTGTCGAGGTGCCCTCGTTTCGCGTGGGATCGAACAGCTCCACCACCGTCACGGTGACGCCCTTCTCGCGCTTCGAACTGCCGCCGGGCCTCGGCGGGCAGCCGTCGGGGCAGTCCAAGACCGTTCAGGCCAACGGCATCGGTGCGCCGACGGGTGTCTCGCTGAACCTCGTCGCGAAGGCCGATGGCAATGGCGAGGCGACCGTTGTGGCGACCGCGAGTGCTCAGGCCAACGGCGTCGGCTCGAAGCTTCTGTACGGCATCGTGCGGGCCGGCGATCGCTGTCGGCCCACCGACGACGGCCAGAGTCGAACATTCACCGGTCTCGACGAGGGTGACGAGTACTCGTTCACCGTGTGCGTCGAGTCGACGTCCGGCGGCCGCAGCTTCGGCACCACCGAGGTGTCGGGCAATCGCATCCGGGTCGAATCGACCAAGACGCCGACCGGCTGGACGTTCGAGGTCGACCGCACACCGACGGTCGACGACAACCGAGCCGCATGGCGCATCACCTCTGACCCCCAGTCGCGCGACAGCATCCCGCGCAACTACCGCGCCCAGTTCAGCAGGTGGAACGGCTCTACCACCGTCTTCGATCAAGATCCGGGGATCACCGTCCAGTACGTCCGCGACGGGTGGGCGCCGTCGCCGTCCGCACCGGTCACCGCCCGCGAGGGAAGCGCGCCGTACCAGGTGTCGGCCGAGTGGCGGGTGTCGTCGTGCATCGGTGGCGAAAGCCTGAAGGTGACCGGCAGCATCTCCCGCGGCGGCGGCAGCGTGACCGCTCAGACCGATTCGTTGCGGATCGTCTACTACGACTCGCAGGATCGGCTCCTGATCACGACGACGCCCGGCACGGTGCCCGACGCCGCGGCATCCGTTCGGGGCATTCCGGTCACCGCTTCGGTGGGGCAGTGGAACCTCCAAGACGCCGCGGGCGTCGCGTCGGGGAAATGCACCCCGAAGGCCGTCGAGCCGCCCGAGGACGACACGCCGCCGAACCCCTGACTTTTCTCTTTCCACCCAGACCCCCAGGAGCGCACCGATGACGATCACCCAGGAGCAGGCGACCTGGTTCGCCGACACCTTCGCGCAGATCGCCGACAACGTCGAGCGCGCGGTGCTCGGAAAGCGCCGGGTCGTCGACCTCGTGCTGACCGCCATGCTCAGCGACGGGCATGTGCTGCTCGAAGACGTTCCGGGTACCGGCAAGACGTCGCTCGCGCGCGCGGTCGCGCAGTCGGTGCAGGGCACGAACACCCGCATCCAGTTCACCCCCGACCTCCTCCCCGGCGACATCACGGGCATCACGGTCTACGACCAGAAGACCGGCGTCTTCGAGTTCCACTCCGGCCCGGTCTTCGCCAACATCGTCCTGGCCGACGAGATCAACCGCGCGAGCCCCAAGACCCAATCGGCCCTGCTCGAGGTCATGGAAGAGAAGCGCGTCACGATCGACGGCGTCACCCGCCCGGTCGGCGACCCCTTCCTCGTCCTCGCGACGCAGAACCCCGTCGAGCAGGCCGGCACCTACCGCCTCCCCGAGGCGCAGCTCGACCGCTTCATGATGCGCACCTCGCTCGGGTACCCCGACCACGCGGCGACCGTGCGGATCCTCGGCGGTGGCGCGACCGCCACCGAAGACCTTTCGCCGATCATCACGCCCCAGGCGCTCGCCGGCATGGCCGACCTCGCGGCGGAGACCTACGTCGACGCCCTCGTCCTGGACTACATCGCGCGCCTCGTCGACGCGACCCGCTCGGCCGACGAAGTGCGCCTGGGCGTCAGCATCCGCGGTGCCCTCGCTCTCACGCGGGCCTCGCGCGCGCGTGCCGCCTCGCAGGGACGCACCTACGTCACCCCCGACGACGTGAAGGCGCTCACGGTGCCCGTGCTCTCGCACCGCCTGATCCTGCACCCCGAGGCCGAGTTCGACGGCGTGACGCAAGAGGCGGTCGTCGGTCAGGTGCTTCTCGACGTGCCGCCGCCCACCCAGCGCGAGTCCGTATGAGCCTCAGCGACTCCCGCCTCACTCGCACCTCGGCCGCAACCTCGACGACCACGTCATCGCGGTCGTCGATCACCTCCACCACCTCGCGGCGACGCGAGCGCACGATCGTGCGTGCGGCGGTGCGCACGACGGTCGCGCTCCGGGCCACGCGCGATGCCGCGGTCGCGGCCGCGCGGTGGTCCGGGCGCACGGTGCGGCCCGCCGGCGCCCTCGTTGTGCTGGCGGCGACCGCGGGGTTGCTCATCGGATTCGCGTTCGGATGGGTGGAGTGGATGGTCGCGGGCGCGGTGTCGCTGCTCCTGATCGTGATGAGCGTCCCCTTCCTCTTCGGCGCCCGCGCGTACGAGGTCGACCTCACCCTGACCCACGAGCGGATCGTGGCCGGCCACGGCGTGACGGGCGAGATCGTCGTGCGCAACGACGGCCGGCGGCTCGCTCTGCCGGGTCGCCTCGACATCCCCGTCGGAAAGGGGCTCGTCGAGTTCGGGGTTCCGTTGCTCCGCCCCGGCCACACCGTCGCCCAACCGCTCGAGATCCCCGCACTCCCGCGCGGGGTCGTCCGCGTGGGGCCCGTCACCACCGTTCGCAGCGACCCCGTGGGGCTGCTGCGCCGCGAGCACGCGTTCGACGATGTGCACGACCTCTTCGTGCACCCGCGGACCACGGGTCTGCCCTCCACCAGTGCCGGTCTCATCCGCGACCTCGAAGGAAACCCGACCCGCCGCCTGGTCGACTCCGACATGTCGTTCCACGCGATCCGCGAGTACGCCCCCGGCGACTCGCAGCGACAGATCCACTGGAAGTCGACGGCCAAGACCGGGCGGCTCATGGTGCGCCAGTTCGAGGAGTCGCGGCGCTCGCGCATGGCGGTGATCCTGGGCGTCGCCGAACCCGAATTCGCCGACGCCGACGAATTCGAGCTCGCGGTGAGCGCGGCAGCCTCACTCGGTCTTCGCGCCGTACGCGATGCGCGTGATCTCGACATCGTGTCGGGGTCGGAGATTCCTCGTGTCGTGCGCGGGCGCCTGCGGGCGATCCAGCACATCGCGACGGTCACCCCTCGGGCGATGCTCGACGGCTTCAGCGGCATCGAGCGCATCGAGAACACCATGCCCGTCGACGAGGTGTGCCGCCTGGCCGCCGAGGCGAACGAGCGTCTCTCCATCGCGTTCGTCGTCGTCGGATCGACGGTGCCCCTCCAGCGTCTGCGGCAGGCGGCCCTGGCTTTTCCGGCCGACACCGCTCTCGTAGCCGTGGTCTGCGATGAGAGCGCGCACCCCCGCATGCGGGTGCTGTCGGGGTTGTCGGTACTGACGATCGGCACGCTCGACGACCTGTCGGGCCTCCTCGTCCGCGGAGCCGGGTCATGAAGCGTCCCCGCATCGTCGCGGGCGCGGTCTACGTCGCGGTGACCGTGATCGTCGCCGCCCTCGCGGCGTGGCCGATCTATTCGTCGCCGGCCTACCTCCTCACCGTGGGCGTTGCGACGGTCGCCGGAGCCGGCATCGCGGCTCTTGCGCTTCTGCGGCGGTGGGGCGGGTGGGTTGTCGCCGCGCTCGTGGCGGGGGTCTTCACCCTTCTCGCCGTGCCCGTGGCGGTTCCGACACGCCTGGGCGGCCCCGTCGAGATCCTCCGCGGGCTGGGGGAGGCCTTCGGCGGCGTCGTCGTCGGGTGGAAAGATCTGCTCACCGTCGACCTCCCGGTCGGTGCCTACCGCAACCTGCTGATCCCCGCGTTCGTGGTCTTCCTCGTGGGAACCACCGTCTGCCTCCTGCTCGCGTGGCGGGAAGACCGGTGGGCTCACGGGGCGGTCGTCGTCGGCCTCGGCATGGTCTCGTTCGGTCTCTTCTTCGGACGCACGGCCGTGAGTGCCCCGGTGTCGCTCGGCCCGTTCTCCCTCCACGCCCCCCTCGAGACGATCGTGGGGGTGAGCGCGCTCGGGGCCGCCCTCCTCTGGCTCGCGTGGCGTGCGCGCGACGAGCGCGTCGCGGCGCTGCACCGAGCCACCTCGGCGAGCGGGGTGCGCATGTCGCGGCGTCCTTCCCGCGCCGACCGCCGGCGCGTGGCGCTCGGCGCGGGCATGGTCGCCGTCGCGCTCGTCGTCGCCGTCGCCGTCGTCCCGTGGGCCGCCCGGGGTGCCGACCGGCAGGTCTTGCGTTCGGCCGCGGGCCCGGAGCCCGACATCGCGGCGGCGGTCAGCCCCCTGTCGGATTACCGGATGCTGTTCACCGACGATCGCGCCGACGACGTGCTGTTCACGGTGACCGGCGAGGCTCTCCCGGCGCGCGTGAGACTCGCCACCCTCGACACGTACGACGGCGAGATCTTCCGCCCCGGTGGCGGCGACGGTCGGTTCGTGCGCGTTCCGTCGACCCTGGAAGCGGGGGAGGGCGTCGCCATCGACGCCGAGATCGAGGTCGGTGACCTCGGGGGGATCTGGATGCCGACCGCGGGCCGCCTGGCCGGTGCCGCGTTCGAGGGAGAGCGCGCAGCAGCGCTGGCCGACAGCTTCTACTACAGCGTCGAGGCGTCGGCCGGTGTGCAGACCGCCGGGGGAGGCCTCGCGGCAGGCGACCGCTACCGCATCGAGGGTGTCGAGCCCGCTGTGGCCGACCTGGCCGCGATCACGCCCTCCGCGGCAGCACCCGGCGGAGCGGACCTCGCGGGGGTCGAGGCCCCCGACTCGCTGGCAACCTGGGTCGAGGAGCACGCCACGGGCTCGGACGGCGTCGCTTTGGAGGGCCTGGTGCGGCTGCTCCGGGAGCGCGGCTATCTCAGCCACGCGCTCGACGCGGGTGAGACGACGCCGGTCTGGATGGCGTCGCTTCCCGATTACACGTTCCAGCCCAGTGCCTCCGGCCATTCCCTCGCGCGCATCGACACGCTGTTCTCGCGTCTGCTCGAGCGCGAGGGCGACCCGCGGGCCCAAGCATCCGGCAACTTCGTCGCTGCCGTCGGCGACGACGAGCAGTTCTCCGTCGCCGTCGCCCTCGTCGCCCGCGAGCTCGGCTTGGCTTCGCGCGTCGTCGTCGGCGCACGCCTCACCACGGCCGACCCCGGTCTCAGCGCCTGCGACGCAGGCGTCTGCCGCGCGCAAGACCTCGCCGCGTGGGCCGAGGTGCGCGGCGAAGACGGGCTCTGGGTGCCGGTCGACGCGACGCCGCAATGGGCGCAATCGCCGAGTCTCGACGTCACCGAGCAGCGCGATCCCGAGAACGTCACCGAGGTGCGACCGGACAGCGTCGAAGAGGTCGTGCCGCCCGAGCCCGTGCAAGAGGACTCGGCCCGCGATGACGATGACGACGACGCGGCCGCGATCGACCTGGCCTGGTTGTGGGCCACCCTCCGCGTGGTCGGCATCGTGCTCCTCGTTCTCGCCGTCGTGCTGGGCCCCTTCCTCGCGGTCATCGCCGCGAAGGCCTCGCGTCGCCGCGGCCGACGAACCGTCGAAGACCCGGTGGAGCGGATCGCGGGCGGTTGGGAGGAGTACGTCGACGCGGGAGTCGACGCGGGTCTCTCAGCGCCGCGCGTTCTCACCCGCAGCGAACTCGCGGCCGCGTACGGAACACCGTCGGGCGGGCAGTTGGCGGAGACCGCCGACCGCGCGGTCTTCGCGCGCGAGGACACGTCGCCCGACGATGCCGCCGAGTTCTGGCGCATCGTCGACGCGGAGCGCAAACGCCTGGTGCGTGAGCGTGGTTTCTGGCGCCGCATCGCCGCGGCCGTATCGTTGAGGTCATTCGTCCGGCTGATCGCCCCGCGCCCGTCGCGGCCGCGCTCACCGCGAACCGGGGAGAGGGGGATGCGTCGGCCAGCCGGTGGCAGGCGCACCACGTCATGAACGATTCCATCGGCCTCGTCGCCGGACTGGTCAGCTTCGTCCTGATCGTCCTGATCTACCTCTGGGCGTCCCTCTCGCTCGCCGCCGTGTTCCGAAAGGCCGGCGAAGACGGGTGGCAGGGTTGGGTGCCCCTCCTCAACACCGCCGTGCTGCTCCGCCTCGGCGGGTTCTCGCCGTGGTTGGTGTTCATCTCGTTCGTGCCGGTCCTGGGCGCGATCGCTCTGCTGGTCGTCCTCGTCATGTCGTACTACCGCATCAACCGTGCGTTCGGGCACGGCACCGGCATGACCGTCGTCGCCGCCCTGTTCCCCCTGATCTGGGCGAGCATCCTCGGCTTCGGATCTTCGCGGTGGATCGGCGCAGAGACGGCTCCGCGCCGTGGCGGGTACACCTCGGGGGCGACGGATGCTGGTGGCCCCCACCGATCCGGACACAACCCCGGCCTCGACGAGGCCGCCTCGTGGCCCGCGCCGTCAACGACAGCACCCACCGTGCCGCCGGTTCCGCCGACGGTGCCCTCCGCCTCTGCGTCGACGGGATTCTGGGCGCCGCCGCCCGCCTCCGCCGAGCCGGTCGCCCCGCCGACCCCGGTCGCGTCACCGGCCGCTCCCTCGCCGGTCGTGGTGCCGCCCGCGGCCCCGCCGCTTCCGCCGCCCCCGGTCTCTTTCCTCGCGCCGCGCCCCGACAGCGCCTCCCGCGGTGGTGTCGACGCTCAGTTCGATCCCGAGATCGACGACAGCGCCGTCGATCCCGAAGACCGCGTGGCTCCGCCGACGCTTCCGAGCAGCACCTTCCTGCCGCCGCCGCCGTCGCCCGGTGCAGGGGTCGATGCCGACGTCGACGCACCGCGCCGCAGTGCCCCGCCGGCCGCGCCGATCGAGTCGGTGCCCGTCGTCACGCCCCGAGCTGCGCCCGAGCCGGTCGTCCCCGCGCCGGTCGCGGATGTACCACCGCCCCCCGCCGCACCCCATGCCCCCGAGCCATGGGCACCCGCGCCCCTCCGTACGCCCGCGCCGCCGGCGGGCGACGACCAGTTCCCCGAGCTGAGCGAGGCGATCTCGGCCGTCGTCGGCGCCCCTGACGCGGGTGCACCGAGGTCTGCGCGCTCGTCGGTCTCGGCGCTCTACGCGCAGAGCGACCTGGCCGACGAAGAAGACGACATCGACGCGATGGACCAGACGATCGTCGCGCGCCGTCGTCGGGTGCCCTGGTCGCTCATCCCGCCCGGAGGAGCGCCGGTCGACATCTCGTCCGAGGTCGTCATCCTGGGGCGGCGCCCGGCGCCCGACCCGTCGCGCCCCGGTGCGCAGCTGATCGCGATCTCCGACGAGACCCGCACCGTGTCGAAGACCCACGCGCGACTCGAACTGCGGGGCGACACCTGGTTCGTCACCGATCTCGGGTCGACGAACGGGGTGCTGTTCGCCACGCTCATGGGCACCGAGGTCGAGGCGCAGCCGGGCCAGGAGCTCGAGGCCGGCGAGCGGTTCTTCCTCGGCGACGCGGAGGTGCGGCTCAAGCGGAGCGACGCATGAGCGGCGACGTCTCCGACGACGACGACGTCACCATCTGGGCCGGCCGCCTGCGAGCCTCACCGACCCCGCCGGCATCATCCGGCGGCCCCGCCGTCATCGATGACGCCACCCTCCTGTCGCCTCGCCACGGGGGAGAAGCTCCCGACGACGCGACCGCGCTGGCCTCGCGCCCGCGCGCCGACGCGCTGACGGACGAGACGGCGCTCGCGTCGCGCCTGCGCGCGGACGCGCCGACGGACGAAACGGCGCTCACCCGTCGCACCTCTCGTGCGACACCGGTCGTCGCGCCGGAACCGGCCGTGATCCGCACCCGGGGTTCGGTGAAGCGCCCCGCGCCGATCGAGACCGCGGGCGCGGGACGTGACGCCCGCGTGCTGACCCCCGGCGGTCGTGAGATTTTCCGCCCCCGTGCGATCGAACCAGACGTCGTCGTGCGCGCCGTCCCTCGCCCGCAGGCTCCGCAAGAACCGGTCGTGTCCGAGGCCGTGTCGGCCCGGGGAGGCCGTCGCCGACGACGTCGGTTCGCGGTGGGCGTCGCCGTGAGCGCGGTCCTCGTCGTCGCCGCGGCAGTGGCGATCGTGTGGCTCGTCGTTCTCCCCGGTTGAGCCCGGCGACTGCGGCATCCGTCGCCGTTTGCCCGCATCGCTCCGGGGGGAGTATCATCGAGAGGGTGTGCGCTCACGCGCGCCCTGCGTTGTGCCTCCGGGCGTGTCGCGGGAGCAATTGATCGCACCATCTCAGGGAACGACCTGCGAACAGGTCACCCCCACGGCATATCCACCACACGAAGCGTCCGATCATTCTGGCGCCCCGGTGGGTACATGTGAGCCCGCGGTGTCATGAATTGAAAGATCGGATGCTGCGGGGGAGACACACCCGCTGTCACCGTGCAGCACAAGCAAGGAGAGAACGTGCCAACTATTCAGCAGTTGGTTCGCAAGGGTCGCTCGCCGAAGGTCACCAAGACCAAGGCTCCCGCCCTGAAGTCGAACCCCCAGCAGGCGGGCGTCTGCACGCGCGTCTACACGACCACGCCCAAGAAGCCGAACTCGGCCATGCGCAAGGTCGCCCGTGTCAAGCTCCGTAACGGCGCCGAGGTCACGGCGTACATCCCCGGTGAGGGCCACAACCTTCAGGAGCACTCCCTCGTGCTCGTCCGCGGCGGTCGTGTGAAAGACCTCCCCGGTGTCCGTTACAAGATCGTCCGCGGTGCACTCGACACCCAGGCCGTCAAGAACCGTAAGCAGGCTCGTAGCCGCTACGGTGCGAAGAAGGGCTGAGTCAGATGCCTCGTAAAGGTCCCGTCACCAAGCGCCCGGTCGTCAACGACCCCGTATACGGTGCTCCGATCGTCAGCCAGCTGGTCAACAAGATTCTTGTCGACGGCAAGAAGTCGATCGCAGAATCGATCGTCTACACCGCTCTGCGCGGCGTAGAAGCGAAGAACAGCCAAGACGCCGTCGCCACCCTGAAGAAGGCGCTCGACAACGTGCGCCCCACCCTCGAGGTCAAGAGCCGCCGCGTCGGTGGCTCCACCTACCAGGTGCCGATCGAAGTCAAGCCGCACCGCGCCAACACCCTCGCTCTTCGCTGGCTCGTGAGCTACGCGAAGGCTCGTCGCGAGAAGACCATGATCGAGCGTCTCCAGAACGAGATCCTCGACGCCTCGAACGGCCTGGGTGCCGCGGTCAAGCGCCGTGAAGACACCCACAAGATGGCCGAGTCGAACCGCGCCTTCGCGCACTACCGCTGGTAACTAGAAGTTCTGTCGGGCAGGCGCCGGGTCCCTGAGCCTGTCGATGGGTCCGAAGCCTGCCCGACAACCACTCCACAAGTTAGGAATATCCCGTGGCACAAGACGTGCTCACCGACCTCACCAAGGTCCGCAACATCGGCATCATGGCGCACATCGATGCCGGCAAGACGACGACGACCGAGCGCATCCTGTTCTACACGGGCACCAACCACAAGATCGGTGAGACGCACGATGGCGCCTCGACCACCGACTGGATGGAGCAGGAGCAGGAGCGCGGCATCACGATCACCTCGGCTGCCGTCACCTGTTTCTGGGACAAGAACCAGATCAACATCATCGACACCCCCGGTCACGTGGACTTCACGGTCGAGGTGGAGCGCTCGCTCCGCGTCCTCGACGGTGCCGTCGCCGTCTTCGACGGCAAAGAGGGCGTCGAGCCCCAGTCCGAGACCGTGTGGCGCCAGGCCGACAAGTACGACGTCCCCCGCATCTGCTTCGTCAACAAGATGGACAAGCTGGGCGCCGACTTCTACTTCACGGTCGACACGATCGTCAACAAGCTGAAGGCGAAGCCCCTCGTCATCCAGCTGCCCATCGGAGCCGAGAACGACTTCGTCGGCGTCATCGACCTCGTCGAGATGCGCGCGCTCGTCTGGCCCGGTGACTCCAAGGGTGACGTCACCATGGGAGCGAAGTACGAGATCCAGGAGATCCCGGCCGACCTCGCCGACAAGGCCGCCGAGTACCGCGAGATGCTCCTCGAGACGGTCGCCGAGACCGACGAGGCGCTGCTCGAGAAGCACTTCGGCGGCGAAGAGCTGACCGTGGCCGAGGTCAAGGCTGCGATCCGCAAGCTGACGATCAACTCCGAGATCTACCCCGTGCTCTGCGGATCGGCGTTCAAGAACCGCGGCGTGCAGCCCATGCTCGACGCGGTCGTCGACTACCTCCCTTCGCCCCTCGACGTGCCGGCCATCGAGGCCCACGACCCGAAGAACGAAGAGATCGTCATCGAGCGTCACGCCGACCGCGACGAGCCCTTCACGGCTCTCGCGTTCAAGATCGTCACGCACCCCTTCTTCGGTCGTCTCACCTACATCCGCGTGTACTCCGGTCACCTGGATTCCGGCGGGCAGGTCGTCAACTCGACCAAGTCGAAGAAGGAGCGCATCGGGAAGATCTTCCAGATGTACGCCAACAAGGAGAACCCCGTCGACTCCGTCACCGCGGGTCACATCTACGCCGTCATCGGCCTCAAGGACACCACGACCGGCGACACGCTGTCGGACTCGCAGCACCAGGTCGTGCTCGAGTCGATGACGTTCCCCGAGCCCGTCATCGAGGTCGCCATCGAGCCCAAGACGAAGGCCGACCAGGAGAAGCTGGGTCTCGCGATCCAGAAGCTCGCGGAAGAAGACCCGACGTTCCGCGTCGAGCAGAACTCCGACACCGGTCAGACCGTCATCAAGGGCATGGGTGAGCTGCACCTCGACATCCTGGTCGACCGCATGAAGCGCGAATTCCGCGTCGAGGCGAACGTCGGCAAGCCCCAGGTGGCCTACCGCGAGACGATCAAGAAGGCCGTCGAGCGTCACGACTACACGCACAAGAAGCAGACCGGTGGTTCGGGTCAGTTCGCCAAGATCCAGTTCGGCATCGAGCCGCTCGAGGTCACGGCAGACAAGACGTACGAGTTCGTGAACAAGGTGAGCGGTGGCCGCATCCCGCGCGAGTACATCCCCTCCATCGATGCCGGTTTCCAGGATGCCCTGAACGTCGGCGTGCTCGCGGGCTACCCGATGGTCGGCGTCAAGGCGATCCTCACCGACGGTGCCGCGCACGACGTCGACTCCTCGGAGATGGCGTTCAAGATCGCCGGCTCCATGGGCTTCAAAGAGGCGATCCGCAAGGCGAACCCCGTCCTCCTCGAGCCGGTCATGGCCGTCGAGGTGCGTACTCCCGAGGAGTACATGGGCGACGTCATCGGTGACCTGAACTCGCGTCGCGGACAGATCCAGTCGATGGAAGACGCCGCCGGCGTCAAGGTTGTCAAGGCCAACGTCCCCCTCTCGGAGATGTTCGGCTACATCGGCGATCTTCGCTCCAAGACCTCCGGTCGCGCCGTCTACTCGATGACCTTCGACAGCTACGCCGAGGTTCCTCGCGCCGTCGCCGACGAGATCGTCCAGAAGAACAAGGGCGAGTAACACTCGTCTTGCAGATGTCGGCTCCCGGCCTGAGCCCGTCGAGGGCCGGGCGCCGGCATCCACCCCACAACTTCACATCACACCTCTACTAAGCTGAATTCATCCCCGTGGAGAACCGGTCGCAAACCAGTGCCCGGACCCTCTACACATCACCGTCCTGAGGAGGACCCAGTGGCTAAGGCCAAGTTCGAGCGGACCAAGCCGCACGTGAACATCGGAACGATCGGTCACGTCGACCACGGCAAGACCACGCTCACCGCTGCCATCTCGAAGGTGCTCGCCGACAAGTACCCGTCGGCCACCAACGTTCAGCGTGACTTCGCGTCGATCGACTCGGCGCCGGAAGAGCGCCAGCGTGGTATCACGATCAACATCTCGCACGTCGAGTACGAGACCCCCAAGCGTCACTACGCCCACGTCGACGCACCGGGCCACGCTGACTACATCAAGAACATGATCACCGGTGCTGCGCAGATGGACGGCGCGATCCTCGTGGTCGCGGCCACTGACGGCCCGATGGCTCAGACGCGTGAGCACGTGCTGCTCGCCAAGCAGGTCGGTGTGCCGTACCTGCTCGTCGCGCTGAACAAGTCCGACATGGTCGATGACGAAGAGATCCTCGAGCTCGTCGAGCTCGAGGTTCGCGAGCTCCTCTCCAGCCAGGACTTCGACGGCGACAACGCTCCCGTCGTACGCGTTTCCGGTCTGAAGGCTCTCGAGGGCGACCCCGAGTGGGTCGAGAAGATCGTCGAGCTCATGGACGCCGTCGACGCGTCGGTGCCCGACCCGGTGCGTGACAAGGACAAGCCGTTCCTCATGCCCGTCGAGGACGTCTTCACGATCACCGGTCGTGGAACCGTCGTCACCGGCCGCGCCGAGCGTGGCACGCTGGCGATCAACTCCGAGGTCGAGATCGTCGGCATCCGCCCGACGCAGAAGACGATCGTCACCGGTATCGAGATGTTCCACAAGCAGCTCGACGAGGCCTGGGCCGGCGAGAACTGTGGTCTGCTCCTCCGCGGTACCAAGCGTGACGACGTCGAGCGTGGCCAGGTCGTCGTCAAGCCGGGTTCGGTTACGCCGCACACCGGCTTCGAGGGCACCGCCTACATCCTCTCGAAGGAAGAGGGCGGTCGTCACAACCCGTTCTTCACGAACTACCGCCCGCAGTTCTACTTCCGCACCACCGACGTCACCGGCGTCATCACGCTGCCCGAGGGCACCGAGATGGTCATGCCCGGCGACACCACCGACATGTCTGTTGAGCTGATCCAGCCCATCGCCATGGAAGAGGGCCTCGGCTACGCGATCCGTGAGGGTGGCCGCACCGTCGGCGCCGGCACGGTCACGAAGATCCTGAAGTAACACTTTCTGCACGGCGAAACCCCTCGGGCCCACGGGCTCGGGGGGTTTCCTCGTTCCCGCGTCAAGCCCCGCATCTCCCGGTGAAGCTTCGAGAGAATCGGGGTCACCTATCGACCCGACAACAGGAGGACACCATGGGCGTCGACGACATCATCAACAAGGGCAAGCAGATGTTCGAGCAGAACCGCGACAAGATCGAGGAGGCCCTCAAGAGCGAGAAGGCCGAAGACGTGAGCGACAAGTTCCTCCAGGGCGCGGCCGACGCGGTCAAGAAGGTCGCCCCCGAGGGCCAGCACGCCAAGATCGACGAGATCCGCGACAACGTCGACAAGAACATCGGCAACCAATAGCCCTCGCCGCGAGAGTGCACCATCGCGTCGAAACCGCACCGGATCAGGTGCCGACTCGGCGGCATGGTGCACTCTCGCGCCTGCGTCGGCTCCTCCCCGGCCGGGCTGGGGTGCGTCAGGCACGGTTCGTCGTGGGTTCGCCGACGGTCGGGCGCAGCTACCCGGTGAGAGCGTGAGCAGCATCCTTCGCGACCAGCGCGATCGTGAGTCCCAGCTCGTCGCCGCTACGGGGTGGACACCGCTGCGATGGGGCACGGAACATCTCCGCTCCCTCTCCGTGTTCGCGACGTTTCTTCGCTCGCACAGGCTGATTCGAGGTTGAGCTGTCAGAGTGCACCACTTTGCTCGACGAGCACCGATTTCGGTGTCCGCTCGGCACGAAGAGGTATTCTCGCCGCGCGCGACACGCCCGGGTTTGCGACACGCCCGGGCGACACGTAGACTAATCCAGTTCCACACTCCGGAGGCCTTGGTGCCGCCGGTCACTGCCAGGGCAGTGCATAGCGACACGAAAGTGAGCTAGGCCGCGGGCAGGAGAACATCCACCGAAACCCTCCACTCTTTCGGGAGTGCGTCCTTGTGCGCGAGGAGGGGCGGGCCGGATGCTTCGGCAGCCGGTTTGACAGCAGAACAGCGGTGCAGCATCACTCGCGAGAGTGAGCAGAAGTGCCAGAGCGCGTAAGCGCAGCCGTGCGTCCAATGCCACGGTGTCCGAATGACACCGGGGTAAGACGCGTTATAGAGAGTGAGCAGACAATGGCGGGACAGAAAATCCGCATTCGCCTGAAGTCATACGATCACGCAGGGCTGGATTCGTCCGCTCGCAAGATCGTCGACACCGTGACCCGTGCGGGCGCAACCGTCGTCGGCCCCGTGCCGCTTCCGACCGAGAAGAACGTCATCGCGGTTATCCGGTCGCCCCACAAGTACAAAGACAGCCGCGAGCACTTCGAGATGCGCACCCACAAGCGTCTGATCGACATCATCGACCCGACGCCCAAGGCCGTCGACTCGCTGATGCGTCTCGACCTCCCGGCCGATGTCAACATCGAGATCAAGCTCTGAGGCTCGGCATGGTTGACATCAACTCCAAGATTTCCAAGGGCCTGCTGGGCACCAAGCTGGGTATGACCCAGGTATGGGACGCCGCCGGCAAGCTCGTGCCCGTCACCGTCATCGAGGTGGCGCCGAACGTGGTCACCCAGGTTCGCACCCCCGAGAAAGACGGCTACAACGCCGTTCAGATCGCCTACGGGCAGATCGACCCTCGCAAGGTGAACAAGCCCCTCACGGCTCACTTCGAGGCTGCGGGCGTCACCCCCCGCCGTCACCTGACCGAGGTGCGCACCGCTGACGCGGCCGACTACACCCTCGGCCAGGAGCTCACCGCAGACGGTGTGTTCGAGGCTGGCCAGCTGGTCGACGTCGTCGGCACCAGCAAGGGCAAGGGAACCGCCGGTGTCATGAAGCGTCACAACTTCAAGGGCGTCTCGGCATCGCACGGTTCGCACCGCAACCACCGCAAGCCCGGTTCCATCGGCGCATCGTCGACTCCGAGCCGCGTTTTCAAGGGCATGCGCATGGCCGGCCGTATGGGTGGCGAGCGCGTGACCGTCATGAACCTCACGGTGCACGCCATCGACGCCGAGAAGGGTCTGCTGCTCGTCAAGGGCGCCGTCCCCGGCGCGCGCGGCCGCATCGTCTACGTCCGCAACGCAGTGAAGGGGGCCTGAAACCATGGCTGACTCGACTCTCGCGCTCGACGTGCTGAAGGCGGATGGCACGGCGGCTGGTTCCGTCCAGCTCCCGTCGTCGCTCTTCGACGTCAAGACGAACATCCCTCTCATCCACCAGGTCGTCGTCGCGCAGCGCGCGGCGGCTCGCCAGGGAACCCACTCGACCAAGCGTCGCGGTGAGGTATCGGGTGCAGGGCGCAAGCCGTTCAAGCAGAAGGGAACCGGTAACGCCCGTCAGGGTTCCATCCGTGCTCCCCAGATGACCGGTGGTGGCATCGTCCACGGCCCGAAGCCCCGCGACTACAGCCAGCGCACCCCGAAGAAGATGATTTCGGCCGCTCTGCTCGGCGCGCTCAGCGATCGTGCCCGTGGCGCCCGCCTTCACATCGTCGACTCGTTCGGCTTCGAAGGTGCGCCGTCGACCAAGACCGCAGCATCCGTGCTGGCCGCCCTCGCTCCGACGAAGAACGTTCTCGTCGTCATCGAGCAGGGCGACGAGATCACCATCAAGAGCGTTCGCAACCTGAAGTTCGTTCACGTCCTCACGTTCGACCAGTTGAACGCGTACGACGTGATCGTCTCGGACGACCTCATCTTCACCAAGGCCGCGTACGACGCGTTCGTCGCGTCGAAGTCGGCGACCACCGAGGAGGTGTCGGCATGACCGTCAACAAAGATCCGCGCGACATCATCCTGAAGCCGGTCGTTTCGGAGAAGAGCTACGGGCTCATCGACGAGGGCAAGTACACGTTCTACGTGGACACCCGCGCGACCAAGACCGAGATCAAGCTCGCCATCGAGAAGATCTTCGACGTCAAGGTCGGCTCGGTCAACACGATCAACCGCGTCGGTAAGGCGCGCCGCACCCGTTTCGGCCTGGGCAAGCGCAAAGACACCAAGCGCGCCATCGTCTCGCTGAAGTCGGGCACCATCGACATCTTCACGGCTGTCGGCTGACGGTCGGGACAGAGGACTACAGAACATGCCTATTCGCAAGTACAAGCCCACGACCCCGGGTCGCCGCGGTTCGTCGGTGGCCGACTTCGCCGAGATCACACGATCGACGCCCGAGAAGTCGCTGCTCCGACCCCTGTCGAAGACCGGTGGCCGTAACAACCAGGGCCGCATCACCACGCGTCACATCGGTGGCGGCCACAAGCGCCAGTACCGCGTGATCGACTTCCGTCGTAACGACAAAGACGGCATCGACGCGAAGGTCGCTCACATCGAGTACGACCCCAACCGCACCGCGCGCATCGCGCTCCTGCACTACGCGGACGGCGAGAAGCGCTACATCATCGCGCCGAACAAGCTGTCGCAGGGCGATGTCATCGAGTCGGGTTCCGGCGCCGACATCAAGCCCGGCAACAACCTGCCGTTACGCAACATCCCGACCGGTACGGTCATCCACGCCATCGAGCTCCGCCCCGGCGGCGGCGCGAAGATGGCCCGTTCGGCCGGCGTCTCCGTGCGTCTGGTCGCCAAGGACGGCCCGTACGCCCAGCTGCGTCTGCCCTCCGGCGAGATCCGCAACGTCGATGTGCGCTGCCGCGCCACCATCGGCGAGGTCGGCAACGCCGAGCAGTCGAACATCAACTGGGGCAAGGCCGGTCGTAACCGCTGGAAGGGCATCCGCCCGACCGTCCGCGGTGTCGCGATGAACCCCGTCGACCACCCTCACGGTGGTGGCGAGGGCAAGACCTCTGGTGGACGCCACCCCGTGACCCCGTGGGGTCAGAAGGAGGGGCGCACCCGCCATGCAAACAAGGAGAGCGACAAGCTCATCGTCCGTCGCCGTACCGCAAGCAAGAAGCGCAAGTAGGTAGGAACAGAAGATGCCACGCAGTCTTAAGAAGGGCCCCTTCGTCGACGAGCACCTGCTTCGCAAGGTTGTTTCGCAGAACGAAGCCGGTTCGAAGAACGTGATCAAGACCTGGTCGCGCCGCTCGATGATCATCCCCGCCATGCTCGGCCACACCGTGGCCGTGCACGACGGTCGCAAGCACATCCCCGTGTTCGTGACCGAGACGATGGTGGGCCACAAACTGGGCGAGTTCGCGCCCACCCGCACCTTCCGCGGCCATGAGAAGGACGACAAGAAGGGCCGCCGCCGCTAACGCGGGGCGCTCAGAGGAGAGAGAAATGGTGGAGTCAATCGCACGCGTGCGACACATCCGCGTGACCCCTCAGAAGGCTCGTCGTGTCGTTGCGCTCATCAAGGGGAAGCAGGCCGCTGAGGCCCTCGCGATCCTGAAGTTCGCGCCGCAGGGCGCGAGTGAACCGATCTACAAGCTCGTCGCTTCGGCGATGGCCAACGCTCGGGTCACGGCAGACAAGACGAACGAGTTCCTCGACGACCAGGATCTGTTCGTCGCGAACGCCTACGTCGACGAGGGCGCGACGTTGAAGCGCTTCCGGCCGCGGGCCCAGGGCCGCGCGTTCCAGATCAAGAAGCGCACGAGCCACATCACGGTCGTGCTGTCGACGCCCGAGGTGCCGACGGCCGACGCCGCAACCGGCACACCGACCAAGAAGGCGAGCAAGTAATGGGCCAGAAAGTCAACCCGTACGGCTTCCGCCTCGGTATCACCACGGACCACGTGTCCCGGTGGTTCTCCGACTCGACGAAGCCGGGCCAGCGCTACGCCGACTACGTGGCAGAAGACATCAAGATCCGTCGTCTGCTCACCACGTCGCTCGACCGCGCCGGCGTGAGCAGCATCGAGATCGAGCGCACCCGTGACCGCGTTCGCGTCGACATCCACACCGCCCGTCCGGGCATCGTGATCGGTCGTCGTGGCGCCGAGGCAGAGCGCATCCGCTCCGACCTCGAAAAGCTCACCGGCAAGCAGATCCAGCTGAACATCCTCGAGGTCAAGAACCCCGAGGCCGACGCTCAGCTCGTCGCGCAGGGCATCGCAGAGCAGCTTGTGGGTCGTGTGGCGTTCCGCCGCGCGATGCGCAAGGGCCTGCAGGGTGCTCAGCGTGCCGGTGCGAAGGGTGTCCGCATCCAGGTCTCCGGCCGCCTCGGCGGCGCCGAGATGAGCCGTTCCGAGTTCTACCGCGAAGGCCGGGTGCCGCTGCACACGCTCCGCGCGAACATCGACTACGGCTTCTACGAGGCGAAGACCACCTTCGGCCGCATCGGCGTGAAGGTCTGGATCTACAACGGCGACATGACCAACAAGGAGCTCGCTCGCGAGCAGGCCAACGCGCCGAAGTCCCGTGGTCGCGACGACCGCGGAGACCGAGGCGACCGCCGTCCGCCGCGCAGCCCCCGCAACGAGGCCCCCGTGGCAGAAGGAGCGCCGGCGTAATGCTCATCCCCCGTAAGGTCAAGTACCGCAAGCAGCACCACCCCGGACGAACCGGTCAGGCGACCGGTGGCACCGAAGTCAGCTTCGGCGACTACGGCATCCAGGCGCTGACCCCCGCCTATGTGACCAACCGTCAGATCGAGTCCGCTCGTATCGCGATGACGCGTCACATCAAGCGTGGCGGCAAGGTGTGGATCAACATCTACCCCGACCGTCCGCTGACCAAGAAGCCCGCCGAAACCCGTATGGGTTCCGGTAAGGGTTCACCCGAGTGGTGGGTCGCGAACATCAAGCCGGGCCGGGTCCTCTTCGAGGTCTCCGGTGTCGACGAGACGCTCGCTCGCGAAGCGCTCACCCGGGCAATCCACAAGCTGCCCCTCAAGGCACGCATCATCAAGCGCGAGGAGGGCGACGCGTAATGGCGATCGGCACCAAGCAGCTCGCTCCGAGCGAGCTCGACACGTTCGAAGACCAGCGTCTGGTCGAAGAGCTGCGCAAGGCCAAGGAAGAGCTGTTCAACCTGCGCTTCCAGTCGGCCACCGGCCAGCTCGAGAGCCACGGCCGCATCCGCGCCGTGAAGCGCGACATCGCGCGGCTCTACACCGTCATCCGTGAGCGCGAGCTCGGCATCCGTGCCACTCCCGCTCCGGTAGAGGCGACGAAGGCGAAGAAGACCAAGGCCAAGAAGGCGGATGCCGCTGACTCGGCCGCGAAGGAAGAGGCCGAGTGATGGCTGAGACCACTGAGAAGAAAAAGGCTCCCGCCCGCAAGGCGTCGACCAAAGCTGCAGCCGCCGTTGAGGCGCCCGTGGCCGAAGAGGTCGTCGACGTGCAGGCGAAGGGCCACGAGAGCTCCGAGCGCGATGTTCGCGACGCCGACGCCCGCGGTTACCGCAAGTCGCGCCGTGGCTACGTCACGAGCGACAAGATGGACAAGACCATCGTCGTCGAGGTCGAGGATCGCGTGAAGCACCCCCTCTACGGCAAGGTCATCCGTCGCACCTCCAAGGTGAAGGCGCACGACGAGTCGAACGCCGCCGGCATCGGCGACCTCGTGCTCATCAACGAGACCCGTCCGCTGAGCGCCACCAAGCGGTGGCGCCTGGTCGAGGTCATCGAGAAGGCGAAGTAACCCATGATTCAGAATGAATCGCGGCTGAAGGTCGCCGACAACACCGGCGCCAAAGAGCTGCTCACCATTCGCGTACTCGGCGGGTCCAACCGTCGCTACGCGGGCATCGGTGACGTCATCGTCGCCACGGTCAAAGACGCGATCCCGGGCGGAAACGTCAAGAAGGGCGACGTCGTCAAGGCTGTCGTCGTTCGCGTCATCAAGCACACCCGTCGTCCCGACGGCTCGTACATCAAGTTCGACGAGAACGCCGCCGTGATCCTGAAGACCGACGGGGAGCCCCGCGGCACCCGCATCTTCGGTCCGGTCGGTCGTGAGCTTCGTGACAAGAAGTTCATGAAGATCGTCTCCCTGGCTCCGGAGGTCATCTGATCATGGCGAAGATCAAGAAGGGTGACCTGGTTCAGGTCATCACGGGCGCCAAGTCCGAGCGCGGCGGCGACCGCGGCAAGCAAGGCAAGGTCCTCGAGGTCCTCGTCGAGCAGAACCGCGTCATCGTTGAGGGCGTGAACTACGTCACGAAGCACACCCGCGTGGGCCAGACCCAGCGCGGTACCAAGACGGGTGGCATCGAGACGTTCGAAGCCCCCATCCACATCTCCAACGTCGCCCTGGTCGACCCCTCGAGCAAGAAGCCGACCCGCGTCGGCCGTCGTGTCGAGGAGCAGGTCAAGGACGGCGTGAAGCGCATCGTTCGCGTTCGCTTCGCGAAGAAGTCAGGCAAGGACCTCTGAATATGAGCACCGACGCTGCCGCGCCCGCTGGCAAAATCCAGCCGCGCCTGAAGCAGAAATACAACACCGACATCAAGAAGGCCCTGCAGGAGGAGTTCGGCTACGCGAACGTCATGCAGATTCCCGGCCTCGTGAAGGTCGTCGTGAACACTGGTGTCGGCGAGGCGGCTCGCGACAGCAAGGTGATCGATGGCGCGGTCGACGACCTCGTCAAGATCACCGGCCAGAAGCCGCTCGTGACCAAGGCCCGCAAGTCGATCGCGCAGTTCAAGCTGCGCGAAGGACAGCCCATCGGCGCACACGTCACCCTTCGCGGTGACCGTGCGTGGGAGTTCCTCGACCGCCTCGTCAACCTCGCGCTGCCCCGTATCCGCGACTTCCGCGGTCTGTCGTCCAAGCAGTTCGACGGCAACGGCAACTACACGTTCGGTCTCCAGGAGCAGTCTGTGTTCCACGAGATCGACCAGGACCGCATCGACCGTGTTCGCGGTTTCGACATCACTGTCGTCACCACCGCGAAGACCGACGACGAGGGCCGCTCGCTGCTCCGCCAGCTGGGCTTCCCGTTCCAGTCGGCCGAGACCCAGTCCTGATCCATCCATCATCGAAGGTCGTCTGCCGCGTAACGGCAGCCGAAACCTCATGAACGAAAGAAGCATCACATGACGATGACAGACCCGGTCGCAGATCTGCTGACCCGTCTGCGCAACGCGAACTCGGCGCACCACGATTCCGTGTCGCTGCCGAGCTCCAAGCTCAAGACCCACATTGCCGACATCCTCAAGCGCGAGGGCTACATCTCCGAGTGGGCCGTCGAAGACGCCCGCGTCGGTCAGACCCTCACGCTGACGCTCAAGTACGGCCCGAACCGCGAGCGGTCGATCGCCGGTATCAAGCGCGTCTCCAAGCCGGGTCTGCGCGTCTACGCGAAGTCCACCGAGATCCCCACGGTCCTCGGCGGCCTCGGCGTTGCCATCCTGTCCACTTCCTCCGGTCTTCTCACCGACCGCCAGGCCGATCAGAAGGGCGTGGGCGGAGAAGTCCTCGCCTACGTGTGGTGATCTGACATGTCGCGAATCGGACGTCTACCCATCGACATCCCCGCCGGAGTCACCGTTTCGGTGGCCGGCCAGGATGTTGCAGTCAAGGGACCCAAGGGCGAGCTCACGCTCACCGTTGCGCGTCCCCTCGAGGTCAAGGTCGAAGAGAACCAGGTTCTCGTCAGCCGCCCCGACGACGAGCGCGAATCGCGTTCGCTCCACGGGCTGACCCGCACGCTCATCAGCAACAACATCATCGGTGTCACCACGGGATACACCAAGGGCCTCGAGGTCGTCGGCACGGGTTACCGTGTCGCGCAGAAGGGCAGCTCGGTCGAGTTCGCCCTCGGCTTCTCGCACCCGGTTCTCATCGAGCCCCCCGCGGGGATCACGCTCACGGTCGAAGGCAACAACAAGGTCACCGTGAGCGGCATCGACAAGCAGGCCGTCGGTGAGGCTGCCGCCAACATCCGCAAGATCCGCAAGCCCGAGCCCTACAAGGGCAAGGGTGTGCGGTACGCGGGCGAAGTCGTTCGCCGCAAGGCCGGAAAGAGTGGTAAGTAGCCATGGCTCTCAAGACAAAGTCCGAAGCCCGCGCGCGGCGTCACGCCCGCCTTCGCAAGAAGGTCGTCGGCAGCGAGGCTCGTCCTCGCCTCGTCGTCACCCGCTCGGCGCGCCACGTGTTCGTCCAGCTCGTCGATGACAGCAAGGGGCGCACCCTGGCCTCCGCGTCGACCCTCGAGACCGACCTGCGCGGGCTCGACGGCGACAAGACCGCCAAGGCACGCAAGGTCGGCGAGCTCGTCGCCGAGCGAGCGATCGCCGCTGGCTTCACCGACGTCGTGTTCGACCGTGGCGGCAACCGCTACGCCGGTCGCGTGGCAGCGATCGCCGATGGCGCCCGCGAGAAGGGGCTGAACCTGTGAGTGACAACAAAGAAACCGAAGTGGCAGCAGTGGACGCCGAGCAGACTGCGCCCGTCGAGGCTGCAGCCGCCACGCAGCCGGCTGCGGAGCGCGAGCGCGAGCCGCGTCGCGGCGGCCGTGAGCGCAACGCCAACCAGCGTGACCGCGGGTCGCGCGACGACAAGAGCCAGTTCCTCGAGCGCGTCGTGACGATCAACCGTGTGGCGAAGGTCACGAAGGGCGGAAAGCGCTTCAGCTTCACCGCACTGGTGGTCGTCGGCGACGGTAACGGCGTCGTCGGAGTCGGCTACGGCAAGGCCCGAGAGGTGCCCCTGGCGATCTCGAAGGGTGTCGAAGAGGCCAAGCGCAACTTCTTCCGCGTTCCGCGTGTCGCATCGACCATCCCGCACCCCGTGCAGGGTGAGGCCGCTGCGGGCGTCGTGCTCCTTCGCCCGGCAGCAGCCGGTACCGGTGTTATCGCCGGTGGGCCGGTGCGCGCCGTTCTCGAGTGCGCCGGCATCCACGATGTCCTGTCGAAGTCGCTCGGCTCGTCGAACACGATCAACATCGTGCACGCGACGGTCGCCGCGCTGAAGCAGCTCGAAGAGCCCCGCGCCGTGGCTGCCCGCCGCGGTCTGGAGTTCGACCAGGTGGCGCCCGCGCGGCTCGTCCGTGCCGAGGCCGACGCCATCGCCGCCCAGAAGGTAGGTGCCTGATGGCTGCCCGTCTGAAGGTGACGCAAACGAAGTCCAAGGTGAGCGAGAAGCAGAACCAGCGTGACACGCTGCGCAGCCTCGGTCTCAAGCGGATCGGCGACTCGGTCGTCCGTCCCGACGACGCGCAGACGCGCGGCTACGTCAAGACCGTCGCTCACCTCGTAAAGGTTGAGGAGATCGACTAATGGCTGAAAACGAAACCGCAGCCGCCGAGCCCAAGAAGGCTCCGGCGCGAAAGCCGGCCGCCAAGAAGCCGGCCGCCGCGACGACGACGAAGGATGCTGTCGTCACCCGTCCGGGTGTGCTCAAGATGCACCACCTCCGTCCCGTTCCGGGAGCTCACAAGGCGAAGACCCGTGTGGGCCGTGGTGAGGGATCGAAGGGTAAGACCGCCGGTCGCGGTACCAAGGGTACGAAGGCCCGCTACTCGGTTCGCGTCGGCTTCGAGGGTGGGCAGATGCCCCTCCACATGCGGACGCCGAAGCTGCGCGGGTTCAAGAACCCGTTCCGCGTCGAGTACCAGGTGGTCAACCTCGAGAAGCTCGCTGAGCTGTACCCCGAGGGCGGAGAGGTCACCATCGCGGGCCTCGTCGCCAAGGGAGCGGTTCGCAAGAACGAGAAGGTCAAGGTGCTCGGCACCGGCGACATCTCGGTGAAGCTCACCGTGTCGGTCGACAAGGTCTCGGGTTCTGCCGAGCAGAAGATCGTCGCTGCGGGCGGCACCGTCCAGTAAGACCCAAGACAGGGGTCGGAGGCTTCCTCCGGCCCCTGTTGCCGTTCCAGCCCGAGGGCGTGGGAAACCCCACACCTCGGGCTGGGCTACGCTGGTTGTCTGTGTGCTCTCTGTGCGCACGGAACCGTTCCTGAGGAGTCCCCTTGTTCAGCGCTATCGCGCGGGTGTTCCGCACACCCGACCTGCGGCGGAAGATCGGCTTCACTCTCGCGATCATCGCCATCTACCGGCTGGGCGCTCACGTGCCGACGCCGTTCGTGGACTTCCCGAACGTGCAGTCGTGTCTCGCGCAGTCCGGAAGCACCGAAGGTCTGCTGTCGCTGGTCAACCTGTTCTCCGGCGGCGCACTGCTGCAGCTGTCGATCTTCGCCCTCGGCGTCATGCCGTACATCACGGCGACGATCATCGTGCAGCTTCTTCGCGTCGTCATCCCCCACTTCGAGACCCTCTACAAGGAGGGCCAGGCGGGCCAGAGCAAGCTCACCCAGTACACGCGTTACCTGACGATCGCGCTGGCGCTGCTGCAGTCGACCACCCTCGTGACGGTGGCCCGCTCCGGCCAGCTCTTCGGCGCGAACGGTATCCCCGAGTGCCAGCAGGTCCTCACGAACGACGTGTGGTGGGCGCAGCTGCTCATGATCATCACCCTGACGGCGGGCACGGGCCTCATCATGTGGTTCGCCGAGCTCGTCACCGAGCGTGGCGTCGGCAACGGTATGTCGATCCTGATCTTCACCTCGATCGCGGCGACCTTCCCGGCGGCGATGGGCTCCATCTGGGCCTCGCGCGGCTTCGAGGTCTTCCTCCTCGTCCTGGCGGTCGGTGTGCTCGTGGTGGCTCTGGTCGTCTTCGTCGAGCAGTCGCAGCGTCGCATCCCCGTGCAGTACGCGAAGCGCATGGTCGGACGACGCACGTATGGCGGAACGAACACCTACATCCCGATCAAGGTCAACATGGCCGGTGTCGTGCCCGTCATCTTCGCCTCGTCGTTGCTCTACATCCCCGCGCTCATCGCGCAGTTCAACCAGCCGCAGCCGGGTCAAGAGGTTCCCGGCTGGGTCGCGTGGATCCAGCAGTACTTCACCACGGGTGACCAGCCGGTCTACATGGCGACGTACTTCCTCCTCATCATCGGCTTCACCTACTTCTACGTGGCCATCACGTTCAACCCGGTCGACGTCGCCGACAACATGAAGAAGTACGGCGGGTTCATCCCCGGTATCCGTGCGGGTCGTCCGACGGCGGAGTACCTCGACTACGTGCTCACCCGCATCACCCTCCCGGGCTCGATCTACCTGGGTCTCATCGCCCTGCTGCCGCTCATCGCGCTGGCGACGGTCGGTGCCAACCAGAACTTCCCGTTCGGCGGGGCGTCGATCCTGATCATCGTCGGTGTCGGTCTCGAGACGGTGAAGCAGATCGACGCGCAGCTGCAGCAGCGCCACTACGAAGGCCTTCTCCGCTGATGGCGCGGCTTCTCATCGTCGGTCCGCAGGGTTCGGGTAAGGGAACGCAGGGCGTCCGCATCGCGGAGGCCTTCGGAGTGCCGGTCGTTTCGACGGGAGACGTCTTCCGCGCGAATGTCGCTGACGGCTCCGAGCTGGGTGTCCAGGTCAAAGAGATCATCGACGCCGGAAGGCTCGTGCCAGACGAGCTGACGAGCGCCGTCGTGCGCGACCGGTTGTCGCAGGCGGATGCTGCAGAGGGGTTCCTCCTCGACGGCTACCCCCGGAACCTCGCCCAGGTGCTCCACCTCGACGAGTTCCTCGAGGGTCGCGACGAGTCGCTCGACGCGGTGATCGCTCTGGTCGTTCCGCGCGACGAGTCGATCGAGCGTCTCCGCAAGCGAGCCGTGGACCAGGGCCGCACCGATGACACCGAAGAGGTCATCGCGCACCGCTTGTCGATCTACGAGTCCGAGACCGCGCCGATCCTGGGCGTGTACGGAACCCGGGGGATCGTCGACGAGGTCGACGGTGTCGGTTCGTTCGATGCGGTGACCTCTCGCATCTTCGCCGCGTTGGACGCCCGCGGGTTGTCCCGCGCGGTCTGACGTGCGGTTCCGCTCCTCGATCTACAAGTCGCCCGCGCAACTGCGGGCGATGCTCGAGCCCGGCCTGATCACCGCTGCGGCGCTCGATGCCGTCAGGGCTCTCATCGCACCGGGCGTCACGACGCTCGAGCTCGATGCCGCAGCATCCGCGGTCCTCGAGCAGCGAGGCGCACTGTCGAACTTCAAGATGGTGCGCGGTTATCGCCACACCATCTGCGTATCGGTGAACGAGCAGGTCGTGCACGGCATCCCGGGGGAGCGGATGCTGAAGCCCGGTGATCTGGTCTCGATCGACGCGGGTGCGCAGTACAGCGGATGGAACGGCGACTCTGCGTTCTCGCTGGTCGTTCCGGGAGACGCGGCCCCCGATGTCGTGGCCGCGCGTCAGCGACTCTCGGATGTCACCGAAGGTTCTCTCTGGGCCGGTATCGCGGCCCTGGCGACGGCGTCACGGCTGGGAGAGGTCGGCACCGCGATCGAGGCCTTCGTCGAGGCGAATGCGCCAGCGGGCGGCTACGGCATCTTGCGCGACTACGTCGGACACGGCATCGGTCGCAAGATGCACGAGTCGCCGAGTGTCTTCAACTACCGGGTGGCCGACCCGGGTGCCGAAGTGCGGCCGGGCCTCGCCGTGGCGATCGAGCCCATGGTCGTCGCCGGTGACCAGGAGACCTTCGTCGAGGACGACGACTGGACCGTCTCGACGGTCGACGGCTCAGCCGGCTCACACTGGGAACATAGTGTCGCGGTGCACGATGGAGGCGTCTGGGTATTGACGGCGCCCGACGGAGGAGCTGCGAATCTGGCGCCCTTCGGCGTGGTGCCACAACCGATCGGATAGGGAATATGGCTGCGGGTAAGACGAATTGGTTCGCAATCTGGGTCAGTGTCGCGGTGGTCGTGGTGCTCGTCGCCGTGGGCGGCATCGTCTTGTGGACCAACGTCCAGTCGACGTCGGCAGGCCCCGCACCGCAGAGTTCGGCCATCAACGCCGAGACGGGCGCGATCGCCGTGGGCGACGGTGAGAACACGGTCGACACCTACGTCGATTTCATGTGCCCCATCTGCAACCAGTTCGAGCAGACGTACGGCCCGACGCTCGAGGAGCTCTCGGCCGACGGGACGATCACGCTCAACATCCACCCCATCTCGATCCTCGATCGGGTATCGCAGGGCACGGAGTACTCAACCCGCTCGGCGGGAGCGATGTACTGCGTCGCCGAAGACAACGCCGAGAACGCTCTCCCGTTCCTGCAGGCTCTGTTCGAGAACCAGCCGGCTGAACAGTCGACCGGCCTCGACAACGACGCGATCATCGGCATCGCCGAGAGCGTCGGTGCGGGCGAGGGCGTCGCATCTTGCATCAACGACGGCACCTACACCCGCTTCGCCACGGCGATGACGCGAGACACCCCCGTTCAAGACGGTGCCGGCGGGATCTCGACCCCGACCATCGTGGTGAACGGCGAGACCCTCGCCAATCAGACCGACCTCACGGGCGACCCGCAGGCCGACATCGTCGCCCGCTTCAACTGATCGCGACACCGCGTGGGGCCCGCCAAGTTGCCGGGGGGCAGAACCTAGCGTATGATCGTTCTTTGGTGCGTTGCGCCCATTTCGGCGTGTCACAGCACCGAACCCATCCACCGCAGACCGACCGGTCTGCTGAAGTGATAGCGAGTATATGGCGAAGAAAGACGGTGTCATCGAGATCGAGGGCACAATCTCCGAGGCGCTGCCCAACGCGATGTTCCGCGTCGAGCTCACCAACGGACACAAAGTGCTCGCTACGATCTCGGGCAAGATGCGGCAGAACTACATCCGCATCATCCCGGAAGACCGTGTCGTCGTAGAGCTCAGCCCGTACGACCTCACACGCGGTCGTATCGTCTATCGCTACCGCTAGGCCGGTCGAGAAGTAACGTCCCCGTGTTTCGGCACGGGGAACGAAGACAGCGAAGTAGGAAATCATGAAGGTTAAGCCCAGCGTCAAGGCAATGTGCGAGCACTGCAAGGTCATCCGCCGCCACGGCGTGGTGATGGTGATCTGCAAGAGCAACCCGCGTCACAAGCAGCGCCAGGGCTGAGCGGCACTTCGCCGGGCTCCATAACCGGGGCCTGACACAGAAGCAGTTCGCCAGACCACAACTCAACACACAACGGCAGGATCAGAACCTCCGCCGTCGGCCCCTCGACAATCTCAGGGACCGAAGACGGAGGGGACACCCCGGGCGGAGGCCCGAGCACCGATCCTGCTCCACACCTCCACAACCTCCTAGGAGAGTCGCATGGCACGTCTCGCCGGCGTAGACATCCCGCGTGACAAGCGCGTGGTCATCGCCCTGACCTACATCTACGGCGTTGGCCGTACCCGTTCCGACGAGATCCTCACGGCGACGGGCATCAGCCCCGACGTCCGTGTCAAGGACCTCACCGACGACCAGCTGATCGCCCTGCGCGACCACATCGAGGTCGCTTACAAGGTAGAGGGTGACCTCCGCCGCGAGGTCGCCGCCGACATCCGCCGCAAGGTCGAGATCGGCTCGTACGAGGGCATCCGCCACCGTCGCGGCCTCCCCGTCCGCGGGCAGCGCACCAAAACGAACGCTCGTACCCGCAAGGGCCCGAAGCGCACCGTCGCCGGCAAGAAGAAGGCGCGCTAGGCCTGCGCCGGCGCTGAGGTTTCAGGAGAATCATGGCTACCCCCAAGTCCGCAGCGCGCAAGCCGCGCCGCAAGGAGAAGAAGAACATCGCGCTGGGCCACGCCCACATCAAGTCGACGTTCAACAACACCATCGTTTCGATCACCGACCCCTCGGGTGCGGTCATCAGCTGGGCATCGTCCGGCGGTGTGGGCTTCAAAGGCTCGCGCAAGTCGACGCCCTTCGCCGCAGGTCTGGCCGCCGAATCGGCCGCTCGCCAGGCGCAGGAGCACGGCGTGAAGAAGGTCGACGTCTTCGTGAAGGGTCCCGGCTCCGGCCGCGAGACCGCGATCCGCTCGCTCACGGCCGCAGGCCTCGAGGTCGGGTCGATCCAGGACGTCACCCCGCAGGCGCACAACGGCTGCCGCCCGCCGAAGCGCCGTCGCGTCTGACGTCTCGACAGAGCATCGCAGGATGCTGAGGGCCACGGCTTCGGCCGGGCCCTCAGCATCCGCTCGAACACAACTCAATACCTCACCCATTGCACGTGTCATATAGCGGATACGTGATCGAAAGGAACACATCGTGCTGATTGCACAGCGTCCCACTCTGACCGAGGAGAAGGTCGGCGAGTTCCGCAGCCGTTTCATCATCGAACCGCTCGAGCCCGGCTTCGGTTACACGATCGGCAACGCGCTTCGTCGCAGCCTGCTCTCGTCGATCCCCGGCGCAGCCGTCACCAGCATCCGCATCGACGGTGTGCTGCACGAGTTCAGCACCATCCCGGGCGTGAAAGAAGACGTCACCGAGATCATCCTCAACATCAAGCAGCTCGTCGTCTCGAGCGAGCGCGATGAGCCGATCACCGCGTACCTGCGCAAGACCGGTTCCGGTGAAGTGACGGCGGCTGACATCTCCGCCCCCGCCGGCGTCGAGGTGCACAACCCCGAGCTCGTCATCGCAACCCTGAACGACACGGCCAAGTTCGAGCTCGAACTGACGATCGAGCGTGGCCGCGGCTACGTGTCGGCGACCCAGAACCGCAACGAGTACGCCGAGGTCGGTCAGGTCCCGATCGACTCGATCTACTCGCCCGTGTTGAAGGTCAGCTACCGCGTCGAGGCTACTCGTGCCGGTGAGCGCACCGACTTCGACAAGCTCGTCCTCGACGTCGAGTCGAAGTCGTCGATCGCACCCCGTGACGCCGTCGCATCTGCGGGTCGCACGCTCACCGAGCTGTTCGGCCTCGCCCGCGAGCTGAACGTCGAGGCCGAGGGCATCGAGATCGGCCCCGCGCCGGTCGAGACCGTCCTCTCGAACGAACTGTCGATGCCGATCGAAGACCTCGATCTGTCGGTGCGTTCGTACAACTGCCTGAAGCGTGAAGGCATCAACACGGTGTCCGAGCTCGTCGCTCTGTCGGAGACGCAGCTCATGAACATCCGCAATTTCGGACAGAAGTCGGTCGACGAGGTTCGTGACAAGCTCACGTCGCTCGGACTGTCGCTCAAGGATTCGGTGCCCGGTTTCGACGGCGCTCAGTTCTACGGCGGCTACGACGACGAGACCGTCTGATCCCGGCTTCCGCCTCGATTCCACTGGAGTAAATCACTATGCCCAAGCCCACAAAGGGTCCCCGCCTCGGCGGCGGTCCGGCCCACGAGCGTCTCCTGCTGGCGAACCTCGCCGCGGCTCTGTTCACCCACAAGTCGATCACGACGACGGAGACGAAGGCCAAGCGCCTCCGCCCGCTCGCGGAGCGCCTCATCACGTTCGGCAAGCGCGGCGACCTGCACGCGCGCCGGCGCGTGCTCGGCGTCATCGGTGACAAGAGTGTCGTGCACACCTTGTTCACCGAGATCGCGCCGCTGGTCGCCGAACGTCAGGGCGGCTACACCCGCATCACGAAGATCGGCAACCGCAAGGGCGACAATGCCCCCATGGCCGTGATCGAGCTCGTCCTCGAGCCCGTGACGCCCAAGGTCAAGTCGTCGAAGCGCACTGCTCCGGCGACCGCAGCTGCTCCGGTCGACGAGCCCGTCGAGGTCGAGTCGTCCGACGACGTCGTCGAAGCGGATGACACCGCCGCAGCTGACGCCGGCTCCGAGTCGCCCGAAGAGGGCGCCGCGGCCGAGGCCGCAGCAGACGACGCGGTCGTCGAAGACGCTGCGATCGAAGACGCAGACAAGAAGTAGAACGACGGTCGGCATCGCCGACGGAACGAAGAGGACCCGCGCACCGATCGGTGCGCGGGTCCTCTTCTTCGTCCGTCGGACGGTCCCGAGGGTGAGCCGACACGAAAGGTAGGCTGTGTCGGTGCGGATCCGCCTCGACATCGCCTACGACGGCACCGGATTCCGCGGGTGGGCTCGGCAGCCGGGGCTCCGCACCGTGCAGGGCGTCCTCGAAGTGGCCATCACGCGCATCATCGGCGGCGATCCACGCCTGGTCGTTGCCGGACGCACCGATGCCGGTGTGCACGCGACGGGCCAGGTCGCCCACCTCGACCTCGATCCTGAGCAGGTGCAGCGTCTTCCGCGGGGTCGGGGTGCGGCAGCATCCGATCCCTCTGATGCCGCCGTGGCCCTCGCCGGACGTGTGCGCGGCGTGCTGGGGGCGTATCCGGACGTGACGGTGCGAGAGAGCCGGCGTGCCCCCGAGGGCTTCGACGCGCGGTTCTCGGCCGTGTGGCGGCGCTACGAGTATCGGATCACCGACGGGACGACGCCCTACGAGCCCCTCGAACGACTCCGCACGACGACGGTGCGCACCAGCCTCGACGTCGGGGCGATGGACGCCGCAGCACGGTCGCTCGTCGGCCTCCACGATTTCGCGTCGTACTGCAAGGCGCGCGAGGAGGCGACGACGGTGCGCACGCTCCTCGAGTTCGACTGGCGGCGCGAGAACGACGGTGTGCTGCGCGCCCACGTGCGGGCGGATGCTTTCTGCCACAGCATGGTGCGCGCGCTCGTCGGTGCCTGTGTGGCAGTGGGGGAGGGGCGCATCGGTGTCGACGACGTCGTCGCGATCCGCGACGTCGGTGTGCGCACCAGCGAGACGAAAGTGCTCGCCGCGCGTGGCCTGACGCTCAGCGAGGTCGGCTACCCCGCGGACGAGTTGCTCGCCGGGCGCGCCGAGCAGACCCGGCGGCGGCGCGACCAGGAATGACCGGACGAACGCCGCGGTGGCGGGTCGTGTCAAGCGCGCGGGAGCGACGCCGGGGTGTGCTTAGGCTGGAAGCGGTATGAAGGTCATCTCTTACAACTTGCGCAAACACCGTGCGGCGACAGAGCTCGCAGAGCTCGTCGAACGACACGGCGCCGATGTGCTGTGCCTGCAGGAATGCGACACCACCGATCTGCCCCCCGAGATCTCCGGGCTGCGTCTGGCCGAAGCGACGCAGCGCAACAGGCTAGGCCTCGCCGTGTACTACCGAGAGAACACCTTCCGCGCGGTCGAGGTGCGTTCTCTCGCGCTGAAGAAATCGCTGCACGACTACGTTCTGAAGCCCGCCGAAGAACGGATGCTGGCGGTGCGCCTGTTCGACATCGACCACGGCCGCGAGATCATCGTGGCGTCGTTCCACGCGGCGCCTCTGACTGCCCTGAATTCGCTGCGGCGGCACCAGATCCGCACCGCGCTGGCAGCCCTGCAGAATCTGGGCGAGGGGCTGCCGACGCTCATGGTCGGTGACTACAACTACCCGGTGTTCAAAGAGCACCTCGGGCAGAAGATCCGCGCTCAGGGTTACGAACTCACCCTGAGCGACTCGCGCACCTACACGAGGTACCGCTTCTTCCGCGGACACTACGACTTCGCGACCTCGTCCGGGTTCGACATCGAGCGCATTCGCACGCTGCCCCAGGGCTTGTCGGACCACCTGCCGATTCTCATCACCGCGCAGGTGTCGAGCACGAACGCCGTCGGTACCGCGTGATCCGAGTTGCCGGAGTCCGCTGACGCGGGTCCGCGGGAAAGGCGAAAGGGCCGCCCGTTTCCGGACGGCCCTTTCGAGTGGAGCTAAGGCTTACGCGGCCTGCTTGCGCTGGCGGTGCACAGCGGCACCCACGGCGACCGCGCCACCGGCGAGAACGAGCGCGCCGCCGCCGACCCAGAGGCCGAGGAGCGAGCCGGAGTCCATACCGGTTGCGGGGAGTCCGCCGCCGCCGCCGTTGCCACCGCTCGTGACGACGGTCACTGCGGCGCTGACGCCCTCGGGGACCGACGGGGACGCAGCGGTGATCGTGTAGGTTCCCGAGGCGTTGGCGGGCAGACGCACACCCACAGAGGGGAGCGAGCCGTCGGCTGCGGCCGGGCGGGTGTCGAGGACGGAAGTCTGGACCACCGATTTCACGACGGCCAGGCTGCCGGCAGACGCGTTCTCGCCGGTCAGCGAGATCGTCACGGGCTCGCCCGGGACGAAGGTCGAGGCCTCGACGGAGAACTCAACCGTGCCGCCGGGACCGACGGTCGGGCTGGAAACGGAAGCTTCGTCACCGGACGGGTAGGCGTTGGCGGCGAGGGGGGCGAAAGTTGCGGCGGCGGCAAGTGTTACGACCGCGGCCACCTTTGCAAAATTGATTTTCATGGGGGCACCTGTCTCTTGGTCAGCATGTCGCCGCGGCTGATCGCGACGTTGTGCGGGGCTGGATCGCCTAGAACACCGATCCTGATAATCCCCTATGTACGATTATCCAGCTTTGTCACAGGAAGTTGCAAATTCCTGCGTTTCATTTGCGTTAACAGTGGGTGAGAGATTCACATTGAGTCGGGGGGTGCGCGGGGTCCCCACACGCACGACGAGCGTCGCTTCTTCGCCGGGCGCGAGCTCTGTCGTCCACGACACGACCTGTCGACCGGCATCGAATCCGCCACCGAAAACCGTCCCTGCAGCGGAATTCGAGGCTTCTGACGAGACGAGCGACGCGCCGGTCGGCAGATAGACGTAGGTGAGAGTCCGCGCAGAGCCCTCGGGCACGCCGAAGCTTCCGCCTCCGGTGATGTAGCGGGGGAGCGACGCGGCGTCGGCGGGCGCATCGTTACGCACGGTGACAGAAAGCCCCGCTTCGGAAAGTCCGTCGACGCCCGTGCACCACCCGACGGAGGTGTCGGCCGCGAGGTAGTAGTCCATTTTCGAGCCGGTGCCGTCGTTCAGGTACACGCCGAACGCGGTCTGTTCGGCGTCGGTGACCGGAAGACCTCCCTGCAGCGATGTGCCGTCGAGCACGGCCTGATCTTCGGCGCGCGCGCTCCACAGGATCAGTCGCCGTTCCTCGCTCGCCTGCGTCAACGCTTCGAGGAGCGGACGGGGTTCGGCGGCACCCGACGCGAGAGCCTCGAAGATCTTCGCCGCGGCGACCTCGAAGAACACGTCCTGGTCCGAGGGCTCGGAGTACCGCTGGTAGACGCCGTTGAGCAGCAGGTCGACGGCATTCTCGCTCGTGAGCACGTCACCTGTCGGCAGGGTGATGGGGCCCGTCGCCTGGAGGAGGTAGGAGAGTGCGACGGGGTCGATCGAGATCACTCCGTCGACCTGGGTGCCGAACTCGCGCGCCCACATCTCTTTGGCGATCTGGCCGGTCAGGGCGAAGTCGGCGACCTGGGTGGCGTTCTGAATGTAGAGCCCCGGCCGTTCGCCGTAGACCGAAAGGATGTCGGGCGAGAATGGCACGACCGGCTCCGGGTACCGCTCGAAATCACCCGACGACCCCTGCGCGGCCAGAGACATGCGCCCGCCGTCGGTCGCGATGACCGCCATGGCGCCGACGATGCCGCCTTGGGAACGCCACTCGGCATTGTTCTGGAAGATGACGAGATAGTTGCGGGGTCCGTCGGCCCCGAGCATCGCCGGCATGAGCTCGGTGGCGCGCGCCAGCGTTTCTGCGCCAGCGCTCGTGGTGTCGAGCAGCTCTGCGGCTTCGGTGACGGGCGCACGAAGGGGGCCCAGGAGTCGGGAGGTGTCGATGGCGGCGACGGATGCTGCGGCTGCGCCGATCCCGTCGGCACCTTCGCGCGCGGCGGGCTGGAGCGTTTCGAAAAGGCTGACGTCTACCGAGCCGTCCCGAGGACGGATCGCGTCGACGGAGAAAGAGGAGGCGACCTCGGCGAGGGGGGTCAACGCCGAGCTGGCCACGTCGTCGACCGCGGCGGTCACCGTCGACACGGCTGCTAGCTGCGGGCCGATCCACGGCAGGGATTCGGCGGCCTGCCAGATCGGGTCGCTGGTGAGGGACCGCGCAGCGGACGTGTCTGCCGAGATGCCGGCGATCGCCTCTCCCGCGGTCGTCGGGTCGTCCAGGCTCGCGGCGACCTCGGCCGCAGCATCCTGCGCATCGGTGAGGTGGCCGTAGGCGAGAAAGCCGCGCACGCCGATCCAGCCCGCAGCCAGCACGACAACGATCAGAACGGCCGCCAGCGCCCAGGCGACGACCCGGCCGGAGATACCGCGCGCGTCGGGAGGAGTCGATGGGCTCACCCGATCACCCTAGGCCGTCGCGCCCGAGAATCGCGCCCGCCGATAGAATCGCAGCATCCACGGAGAGGTGCTCATCCATGTTCGGATCGAACCGACGCCGCGCGGTTGGCGCAAGCGTCGCCGTTGTGACGGCGACCCTTCTGCTCGCCGCATGCGGCACGCCGCCGTGGGCCGTCGGCAGCGGCGAAGCGCCTCCGAGTCCTCCCG
This sequence comes from Microbacterium shimangi, assembly GCF_043556445.1. Lineage (NCBI taxonomy): Bacteria > Bacillati > Actinomycetota > Actinomycetes > Micrococcales > Microbacteriaceae > Microbacterium > Microbacterium shimangi. The sequence continues at coordinate 86,274 of NZ_JBIGII010000007.1, forward strand.
TGCCGACGGCGCCGATACAAACGGTGGCGCCGCAGCCCGTGCCCAATGATCTCTCGAGCGGTTCGACCGAGCGGAATCTTCAGGCGGGCTCGGTGGGTGCCGCCGTGAACTATTGGTCGACCCTGTCGATGGACCGCTGGACGGCCACGGCGCTGAAGCCGGTGAGCCTGTCGATGATGACGACCGTCACCCCCGACGACGGGCAGCAGGTCTACCTGCAGCGGGCGTCGATGATCGCGGTGCCCGGCAATGCGACCCAGTCGTTCGCGCCCTTGACCGCGCAGGTCGACCAGGCCACGGTGACTCCGGGGTACCCCGTGCTCGACCCCTACAGCTACTCGCAGACGTTCAACGTGGGGGAGGTCCCGGCCACCGCCACGTTCGTGACGCTGCAGTTCACCTACGAGTACCTCGTGCAGACCACGCCGACCTCGAACGAGTACGCGAAGCAGACGGCGACCGATTCGCTGACCATCGCCATCGCCGGCAACGCGGAGTAGTCAGGCGCCGATCCGCTGCCAGCGGTCGCCGCCGAGTTCTGAGGCCTGTTCCGACGCCTGCTGTGCGGCGGCCAGCAGGGTGGCGAAGTCGTACCCGACGACGTCTGCCGGCGCCCACCCGACGCTGGCCGACAGCTGCACGGATATCTGCTGAGCGGCATCGATCGACGCCACACGACGCAGCGTCTCTCGCATGTGTTCCCGGACGACCGGCCCCGGGCGCGACAGCACGACGACGAGTCGACCCTGCCCCTCACGCCCGATGTCGGCCTCGGCGGGAAAGGAGGCGACGACCGAGCGCTCGAAACGCTCGACGATGCGGCCGAAGGAGGCCTCGCCCCCGGCCGCGCGGATCTCTTCGGGATCGTCGATCTGCACGGACAGCAGAACCCAGCTGGTCTCGCCGGCGGCACGAGCGCGGGCGAGGCGGTCGGAGGCGACCACCGTGAACTGCGTCCACGACCGTGCCGTCTGCGCACCGACGGTCGACACGGAAGTGAAGTAGAGCAGGGTCACCGTCGCGCACACGAGGTAGATCAGCATCCCCAGCGCGTTCAGGAGACGAACCAGGGTGAGGTCGCTGCTTTCGGCGGCCGGTGCGATCAGCCCCGCGAGAACGGTGAAGACCCCGAGGACGAAGAAGACCGCCGAGACGAGGGAGAGCGGAATCACCAAGCGCTCGTGCCTGTCGGCTGACCGACGGATCTCGACGACGGTCAAGGCCGCGAAGATGCTCGCGACGAAGAAGACCGCGCGAAAGCCCATGCTGTAGGCGACCGGCTCGGTCAGGACGATCAGAACGGCCGCGGCGAGCGCCGACTGCACCACGGCGATCCACGGCAAGGCGCGCACGCGGCGGCGGGCGCGGAACCCCGACCAGATGAGCGTCGGAGAGCTGAGCATCAAGCCGATACCGGCTCTGCGCAGGGCCTCGACCGACAGGGCCTCGCCGGCCAGGGTGACCCAGGTGCTGACCATCGCCAAGATGAAGGCGAGCGACCACAGAAGCGACGCGCGCGAGGGGCGCTGGAGAAAGCCCAGCCCGACGATCATCACCGTGCCCAGCGACGCGACGACGCCCTGAGCGATGCCGAGGTTGGCGACCGCGATCGACCCCATGGAACCCCGTTACGCCTCTGTCTCGATCGGCAGTGCGACGGTCACAGTCGTGCCGGTTCCTTGCTCACTGTCCACCTCGAGCGTACCGCCATGCTGCTCCACGATGTCGCGAACGATGCCCATGCCGAGCCCCGTTCCGGGAGTCGGGCTCTCACGCGCGGATTGCGTTCGGAAGTACGGATCGAAGATGCGCGGCAGATCGGCTGTCGAGATGCCGACGCCGGTGTCGGAGAAGACGACGATGAGGCGGTCGGCGGTGTGTTCCGCGGTGATGCGGACGGTACCGCCTCCGGGGGTGTACTTGATCGCGTTGCTAAGGATGTTGTCGAAGGCCTGCCGCAACCGGAAGGCATCGCCCACGAGCGGCAGCCCGTCGGGGGTGTCGAGGATCACCGAGACGCGGCGCCCGTCGGCGGCGGGGCGGAACGACTCGACCGAGGCCTCGAGAATCCGTCGCGCATCGGCGGCCGCGCGCGACGTCGGCTCGTCGTCGCGGGCGCGAGACCGGGCGAGGATCTCGGAGATGAGTGTCTGCATGCGCTGGCCGGCGTTGTCGATGACCTCGATCTGCTCCCGCACGCGCGCGGGAAGATCGTCGTGGTCGAGGAGCAGATCGGCGTGACCGATGATCGCGGTCAGGGGGTTGCGCAGCTCGTGCGAGACGACGGTCGCGATCTGCTCCCGCGCCCGCTCCGCCTCGATGAGGGCGGTGACGTCGTGGATGATCAGGAGGGTGGTAGCGGGCTCGTCATCGCTCGAGGTGAGCCGGCGCGTCGATGCCGAGAGGGCGTGCCACTGCCCGTTCGTGTCGTACAGCCAGACGCGTTCGTCGGCGAACTGCTCGCCCCGCGCGGCGCGGACGAAGGGGCGGTCTTGTTCCGGCAGCGGATCGCCGCGGAGGGTCGCGTACTCCACCGAGCCGCCGGGGCGCTTCGGGTCGGCCCGGTCGACCGCATACAGGGTGACGTAGGTGTCGTTCAGGGCGAGCACCTCGCCTTCGGACGACAGACGCGCGATGCACGTGTCGAGACCGTTGAGCATCTCGGAGACGCGTCGTTCCTGACCGGTGACGCGTTGCAGGGTGCCCTGCAGTCTGTTCGCCTGGCGCCGCAGAAGCTGTTTGAACGCACTGTTCTGACGCGCAGTGAGAAAGGTCGTCAACCCGATGAAGGTCAGCGACAGCACGACGACGATCAGCCGTAACGCGGTGAAGGGCGAGGGACCGTTCAGCGTCGCGTCGATGAGGATGATCGCGCCGACCGTACCGAGCGCGGTGCCGAGGTACGCAATCGAATAGTGCGTCGCGATCCAGATGATCGGGAAGACCCAGAAGAAGCCGAACCGCATCTCGCTGCCGTAGGCGAGGAGGCCGATGCCGAGGAGATCCCCGAAGGGCAGCAAGACGATGCCGTTGCGAGAGACGCGGTGCCACGGGACCACCATCGCGACGACCGTGAGAACGATGATCGACGCCACTCCGGCAGAGAACGTCCACATGCCGAACATCGCGGGCTGAAGTGCCTGTACCACCAGCACCGTGACGACGACGCTGGCCGCGAGAACCAGCTGGAACAGCCAGATCGACCGGGTGCGGCTGCTGGGGGAGGTGTTGTCGGGATCCTCGATCACGTCGAGCGGCGAAGTTACCGGAAGACGGGTCGCGGCGGCCATCCCGTGAGTCTACGGCGGTGGTGTATTCTCTTGCGCGCCATCCTGTCTCTGCTCCGCCGATCGACGTGCCCGTGTCATCGTCCGGTCAGACTCCCCCTGAGGCCTGCATCCTGCAGCGCGGTGGTCGCCCGTATCGACCTTTCGCGTACCCGCGAATCACATCCTCAGGAGTAGGCCCATGCGCCTCCGCATTCTCTCGCGCCGAAAAGCCCGTCTCGTGGCGCTCGCCGTCTCCGTCGCGGTCGTCGGCGGCATATCGCTGACCGGCTGCACACAGCTCGTCGACGCCTTCAACAGCGCTCAGGGCATAACGCCCGCGAGCAACCCGACCGCAGTGGTCACCCCCGAGCCGCAGTCCACAGCATCCATGGACTTCGAGTCGCAGTTCACGTACGACGGCTCGGTCTCGCTCAAGACCGAGGTCGCGGCAGACCTCGAGGTGAAGCTCGACATCTGGGCCGTGGACTCCAAGCGCACGCAGGAGTGGACGACCGATCGCGAGAAGACCTTCGGCTTCGCCGTCAACGCCTACGACAACCGGGTCGACGAGATCGCTGTGCTGGCGCAGAAGCGTCGCGTCTTCATCTCGTCGATCACGATCACCTCCGAAACGGCGCAGACCTCCGGGCAGGTGCAGAGCCCGTTCCAGTTCAGCGCCGACCCGCGCACCCTCGTCCCCTCCGACACCATCCGGTCGGACCGCGGTCTGCTGTTGAACAGCTTCCAGGGCGGCCTGCACGTTCCGATGACGACGATGCATCAGATGCCGAAGGACACGTACGGTGTCACGCTCGAGTTCGCGATGGACATCTGGGTGGAGGGGACGGCCAACGACGAGAACTCCTTCTCTCAGCAGACGGTGTACCAGTACCTGCCGGTCGCGATCTACCCGGCCGGCTCGGCGGGATGAGGGTCGGCAGGGGAGGGGCGACCCGATCTTGAGGAAATCTTGCGGGAAAGCAGGACTCCCACCCGCACGTTTCTGAGGGCGGTGCGCCACAGTAGGTCTAGGCCGCAAGGTCGATGACTGCGATAGGAAGACACCCCATGACCGATGTGCGAAACTCCCTCGCCGCCCAGGCGAACGTGCCGGCATTCGCCCACGAGCCCATGGCGGCGAACTCCGAGGCTTCTTTCGCCGACGACTTCTCGGCGGTGCTCGAGAACAACGGCACGCACCGCTCGACCATCGGGTGCGTCATCCCCGCCTACAACGAGGAAGAGTCGATCGCCGAGGTGATCGAGGCGCTCCTGAAGCAGACCCGCGTTCCCGACGTTATCCACGTCGTCGTCAACAACACCTCCGACGCGACCGTGAAGATCGCCTCGGAGTACAGCGGACCGCACGAGATCGTCACCGACCTGGGCGAGCAGTTCACCGAGGTGTTCGTGCACGACATCGGCAAGAACCCCGACAAGAAGGTCGGGGCTCTGAACTACGGCTACTCGCTCGTCGAGGGCTACGACTACCTGCTCGGCGTCGACGGTGACACCATCGCCGACTCGAAGGCGGTCGAGTACCTCGAGAGCGAAGCGGTCGCCGACTCGCGTATCGGGGGCATCTCGGCGATCTACTCCATCGACGACAAGCCCATCAAGGGCTTCGTGGCCAAGTTCCTCATCGCCGGTCAGCGCACCCAATTCGCGGCGTTCAACCTGCAGAACCTCCTCCGCGGCCGCAACATGGCCGTGCTCGGCGGTCAGTTCTCGATCTTCTCGACCCACGCCCTCCGCGAGGCCATGCGTCAGAACCACCAGAACACTCCGTGGGTGCGCGACTCCGAGGTCGAGGACTCCCTTCTCTCGCTGCAGATCAAGAGCGCCGGTTACCTGACGAAGATCAGCCCGTACGCCCGCGCCGACGTCGGCGGAATGACGACGCTCTCGGGGTACGACGCCCAGCAGGTCAAGTGGACGTACGGCGCGATCGAGCTCATGTGGCCGGGTCAGCGCGGCGACACCAAGGGCCAGCCGCTTCACCCGAACCTGCGCGTGCGCTGGTTCGAGAACTTCGGCATGCTCACGAACCTCTTCGTGCGTGTCGCCTTCTTCACGCTGCTGGCGGGCTCGCTGTCGATCAACGCCTTCGTCTTCTCGCCCTGGTGGTTGATCCCCGTCGCCATGGCCATCGCACTGAACGTGCGCGTCGCGCGGACCATGAAGGCCTGCAACACCCGCGACCTCATCTTCGCCGGCACCTTCATACCCGCCGAGGCGTTCATGTGGGTGCGACTGAGCCACTTCGTCCGCTCGTGGAGCCGTTTCTTCTCGCGCAAGAAGGTCGACAACTGGGCCATGCAGGCCAAGGCCGAGAAGGGTGGTGGCCTCGGCCACTGGACCCCGCTCATCGTGCTCATCGCGGTGGGAATCGCGATGACGATCGCCTGGATCCTCATCGGCCCCATGGCCCAGTCGACGATCCTCTGGATCGGGTGGCCCATCGTCGGTGTCGTCACCGTTCTGCAGACCCTCCTGATGTTCACCAAGCTCGTCCGTCGCTACCACGGATTCAAGGTCTGATCACGACCCGACGTGTCAGAAACACGGATGCCTCGGCCCTGGGGAGGGTCGAGGCATCCGTATATCCGCAAGGTGCGGGGCGGGCGCGCGGAGGTCAGGCGGTGGCGAGCTCCGACGTGAGCCGGTAGCCCACGCCGCGCACCGTCTCGATGTACCTCGGCGACGCCGGGTTGTCGCCGAGCTTGCGGCGGAGGTTCGTCATGTGCGCCTCGATCGCGCGCTTGTCGGCCTCGCCGACGAAGTAACTCGTGACGTAGGACTCGCCGCGCAGTACGAGGGTGAGGTCGGCTTTGCTGCGCACCCGGCGCTTCGAACCCAGGAGCGTTGCGAGCAGGTCGAACTCGGTGCGGGTGAGTTCCATCTCCTGTCCGGCGACGAGCACGATACGGCTCTCGGGGTCGAGCTGCAGGTCGCGGTGGATGACCCAGTTCGCGCCCGTCGGCACCATGGCGCCCGAGGGGCGCACGGCGAGCTCGGAACCGGCCGTTTGCGGGTCGGGCCCCTGCGACGACGGCACGACGACGGGCCCCGCGGGCATCGCCGCAGTCGGTGGCAGCAGGTGCTCGTCGAACGGGGCGATCGGCTGCTGCTGAATCGGTGCCGCGGCGGGCTCGCCCGGTCGGATCACGGGAATGGCCTGCGTGTGCCCCGAGGGCCGAGCGCCGGGAAAAGAGGGGCCGGCCGGTTCTTGCTGGGGCGCATTGGCCGCCGCCGCGCCCGCGCGGGGGCGCCGGAGAAGGGCCTCGATCCGGGCGCGCAACTCGCGGGGGCGGAAAGGCTTGACGACGTACTCGTCGGCGCCGGCGCCGAGACCGAGCACGACATCGGCCTCGTTCTCGAGACCGGTCAACATGATGATGTACGTGTCGCTCTGCGCGCGGATGCGGCGCGCCGCCTCGAATCCGTCGATGCCGGGCATGTTCACATCGAGCGTCGTGATGAGCGGCTGGTACGCGATGACCGCGCGGACACCGTCGATGCCGTTCCCCACCGAGACTGTCGAGAAGCCCGCCGATTCGAGAACCTCGACGAGGAGGTGGCGGATATCCGGGTCGTCTTCGACGATGACCGCCGTCTTCATATCCGTTGGATCGCTCATGTGTCTACTCCCCGAGCCCATATATGAGAGCGGATGCTGCGCACCGACAGGTGTGCAGACCGTTGGCACCGCTCGGTCGTGCGTGATCTTTCCACTCTTGCACGTTGCGGGCGCCGACGTCCCGCGCGGCCTCAGCGTGCCTCACGGGTCAGTTCCACGGCGCCGTCGGGCCACCACACGCCGGCGGCGGGGCCGCCGTTGCACGTGCCGTCGCTCTCGCCGGGCGGCTTGATCCAGAGGTTGGTGTCGACGACGCCGTCGCCGTAGGTGCCCCCGGGGTCGCCGACGAGGCGGCCGGGCGGGTTGCACCAGTCGCTCCCCGCGGGCCCGGCACCGTTGCGAGAAGTGTCGACGATGGCGTGCACGTCGCCGCCGAGCAGATCGGCGACCTCGTGGGCGTAGGCGAACTCGTCGGAGGTGGTCTGGTAGTTCGAGACGTTCGTCGCGAACCCGCGTACGCGGTCGAGCACGCCGACCTGGGTGAGCAGATCGGCCATCTGCGCAGCGGGCACCCAGTCGGAGTGTCCGCCGTCGAGGTAGATCCAGGTGTCGATGCCGGCGAGCCGATCGACGGCGCCGGAGAGCTGCTCGACACGTTCGGCGACGTTTCCGCATTCCGGGGCGAGGGCGAGGCTGTCGGGCTCGAGGATCACGATCTTCTGCACGTCCTGCGCATTGCGCAGCGCCTGCCCGATGAGGTCGGTCCACTCGACGTACGCATCGGGATCCAGACCGCCCGCGGAGAAATTGCCGCAGTCGCGGCCCGGCAGGCCGTAGATGACCACGGCGAGCGCAGCATCCTGTTCCCGTGCCTCGACAGCGAGGTCGGCGATGCGGTCCCAGACCTTGTCGACGGGGTCGAGCTCGGGGGTGATCCAGTAGGCGGTCGGCTGTTCGGCGAGGTACGTCACTGCGGCGGCCTCGTCGGCAGAGAGGCCGGTCGGATCCGCGGCCGAGAGCGCAGCCTTCGACTCGTTCGGGGCCACGATCTTCGTGTCGACGGCGGGAGGGCGAGCAGACAGGGTCTGGAAGAAGGTCTGGGCGTTGATGCCGACGAAGGCGATGAGGGCGAGGAGTCCGACGGTGCCCAGCGCGATCACACCGATCACCAGGATCTTCTTTGTCCGTCGACGCTTCGTCGTCGGACGCGACGTCTTTCTCACCATCTTGTGGACTCTACTCGGGATGATCCGACCGGCGAGCGACGGTCGGGGCGCGAAAAAGGAAAGCCCCCGTCGGGTGGACAAAGTCACACGCCGGCGAGGGCTGACGACCGGTGCCGGGCCGTCGCCTTCAGTCTACGAGCCTGTCCTCCGTTCGGGGGACAGAACTCGATGCACCCGCATGAACTCCGAGCGAATTCGCGGAATCGGCTCCGCGGGTCGGGATTCCGGGCTCGCGACGGTCGGTCGTACGCGCGGAGGTAGTTAGTCGCAGCCGGGCCGACTAGTTCAGCCGGGTCTGCGCACTAGGCTTTTACCGTGGGCAAACTGATTTACAACGCGCAGGGTCATTCCTTCGATATCGAAGACCGCGCGTTGTCGCATTTGCGCATCGTCTTCATGAACAAGTTGCGGCGCAACGAGTCATTCATGTTCCAGTTCTCTGCCGGCGACGGAAGCGGCACGCGCTCCTTCTGGGTTCACCCGTCGATCCCGATGGTCTTCCACTTCTACGGGAGCCGACAGCCCGTGCTCAACCGGCGGTGGGTCGACCAGCTCATGCTGGAGGCCGGCGGCCCCAACGGGCTGGCGATGACGACCGAGCCCGACGCCGACGGCGCGCTCGATCCCGACGTCGGCTGACCGGTCAGGCGCACTCGGCGTCGACGACCTCGCGCACGCGTTCGAGGAACACGGCGACCTGCTGGGCCGCCTCGGGCGAGAGCTCGGTGGCGAACGCACGGATGCTGGCCGTGACCGGGTCGATGTCGTCGGCGTCGGTCGAGCGGTCGAAGGGTACGACGAGCTTGCTGCGACGATCACGCGGGTGAGCCTCGAACGCGATCATGCCCCCGGCATGCAGTCGATCGAGCATGCCGGTGACCGAGGCGCCCGAGACTCCGAGGTGCGAGGCGATCTCGCTGGGCGTCACGCCCTCGCCGACATCCGCGCGCTCGAGGATGTAGCGCATGGCGGCGCGGGCGTTCTCGCTGGGACCGCAGTCGGTCTGCCGCCGGCGCGACAGGCGGGCTTCGGACAGTCTCAGCAGTTCGACGGCGCGAGCGGCGTCGTAGGTGGCGGTGTCGGCGACGGTCACCGGGTCATTCCTTTCCCTGCGGATCAGGGGCGCGATTTCGGACCCGCACAGTCTACTTAGGCTGTTCGATTACTAGGCTGATAAACGACCTGCGCTCTGGCACGCTGGGGGGATGATCACCGACGCTGCCCGAGCCTTTCTCGCCGAGTACCACCTCGCCACGCTTTCGACGCTGGGGCGGAACGACCGGATCCACGCTGTACCGGTCGGATTCACGTGGGAAGACGACGTGGTGCGGGTCATCGGGTCCCGCGGGTCGCAGAAGTTCCTGAACGTCGAGCGTCGGGGTCGCGCGTCCGTCTGCTCGGTCGACGGTGTGCGATGGATCAGCTTCGAGGGCACCGCTCGCGTGCTCGATGCACCGGATGCCGTCGCCCACGCGGTCGAGCTCTACGCCGCGCGGTACCGGCAGCCCCGACCGAACCCCGAGCGTGTCGTGCTCGAACTCCGCCCCGAGCGCGTGCTGGGGACGGCGGATTTCCGCGCCTGACCGCAGCCGCACTCGTTCCCTGACAGCACGAATGCGGCGACCGGATCGCTCCGGCCGCCGCATTCGAGGCGTGTCGTCAGTTCTCGACGTCGCCGCGCCACGCGCCGGTCTCGGCACCGCGCGACTCGATGAACTTCTTGAAGTTGCCGAGGTCTTTCTTCACGGCGAGGTTGTCGACGCCCACGAGGGCGCCGGCCTTCTCGAGGAGTCCGGTCGGCTCCCAGTCGATCTGCACGGTGACGCGGGTCTCGGTGTCGCTCAGCTTGTGGAAGGTCACCACGCCGGCGTGGTTCTCTTCGCCCGCGATGCTGTTCCACGCGACACGCTCGTCGGCGTGCTGCTCGGTGATCTTGGCGTCGAACTCGCGCTCCTGGCCGCCGATCTTCACCTTCCAGTGCTGGGTCGTGTCGTCGACCTGCACGATCGACTCCACGAAGCTGAGGAAGTGCGGGAATTCCTCGAACTGGGTCCACTGGTTGTAGGCGGTACGAACGGGGACGTCCACGTCGATGGTCTCGATGATCTGTGCCATGAGTTGCCTTCCTCTGCAGGGTAGGACTCCATCGTCCCCCGAGCCCCCGGTCGCGCCCCTAGGCCTTGACAACTACCCTCGAAAACATGAGAACAGTCGCCCGATGGGTACTCGCCACAGCCATGGTCTTCGCAGGACTGAGTCACTTGTTCTGGGCGCGGAAGGACTTCCAGGCGCAGGTGCCCGACGCGCTCGTGGAGGGCATGCCGCTCGACCGGGATGCCGTCGTGGTCGCGTCGGGGGTCGTCGAGGTCGCGTTCGGCATCGCGCTGGTCGCGCTTCCCCGCGAACGGGGCCGCATCGGCGCACTGCTCGCGGCGTTCTTCGTGGCCGTCTTCCCCGGCAACCTGGATCAGTGGCGAAAGGGGCGTTCGGCGTTCGGTCTCGACACCGACCGCCGTCGGTTCGTCCGCCTGTTCTTCCAGCCGGTTCTGGTCGCATGGGCCTGGTGGTCGACGCGCCGCACCGCCGTCTGACGCCGGCCGACAGCATCCGGTCTCAGCAGACCTCGAACGCGTAATCGTCGTCACCCGGTTCGCCGAGCAGGCGATCGCGCAGCACCATCGACGCGGGTGAGTCGGGGTCTCTGCACATCTCGTCGAATGGTCGCGGCAGGGCGTCGGTGTATTCGATGTCGATGACCGCGGCCCCGTAGACCTCGGTGTATGAGGGGCATTCCTCGAACGCCGCGCACTCCTCGGTGACGGCGAAGTCGAAGCCCGCGTCTGAGCGGAGCCGGTCGGCGAACTCGGCGGCGTTCTTCTGGCCGACAGCGAGCCCCGCACGGTGCGCCACCTCGACGAGCGCCGTCGCCAGCGCGAGGTTGTCGTCGACGGTCAGCGCCCCGTCGGTGCGGGTGAACGTGTCGAGGTTGTCGAACTCGACGGCGTCGAATCCGGATGCTGCGCACCCCTCCACCCACGGACCGACGATCTCGACGATCGCCGCCCGTTTGTCTGGCGCGCTGGTGTCGAGGATGACCTCGTCGGGCCAGTCCGGGTCGATGAACGGCTCGCCCTCTGCGGTCTGCAACAGCACTTCGTCGGGCCACAGGCCGCGTTCGTCCGGCTGCGTCTGGAACCCGTTGACGTAGCAGATCGAGTAGAGCCCTTCGGCGGGTTCGGCGGACCGATCCCGTCCGACGATCCGCACATCGGCGGCGGGCGGGTAGGCCACGCCCAGCTGGTAGTCGGGTACGCCACCGGGCTGGGGCAGGGTGATCGACCCCGATGACGACGGGCTCGCGGGCGCGCACGCGGTCAGCGCGAGAACCGAGACCACGATCGCCGTCAGTCGCAGGGGCAACGTGCGCCCGGTTCTCATCATCCGCCGACCGATGACCCGAAACCCGACTTGCCGGTGGTGCCGAAGCCGCTCTTGAGCGCGGTGCGATCACCGGTGTTGGCACCCGCGGGGGCGGGAGAGACGACATCGGCCTGCAGCCGCGAGCCGGGAGCGGCGAACCCGCCCGAGCCCACCGTCGACCATCCCGCGACATTGGGCGACGTCCAGCGCGAACCCGCGAAGATGATCGGGCCGATCCAGGCGTGCGAGTATCCAGCGCCGGGGTAGGCAGAAGACTGTTCGCAGAGATCTTCGGGGTTGTCTTCGATAGGGGTGCCCTGGCGCTCGAGCTCGGCGATCTGGGCGGTCACGTCGGCGATGCAGGCCTCTTTCGAGTCGTATCCCGGCCGCTCGGCATCGGCCGGGAGCACGTACTTCTGGCCGTCCGCTCCGTCGAGCACGATGCCCTCTTCGGTCGGTGCGCACCCCGACATCGCGAGCACGGCGCCCGCGATCGACATGACGGCGGCGCCGCGGGCGAGGCCCGCGCGCCCGACCGACGCCGGGCGGTGGGCGGCGGCGATGCCCGACAGGGCGATGCGACGTGACGCGGCGGATCTCACGACTTCTCCTCGATGGGGGGCTCGATGTAGTGCGGAACGAACTCGGCGAGGTCGCCGGTGATCGGTCCGCTCGTCTCGCGCAGATCGATGCCCGCGGGGGTCTCGCCGACGATCCAGCTGCCGATGACCGCGGTTTTCCCCGCGATGGGCGCGAAGCGGGCGCGTCTCTGGAAGATCAGTCCCTCTTCGCCGTAGCTCCCCGGTTGGGAGGCGACGACCATGCCGTCGCCGTTGTACACGGTCACGTTCGCACCCTCGCGACCGAGGCGCGGTTTCGACACGTAGGGGCGGCCGAGGAGCGGACCGGCGCCGGTGTAGGCGGGGAGCAGATTCGGGTGCTCGGGGAACAGCTCCCACAGCACGACGAGAAGCTGCTTATTGCTGAGCAGCAGCTTCCACGCTGGCTCGACCCACTGCGTGGTCTCGCGGCTGAAGGGGAGGAAGTTGCCGAACTGCTCGGCGATCATCCACTCCCACGGGTAGAGCTTGAAGATGTGCTTCACGGGCTCGTCGTCGCCGTCGATGAAGAGGTGTCGCTCGACGCTCCACCGGAGGTCTTCCATGAAGATGAGCTTGGGGTCGAAGCCCGCGGCCTTCGCGGTTTCGGCCATGTAGGCGACGGTGTCGAAGTCTTCGACGATCAGCTCACCGTCGCCCGAGTCGTGCAGAGAAGCGAGATGCAGCCGCGCGCCGGGTGCGAGGCCCCACCTGGCACGGCGCAGGTGGTCCCACTGCTCCATCAGGCGCTCGTGCAGCGAGTTGAACTGATCGGCCCCGGGCGGCAATGTTCCCGCGCTCCGCAGATCGTCGAGCCATTGCCACTGGGCGGCCGCGGTCTCGACGAGCGATGTGGGGGTGTCGGCGTTGAACTCGAGCAGAGTGACGGTGCCCGGCCCGCTGTCGCCGCCGTCGTACGCGAGGTCGAAGCGTCCGTAGACCGTCGGGTCGTCGTCGTCCCACGATGCCCGTACGAGTTCGTGCAGTGCCGGCGGGATTCCGAACTCGTCGAACCGGCCCTGCCGCACGACGAACTCGACGGCGTCCATGCACCGGTCGAACAGCTCCTGGGTGGCGGACTCGATCAGGTCGATCTCGGCCGCGGTGAAGACGTACGCGGCGGATTCGTTCCAGTAGGGGCGTCCGCCCTCCGACGCGAGGTCGTAGAAACTGAAGCCCACTTCGTCGCAGCGCTCGCGCCAAGCGGGACGGGGCGTCATATCGGTGCGTCGCATCGCTCGAAGCCTAACCGCCCAGGCGCAACCCGTACCCGTTGCGGGGCATCGGCGGCCACGATGGGGGAGTGACGAAGACCACTCGAACCGCGGCCCTTGCCTTGACCGTTCTGCTCGCATTGGTCGGCTGTGCGGCCGAGCCGTCTGCGCCGGCGACGTCGCCGGCGAGCGACGCGGCTTCGCCCACGAGCGAGCCCGAGGCCGACCCCGCGCCTGAGCCCACCTCGACGCCCGGCGATGTTCTCGCAGGCCTGACGCTGGAGCAGCGTGTCGGACAGCTGTTCATGGTCGGCACGTCGGTGGGGGGTCCTGATCCCATCACCCTCGACGCCGTCGCCCTGCAGCATGCGGGCGGAATCTTCTTGCACGGACGATCGTCTGCGGGCGTCGCCCCTGCGGCGGAGTTCGTGCGGGCATTCCACGACGTGCACGTCGAGGGCGACCCACCGCTGTGGGTCGCGACCGACCAGGAGGGTGGCGACGTGCAGGTGCTCTCCGGCGCGGGATTCGACAGCATCCCCACCGCCCTCACGCAGGCGAAGTCCGACACGGCGACGCTGCGAGAGAACGCGACGCGATGGGGCGCGCAGCTCGCCGCCGCCGGGGTCAACATGAATCTCGCGCCCGTTGCCGACATCGTGACGAGCCCGGAGGCGGCCGCGCAGAACCCGCCCATCGGGGCGCTGAACCGCGAGTACGGCTTCGACGAGGCGACGGTTGCGGCGAAAGCCGGGGCGTTCGGCTCGGGTATGCGCGCCTCGGGTGTCATGCCCACTCTGAAGCACTTCCCGGGGCTCGGTCGGGCGACCCAGAACACCGACACGAGAGCGGGAGTCGTCGACGATCAGGTGGGCGCCGACTCGCCGGATGTCGCCGTCTACCGCTCGCTGCTGGCCGACGGGCCCGCCGTCGTGATGATGTCGACCGCCATCTATTCGAAGATCGACGCGAGCGCGCCGGCGGCCTTCTCGTCCGCCGTCGTCACGGGTGTTCTGCGCGAGCAACTCGGCTTCACGGGGGTGGTGACGACCGACGATCTGTCGGCGGCCGCGCAGGTGCGCGGGTGGGCGCCCGCGGATCGGGCGACCATGTCGATCGACGCCGGTGTCGATCTGGTGCTCGTGTCGGCCGATCCGACCGTGTTCCCCGAGATGTACGCGGCGGTTCTCTCGCGCGCGCACACCGACGACGATTTCGCGGCGAAGGTGGATGCGGCGGCCCGCCGTGTCATCGAGGCGAAGGCGTCGCTCGGCTGATGCCGGTCGATTCGTGAGTGCGCATCCTCGCGAAGGCATATTTCCGCCGAGTACATGCTCCGCAAGGGTGACGTTACGAGCGCGTTACCCTTTCGGCCCGTGATGACGTTCTCGTGAAGAAGCAGAGCGGCGGTCTCACCCGAGCTGTCGAGGGCCTGTGCACCGGCTATTCATAAGCTATGAATCCCTCTTCTGCGCGTTCCATGACGGAGCGCCCACCTCGCAGGTCGCGGCGACGCGCTCTGCTCGCCACGTCCGCCGTCCTCGCCCTCGCGGCGGGGCTGACCGTTCCCACCGCTGCCTCGGCCGCACCCGACCCGACGATCCCCGTCGTCGACGGACGCACGCAGCCGGTGTTCGACTACCCCGGGGCGGTGCGCGAACGCGTGTTCATTCCCGTCGCCGGCGTCGACCAGGATCTCGACGGTGTCACCGACGTGACGGCCATCGACATCATCCGCCCCGCCGAGAGTGAGGGCACGCTGGATGTGCCCGCGATCATCGACCCCAGCCCGTACTACACGACCGTGGGGCGCGGTAACGAGGCGCAGTTGCTCACCGACACCGACGGGAACGGCGCGACCGACCTTTCACCCCTGTTCCTCGACAACTACTTCGTGCCCCGCGGCTACGCGGTGATCCACGCGCAGATGGACGGCACCGGATTCTCGACCGGATGCCCCGCCCAGGGCGGGGCGGGCGACATCGAGAGCATGAAGGTCGTCATCGACTGGCTGCAGGGGCGTCTGCCGGCCTACGACTCGGTGACCGCCGCCGTGGCCGCGGACCAGAGCGCGATCGCGACCGCCGACTGGCACAACGGCAAGGCCGGCATGATCGGCAAGTCGTACGACGGCACTCTCTCCAACGGCGTCGCCGCCACCGGGGTCGACGGCCTCACCACGATCGTGCCGATCGCGGCGATCAGCGACTGGTACCGCTACTCGCGTACCAACGGCATCCGGCACAACACCGACTACCCGGCGAGCCTGTCGAATACGGTCACCAACCCGGAGCGCCGTGATCTCTGCAAGCCCACGCGCGACGCGATGAGTCTGGTCGACGGCGACGAGACCGGTGACATGAACCCGTTCTGGGACGAACGCAACTACCTGCCGAACGTCGACAAGGTGGAGGCGTCGGTCTTGGCCGTGCACGGTCTGAACGACGACAACGTGCGCATGAGCCAGTTCGACGACTGGTGGGCGGGGCTCGCCGAGAACGAGGTGCCGCGAAAGGTCTGGCTCGCTCGCATGGGGCACATCGATCCCTTCGACTTCCGCCGAGCGGAATGGGTCGACACGCTGCACCAGTGGTTCGACTACTGGCTCTACGACGTGCCCAACGGCATCATGGACGAGCCCCAGTCGACGGTCGAGTTCGGGCCGTCCGAGTACGTCGATGAGGCCTCCTGGCCTGCACCCGGCGCTGAACCGGTCGAAGTGAGCCTCTCGGGTGACCTCGCCCTGCAGGCCGACCCGACAGCATCCACCCTGCAGTTCAGCGCTCCGACGCTTCCCGAGGGATCCACCCGCATCAGCGAGACGACCGTGGTCAGCGGCCCGACGACCGACCAGGCGGGACGCCTCGTCATGCTCTCCGACCCGCTTGCGGCCGATCTGCGGGTCTCGGGTACGCCCGGGATTCAGCTCGACGCCTCGCTGAACGAGGCGCAGGCCAACATCGGCGCGTACCTCGTCGACTACAGCACCGACGCCCGCACCACGCGGTCGAGTGACGGCGACACCAACCTGACCACCCGTACCTGCTGGGGCGCGTCGACTCCGGTCGACACGGGATGCTTCCTCGAGGTCGAGCGCGTCGTCGAGACCGCGGACTTCTGGCGCGTCTCGCGCGGGGTGCTGGACACGTCGAACCGCGAGGGCATCGCCGAGGGTCAGGCGACTCCGGTCGTTGCCGGCCAGGAGTACTCGTTCGACTACGAGATGGAGCCCGTCGACTACGTCTTCAAGAAGGGCAGCCGCATCGGTGTCGTCATGACGACGAACCTGCCGAACTACACCGCCTCGTCGACCACCGCTGTGGCGACGGTCGACGCGACGACGAGCACGATCTCGCTGCCCGTCGTCGGCGGCCTCGACGCGGCGGCAGCCTCGGGCGGACTCGGTGCGCCGGCTCCCGTGGAGCTGTCGTTCGACCTGGCAGGCGAGGGCGAACCGATCGCCCCGCAGTCGGTCGAGTACGGAAGCGCCCCCGCGGTGCCCGCGGAACCGACGGATGACGAGCTGTTCTTCGATGGATGGTTCGCGGATGCCGCGTACACGACCGTGTTCGACTTCACCGCACCCCTGACGGCCGATACGGTCGCCTACGCGAAGTGGGTCACGCTCGAGCAGCGCGTCGCGTCGATCGAGCTGACGGTCAGCGAGACGACGGTCGACCAGGGCGACACCGTCACGGTCGCCGTGACCGGGTTCGACGCCGAGGGCGAAGAGCTCGGCGACGTGACCGACCTGGCTGCCCTCAGCAGCTCGGTCGACACCGATGTATTCGCCGGCTCCGCGGTGACGTTCGTGCACGCGAGCCCCCACGTGATCACGGCGGCCGTGAACGGAGCGACCGACAGCGTCACCGTCGAGGTCGTCCCTGCGCCGACGCCTACCCCGACAGCGACCCCGTCGACCCCACCCGTGGTGGGTGACGTGACCGACTCGTCGCCCGACGACTTGGCCGCGACCGGTATGTCGCCGGTCGTGTTCAGTCTCGCCGGTGCTGCAGCCCTGGCGCTGATCGCGGGAATCGCGCTGTTCGCCATCCGTCGTCGCCGCGAGGAGAACGCGACCTCGTAGCCCGACGCGAAGGGGGCGGATGCGGGAGACCCCGGCATCCGCCCCCTTTGGCGTGCGTGTGCGGCGGCGCGCCGCATCCGCCCGCCTTATCGCGTATGCCCTCCGTTGAGCGGAGGGTATACCGCGAGGGGAGGAGCGTTCCGGCTGCGGGGGTCCTCCGCCCGCCGTATACCCTCCTCCGAGCGGAGGACCGCAGCATCCGCCGCCCGATTCGGCGCTCGTGACCTAGACCCTCGTCGTCGCGCGGGTTCACGACCGGGACGACGGGCGGATGCTGCGTGGTGCTAGCTGGCCGAGGTCTCGTCTTCCGCGTGCACGACCGGGCGGCCGTCGACCTGCGCGCGGTCGTTCTTGCGGTCGTCATGGCGGGTTTTCGCGAGGCTCGCGACCGTCGCGATGGTGATGGTGGCGCCGATGAATACGAGCGAGAACGAGATCGGGATCTCGGGCGCCCACAGGATCGGCTCGCCGTTGTTGATGAAGGGCAGCTCGTTGACGTGCATGGCGTGAAAGACGAGCTTCACACCGATGAACGCGAGGATGACCGCGAGGCCCTGAGCGAGGTAGACGAGGCGCTCGAGGAGGCCGCCGACGAGGAAGTACAGCTGACGAAGCCCCATGAGCGCGAAGGCGTTGGCCGTGAAGACGATGTAGGCCTCGTTGGTGAGTCCGTAGATCGCGGGAATCGAGTCGAACGCGAACACGAGGTCGATGAAACCGATCGCGATGATCGTCAGGAACATCGGGGTGATGAACCGCTTGCCGTTGATCTTCACGGTGAGCTTGTCTTCGTGGAACTCGTTGTGCACGGGGAGGACGCGGCGGACGAGCTTCATGAAGCGGCCGTTCGCCGGATCCGACTCACCGTGGGTGAACGCCTGACGGTAGGCGAGTACCAGCAGCAGGGCGCCGAAGATGTAGAAGACCCACGAGTAGTTCTCGATCAGCGCGGCGCCGAGCGCGATGAAGATGCCGCGCATGATCAGCGCGATCGCGATGCCGATCAGGAGCACCTTCTGCTGGTACTTCTTCGGCACCGCGAAGCCCGTCATCACGAGGAGGAAGACGAAGATGTTGTCGACCGAGAGCGCCTTCTCGGTGAGGTAGCCGGCGAAGTACTCTCCGCCGAAGTTCCAGCCCGAGAAGATGCCGATACCGACACCGAACAGCAGGGCGAGCCCGATGTAGAAGACCGACCAGCGGGCGGATTCGCCGATCGATGGTTCGTGCGGCGTGCGCACGTGGGCGAAGAACTCGAACGCGAAGAACGCGATGGTGACCGCGATCGTGATGAGCCAGATGAGAGGTGTGATCTCCACAGGAGTGCTCCAGGGGTGAGAGGACGTTGCTAGGACGTCAAGGTCTCTTCCATCCCGAGAATCGGGACCAGCGGGCCGGGACACGTCTTCGAGTCCGTACTGACGGCGCCGCCGCGATGGGAATACTCCCCTTGTCCTTCCAGACTACGGCATCCGCGGTGGTGCTCGGTGCGGATAAGCCTCGACCCCCGCACCGGGCCGGGTGCGGGGGTCAAGACGGTCTATCCCTCGGACACGTAGCGTCCGATGGCTATTCGGAGCCCGGCCCCGAACGGATGGCGCGGCGACCCATCGCCGTCGACAATCCTCGGGGTGCGCAACCCCCGTCGCCCGGGAAAGTCGGTCGACGTACGATCGCGGCATGGAAACCAGCGACATCACCTGGAACGAACCCGCCCGCGCCAAGATCCTCGACGATGCCGACCGCGTTCTGCGCGAGGCCGTCGTCGGCGTGGCCTCGGAGCACCCCGACATCTCGGCCGACGACGCGTTCGCCGAACTGAACGCTCGGCTCAAAGACCGTTTCATCGATTACGAGCCCGGACCCGACCTCCGCAAGTACGCCGAAGCCATCGCCGCCGGAGAGATCTCGCGCCGAAGCGACACCGACTAGTCACCGGCGGTCCATACGGGCCTGCTACGGTGCGGCGACTGCGGTCGATCACGGCCGCGGACCCACCCCCGGCAGGAGCGGCGAAGTGCACCAGAGAGACGGCGCCCGTCAGCCCCGCTCGTTGCGGAAAGCCGCCGCGCTGCTCGTTTCGGCGGTGGTCGCCGGCTCGTTCTTCAGCCCCACCGGTGTGGCGGTGGCCACGGCCGCGGAGCCGGGCACCGGTCGCATCCTCGGAAGGCTCGCGTCCGAGACGGGCGAGCCCGTCGCGGGTGACGTCGTCGCGATCGACGAATCGACGGGCCAGGCCTACAGCGCCACCGCGCAGTCGAACGGCGCGTACGCCATCACCGGCGTTCCCGCGGGCCGCTACGCGGTTCTCTTCCGCCCTTCCGAGGCGGCGATGCCCGGTGCGCCCTACGGGTACGTCGACGCCTGGTACCCGAACGCCCGCCGCGGCGACGGTGCCGCCCGGGTCATCGTCGACGTCGGAACCGAGACCCTCGCCGTGGACTCCGCTCTGTGTGCCGCCGGACGCGTGACCGGCGTGCTCGCGGGGATCCCGGGCACCTACGCCGTCGCCCTCCTCGACGAACCCACCCCGGTCGACCCGTTCGACGGCGACACGCTGGTGGCCGAACTCGACGCAGCGGGTGAGTTCGCGCTGCGGGCCCCCGCGGGAGGCTACGAGCTGCTCGTCTACCGCCGATCGGGCCATGACTGGCACCCGTACGCGGTCGCCGAGACCCGTGTCGAGGTCGAGAGCCGATCGCCGGTCGGCATCCCGGTGATCGCTGCCCCCGCCGCGGGCGCCGCCGAACTCGTTCTGCGCGACGACGACGGCGGTCTCGCCGTCGAGGCCGACGTGATCCTCCGCAATACCGGATCTTCGCGGGTGGAACGCGACGGCCTCACCGACGACGCCGGACGCGTCGTCTTCGAAGGTCTCGCCTCCGGCACTTACACGGTCGCGGTCAACGGCGTCGAACGAACGCCATCGCTCGTCGTCGCGGTGCACCCCGACCTCAGGGCGCACGTCACCGAACCCGCCTGAGGTCCCGCGACCCCGCGATCAGAGCGCGCGCAGCCGCTCGAGCAACGGCTCGGCGATCTCGGCGACGAACTGCTCCTGCTTCTCGTCTCCGACCTGCACGATCGCGATGTCGGTGAAGCCCGCCTCGACGAACGGGCGCGCACTTTCGGCGAGGGCATCGAGGTCGGGGCCGCAGGCGATCGCCTCGGCCACGTCTTCGGGTCGCACGAACTGGCTCGCTCCCTCGAATCCGGCGGGCGTCGGCAGATCTGCGTTCACGGCCCAGCCTCCGGCGAACCAACGGAACTGATCGTGGGCCCGCGCGATGGCTGCTCCCTTGTCGGGGTCCCAGCTGATCGGGATCTGCCCGATCTTGCGCGACTCTCCGCTGCTCGGCACCGACTCGCCCGACCGCGCAGCATCCCACGCCGAAACGAGGTCGCCGTCGGGTTCGGTGGTGATGAGGTGGTCGCCGAGGGGAGCGAACTGCTCGATCGACTTGGCGCCCGATACTGCGACGCCGATCGGCACGCCGTCGTCGGGGGCGTCCCAGATGCGAGCCGAGTCGACGCGGAAGTACTCGCCGTCGTACGTGACGAGGTCACCCGTGTGGAGGGCGCGGATGATCTCGATCGCCTCGACGAGCATCTCTTGGCGAGGCTGCACCGACGGCCAGCCCTCACCGACGACGTGCTCGTTCAGGTTCTCGCCGGAGCCGAGGCCGAGGGTGAAGCGGTTGTCCGACAGGATCTGCAGTGTCGCGGCCTTCTGAGCCACCACGGCGGGGTGATAGCGCAGGGTGGGGCAGGTCACGTAGGTCATGAGCTCCACCGTGGAGGTGGCGTTCGCCACGGCGCCCAGCACCGTCCAGGCGTAGGGCGCGTGCCCCTGGCTCGTGAGCCACGGCGAATAGTGGTCGCTCGAGACGAGAAAGTCGAAGCCCGCGCCCTCGGCGGCCGCGGCGTACCGCACGAGCTCTCGCGGTCCGCTCTGCTCGGTCATCAGCGTGTACCCGAAACGTGCCATGGCGTGCTCCCTCGATCGACTTCTTCGACGATAAGAGGGGGAGTGCGGGCGTGCGCGGGGGTTGCGAGCTGTGAGCGGATGCTGCAGGGTGACGCGCACTCTGCCCTGAGCGCCTAGAAGGGTTGGCGGCCGACGATCGTTCGCGGCTTCTTGGAGCGAGCGGGGGCCGGCGTCGCTGCCCGGCGTTCTGTTGCGGGCGCTCCGACGGCGGGGTCGAAGCGCGGCGTACTGGCCGGAGGGGTGGGGCGGGGGGTTGAACGTTCTGAAGGATTGTTCATCTTCGTACGCTATGGCGTTCACCTGTAGATGCTCACAGGTTCGCCTTCGGTGCCCTGGCGCGTCGCGCTCGATGGCCGCTAGAGTGCGGGCATGTTGGACGACTCGGGCCAGGTGATCGCTTTCGCGGTGTGCGTGCTCGCGCTCCTCGCGCTCACCGTCGGCGTCGGCGTCGCCGCGGGTCGCCGCGACCAGGCAGAACGCCAGGCGCGGCTCACGGCCGAACGCGAGCGCGGCAGCGGTTCGTAGCGGTCGTCGGCGCGCACGAGCCCGGGGCCCTCGATGCGGGCCGAGGCCGCTCGGCCCCGACCCGCATCACCTCAGGCGTCGCGGCGTTTGAGCAGCACCGTGGCCGTCGTGAACAGCACGACCACCCAGACGACGAGCACGAGCAAGCCCTGCCAGGGCTCGAAAGTCCACAGACCGTCGGCGGCAGGTGTCGCACCGGTGGCGTCGATCGGGTACGACGACAGCGTGCCACCGGCGGTCGAGGGCAGCAGCTTCTCGACGTTCTGCAGCCACACCAGTTGGGTGAGCGCACTGACGATGCTCAGCACGATCGGCGCGGCGAGCACGAGGCCGAGGGCCACGGCGACGCTTCCGGCGGTGTTGCGGATGATCGCGCCGATCGAGAACGCGATGAGGCCGACGAGTACGAGATAGACCACGCCGCCCAGCAGCGCGAGCCAGTACTTCGGGTCGCCCAGGTCGACATCGATTCCCGTGCCCGCCAGCAGCGCGACCGAGATCGGCACCGAGATCGCGAACGAGAGGGCCGACACGACGAAGGTCGCCAGCGCGAACACCAGTGCTTTCGCGATGAGAGCCGGGGTGCGCCTGGGCACGGCCGTCAACGTGGAGCGGATCATGCCGGTGCCGTATTCGCCCGAGATGATGAGCACGCCCAGCACGCCGATCACGAGTGCGCCGAAGGTGGTGCTGATCGTGACGGCCTGCACCGCCAACGACTGGGCGGCGTCACCGGTGGGCGAAGGGCCATCCCCGAAGCTCAGCGTCGACGACAGCAGGGCGCTGAATCCGACGGTGAGGAGGAGGAGGATCGCGAAGCACCACCAGGTCGAGCGGATGCTGCGGAGCTTGATCCACTCCGACGACATGATTCCGCCGAAGCCGAGGTCGCGGCCGGTGGGAGTGAACGCGGGGGCGGTCGTGGTCGAGGTGCTCATCGGGTGGCCTCCGCGGGGATCTGGGTGGTGTGGTATTCCACTTCGTCTCGGGTGAGCGCCATGTAGGCGTCTTCGAGCGAACCCGTGAGAGGAGTGAGTTCGTAGAGCACGACTCCGGCGCCCGCAGCGATCTCGCCGACGCGTGGGGCGGCCAGATCGGTGACCGAGAGCAGGTCGGGAGCGGTCGCCGTGACGGTGGCGCCCTCGGCCTCGAGCAGGGGGCCGAGGTGCGCGATCTGCGGGGTGCGCACCTTGACCGAACCGCCCGCGGCGTTCGAGAGGATCTCGCTGACGGGGGCGTCGGCGACGATCCGGCCGCGACCCAAGACGATGATGTGGTCGGCGGTCTGCGCCATCTCGCTCATCAGGTGCGACGAGAGGAAGACGGTGCGGCCTTCGCCGGCGAGGTGCCGCACGAATTGGCGGACCCACGCGACGCCCTCGGGATCGAGACCGTTGACCGGCTCGTCGAGGATGAGGGTTGCCGGGTCTCCCAGGAGCGCGACGGCGAGACCGAGACGCTGGCCCATGCCGAGTGAGAAGCCGCCGACGCGCTTGCGCGCCACGGACTCCAGCCCGGTCAGGCCGATGACCTCGTCGACGCGCTGCTTACCGATGCGGTGGGTGGCTGCGACGGCGAGAAGGTGATTACGGGCGCTGCGACCGGTGTGCACGGCTTTCGCATCGAGCAACGCACCGACCTGGTGGAGCGGTGCGCGATGGTCGGCGTACGGCTTGCCGTTGACGATCACCGACCCGGCCGACGGGCGGTCGAGTCCGACGATCATGCGCATGGTGGTCGACTTACCGGCACCGTTCGGGCCGAGGAACCCGGTCACGAGACCGGGACGGACGGTGAAGTCGACATTGTCGACGGCGGTCTTGGCGCCGTAGCGCTTGGTCAGGGAATGGGCTTCGATCACGAGAGGAACTCCATATCTTCCACCGTATCGATCGATCCCTTCGTGACGACATCGGGGTACCCGTAAGTCGACTGCTCACCGGGTCAGAATGGCCGCGGCGACGAGCGCGATGGTGCCGAGTGCGATGATCACCGCCCCGACCATGAGCCACATCGGTTGGCGGTGCGGTGGGCGGGTGCGAATGTGCCGGCGAGAGCGTCTTCGGGTGGACATGCGCGCAGCCTAGGGCGCTCGGGTTACCCCCGTGTGTCGGGCGGATGCTATCTGCCGCCGCCTCCGCCGCCCCCGGCTCCGCCGCCCGAGAAACCGCCGCCCATCGAGCCGCCCGAGAAGCTGCTGCCGCCGCTCGACGACCAGTCGGCGGCGGGCGGGGTGGCGGCCGCGCGTGATGCGGCCATGACGGTCAACAGCTGGGCCGTCGAGAACGCCTGGTTTCCGCGGTACCAGTCGGGCGACGCATCCGCAGCCATAGCTTGCGTCTCGAGTACCTGCGCCCACTCCTTCTCGATGCCCCAGATGATGGCGTAGGGCAGGAGGCGCTCATAGAGATGCAGCACCGCCGCCGAGTCGGGACCGCTGCGTTCGGCGCCCTCCGGGCTCTGCAGCATGCGGATGCGGTCGGCCTCTGCCAGTCGGAGGTAATCGCGGAGCCCGAGCAGGTGGTCGCGGAGGGGGGCGCCGAGGTCGGTGACCCGATCCTGGGTGCGCCAGGTCACGACGGTGACCACGCCCGCGACGATGCCCACGAGCACGGCGGCGACGGGAATCCACACCGGACCGCCGCCCATCGCGGTGAAGACCGCCGACACGACGGCCACCATGAAGGCGACGAAGGCGACGCCGAACCCCCCACCGGGGAGTCCGTGCTTCTGTTTCTGCGAGTAGCCGGCGGCACGCAGCTCGCCTCTCGCCGAGGCCGACAAGGTCGTGAACCGCGACGCGACGTCGGCCGTGTCGCCGGCGAGGCGGAGGCGCCTGCCCGGCTCGGGGGCAAGGCCGAAGACCGCGTCGATCGTGCGCTGACGGGCAGCGTCGTCGGGGCTCGGGGCGAGGTATTCGAGGCTGACATCGGAGGAGTCGTCGTGCGAGATGATCTGCACGTTGCCGTTGACCGCCAGGTCGATGATCGCGGCCGGTGCCGCCGCCGCGGGGCGGCCGACGAGGTGTGCGGCCTGCACGACCGACAGCTCGCGGGGCGGGTCGTACTCGGGCACGATGATGCCGCGGCCGGGGGCGTCACGGCTGCGGCGGCGCGCGACGAGAGCTGCGATGGCCGCGGCGATGCTCGCGACCAGCGCCCCGATCGCCCCGACCTGCAACGCCGGGGCTGCGTCTCGCGCGAAGTTCTGCACAGCGCTGCGTTCGACCTCGCCGGGTGCGAAGGTTCCGCTCTCGAAGCCGATCGCGACGGTCACGTTCTCGCCGGCGTCGAGGTCGTAGGCCTCGGGGAAGAACTCCCTGGGTTCGCCCGGTGCGGAGTCGCGCTCGGTGATGGTGCACGCGTCGCCCGACCCCTCGGTGCCGACGTAGCACGAGGTATTGCCGGTGAGCGCATCGGTCAGTTCGGCGTCGATGACGATGTAAGCGCTGACCTCTCCGAACGGCTGGCCCCATCCGGTGCCGTTGAGGTCGCGGTAGAACTCGTCGGAATCGGTGTCGGCGAAGGCACGGATGCTGTCGCGCTGGGTGTAGGAGATGACATAGGTCTGCTCGCCCCGCACGTAGGAGTCGTCTCCGGTGGCGATCTCGATGAAACCGTCGTTCTCGGACTGCTCGTAGGGGAGGGTTTCACCGCCACCCGACGTCACCGAGGTGACCTCGGTGTGCAGGGGCACTCCGTTGTCGTCGTCGGGGATCGCCCGCACGATGCCGCGATTCTGGTCGGCGTCGGGGAAGCGCGCCACGATGGTCTCGGTGACGGTGAGCTGGGCATGCCCGTCGGCGCCTCGGGAGAGCAGCATGTCGGCGTGGAACGAATCGAAGGTGAAGTCGTCGACGTCCGCTGCGGCGGGTGCCGCGGTGAGCGCGACCGCCGCGGTGACCGTGAGGGCGAAGACGACCGCGATGAAGCTCCGGCCGAGGGACGAGATGCGGGCGGTCATGCCTCCGACCCTAGGCGAGAGGCGTGGGAACGATCGTCAGGCGGATGCGGACGCAGCCGGCGAGATGCGGACGATGACGCGGTCGCCGGGCTTGCGCTGCACACGTCGCATGAACCGTTCGAAACCGGTGATGAGGACGAACTCGAGCTTGTACTTGCCCCGAAGCGCCTTCACCGCCGACGGCTGGCCGCTGTCGGGCCCGGCGATCTGCGCGCGACCCTCGACGACGACCGAATCCGGTTCGGCCTTGCCCATGCGCGAGCAGGGCTGCAGCGTCACCCGGGAGTCGTTGCGCAGTCGCTTCACTTTGCCCGTGGAACGTTCGGTGGTCACGACGAGCTGGTCGCCGTCCGCGGCCACCCAGACGGGCGTCGCCACGATCTCGCCGCTCTTGCGGTACGTGCCGAGGAGCACGAACGATGCGTCGGCCACGGTGGACCATGCCTGGGGTGTCTCGTGGGCTGCCATGCGGCATCCTCTCATCGGGTTCTGCTCACGCTAGTCGTCGCGGGCGCAGCCGCCGTACCGGCCGGGGACGGCGAAGGGCCCCCCGCCGCGCAGCGGGAGGCCCTCCGTCACTCTTCGGTCAGTTCAACGCTCCGTACAGGGCAGGCGTCGTGCGGGCGCCGGTCGCCTGCTCGAAGGCGTACGCCATGCCGAGCAGCGGACCCTCGGCGAAGTCGCGGCCGAGCCATTCGAGGTTGACGTTGCCCGCCGCTGCCGTCTGACCCGTCGTGGGCGAGGTGTAGGCGGCGATGGTGCCCATGGGCACGGTCACGGCCGGCAGCCCCGTGTTCGGGCTGAGTCGCATGTTGAAACCGATCGTCGAGTACGCGTCGCCGCCCGGGTAGACGATCGAGTCGAGACCCAGGTCGTCCATCATCTGCGTCACGAGAGTCTTGCCCTTGGCCAGCTGCGTGGTGTGCGTACCGCTGGGGCCGGCCCATGCCTGGTAGGCCTCTTCGGTGACGGCGGCGCGCTGACCGTACGGGTTGCTGGCGCGTCCCGGCACGATGTTCGGCGACTGGCTGATCTGCAGCAGGCTCCGGGTCGCCACGTCGGGGTCGAGGTAGCTGTCGATGTACTGCTGCAGGTCGTGGTTGAACTCGGGGCCGCTTCCGCTGCCCTCGGCGAGGATCGCGCTCCATCCCTCGGGCGGGGTGACCTCCACCACGGTGGCGCCTTCGGCCGTCAGCGTGGCCTTGGTCTGCTCCCACAGGGCGAGGGTGTTGGCGTTGGTGCCGAACATCGCCGGGACGTACCCGATCTTCTTGCCCGAGAGGGAGTCCGCGTCGAGGTACGACGTGTACGACGCCGGTACCTTGCCGGTCTGGCTGGCCGTGATCGGGTCGGCGGAATCCGCGCCCACGACCGCATCGAGTGCGACCGCAGCATCCGTCACCGAACGCGCCAGCGGCCCACCGGTGTCTTGCGAGAGCGCGAGCGGGACGATGCCCGCGCGGCTGGCGAGTCCGACGGTCGGGCGCACGCCCACGAGGGAGTTGTAGTTCGACGGAACGCGGATCGACCCGCCGGTGTCGGTGCCGAAGCCGATCGCGGCGAGGTTCGCCGAGATAGACGCGCCCGTACCGCCGCTCGAGCCGCCGGAGGTGCGCGACGTGTCGAGCGGGCTCGCCACGTTCAGTGCCGTACCCGGTGCCTGGAACGCAGACCACTGCGACGACAGGTTGATGGCGAACTCGTCCATGCTCGCCTTGGCGAGGATGACGGCGCCGTCGGCGCGCAGACCCTTCACCATGGTGGCGTCGGTCGTGGTCTGGTTCTCGTTCCAGCATCCGCAGCCCGCGGTCGTCGGCATGTCGACGGTGTTGTAGTTGTCCTTCACCGCGATCGGCACACCGAGCAGCATGCTCGTCATTCCGGTCTCGGCACGGGCGGCGTCGGCCTGAGCCGCGGCTTCGAGGGCCGTCTTCTCGCCCACGGTGATGATGGAGTTCAGCGGTCGGGCGCCGCCCGGCACGGTGACCCGGTCGTAGGCCGCGATGCGGTCGATGTAGGCCTGCGTCAGCTTCACCGAGGTGGTGACACCGGCGTTCATCGCCGCCTGCATCTCGACGACATCGGCTTCGACGAGCTGGAACGGGCCGTCGTCGTAGATGATTCGCTGCGACAGCTCGGCGAGGTCGGACACGGTGACGCTGCCGTCGGCATCGAAGTCGAATTTCTCCACGTCGCCCCACTGCGGGTCGTCGTCGGTGGCCCCGATGGCGGCGGAGAGAACCGCGAGGTCGGCGTCGGTCACCTGCGCATCGCCGGTCTGGTCGAGTTCGGTGTAGTAGGGCGCGAGGAACGGCGCGCTCGCCGGAGCGGGCGCGGGCGCTGCCATGGCCGGGGCGGCGAGGGAGCCGGCCACGACCGTTCCCAGAGCGGCCGCAACGGCGAGAAGACGCCGGGTGGATGCTGTCACGTGCTGGCCTTTGCTGAACGAAGAGGAGGTGGGGGTCGAGGTTGTGCGCGCGCGGGTCATTCGGAGACCGCCTGACGGCGACGGATGGCGAGGAGCGCGCCTCCGGCGATCAGCACGATGCCGGCGGCACCGGCGATGAGCCACGGTGTCGCGTCGCCTCCGGTGGCGGCGAGCGGTTGATCGGGGGTCGTCGGGTCGGTGCCGGCGACGGTCGGTGTCGACGACGGTGTCGGTGTGACGCTGTCGCTCGGGGTCGGGGACGGGGACTGTGTGGGGTCGGGCAGCGCGATGAGCGTGACCGGAACCTCGTCGACGTCGGTGAGCGTCACCGTGTCGTCGTTCGAGTCGACCAACTCGGCCGAGACCAGTTCGATCACGGTGTCTCCGCCGCCCAGCGCGAGGAAGGAGAACGACCCCAGTTCGACGGTGCCGTCGAGACCGGGGGAGGTGCCGAGGCGCGTGTGCGTCACGGCGACGAGGCCGTCGCCGACCGACGTGGCGGTGAAGCCGCCCTCGGGTCCGACGACCGATTCGGCGTCGAACTCGAGCAGCGCGGGGTCGTATGAGAAGGTCAGGTCGTACGCGTAGAGGTCGGCGGCGTCGGTGGCGGTCGCCGTGACCTCGAGGGTCTCGCCCTCGGTCACCTCATCGGGTGCGACTTCGAGGGTGATCGCCGTGTCGGGAACGGCGACGGCGGAAGCGGCGGGTGCGGCGAGGGCGGATCCGCCCGCCAGGGTGAGCGTGGTGACGACGAGCGCGATGGCGCGGGCGCGCAGCATCCGTCGTCTGCCAGTGGTGTCAGACATGCGTGAATGGCCCTTCTTCGGGTGAGGAGGGCGTCGCAGACGCACGCGCCGGCGCGCGTTCGCGTCGGCGCGCCCCCAGTGGGTAAGAGCAACTTCGCAGACTCCCATTTCAGGCGCGGTGTCGCGTTGTTTCGCGGGGGTTTCGCTCGACGTGACGGTCGAAACCGCGGTGCTCTCTTCCCAGCCCGTGGGCGCTGGGGTGACTCGTGATGCGTCAGGCGCGCTCGAAACCCTCGAGATCGGGGTCCCAGTTCGCGTCGGGGTCGTCCATCGTGGCGGGTCCGGCCGTGGTCGACGCACCGCGAGGGTAGCTCGGGTTCGCGCGCAGCGCCGCGGCGGCCGCAGAGAAGTCGAGCTCTTCGCCGTCCCAGCGCGCGGGGGCCGACAGCACGTCGTTGCCGACGCCGATCACGAGCTCTGCGGTCGTGTCGTCACCCTGCGTCTCGACGACGATCGGTATCGTCACCGCCTCGGCGCGTCCGTCGTTGGCAATCGCTGCCGTGAGCTTCAGCAACGCCTCGGCGACCTCGTTGCTGGTGATGATCGTCTCGCCCGCGTAGGTGATGCGTCTCATGGCTCCACTGTGGTCTCTTCTCCACCTGCGGGGCGCGGCATTGCAAACGGCCCGAGGGTGGGATAGAGCCAACTAGCGTGGAAGACCCCACTTCGGAAGGATCTCGAATGCAGCAGCGAAAGATCGGCGACCGGGCCGTTTCGGCCATCGGACTCG
Organism: Microbacterium shimangi; assembly: GCF_043556445.1. Taxonomy (NCBI): domain Bacteria; kingdom Bacillati; phylum Actinomycetota; class Actinomycetes; order Micrococcales; family Microbacteriaceae; genus Microbacterium; species Microbacterium shimangi. The sequence continues at coordinate 116,109 of NZ_JBIGII010000007.1, forward strand.
GCGGCATGCCCATGTCGATCGAAGGGCGGCCCGAGCGCGAGCGTTCGGTCGCGACCATTCACGCCGCCCTCGAGGCGGGCGTGACCCTCATCGACTCCGCCGACGCGTACCACCGCGACGCCGACGAGGTCGGCCACAACGAAGAGCTCATCGCCGAGGCGCTCCGCACCTACTCCGGCGATGTCTCCGACGTGCTCGTCGCCACGAAGGGCGGGCACCTCCGCCCCGGCGACGGCAGCTGGACGCTGAACGGGCGACCGGAGTACCTGAAAGAGGCCGCGAAGGCCTCGGCCCGACGGCTGGGTGTCGAGGCGATCGGTCTCTATCAGTTCCACCGGCCCGACCCCGCGGTCGATTACGCCGATTCGGTCGGCGCGCTCCGCGACCTGCTCGACGAGGGTGTCATCGAGATGGCCGGCATCTCGAACGCCGACGTCGCCCAGATCACCCTCGCCAACGACGTGCTCGGTGGTCGACTCGTCTCGGTGCAGAACCAGTTCTCGCCGGCGTTCCGATCCAGCCTCTCCGAGCTCGAGCACTGCGCGTCGCTGGGTATCGCGTTCCTGCCGTGGTCGCCGCTCGGCGGTATCAAGAAGGCGAGCGAGCTCGGCGGGCAGCACGAGGCGTTCCAGCGCGTCGCCGACGCCCGCGGCGTGAGCCCACAGCAGATCACCCTCGCGTGGGAGCTCGCGCTCTCGCCGAGCGTTATCCCGATCCCCGGCGCCTCGCGACCGGCCAGCATCCAGGACTCCGTCCTCGCGGCTGACATCGTGCTGACCCCTGACGAGATCACGGCGCTCATCGCGGGCTGAAAGCCGAGAACAGTCGACAGACTGTAAAGAAAATTAGCGGGGTGTCCTCCTTTGAGGGGACACCCCGCTCGCGTACTATTCCATCAGCGACGGAAAGCACGGCACCGCAGACCGTCGCACTCGATTACCCGGACCCCCGCTCGTCAATGTCTCGACAAGCGGGGGTCTTTCGTCGTTCGCGGGTCAGCGCACCGTCACGGCAGACGGCTGCAGTGAGACCGTGAAGGCCCGCGTCTCGCCGATCTCTTCGCCGTCGATCTCGAAGGCGCGCGGTTCGGGCATGGTGACGCGGATCTTCTTCGCGCGTCCGTGCGACACCGACTCCGAGCTCGTCGTGTCGTCCTTCTTCGTGATCAGCCGCATGAGTCCGTTGTCCCAGATCATCGTCTTGAGCGTGCCCATCCACTGCCCCAGGCCTTCGGCGCTGAGCAGCAGGAAGTCGAGCTCGCCGTCCGACGGGTCGGCGTCGGGCAGCAACGTGAACCCGCCCTGCAGGGTTCCGCAGTTCGCGATCAACAGGGTGTGGCCCTGCTCATCGCGGCCGGGCTCGTCGTCCACGGTGAGGTGGAACGGCACGATGTCGCTGGCGGCGAGAGCGCGGCCGAGCGATTCGACGTAGGCGAGCCATCCGGCTTTGCTCTTGAGTTCGTCGTTCGTCTCGGCGATCATCTGCGCGTCGATGCCGAAGCCGATCATGACCACGAAGCCGTGGCGCTCGGTTCCGGCGTCGAGGTCGACCTCGACCCAGCCGACGTCGAGGGGCTTGGGTGTGCCGGTGAGCGCGCGCTCGATGGCGGCCGTCATGTTGTTGACCGGCACGTCGAGGTTGCGTGCGAGCAGGTTGCCGGTGCCGAGCGGAACGATGCCGAGGTCGGCTTCGGCCTTGACATCGGCGAGGTGCTCGGCGACGGCGCGCACGGTGCCGTCGCCGCCTGCGACGATGATCACGTCGGGCGACGTCTCGAGCGCCCGTGCTGCGGCGCCTTGGCCGGGGTCTTCGACGCTCGTCTCGAACCAGTGCACGTCGGCGGCCGAATCGGTGTCGCTCGCCGCGAGTGCCTCGTTCAACGGGGTCTCGAGCGCTTCTCGCTCGGTCTTCGACGGATTCCAGACGACTGCTACCCGGGTGTTCATTCGCGTGCTTCCCTCATCACTCATGGCCGTTCGTCCCTTCCGCGCGCGAGCGCAGGAGGGTGAACGACCCCTCCATGACGACGAGCGTCGTCACGGTTTCGCCGACAGTCTGGCCGTCGTCGCTCGACAGCGCCAGTTCCCAGCCCGCGTGCGGGGCCTCGGGAACAGAGAACTCCACCCCGTTCTCGGCCGCGTTGAGCAGCAGCGCGAACGCGTCGGCGCCTTCGTGTTGGAACACGAACGCGATCGAGCGGGCGTCGGGGTTCTCCCAGTCGGCGTCGTCGAATTCTTCTGCGTCGCCGCGCAGCACGTGCACCGTGTCGAGGCTGTCGGCAGCAGCATCCGCGCCTCGACGGAACTTCACGGGGCGAAGGGCCGGATGCTGCGCTCGGAGCGAGATCAGTGTGCGGGTGAATTCGAGCAGCCCCGTGTCGACGGCGTTCCAGTCGAACCACGAGGTCTCGTTGTCTTGGCAGTATGCGTTGTTGTTGCCGCCCTGGGTGCGGCCGAGCTCGTCACCGCCGAGAATCATCGGCACGCCGGCCGAGAGCAGCAGCGTCGCGAGCAGGTTGCGGCGCTTGCGGTCGCGGCGGGTGTTGACCGACTCGTCTTCGGTGGGGCCTTCGGCGCCGCCGTTCGACGACTTGTTGTCGCTCTCTCCGTCTTGGCTGTCTTCGCCGTTGGCGGCGTTGTGCTTGTCGTTGTACGAAGTGAGGTCGGCGAGGGTGAATCCGTCGTGCGCGGTGACGAAGTTCACACTCGACAGCGGTGACCGTCGGCTGGATTCGTACACGTCGGGCGAGCCGAGAATGCGCTGCGCGGTCGTTCCGAGCGTCGCGTCGCTGCCGTTCCAAAAATCGCGGGCGTCGTCGCGGAACTTTCCGTTCCACTCCGACCAGTCGGCAGGAAAGCCGCCGACCTGGTACCCGGCGGTATCCCAGGGCTCGGCGATCATCTTCACCGGCGCGAGCACGGGGTCTTGACCGATGAGGGTGAGGAAGGCGCTGTGGATCTCGGCGTCGCCGCCCTGACGGGTGAGGGTGGTGGCGAGGTCGAAGCGGAAGCCGTCGACGTGCATCTCGGTCACCCAGTAGCGGAGCGAATCCATGATGAGTCCGAGCGCCGCGGGATGGCCGACGTTGACGCTGTTGCCGGTGCCGGTGGTGTCGAAGTAGTGCTCTTCTTCGCCCTCGACCAGCCGGTAGTACGACCCGTTGTCGATGCCTTTGAACGACAGGGTCGGGCCCATGTGGTTGCCCTCGGCCGTGTGGTTGTAGACGACATCGAGGATCACTTCGAGGCCGGCCGCGTGGAGAGCCTTGACGAGCTGTTTGAACTCGGCGACCTGGCCGCCGCCGTCGCCCGCGGCCGCGTAGTCGCCGTGGGGGGCGAAGAACCCGATGGAGTTGTAGCCCCAGTAGTTGCGCAGGCCCTTCTCTTCGAGGTGGCTGTCTTGTACGAACTGCTGCACCGGAAGCAGCTCGACGGCGGTGATGCCGAGGTCGACGAGGTGCTGGATGGCGGCGGGATGCGCGAGGCCCGCGTAGGTGCCCCGGATCTCTTCGGGCACGTCGGGGTGCAGCTGCGTGAAGCCCTTCACGTGCACCTCGTAGACGACGGTCTCGTCGAGAGGGATCGCCGGGGCGGTGTCGTCTTCCCAGTCGAACGAGGGGTCGGTGATCACGCAGCGGGGAACGGATGCTGCCGAGTCGGTGTCGTCGCGCTGCTCGGGATCGTTCATGTCGTGCCCGAACACCGCCTGCGCCCAGGAGTACTCGCCCTCGACCGCGGTGGCGTGCGGGTCGAGGAGCAGCTTGTTCACGTTGTGACGGAGCCCCCGCGCCGGATCCCACGGGCCGTCGACGCGCATGCCGTAGCGGGTGCCGACCTCTGCGCCGTCGACGAATCCGTGGAACACGTGGCCGGAACGCTCTTCGAGACGGGTGCGCGTCTCTGCTCCGGACTCATCGAACGTGCAGACGTACACGGCGTCGGCCGTCTCGGAGTAGAGGGCGAAGTTCCTGCGGGCGGCGAGGGTGCTGAATCCGAGCGGGAACGGGCGAGAGGGGGTGTGCGTGCGTGTCAACGTGCGCCTTCCGGTCTGCTCGGACGCTCGCGGAGACGGGCGACCGGCTCGCCGACTGTACCCAGCGCCCCGAACATCGCAGACCCACTCCGCTATCGGCCGCGCTTCGGGTAATATCCTTCGCCCGTTCCGACGGGTCAGGGGCGCAGCAAGACCTTGCCGACGCGCCCCGGGGTGTCGCTGGCCCGCGCTGCACCGGCGACGTCGTCGAACGAGTGGATCGAGGCGACCGGCAGGCTGACCGTGCCGTCGGCGATGCGGGCGCGCAATTCACCCACGAGGGCCGTGCGGCGCTCGGGCGAGAGTGCCGGGCCGACCTTGCTGCCCCAGAAGCCCTTCACCGTCACCTCTTTGAACAGGATGTCGCTCGAGGCGATGTCCAACCTCCCCGACGCCATGGCGCCGAAGATCACGAGCACGCCGCCCTGGCCGAGGAGCGACGCGAGGTCGCCGGCCGCCTGGCCCCCGATCGACTCGATGCCCGCCTTGATGGGCGCGCCGCCGGTCAGCTCGGCGACACGGTCACGCCAGGAATCGTCGTCGGTGGCCACCACGCGGTCGATGCCCTCGGAGGCGAGTTCGGTCACGCTGTCGGCGCGGCGCACCAGACCGACCACGTTGATGTCGCGGGTGGCCGCGAGGCGCGCGAAGACACGGCCGACCGCTCCGTTCGCGGCGTTCTGCACGACCCAGTCGCCGGGTTCGAGATTCAGGAAGTCGAGCAGGGTGATCGCCGAGAACGGCATGGCGAACAGCTGGGCCGCTACCTCGTCGGGGATCGACTCGTCGAGCGGGCTCAGCCCGTTCGCGGGCAGGGTCACGTACTCGGCCCACACCCCGAACGTGCTCGCCACGACGCGCTGGCCGACCTCGAGGTTCTCGACGCCCTCGCCGATCGCGTCGACGACGCCGACCGCTTCGGTGCCGGAGCGGGCCGGGAGTTCGGGCTTGAAGCCGTAGACGCCCCGTACCGTCATCAGGTCGTGGTTGTGGATCGTCGCGAGCAGAATGCGCAGACGAACCTCACCCGCCTTCGGCTCGGGTGTGGCCACTTCTTCGACCGTGAGAACGTCGGCCGGTTCGCCGAAGGACTGGTGGACGATTGCGCGCATGGCGCCTCGCTTTCGTGAGCTTGACGCGCGGACCGATCGAAGCCCGACCGCCCGCTGCCCGCCCCGCAAGAACGCGGCGAGCGGATGCTTCCAGCCTAACCAGCGGCCAATCCAGCCGGGCCGCCGGTGGGCGAGTACGCGGGACCAGAGCACCGGGGGCTGTCGGCCACCGCCGGATTCGGCACCTCATCCGGCGGTGACTGGCCTCATGGTCCCCCCGCCCCCACGCGACGTCGACCCCATTGCCCCCGGGGTGAGGCTGTGATTCCGGGGGACCCGGGACCGCCTCGATCCGTGCGCGCACACCGATCGAGGGCGGGGGAGGGAAGCCCGCCGCGGTCGTCGCCGATTTCTCAGAATGGCGCGGGGTCATCATCGGGTAAGAGGTCGTCGGGCACGAAGCACACTCGCGTCGGGGGCTTCTCGACGTAGGTGAATCCGCTGGGGAAGGTGAACTCGAGGTCGCCGTCTCCGAGTTGGCGCACCTTCCACTCGGCCGCCTGCTTCAAGGTGTGATGTCGTTTGCAGAAGCACGCGAGGTTGGCGATCTCGGTCTTGCCGCCTTTCGCGTAATCGACCGAGTGGTCGTGGTCGCAGTAGCGGGCCGGCATTCGACACCCGGGCGCCCGACAGTGCTGATCCCGCGCGTCGAGGTGTCTGAGCATCGCGTCGGAGGCGGTGTATCGGTCGACGGCGACCACCGTCTTCGTGATCGGGTGGGTCATGACGCGATCCCACGCGCACGTGCTCCCCGCGAGCCGTCGAGCGGTGTCGGCGTCGATCGGTGCTCGCCCGCCGAGGTCTGCTCCTCGTCGGTCAGACCGGTCAACGTCGTCACGGGCAAGACGAGCTGCACGAGGGCCCGAATCGCCCCCAGCCCGCCGGGGTTGCGGTCGACGGTCGGATCGATCATCGGAGCGCCCGTCAGCAGGATGTCGGCGAACACATCGGCGGCAATCTGATTCAGCGTGCGGGCATCGTGCACCTGCTCGACCGCGGGACCGTCCCCGTCGAAACCCATTACGTCGACAACCGACGGTCGAGCCGCCCTCGCAGCCGAAGCCGCGGCCTCCTCGCGCGCTGCCGCGGCGTTCGCCGACACGGTGGCGCGGGCCTGGCGGCGCAGCCGATCTCGGATTCCGTACGCGAGCGTGACCGGCAGCAGGGCGACCAACTGGGCCATCCCGTCGTCGAGTTCGACGACGTAGACCGTGCGCTCCTTCACGGCCTCGCCGAACCGCTCGGTGATCGAACGCGGGTGCACGGTCTCGGACAGCTGCCGCGCGAACGCCCGCAATCGGCCCGGCGACATTGCTCGCGCGTGATCGAGCACCACCGTCTCGAACGCCGCGCGCACCTCGGGATCATCGATGCACGAGCCCATGTCGAGCACGGCGGCCGCGTGGGCGGGCCAGATCTCGCCGGCCGCGAGGGCCTCGACCGTCGCCGGGAACAGCGAGCTCAGCGCCGAGGCGTCGTTCAGCTGGCGCTGCACCGACCGATCGTTCAGACGCGCGGCGGCCGCGAGCTCGGCCGACAGCGACCGCAGCGGAATCTCGCGCCGCGCCGAATCGCGCGACATGCTGCGCGCGGTCTGCGCCTGGGCGAGCGACCAGGCGCGTGCCAACACACCGACGCGCTGTGCCTGCACCTTCGCCTCGGCGGCCTGGAGCGCGGCGAACTCTTCGACGAGCCCGCGCACCGAGTCGTTCTCGGCGGCGTTGCGTTCTGCATGATCCATGGCGCCCTCTTTCACCGCACGTTCCGACTCCCCGAACAGGAAAGTCGTGACCACGGATCAAGAAGAGGGCACTCCGTGATCGAACCATCTCTGGGGCGGGAGACCCGCTTCCTTCGATGAGAAGAGTCTCGCACCGACCTCCGACATCGACCGAGACGCCGTCACGACGCCAGAACTGGCTCCGAGCCAAAGCGTCCGCTACTCGCTCTTGCTATCTACCGCTACCCGGCGTTACTATCTACCAGTACCCAGCGACACTGACTACCGAAAAGCCCGACGAAGAGGACCCCATGGCGAAACAGATGACCGAAATGCTCAAGGGCACCCTCGAGGGCATCGTTCTGGCGCTCCTCGCCGAACAGCCGGCCTACGGGTACGAGATCACGAGCCGACTGCGCGAGCAGGGTTTCGTCGACATCGTCGAGGGCACGGTCTACGCCCTCCTGATCCGCATCGAGCAGCGCGGTCTCGTAGCGGTCGAGAAGGTGCCGTCCGAGAAGGGGCCCCCGCGCAAGGTCTATTCGCTGAACGCGCAGGGCCGTGACTACCTCGAGGAGTTCTGGGTCTCGTGGAACTTCCTCGCCGACAAACTCACCCAACTGCAGACGAAGAAAGAGAGCAACTCATGAAGTGGATCGAAGTCCTCACCGGACCGCTCGAGCAGAAGAAGCAGTATCGACAGGCGGTCGCGCGTATCGATGCGCTGCCCGACCCCTACCGACAGGTGGCGAAGGCCTTCAGTCGCTACCTCACCTACTACGGCGGACTCACCGACGGCGACAGTCTCGTCACGATGTTCGCCGACCACGCCGACCTCTGGGAACGCGCCGCGGTCGACGGCACCCCGGTGCGCGACATCGTCGGCGATGACCCCGTGGAGTTCGCCGAGTCTTTCGCTCGCGCCTACTCCGGCGCGCAGTGGATCGACAAAGAGCGCGCCCGCCTCACGCAAGCGATCGACGAAGCGGTCGCGAGATGACCTCTCCGACGATTCAGGTGCGCGCAATCACGAAGTCGTTCGGCGACCTGGCCGTGCTCCGCGGCGTCGACCTCGACATAGCACCGGGCAGCATCCTGGCCCTTCTCGGATCGAACGGGGCAGGCAAGACGACCCTCGTACGCATTCTCGCGACCCTGGTGAAGGCCGACGGAGGCACCGCATCGGTGAATGGCTTCGACGTCGCCGCGCAGCCCGGGGAGGTGCGCGAGTCGATCAGCCTGACAGGGCAGTTCGCCGCGGTCGACGAGGTTCTCACGGGCCGCGAGAACCTCACGCTGGTGGCGCGGTTGCGCCACCTGAAGAATCCGGATGCTGTCGCCGACCGTCTGCTCGAACGTTTTGCGCTCGCCGAGGCGGGCAAGCGAAAAGCGGCGACCTACTCGGGCGGCATGCGCCGGAGGCTCGACATCGCGATGAGCCTCATCGGCGACCCGCCGGTCATCTTCCTCGATGAACCCACCACGGGTCTCGATCCGCAGGCGCGCATCGAGGTCTGGCAGACGATCTCGCAGCTCGCCGCGGGCGGCACCACGGTGCTTCTCACGACGCAGTATCTCGACGAGGCCGAGCAGCTCGCCGACCGCATCGCGATCCTGCACGAGGGAACGATCATCCAGAACGGCACCCTCGCCGAACTCAAGCGGCTGTTGCCGCCCGCCGAGGTCGAGTACGTCGAGAAGCAGCCCTCGCTCGAAGACGTCTTCCTCGCCCTCGTCGGTGCACCCCGCGAACCCCGCCAGCCCCGCGACGAACGAAAGGAACTCCCGTGACCACCCACGCTCTCGCCGACACCGGCGTTCTCACCGGTCGTTCGCTGCGTCACATCGTCCGCAGCCCCGACACGATCATCACGACCGCCGTGACCCCGGTCGCGTTGATGCTGCTGTTCGTCTTCGTCCTCGGCGGCGCCATCGACACCGGATCGACCGGAAGCTACATCGACTACATGCTGCCCGGCATCCTGCTCATCACGATCGCCTCGGGCGTCGCCTACACCGCCTATCGGCTGTTCCTCGATCTGCAGGGCGGCATCTTCGAGCGGTTCCAGTCGATGCCGATCGCCCGCTCCAGCATCCTCTGGGCCCATGTTCTGACGTCGCTCGCCGCGAACCTCGTGTCGGTCGCGATCGTCATCGGCGTCGCGCTGATCCTCGGATTCCGTACCGGAGCATCGGTCGGGGCGTGGCTCGCGGTCGCCGGCATCGTCGTGCTGTTCACTCTCGTGCTGACCTGGATCGCGATCATCGCCGGACTCTCGGCGAAGACCATCGACGGCGCGAGCGGGTTCAGCTATCCGCTCATCTTTCTCCCGTTCATCAGCTCGGCGTTCGTGCCGACAGCCTCTATCCCCGGCCCCGTCGCCTGGTTCGCCGAGAACCAGCCCGTGACCGCCGTCGTCGACACGATCCGAGCCCTCTTCGCCCAGCAGCCGATCGGCACCGACATCTGGGTCGCCCTCGGCTGGCTCGTCGGCATCTTGCTCGCCGCCTACGCGGGCGCGATAGTGATCTACCGTCGCAGGATTCGATAGAACGGATGCTGCGGCACCGCCGAACTCAGTCGTCGATGACCGCGGCGCCTCGCCGCTCGAGATCGGCGAGGCCGTCGCGCATCGCCCGTTGCTGCTCGGGGGAGTGGCCCACCCAGTCGTCGAGTTCCCCGATCACCCGCACCGGCTCCGCCGTGCGGAACGACCGGGTCGGGTTTCCCGGAAACTTCTTGTCGGTCACGTTCGGATCGTCTTCGATCACGCCGGTCGGCTCGACAATATAGATCCGTTCCCGCCCGTCGCCAGTGGCCAGCTCGGCGCCCCAGGCGGCAGCATCCAGCGTCGTCGTGATGTAGATGTGGTTCGCCGTACGGCCACCGCCGTAGTTCGAACGGTGCCCCGCCACCAGCAGGTCGCCGACTGCGAGGTCTGCTCTCGTGCCGTGGAGGTAGGCGCCCGACGGATGTTCGACGAATGGTTCGGGGGTGGATGACATGGCGATCTCCTCGCGGTGAGGTGGACCAGACCACCCCACCATCTCGTCGGCGGAGTGGCGAGCGTGCGTCAGTCTTCGACGTCGCCGGGTGCTTCAGGTTCGGCCTGGGTCTCTTTCACCTTGTCGCGCAGTTGGTCGGCCATAGCCGCCGCGCCGTCTTCGCCGTGCTCCTCGTCGACCTGTGCGATCAGCTTGCCGAGGTCGGTGTCGGAGCCGGAGTCGGCCGTGTCGTTCTCGTTCATGCTCATGACGCGACGGTACCCCGCGAAAGGGTGGGCGGATGCAGCGCGGCATCCCTACCGTCACGGCGCGGGCGGTCGATACCGGTGGTTCGCCGTCGAGAAGCCAGCAACGCGTAATTCGCGGGGTTGACATAATCGATATCAACCCTCGCCTCCTCTGAGGGGGCAAACCTTGTGCTGGGAGGCGGGGGCGGACCGCTAGTCGGTCTCGCCGCGCCGGGGCCGCGTGAACAGAGCGGCGATCAGCATCCCGACGCACGTACCCGCCGTGTTGGCCAGGATGTCGGTGATGCTTGCGGTGCGCTGATCGAGCAGCTCGGCCTGCAGGCTCTCGATGGCGATCGTCGTCAGCAGTCCGATGGGGAGCACCAGGTAGCGCGAGCGATCGAGCGTGATGCTCAGCAGCAGTCCGAGGGGTACGAAGAACACGACGTTCGCCCCGATCTCGAGGCGGCTGTGCGTCGCCCAGGGCAGCCAGCGCGCGATCCGCGCGAGGAGTCCCGCTGCCCCGCTGTCGACCGGCACCGGCCAGAACGCGATGAGCACCACCGCGACGGCGTAGACGGCGAGCAACACGAACGCGATGCGCCGCCGCGCGCGACGTGAGCGAGCAGCGGTGTCATCCATCCTGCAACGCTATCCGCCGCCGCCATCCCCCTCTGTCACCGCCGCCGGTCCCTGGGCGCAGAGCCGGCCCCTGAGCTCGTCGAAGGGCCCTGCTCAGAGTCAGCCTGCGTCGTCGGCCGCGCGCTGAGCGCGTTTGGCCTCGATGAGCTTGTGCAACTCGATCTCACGCTCGAGGTCGGCGAGCTGTTGTTCGGTCGACCGCGTTGTGCGTGCCTCCGCGGGCGGGGGAACGTCTGCCCACCGCCGCGGGTCGCCGAAGCTCATCGGCTGGCGGGGTGACGTGTTCCATTCCCGACCGAGGGTGAACCACAGGATCGATCCGATGAGGGGGAGGAACACGATGAACATGACCCACGCGAACTTGGGCAGGTGCTTCACCTGACTGTCGTCACGGGTGATGGCGTCGATCAGCGCGATCACCATGACGGTAAGGGTCAGGAGCGGCAAGACGAGGATCATGCGCCCCAGCATGGCCGAGACACGCAGGCCTGACAAGGAACGAGAGGGAGGCCGCGTCGCTGTTCATCCGGACGGATGAAGTTCGCCCGGCACAATAGCGGCGCGTGGTGCGCGCCGATAACTTGCTCTCGTGCCCATCCGACCTTCTGTCGTAGACAACTACGTTCCAGGACTACCGCAGTCGGCTGCCCTGACCTTCAGCGCGACGCTGCTCATCGGCGTAGGACTCACCGCCCTGATTATCGGGCTACCGCTCTTCATCGCCTCGGAAACGGGGACATGGGCCGATACGTGGACCTTCTACGTCTCTGTCGCACGGCAGCTACCCGTACCGGCGTTCGCGCTTCTGGCAATGATCACCACGCTCTTCGTCGCATGGCATATCGAGCGGGGGGTTCGAGGGGGTCAGATCGTGAGTACTCCCTCCGCCCGATCCGCGCAAGCGCAGATCGCTTTGGTGGCGGGGGTGGTTGTGGGGCCGATCTGGATCGTCATGACGGTGTGGATTCAGTTGGCTGCCTGGGGTGGCTCCGTTGACGAGCCCGCCAGCCGTGGCGAAGGCATCGTTTCCGTCCTGGCACTGGGGCTTTTGCTGTACCTGAGCACGAGCGTCGCTTGCGCGCTTCCTCCCGGCGCAGAGGAGCAACTTGCGTTTGTCGAGTCTGTGCTCGAACGAGACGAAAAAGAGCTCGCCGCCCTAATGAAACTTGAATTGCCCGATGAGCGACGGTCGTGGCGCACGTTCATGACGCGGATGGTGCTTCTTCTGGTGGGTCCACCGACGGCGTTGGCTGTGCTGGTGCAGTTCAATCTTGCCGAATCCGAGGAGGTCGCGATGTTCATCGCGATAGTGGCTCTTGTCAGCGTCGCGGGAGTCTACGGCGTCTTGGTGGCACTGTTCGGACGACTGAGCGTCACGCGGTTAGGACGCACCGCTGCATGGTTTGGCTGGACGCTGGCCGTCGTGAGTTGGTTCGCCCTCGCAGCGGCGGAGGCGTGGTGGGCGTGGGTGGCGGGGAGGTCGCCCGCGTTCGTCGTGGCGTCGGCATTCGCTCTGCTCGGGATTCTCTGCGCAGCAACAGCGTGGCCGCGCCGGAAACCTAGCGACGGTGGAGGTTTGTCGCGCGCGGTTGCGTCCATCTATTTGGCTCAATTGACTCGCGGTATTGAGCGCAGACGGAAGCTTGCGGCGACATTGCGGACGGCTCTGAATGCCCATCGGCCCCGGTGGCGCCGGTTCCTGCCGCGCTTGAACTGGCGGGCGTGAGTCTCCCCCGCCGCCACGCACGAGAAAACCCTCCCGTTGATCGAGGTTTCCCGATCAAGGGAGGGTGATCGGATTACTCCGATATCGACGAGCGGATGCTGTCGTGTCAGGCGTCGATGCGCCGCTTGTCGTAGGTGGCGGAGCCGAAGCCGAGGATGAGGAAGCCGATGACGCTGAAGAGCCAGAGCAGGAGGATCGAGAAGAGGGCACCCTGGCCGAACGCCTTGCCCACACGGAGCGACACGATGATGTGGAAGATGACGTTCACGATCGGGATGAGGTACAGCAGGCCGAACCACATCGAGAAGCCGGCGATCTTGACGAGGATGAAGACGTTCACGATGGGGATGATCGCGAGCCATCCGGCGTGGCCGGCCTTCGTGAAGACGCGCCACAGGGCGATGACGACGATGACGTAGACGACGAGGCCGATGACGCCCGAGACGCCGTTGAGGGCGGTGAACTCCGCCTGGTCTGTGATTCTGCTGAGAGTGATCATGCCGCTCAGCCTAGGGGGTTGCGGTTTCGCGAGCCGTCGCGGCGCAGCACTCTCAGTCGCGCCCGCGCAGGATGAGATTCCAGTAGACCCAGGGCAGCACCCAGCGGTCGAGCACGTAGGTCAGGCGGCGTTCGCGGAACAGCGTGGCCCAGAACGGCACGGTCGGCGCGAGGTGGCCCTCGCGGTCGAACTCGCCGAACACGAGAGTGTGGCGGCTCACCGTGATCGGGGTCACTGTGTAGCCGTCATAGGCGGCGCGAGGCTCCTGCCCCTTCATCGCCGACATGAGGTTCTTCACGAGCACCTTGGCCTGCGGGCGGATGCCGCCACCCGACCGGGTCGGCGCGACCGCGGTGGCGTCGCCGAGAGCCCAGACGTTGCCGAAACGGCGGTGGCGCAGCATCCGCTCGTCGACATCGACGAAGCCGTCTGCGTCGCCGAGTCCGCTCTCGGCGATCCACCCGGCGGCAGCCTGCGGGGGTATGGCGTGCAGCAGGTCGTAGCGCACGGTCTCGCGCGCAGAGCCGCGTCCGATCACGACCTCCTGTGATTCGGGATGCACCTCGATCACGTCGTGCGCGTAGCGCGTCTCGATGCCGTACTCGTCGATCTTGCGCTGCAGCTCTACCGAGATGTCGTCGATCTGGAAGGCTCGCGGTTCGGGTGAGACGAACACCGAGCGCACGTGCCGACTCGGGTCGTGGCGCCACCAGTCGTTCGCGAGGTACATCGGTTTCTGCGCGACGCCCGCACAGGTCGCAGGCTCCGGTGGCTGCACGAAGACCACCGTGCCCTCGCGGATGTCACGCAGGGCGACGGATGCTTTCGCCGCGAGCGCGTGCGTGTAGCTCGAGATTCCGCGGGGCGTCTGCATCGCCTCGGCGAGGCCCGGCACCGCATCCCACCGCAGTTCGATCCCGGCCGCGACGATGAGCTGCCCGTACTGCACGGCTACCCCTGACGAGAGGGTCACGGTGCTCTCGTGCGGATCGACGCTGGTGACACGGTCGCGGATCCACTCCACCCCGGGCGGGATCACCTCGGCCTGCGGACGCACCGCCTCGGAGGCGCGCGCGAGCCCGCCGGCGATATGCGACTGCAGCGGCGCATACACGTGCTGCTCACGCGGCTCGATCACGACGATCTCGCCGACGCCCTGCCGCTGCAGTCGCCCCGCCACCGAGAGTCCCGCGTTGCCGCCGCCGATGACCACGACGGGAAGCGAATGGGGAACGGGCGCTGGCTGCATGTCTCCACTCAACGCGACGGCGGGTGCTGCGCCATCGGCCTTGACAGCGAGGCGCACCGAACCCTTTGCCCTACGGCCGACCCATTCCGTAGTAGCTCCAGCCCGCTGTGCGCCACTCTGCCGCGTCGAGGCAGTTGCGCCCGTCGACGACGATCTTGCCGTTCGTGAGCGACCCCGCGTGCTCGGCGGACAGCTCGCGTCGGTACTCGTCCCACTCGGTCACGACGATGACGGCGTCGGCGCCGCGGAGGGCTTCATCGCGGTCTTCGACGTAGTTGAGCTGGGGGTGGATGCGGCGGGCGTTCTCGATCGCGGCGGGGTCGGTGACGGTCACCCAGGCTCCGAGGCCGTGCAAGCGGACGGCGACGTCGAGCGCGGGGGAGTCGCGGATGTCGTCGCTGAACGGCTTGAACGCCGCGCCCAGCACGGTGATGTTCTTCTTGAACACCTGGCCGTCGAAGGCGGCGACCACGAGGTCGACAGCGCGATCACGGCGACGGAGGTTGATGGCGTCGACCTCGCGGAGGAACGCAACCGACTCGCCACGACCGAGCTCCTCGGCGCGCGCCGCGAAGGCGCGAATGTCTTTCGGAAGGCACCCGCCGCCGAAACCGATGCCGGCACCGAGAAAACGGCGCCCGATGCGGGCGTCGTGGCCGATGGCGTCGGCCAGGGTGGTGACGTCGGCGCCGGTGACCTCGGCGATTTCGGCCATCGCGTTGATGAACGAGATCTTCGTCGCGAGGAACGCGTTGGCGGCGACCTTCACCAGCTCGGCGGTGGCGTAGTCGGTGACGATGAACGGCGTCTGCTTCGCGACGGCGGGGTGGTAGACCTCACGCAGAACGGATGCTGCCCGCTCACCCTCGGCGGTCGGGCCCGAGGCGTCGGACGGCACCCCGGCGACGAGCCGGTCGGGGTCGATGGTGTCTTGGACCGCCCAGCCCTCGCGGAGGAACTCCGGGTTCCACACCAGCGTTGCGCCCGTCTCGGAGACACGCTCGGCGAGCCCCGCAGCGGTGCCGACCGGGACGGTGGATTTGCCCGCGACGAGATCGCCCTCCGAGAGATAGGGGAGGAGTCCGTCGACTGCGGCGTTGACATAGGTCATGTCAGCGGCGTAGCCGTCTTTCTGCTGCGGGGTGCCGACACCGATGAAGTGCACCTTCGCGCCCTGCGCGGCAGACATATCGGTGGTGAACGTCAGGTTGCCCGAAGCGATCCCCGCAGTGAGCAGCTCTTGCAGGTCGGGCTCGAAGAACGGCGCATCGCCCTGAGCCAACCGTGCGATCTTGCGTTCGTCGACATCGATGCCGACCACCTCATGGCCGATCGATGCCATGGCCGCGGCGTGCACCGCACCGAGATACCCACAACCAACCACGGACAGACGCATGGAACTCCCCTAACGATGAGGTGTCTGGTTGCCGGCGATCGTTGGCGGCGCTGACGCGCGTGATGCGCGCGACTATTCAGCCACAACATACCGGTATGCGTTGACCATGTCGGCTCGACCTGGGCAGCGACGACCTCCCTATCGGAGGGCTAAGAGGTCGGCTGCGACCGGCGGAGCGGGTTTCTGGGCCGGGGCTTCCCTGTCATTCTCGCGGTCAGCGATCGAAACGACTCGGCCGAACAAGAGCGCGATTCCTGTAGCGGCGACCATGTAGACGATGAGTGCCATGAGAACGATCAAGAGACTCTCCTTCGAGTCGAACGTTGTCGTTCACGCTATCGCGTGCGGCCCCGCCTCTTCGTGAAATACCTCTCACGTTGGCGGCGTGTCGAGCCCGGCCGCACTCTTCGGCGCTGTCAGAGGACGTCGTTGCGTCCGGTGAGTTTGAGTGCGTCGACGACGCCTTTGACGCGTTGGGCGTTGTCGCTGGTGGTGACGAGGAGTGCGTCGGGGGTGTCGACGACGACGATGTCGTGGACGCCG
>NZ_JBIGII010000008.1:0-47506 GCF_043556445.1 Microbacterium shimangi
CCGCGATGGACACCACGATCCAGTTCTTGTTCTGCTGACCGACGTAGAGCAGCTGCTTCTCCTCGTCGATGCCCAGGTCACGGATGTTCTCCGGCAGGGTCATCTCCCTCTTGACCGCGTCGGTGTCGGGGTCGATCTCGAAGATCTTCCGGCCGTTCTGGTCGCCGAGGTAGAGCACGTCGCGCGTCTGGTCGTAGGCGGTGCCGGCCGGCAGAGCGGCGGTGTGTGCAGCATCCGTCGTTCCGTTCGGCATGACCGCGTCGAGCAGAGCGGTCTGCTCGTACTCGAACTCGCCGGTCGGCGTTTCGGGGTCGGTGGGGTCGGTCGGATCGGTCGGGTCCGGGTTCTCGCACCCCAGGCAGGGCGGCGGGGTTCCGGGATCGATGACCTGCGGCTCGACGCCGTCGACGACGAGCTTCTCGTCGCCGTCCTTCGTGATGGTGAAGCCGTCGAAGAAATCGCCGTCGGCGGTACGCGACTCGAAACGCAGGGTTCCGCCGCTGACGTCGATCATCTGGTACGTCTGCAGGCCGGTCTCGAGGCGGCGGAGGTGCCCCTCGTTCTCGTTCCAGTGCCGCGGACCCGCGTTGTAGAACTTCGACCCGACGCTGGAGGTGACGTACACCGGACCCGTCGAGCTCAACTCGGGGTCGGCGCCTTCGGGCAGGTTCTTCTCGTTGGCGAGCAGGTTGCCGCGGCCGTAGGCGTGGTCATGGCCGTTGAGCACCAGATCGACGTTGTTGCTCTCGAGGATCGGGCCCCACTCCTGGCGGATGCCGAGGTTGTTGCGCCCCTCGTCGAGCGAGTACACGGGGTGGTGGAAGTACACGACGGTCCACTGCTGCGTGCCCTCGTCGAGCACCTTCTGCAGCCACTCGCCCTGCACCCTGAGACCCTCGGTGTCGACGACGTTGCTGTTCATCGAGATGAACCGCACACCCTCGTGGTCGGTGTAGTACACCGTGCCGTGGAGCTGGTCGTAGATCGCGCCCTCGCCCTGGGGTCCGTTGTCGGGGTAGGAGTACATGCTGTCCCACTGGGGTGACAGCCGGCCCTCGTACTCGTGGTTGCCCGGCGTCGTCAGGAAATCCTGAGTGCCCAGACCGTACGAGAAGGCCTCGTACAGCTGGCCCCACTGCTCTTCCGACTCTGCGTCGTCGACGAGGTCGCCGATCTGCAGCACGAGGTC
Source organism: Microbacterium shimangi (assembly GCF_043556445.1). Lineage (NCBI taxonomy): Bacteria > Bacillati > Actinomycetota > Actinomycetes > Micrococcales > Microbacteriaceae > Microbacterium > Microbacterium shimangi. The sequence goes on from NZ_JBIGII010000008.1 coordinate 1,190, forward strand.
GGCGTTCGGACGGTCGCGGAACGCGTTGCGGACGACGCGCGATGCGTCGCTGAGGATGCCGTTCTGCACGTCTCCGAAGTACAGGAACGAGAACGTGTCTTCGTCATCGGCGGCAGAAGTGTCGAAGTCCTGCCATTCGCTGAAGTTCGTGCCGTCGCCCACGCGGTACATGTAAGTCGCCCCGGGGCGCAGGCCCGAAAGGGTCGCCGTGTGGACGACATTCGTGTACCCGAACTGCGTCACCTGCTCGACGCGCTTCTGCGCATCGATCGCGACGATGCCGCCGGGGTAGGGCTCGGCGGTCATCGTGCGGTACTCGACGACGCCCTGCTTCACGCCGGTCGACGACCGCCATGAGACGACCTGCTGGGTCGTGGGGTCTTCCCCGGGCAGAAGGGTGATGCGGTCGGGAACGATGTGCGGCGCGTAGCGCTCGGCAACGGGCACGGATGCTGCGGTGGCCGGCGCGGTGGCGACGAGCACACCGCTCGCCGCGATGACGCCGAAGGTGAGCCCGGCGGCCAGGACGCGCCCGGCGGTGCGGAAGCGAGCCATGATCAGGAGGCCTTTCGGTTGCGGAGGAAGGTACGGCTGACGACGATGCCGCCGCCGACGGCGAGGGCGCCGCCGACGACCATCAGGCCGAGCGGCAGAGCAGCACCCGTGGCGGGCAGCGAACCGGCCGCGGCGCCCGCCGGCTGAGTGACGGTGATGGCGGCACTCGCCGACCGACCCGAATCGAGACCGGTGAGGACGATCGTGTGCTCGCCGGGATCGGTGTCGGCGGGGATCGTGACGGTGGCCTCCATGGCGCCTGTCGCATCGGCGGTGGCCAGCGCGAGGGTGACCGGGGAGGAGTGCAGCTCGATCGCCACGCGTTCGCCGGGTGCGAAGCCCGTTCCCGAGACCGAGAGCGAACCGCCCGAGGCCACCGTGCTGTCGCCGAGCATCATGGCCATGGCAGGGGTGGTCGGATCGGGCGTGCCGCCGTCCGGCCCCGGGGTGGGAACGGTCGTCGGCTGGGGGCTCGCCGTGGGCGGAACCGTCGGGGTGGGCGTCGGGTCGGGCGTCGCGGTGGGCTCGGGCGTCGCGGTGGGCGTCGGCGTCGCGGTCGGCGTCGGAGTCGGCGTCGCGGTCGGCGTCGGCGTCGCGGTCGGCTCCGGCGTCGCGGTCGGCTCCGGCGTCGCGGTGGGCTCCGGCGTCGCTGTCGGCTCCGGCGTCGCGGTGGGCTCCGGCGTCGCGGTCGGCGTCGGCGTCGGAGTCGGCGTCGGCGTCGGCTCGGGGTCGGGCGTGCCGGGAGCGGCGACTCCGTCGCGAGTCGACCCGGGGCCGCCCGTCCACGCGGTGTCGTCATCGGTGACGAGCTTGTTGCCCGCAGCATCCTTGGTGATGGTGAAGGCGTCGAAGAGGGCACCGTCGACCGTGCGTGCCTCGATGTGCATGCGGCCGTCAGCGGTGACATCGACGGTCTGGAACAGCTGCACGTCGCGGCCGACGACGCGGAGGTTCGCTCCGTTGGCCGTCCAGTTGTTCGCCCCGGCCGGATCGGGCACGTACATCTTCGGGCCGGCGACGCTCACCAGGTAGGCGGGGCCGGTGTGGCTCTTCGCGGGGTCGGCTCCGGCGGGCAGGTTCTGCTGGTTGGCGACCAGGTTGCCCCGGCCGTAGGCGTGGTCGTGTCCCTGCACGACCAGGTCTACGTCGTACTTCTCGAACAGCGGCAGCCAGGCGTTCCGGAGCACCGCGTTGTCACGGCCGCTCGTCACGGAGAACACCGGGTGGTGGAAGGTGACGACGGTCCACTGGTTCGGGTTGTTCGCGAGCACTCCGTCGAGCCACTCGGTCTGCGCGTCGCGGGAGGCGGCCGCGCCGGCCTGGGTCGAGTCGAGGGTGACGAACCGCACACCCTGGTAGTCGACGTAGTAGACGGTCTCGCTCAGCGTCGGCTGCGCGGCAGGCCCGTTCAGCGGGTATTCGAACTGTGCGCGCCAGTTGCGCGACAGCACGTCGGACGGCCAGTATTCGTGGTTGCCCGTCGCTGCGAGCACGTTGAGGTACTGGTTCGAGAAGGCAGCGGCCTCGTGCCACTCGCCCCACTCGGCGTCGCTGTTGTCGGTGTCGATGAGGTCGCCGGCGTGCACCACGGCACGTGCGTAGGGTCGAGCCTCGAAAGCGGCGCGGAACGTCCGCGAGGTGTAGGCCTTGTTGTCGTTCTGGGCGTCGCCCTGAACCAAGAAGCTGAAGTCGCCGGGCGTTTCGCTCGCGGTCGTGAACTCCAGCCACTCGCCCCAGGTTTCGCCGTCGCCGACGCGGTAGATGTACGTCGTGTCGGCCGTGAGCCCGGGGATGGTCGCCGTGTGGTGCGCGACCTCGTACCCGAGGTCGGCGTCGTAGCGCACGGTCGAGGCCGCATCCACCGACTGCGCACCCGTCGGGGTGCTGGGCCCGCTCAGCGTCCACTCCACGCGCGGCGTAGTGACGGCGCTCGAGGTGCGCCACGTCACCGATTGGCTCGTGGTCGGCGTCTCGGCCGGAGTGAGGATCACCCGGTCGGGTGCGGCGGTGGGAGCATGAACCGTCTTCGGGTCGACGGCGGGCGGCGCGAGGCCTCCGCCGGCGGCGACGGCGACGCCGCCTCCGAAGCTGGCCAGGCCGATCACGACGGCGAGGCAGCCGGCCGTGATCATTGCGGGACGCGCGAATCGAGGCACGCGGAACACCTCTCGAGAGGGCCGGACTCGGGATCCGGCGAAGGAGCGCACGAAGGCGCACACTCGCTCGGGTAGCGAGTTCGTCTCGAGTGTGGCGGGGCGTCAGTGCCGCTTTGCAGAGATCGAACCGGAATTCACCAGCGTTCGAGGACTATTCATCTGCATCGACCAACGTTGATCCCCCGGCAGTGCCGTGGTCTCGACACGGGCACTGCCCGTGTACGGGCGAGACACCGATCGTTCATCCCGTGCTGAGCGAAGGTCGCCCGTCACCGGTCAGCTCGCCGCGGCCGCCTCGTCGTCGAGGTCTTCGACCTCTTTCTCCCACGCGTCACGCGCGAGGCGATACCAGAGATAGAAGGCGAACCCGGCGAAGACCGCCCACTCGGCGGCATAGAAGATATTCAGCCAGTTGACGTTCGACCCCTCGGCAGGAGCGGGCGACGAGATGGCGTCGAGCCCGCCCAACGGCTCCGAAGCGGTCAGGTACGGGCGGTAGACCTCGAGGTCTTCCACGTCGTGCCAGCGGGCGAGCAGCGCAGCGGGCGACATTCGCGGCATCTCCTGCGGATCGGCGCCCGGAGGGAGCCCCGGCCCCTCGTCCGAGATGATGCGGCCCGTCAGGTCGACGGAAACGGGCGACGAGACGGCCTCCTCAGAGAGAGCGGATGCTGCAGCATCCGCCCGCTCACGGTCGCTCGTCCAACCGACGGCCACCGCGAGAGAAACCGGCTCGCCCTGATCGCTGACGCGCAACTGCCCGGTGACCCAATACCCCTCGACGTCGTCGTTGAACCGCGTCGAAACGACGAGGAAGTCCTCGGGAATCCACTGCCCCGACACCTCGACCTGCTGGCCGACGAGCGGCTCGGGGAGGTACTCGCCCGGAGCCACGACCTCGTCTATGGGGCGCACCTGCTCGGTCGCGCCGGGCGGGGCGGGAGACGTGTCGATCGCTCGGCTCAGCTGCCACTGCCCGAGCCACGCGAATGCGCCCGCCACGACGAGACACACGAAGAGAACGCCGATCCAGCGAGGGCGCACCATCACTTCGCGCAACGTCGGAGGAAAGACCTCCGGTGCCGCGAGTTCGGTGTCCGAGCGATCTGTCATCAGTGGGCGTAGGGCGCGACGACGACCTCTACGCGCTGGAACTCCTTGAGGTCGGAGTACCCGGTGGTGGCCATCGATTTGCGGAGCGCGCCGATGAGGTTCGCGGTGCCGTCGGCCACGAGCGCCGGGCCGTACAACACCTCTTCGAGCGGGCCGACCTGCGAGACCCGCACGCGTCGGCCGCGCGGAAGCTGGGCGTGGTGCGATTCCGGGCCCCAGTGGTACCCGTGCCCCGGCGCATCCGTCGCCCGCGCCAACGCGACGCCGAGCATGACGGCGTCGGCACCCATGGCGAGTGCCTTCACGATGTCGCCCGACGTTCCGACTCCCCCGTCGGCGATGACGTGCACGTAGCGGCCGCCCGACTCGTCGAGGTAGTCGCGGCGCGCCCCGGCGACGTCGGCGACCGCGGTCGCCATCGGAGCGTGCAGGCCGAGCGTGGCGCGAGTGGTCGATGCGGCACCCCCGCCGAATCCGACGAGCACTCCCGCGGCGCCGGTGCGCATGAGGTGCAGCGCCGCGGTGTAGGTGGCAGCGCCTCCGACGATCACGGGCACGTCGAGGTCGTAGATGAACTTCTTCAGGTTGAGCGGCTGGTCGACCGATGACACGTGCTCGGCCGAGACCGTCGTACCGCGGATGACGAAGAGGTCGACGCCGGCGGCGACCACCGTCTCGTAGAGGTCTTGCGTGCGCTGCGGGGTGAGGGATCCGGCCACGGTGACACCCGCGGCGCGGATCTCGGCGAGCCGGTCGCGCACGAGCTCGGGTTTGATCGGCTCGGAGTACAGCTCCTGCATGCGGCGGGTCGCCTCACCGTCGCCGAGCGCGGCGATCTCGGCGAGCAGCGGCTCGGGATCGTCGTACCGGGTCCACAGCCCCTCGAGATCGAGCACGCCGAGTCCGCCCAGTTGCCCGAGCATGATGGCCGTGCGCGGGCTCACGACGGAGTCCATCGGCGCCCCGAGAACAGGGATCGAGAACTGGAACGCGTCGATCGTCCAAGCGGTCGAGACGTCTTCGGGATTACGCGTGCGCCGTGATGGCACGACCGCGATGTCGTCGAAGGTGTACGCGCGGCGAGCGCGCTTGGCGCGTCCGACTTCGATCTCCATACTCACCACCTCAGCCTACCCGCGCCCTGTTTCGCCTCGCGCGGGCTGGACGAGCGGATGCTGAGCGTCCCGTCACCAGGGAGCGTTGCCGCGAGGAGCGATCTCGAGCACCTCGGGGAGTTCTGTCGGGAAGCACGCGAGGAAGAGTTCTGTGATCGAGGGGTCGTTGCCGTAGTCGTCGACGAGACGCAGCCCGATCAACGTGTTGATGAGCATGCCCTCCGCCAGGAACGACCGCGCGGTGTCGGCGTCGAAACCGGCCTCGTCGCGCAGGAATCGCCAGACCGTGGCGAACCCGCGCCGCGCGGCCGGGCCGATGACGGGGTGGCCGCCGAGCAGGAAGCAGTGCGACAGCGTCTGGTGCAGGCCGCGCACGCGCAGCAGGTCGACGTACGCGTCACCGATGCGGTTCGCGGTCGGCCGAGCGTCTGTGGTCTCAGCGAGTCCCCGGCGGAAGGCCGCGAGCAGCTCATCGAGTGCGCGGTCCATCGCGGCGAGGAAGAGGTTCTCTTTCGACCCGAACAGGCGCACGACGTACGGCTGCGAGATGCCCGCCGCCCGGGCGACATCGTCGGTCGTCGACCCGACATATCCCTTCGACCCGAACACGGCAAGGGCGCCCTGCACGATCTGTTCGCGTCGGTCCTCCGAACTCATACGCGGTGAAGGATCGGCGGGCGTCGCTGCCTGAGTGTCCATGCTTGACATGTTATCAGTCGATTACTACAGTCGCTCTCATTGTAGTAATCATTCGATTACAACTCATCGAAAGGAGCGGCCATGTCCGCCTCAACCCCCGTCGCGAGTCCTCCGCGGCGCCGAGCCTTCGGACTCGTGCTCGCCGCAGCATCCCTTCCGATGTTCATGGCAACCCTCGACAACCTCGTGATGACGAACGCCCTCCCCGTGCTCCACAGCGAGCTCGGGGCCACCGTCGAAGAGCTGCAGTGGTTCGTCAACGCCTACACGCTCGTCTTCGCGAGCTTCATCCTCGTCACCGCCGCCCTCGGCGACCGCCTCGGTCGGCGCACCGTTTTTCTCGCGGGCATCGCCCTCTTCGGCATCGGGTCGGTCTTCGCCGCTCTCAGCGTCGATCCGAGCCAGCTCATCGCCGCTCGGGCGCTGCAGGGTCTCGGCGCGGCAGGGGTGCTTCCGCTGTCCCTCGCGTTGATCTCGGGAGCCGTGGCCCCTGAACGCCGCCCACTCGCCATCGGCATCTGGGGCGGCGTCTCGGGGCTCGGGGTGGCCGTCGGCCCCCTCGTCGGCGGGGCCGTCATCGAAGGGTGGAACTGGCAGTCGATCTTCTGGCTCAACGTCCCCGTCGCCGTCATCGCGATTCCGCTCGCCTGGTGGGCGTTGAACAACGACTTCGGCTCGCGCGCCCGAATCGACGTGGTCGGCGCCGTGCTCGCCGGCGGCGGCGTTCTCGCGCTGGTCCATGCGATCGTCCGCGGCAACGACGACGGCTGGGGCTCGCTGGGCGTCGTCGCCGAGATCATCGTCGGGGTGGTGCTCGTCGTCGCCTTCCTGGTGTGGCAGTCGCGGGCGAAGGCACCGCTCATTCCTCTCCGCCTCTTCCGCGACCGCTCGTTCTCGGTGACGAACATCGTCGGCTTCGCGTTCAGCTTCGGCACGTTCGGAGCGGTGTTCATCCTGATCCAGTACATGCAGGTCGTCGGCGGCTCATCCCCCCTCGAGGCGGCGTTGCAGACGACACCCTGGACCCTCGCACCGATGTTCATCGCTCCCCTGGCTGGCATCTTCGCGCCGCGGATCGGAACCCGCATTCTGATGGTCGCCGGCCTGCTCTTCCAGGGCGTCGCCCTGGCCTGGATCGCCACCGTCATGTCGCAGACGCTCGACTACCCCCAGCTCGTCGTCCCGTTCGTCCTGGCCGGCGTCGGAATGGGACTCGTCTTCGCCCCCTCGGCGACGGCGCTGCTGGCGACCCTCGGCGTCATCGACCACGCGAAGGCTTCGGGGGTCAACTCGACCGTCCGAGAGCTCGGCGTCGCGCTCGGGACGGCCGTGATGACGGCGGTCTTCGTCAGCGCGGGTGGCGAGCTCCGCCCCGACCTCTACGTCGACGCCGCCCGACCCGCCGTCTTCATCGGAGCCGGCGTGCTTCTCGCGGCGACCGTCATCGCGCTCTGGCTGCCCGCCGGTCGCTCACCGCGCACCCCCGCAGCATCCGCCGCCCCTGCCCACGAGCCGCAGCTCACCGCCTGACCGCGCCCGCTGCCCGGGGCCCGAGGGGCGGGACCCCCGGGCCCCGAGCCGGCCGCGCTCGCCCGCACCGAATCGCGTGCCACACCCTGCACCCGCGAAACGGTGCGGGTCAGCGGATCAGGATGCTGCGCGGGAGGCCCCGCGCTGCAGCAGCCGAGTCAGTACCGGGTCGAGGAGGAAAAGGACGAATGCGACCGAGCCGATGACCGTGGCCAGCGCGACCGCGGCGATCGAGATGATCGCGGCACTCATGCCTCCGCGACCGATGGCGAGGGCCTGTCCGTCGGTCAGGTCGGGGAGCATCTGCGCACGATGGCGCTGCGCCCAGATCCACTGGAGCCAGCTGCACATCACCGCGAGGGAGAACGTGACCGGCATCGCCAGACGACCGACGAGGTATTGCTGATACTCCGTCATCAGACCGGTCGCGAACGGCACGAGCACGATGAAGAGCAGCCGGGCGTTGTTCAACCAGACGATCACGCCGTCGACCCGGGCGACGTGCTCGAACTGCTGAACGTGGGTCATCCACAACAGGCACAGCAGCACGAAGCTCAACACGAAGTTCAGGAACAGCTCGCCCATCCCGAACAGCGCACTGACGAGATCATCGTCGGAACTCACCGCGCCGATCGGATGCGACGTCAGATCGAGCACGAGGAGGGTCGCCGCGATCGCGAAGACGCCGTCGGTGAAGCCCTCGAGCCGACGCGTCGACTGGGTCGCGTCGGGGTGGGAACGCCGGGCGAACATGCGCTCAGCGTAGCCGCCGCTACTTCTTGTAGTTGGGCGCTTCGACGACGATCTGCACGTCGTGCGGATGCGATTCTTTGAGCCCTGCAGCGGTGATGCGAACGAACTTGCCCTTGGCCTTCAGCTCGTCGATCGTGCGAGCCCCGACGTAGAACATCGACTGACGCAACCCGCCGACCAGTTGGTAGGCGACCGCAGCGACCGGGCCGCGATAGGCGACCTGGCCCTCGATGCCCTCGGGAATGAGCTTGTCGTCGCTGGGCACGTCGGCCTGGAAGTAGCGGTCTTTCGAGTACGACGTCTTCTTACCCCGGGTCTGCATCGCTCCGAGCGATCCCATGCCGCGGTACTGCTTGAACTGCTTGCCGCCCTGGAACACGATCTCCCCCGGCGACTCGTCGGTGCCGGCGAGGAGCGAGCCGAGCATGACGGTGTCAGCGCCGGCGACGAGCGCCTTCGCGATGTCGCCCGAATACTGCAGTCCGCCGTCGGCGATCACGGGCACGCCCGCCTCACGCGCGGCCAGCGAAGCCTCGTAGACCGCGGTCACCTGCGGCACGCCGACCCCCGCCACCACGCGGGTGGTGCAGATCGACCCGGGGCCCACACCCACCTTGACGGCGTCGACACCGGCGTCGATGAGCGCCTGGGCGCCCTCTCGCGTGGCGACGTTTCCGCCGATGATGTCGATGTGGTCGAACGTCGAGTCGGCCTTGAGGCGTCGGACCAGGTCGATCACGCCCGCCGACTGGCCGTTGGCGGTGTCGACGACGAGCGCGTCGACACCGGCGTCGCGGAGGGCTTCGGCGCGCTGCCAGGCGTCGCCGAAGAAACCGATGGCTGCACCGACGCGCAGTCGGCCGTGCTCGTCCTTCGTCGCCAGCGGATACTTCTCGCTCTTGTCGAAGTCCTTGATCGTGATGAGTCCCGCGAGCTTGCCCTCGTCGTCGAGGAGGGGAAGCTTCTCGACCCGGTGCTTCGCGAAGGTCGCGATGACCTCGTTCGCGCTGATTCCGACCGGCCCGGTGATGAGGCCCTCGGTCGTCATGACGTCTCGGACGAAGGTGGTCTGGCGCTCGAAGCCCGAAACGAAGCGCATGTCGCGGTTCGTCACAATGCCGACGAGACGGTTGTCCTCGTCGATGACGGGGAGGCCCGAGATGCGGTACTTCGCGCAGAGGTCGTTGACCTCTTCGATGGTCGCGTCGGGGGTCGTCGTGATCGGGTCGGAGATCATGCCCGACTCGCTGCGCTTCACGCGGTCGACGTGCGCCGCCTGATCTTCGATCGAGAGATTGCGATGGATGATGCCCAACCCGCCCTCTCGAGCGATGGCGATCGCCAGCCGCGCTTCGGTGACGGTGTCCATCGCGCTCGAGAGCAGCGGGGTCGCCACCGTGATGCGCCGCGACACGCGTGACGAGGTGTCTGCCTCGCTCGGAATCACGTCTGTGTGACCCGGAAGCAGCAGGACGTCGTCGTAAGTCAGACCTACGAAGCCGAAGGGATCGTTGTACTCCATGATTCTCGGTTCTCCTGCGCGCTCGGCGCGTTGCTCGAAAGGACGACGACGGCCGGTGCGCTCACGCGCGCCGATACCGATTCTAAGCGCGGGTGAACGAGGTTCATTCCCCCGGATGCTATGAGGAGAGACCTCTACACCTATGATTCCGGAGAGCGTCGGTGCGATGGTCGCGCTACGCCGTGAAACACCACCGACACATTACGCTCGTAACGTCGTCATCACCGCCGATACGACTCGATGTCGGCGCCCCCGACTGGAGGATTCGTGAGTCCCACCACCACCGCGCCACGACGCGTCCGTGCGGGAACTATCCCCGCCGTCGTCGCGCTGCTGCTCACGTTGTTCGGTCTCGTGGCCGGCGCGACGCCCGCCATGGCCGCCGAAGACGATCCGTACCGCATCAGCGGCAACGTGCAACTCGACGGCGCACCCCTCGAGGGAACCGTTCTCGTCATCGATGGCCCCGGCGGCACGCAAGAGGTCGAGACCGACGCCGAAGGCCAGTGGCGAGTCGGCGTCCCCGAGCGCGGCGAGACGTACACGGTCACCCTCGACGAGTCGAGCCTCCCCGAGGGCATCGCCGTGGTTGCCGACGCCGCCGAAGGCGTCGCGCCCGATGACACCCCCAATGTCAAAGAGGTCGAGATGGGCGCCGGTGGGCGCGTCAGCGTCAACTTCTTCATCGGTGAGGGTGAGCGCAACGTCACCGGGTTCGCCGATCAGCTGGTTCAGCGCGTCGTCCAGGGCCTGAGCTTCGGCCTGATGCTCGCGTTGGCGGCCGTCGGCCTCTCGCTGGTGTTCGGCACGACCGGAATCTCGAACTTCGCCCACGGTGAGATGGTCACCTTCGGTGCCGTCATCGCACTGTTCCTCGTCGGCCCGGCGACCCTGGCCCTCCCGGTCTGGGTCGGATTCCCGCTGGCGGTGATCCTCGGCGCGGGCCTCGGACTCATCCTCGACATGATCCTGTGGCGACCGCTCCGGCGAAGGCGCGTGGGTGCGGTGCAGCTGATGATCGTGAGCATCGGACTCTCGCTGGCGATGCGCTACCTCTTCCAGTACTTCATCGGCGGCGGCACGAGCCAGCTCCCCTTCTCGTCCGAGCCGAAGATCCCGCTGTTCGGCGTCGTGCAGCTGAGTGTCATCGACATGGTCTCGATCGCCATCTCGATTGTCGTCATCGTCGCCTTCGCGGCCTGGCTGACCTACTCCCGGCTGGGCAAGGCGACCCGCGCGATCTCGGACAACCCGTCGCTCGCCTCGGCGTCCGGCATCGATGTCGACTTCGTCGTCCGCGTCGTGTGGGTCGTCGCCGGCGGCCTCGCCGCGCTGTCGGGCGTGCTGTACGCCTACTTCCGACCCGGCATCAAGTGGGACATGGGCGCGCAGGTGCTGCTGCTCATGTTCGCCGCCGTCACCCTCGGCGGTCTCGGCACGGCACTCGGCGCCCTCGTCGGCTCGATCATCGTCGGCCTCCTCGTCGAGGTCTCGACCCTGTTCGGTGTCCCCTCGGATCTGAAGTACGCCACGGCGCTGGTCGTGCTCATCGTGATCCTGCTCTTCCGCCCGCAGGGCATCCTCGGCCGCCGCGAAAGAATAGGTTAGGCGCGAACATGGACTGGCTACAGATCCTCTCGAACTCCGCATCTTCGATCCTCAGCCCCGCGACGATGGGCTACGCCCTGGCCGCGCTCGGCCTGGCCGTGCACTTCGGCTTCGGTGGACTGATCAACATGGGCATCGCCGGCTTCATGGCTGTCGGCGCCTACGGGTACGCCATCTCGGTCTTGAGCTTCGGCCTCCCCTGGTGGGCCGCTGCGCTGATCGGCCTGGTCGCCGCGTCGATCTTCGCGCTGATCCTCGGCATCCCCACACTCCGGTTGCGCGGTGACTATCTCGCGATCGTCACGATCGCCGCAGCCGAAGTCGTACGGCTGCTCTTCCTCACCACGGCGTTCGACGATGTCACCGGCTCCGCCGACGGTCTCAGCGGGTACCACGCCAGCTTCCGCGCGGCCAACCCGATCCCGCCGGGAACCTACGGATTCGGCCCGTGGACGTACAACGAGACCGACTGGTGGGTGCGCATCGTCGGCCTCATCACTCTCGCGATCGGCGCGCTCGTGGTGTGGCTGCTGGTTCGCAGCCCGTGGGGTCGCGTGCTGAAGGGCATTCGTGAAGACGAAGACGCCGTGCGCTCGCTCGGCAAGAACGTCTTCTCGTACAAGCTGCAGGCCCTCGTGCTCGGCGGAATCCTCGCAGCGGCCGGAGGAATCGTCTACGCCCTGCCGTCGGCGGTCAGCCCCGGTGTGTACGTCACGTCGCTGACCTTCTTCATCTGGACCGCTCTCCTCCTGGGCGGCGCGGCCACCGTGTTCGGCCCGCTTCTCGGTTCGCTCATCTTCTGGGTGCTGCAGACCTTCCTCTCGAACGTCCTCCCCGCTCTCGTGAGCGCGGGCGTCCTGCCGTTCATGTCGGAGATCCAGGCCGGAACGGTGCGCTTCATCCTCGTGGGTGTCGCGCTGATGGCTCTCGTGATCTTCATGCCGCAGGGAATCCTCGGCAACAAGAAGGAGCTGACCTTTGTCAAATAGCACCTCACCCGGTTCGAGCGACGCTCCCTTCGAGTCAACGGTCTCCGCGCCGGTCTCGCGGCCGAAGGCGACGGGCCTCCACATCGGAGACGCGGTGCCCGGGGTCAAGAAGGTCGACCCGATCATCGTCGCCGACAACGTCACCCGCACCTTCGGGGGTGTGACCGCCGTCGACGTGCAGCACCTCGAGGTTCCGCGCGGCGCGATCACGGCACTCATCGGTCCCAACGGCGCGGGCAAGACCACGCTGTTCAACCTGCTCACGGGGTTCGACAAGCCGAACAGCGGCACCTGGACGTTCGAGGGCAAATCGCTCTCGGGCATCCCGGCCTACCGCGTTTCGCGCATGGGCCTCGTCCGCACGTTCCAGCTCACCAAGGCGCTCGGCCTGCTGACGGTTCTCGACAACATGAAGCTCGGCGCGCGCAAACAGCGCGGCGAGCGTTTCTGGCAGAGCCTGATCCCCGCCCTGTGGCGCAAGCAGGACGACGAGATCGCCGAACGCGCCATGGTTCTTCTCGCCAAGTTCAAGCTCGACGCGAAGGCCGACGACTTCGCCGCCTCGCTCTCGGGCGGGCAACGGAAGTTGCTCGAGATGGCGCGTTCGCTCATGACCGACCCGACGCTCGTCATGCTCGACGAGCCGATGGCCGGGGTGAACCCGGCGCTGACCCAGTCGCTCCTCGACCACATCCTCGATCTGAAAGACCTGGGTATGACCGTGCTGTTCGTCGAGCACGACATGCACATGGTGCGCCACATCGCCGACTGGGTCGTCGTCATGGCCGAGGGCAAGATCGTCGCCGAGGGCGACCCGATCTCGGTGATGAAGAACCCCGCGGTCATCGACGCCTACCTGGGCGCACACCAAGATCTCGACCTGGGAGTCGTCACCGGCCGCGTCGACGTCGTCGAAGCAGACCCGACGACGGATGCCGACGCATCCATCGACGCCGACGCGACGCTGCTCGTCGAACAGGGCGTCGCCGAAGACGAAGGGAACCGCGCATGAGCGCCACCGCCACCCAGACCCCCGTCGTTTTCGTCGACGACGTCCATGCCGGATATCTCCCGGGTGTGAACATCCTCAACGGCTGCTCGCTCGTGGCCAACCAGGGCGAGCTCATCGGCATCATCGGGCCCAACGGCGCGGGAAAATCGACGCTGCTCAAGGCGATCTTCGGGCAGGTGAACGTTCGCAGCGGCACCGTGCAGCTCGAGGGCGATGACATCACCGGCCTCAAGGCCGACAAGCTCGTGCGCCGAGGTGTGGGCTTCATCCCCCAGAACAACAACGTCTTCCCGAGCCTCACGATCGAAGAGAACCTGCAGATGGGGCTCTACCAGAACCCCAAGATCTACAAGGAGCGTCTGGAGTTCGTCACGGGCATCTTCGCCGAGTTGGGCAAGCGGCTCAAACAGCGCGCCGGCTCACTGTCGGGCGGAGAACGCCAGATGGTGGCGATGAGCCGTGCGCTCATGATGGACCCCAAGGTGCTGCTCCTCGACGAGCCGTCTGCGGGACTCTCGCCCGTCCGTCAAGACGAAGCGTTCATCCGCGTCTCCGAGATCAACAAGGCCGGCGTGACCTGCATCATGGTCGAGCAGAACGCTCGTCGCTGCCTGCAGATCTGCGACCGCGGCTACGTCCTCGACCAGGGCCGCGACGCCTACACGGGCACCGGTCGTGAGCTGCTGAACGACCCGAAGGTCACCGAGCTGTATCTCGGAACGCTCGGCGTCTGACCGACGAGAAACACGAGAGGGGCGGATGCTGCGAAGCATCCGCCCCTCTCGTCGTTTTCGCGGGAAGAGGTCGAAGCAGTTCCCGCCTGCGGGAACGGGAAAGGGCCCCGGTCCGAAGACCGGGGCCCTTCCTGTGAGGGTTACTGCGGATCAGCCCTCGTACGCGACGTACGAGTTGTCCGACACGTACTCGTAGATGCCGATCGACGCCTCGGTGGGGTCACCGGCGTCGTCGAACGTGATCGGACCCGAGACACCGTCGTAGTCGGCGACGCCGCCTCCGAGGATGATCTCGGCGCAGTCGGCGTACGACTCGCACTTCTCGCCGTCACCGGTACCGCCGGAGACTTCCTGCAGCTTGCCGGCGATCGCCTCGGAGTCGGTGGAACCGGCTGCGAGCGATGCGAGTGCCAGCAGCACGGTGGCGTCGAAAGACTCCGCCGCGTAGCTGTAGTCGGCCAGAGGGGCGTCTCCGTTGGTGGAGACGAACTCGTCGAGCGCCGACGTGAAGTCGCCGATCGAGTCGATCGACAGACCCGGGAGCGTACCCTTGGCACCCGTGAGGGCGTCGGGCGCGAAGCCCGCGTCGGTGAAGTTCTTCAGGTTTCCGTCGACGAAGTACAGGCCCTCGGCGGGGAACTGACCGAAGAGGCTCGGCAGGATCGTCGAGACCTCGTCGAACGTGATCAGCGCGATCGCGTCGGGGTCGGCCGCGAGAACCGTGCTGATCTGCGAGTCGAACGTCGTGTCACCCGTGTTGTAGGTGGCTTCAGCGACAACCTCGCCGCCGGCGGCTTCGAATGCCTCGGAGACGTACTTCGCGAGGCCGGTTCCGTAGGAGTCGTTCAGCACGATGAGTCCGAGCGACTGAGCGCCGTCTTCGGCGATCAGGTTACCGAGGACCTCGCCCTGGAGGACGTCGGACGGAGCGGTGCGGAAGTACAGACCGTTGTCGTCGTAGGTCGTGAAGGCGTCGGACGTGTTGGCCGGCGAGAACTGGATGACGCCCGCACCGACGACCTGGTCGATGAACTGCAGCGACGTACCCGACGATGCGGCACCGATGATCGCCGAGACATCTTCGCCGAGCAGACGCGGGATCTCGGTCTCGTACGCCTTGTTGTCGGTGTCGCCGGAGTCGCCGAAGACGGTCTCGAGGGTGAGTCCGGTGTCGGCGGTGGCTTCGTTGATGAGCGACTCGGCGTACGCGACACCGGCTTCTTCGGGCGGGCCGAGGAAGGCGAGCGTTCCCGTCTGGGGAAGCGCCGTGCCGATCTTCAGGGTCATGTCGCTGCCGGGCTCGGCTGCGGGTGCGGAGGATTCAGCTGCTCCGCCGCCACCGGCACAGCCTGCCAGGACGAGTGCGCTGACACCGACCAAGGCGATACCGCCGAGGACCTTGCCTGCACGCGAACGTGAAATGACGCTCATGTTGCTCCTTGCTGTGAATGATTGCGGGCGCGCGGTTCGGGAACCGGCCCAGTGCCCTAAACCTATTGGTCCGCTCGTCTCGCCGGTGTTGCCGTTCGTTAACGATGTGTAACGCGACTTAATCGTTATCAACGCACAAATGATGCGCGGCGCCGCACGATGTGTTCGTCAGCGGCGCTCAGGTGAGTTCGGCGACGTCCGATGGCGCGGTGCGCCCGCGGCGGGCGGCGGCGAGCGAGTCGACGGTCAGAACGAGGAGCGCGACCCAGACGAGAGCGAAACCGATCCACCGCTCGGGGGGCATCGGCTCTCCGAGCAGCCACGCCCCGGTGATGAACTGCAGGATGGGCGCGACGAACTGCAGCAGCCCCACGAGACTGAGCGGTGCACGCCGGGTGCCCGCCGCGAAGAACAGCAGCGGCGTCGCGGTGAAGACCCCCGCCAGCAGGAGAAGGGTCGCGTGGCCGGCGCCGGCGGTGAACAAGGTGAGGCCACCGGTCGCGGCGACAACGGCGAGCTGGATGAGGGCGACGGGAAGCAGCCACGCCGACTCGAGGGTGAGACCGCTGACGGCGTCGACGGCGGGGCCGATCTTCTTCTTCACGAGTCCGTAGAACCCGAAGGACGCGGCCAGCGAAAGCGCGATCCAGGGGAACGTGCCGTACCCGACGATGATGACGACCACGGCGATGACCGCGATGCCGATCGCGATCCACTGCGTGAGGCGCAACCGTTCGCGGAGCACCAGGACGCCGAGGAGCACGGTGACGATGGGGTTGATGAAGTAGCCGAGGCTCGTTTCGATGACGTGACCGCTCAGGGTTCCGAGAAGGAACACCTGCCAGTTGACGTAGATGAGTGCCCCGGCGAGCGCCGTGAGCCCGAGCAGTCGCGGCTGTCGGACGATCCGCCACAGGGCAGACCACCCGCGGACGACGGCGAGCAGGACGGCGCAGAAGACGAGCGAGAGCACGATGCGCCACCCGACGACCTCCCACGCGCCGGTCGGAACGAGGAGGAGGAAGTACAGCGGGAGAAAGCCCCACAGCAGATAAGCGATGAACGCGTAGAACCCACCGACCGCGATCTCGCGAGAAGGTGAACCGGTGGCACCGGGTGCGGGCTTCGTCATCCGGTCTGTCACTCGACAAGCCTAGGTCTCGCCGGAGACACGGAGGCGGCGTTCATGGCCCGCCGACTGCCGAGACTGACGCGATTACTGCCAGTTGCCCCGGGGATGACGAAGGGCCCGGATGCAGAAGCATCCGAGCCCTTCGCGAAACAGATCGCGATCAGCGAACGACGACCGCCAGGACGTCGCGCGCCGAGAGCACCAGGTAGTCGTCGGCGCCGAACTTCACTTCGGTGCCGCCGTACTTGCTGTAGATGACGCGGTCGCCGACGGCGACGTCGATCGGAACACGGTTGCCGTTGTCGTCGATGCGGCCGGGGCCGACAGCCACGACATTGCCCTCTTGGGGCTTCTCCTTGGCAGTGTCGGGGATGACGAGACCACTGGACGTGGTCTGCTCAGCCTCGACCTGCTGGATGACGATGCGGTCTTCGAGCGGCTTGATGGAAACCGACACGGTCTACCTCTTCTTTCTTGACGCTTCGGTACGGAAGACTCGTTAGCACCCGCACGTGGAGAGTGCTAAACCCAAGTCTAGGGAACTGCTGGCACTCATGCAACGCGAGTGCCAATGACGGCGCCTGCGGTAGCCCGATCCTCGCGGCTCCGCCCCGTAGTGTGGGAGCGATGGACATCGCCGAGCTGACAGCCCTCCTCACCCCCGACGGGCTGCGTCTGCTCGATGAGACCTCGACCACCCCCGGGGCTGCCGACGATGTGGCACGCACTGTCTCGCGCCTCCGCGCGGCCGGCCACTCCCCCGAACTCGTCTCGGCCGTCGTCGGTCAAGCCAGGCTTCGCAGCCGCGCTTCGGCGAAGTTCGGTGAGTTCGCCGAGCGGATGCTGTTCACCCGGGCCGGGCTCGAACAGGCCACGCGCCTGTCGATCGCGGGGCGTCACGCGGCACGCTTCCGCGATGCGGGCATGATCACCGTCGCCGACCTCGGCTGCGGTATCGGCGGCGACGCGATGGGGCTCGCGGCCCTCGGGCTCAACGTCCGCGCCGTCGATGCCGACGAGGTCACGGCGGCCATCGCGGCCTACAACCTCGCCCCCTTCGGCGGCACGGTCGACGTGCGCCACGGCACCGCCGAGCAGACCGACCTCGCCGGTGTCGACGGAGTCTGGCTCGACCCGGCACGCCGGACGCCGGGGCACACCGAGACCACCCGGGTCTCGGCGGCGGACTACTCGCCCCCTCTCGACTGGGCTTTCGACACGATGAACCGGCTTCCCGGGGGCATGAAGCTCGGGCCCGCGCACGACCGCGATGCGATCCCCGACGATCTCGAAGCGCAGTGGGTGAGCTCCGACGGCTCGACGGTCGAACTCGTGCTCTGGTCGGGCGGACTCGCCCGCGAGGGCGTGCGCCGCGCCGCGCTCGTGATGCGCGGCGCCGAGACCTGGGAGATCACGAGTGCCGCCGACGCCGAAGACGCACCGGCCCGCGACCTGGGCGCCTTCGTTCACGAACCCGACGGCGCGGTCATCCGTTCCCGGCTCATCGGCGATGTCGCCCGCGCCCTCGATGCGGGCATGCTCGCCCCCGGCATCGCCTACCTCACGTCGGACACGGCGCTGACGAGCCCGTTCGTGTCGACCTTCCGCGTACGCGAGGAGGTTCCCGCCGACACGCGGGCGCTGACCAAGGTGCTGCGTGCCCGTGGGATCGGGTCGCTCGAGATCAAGAAGCGCGGCGTCGACATCGATCCCGCCGCTCTGCGGACCAAGCTCGCCCTGCGCGGCGACGATTCCGCGACGCTGCTGATGACGCGCGTCGGCTCGCGTCGGCTCGCCCTCCTCGCCGACCGCGTCGCCTGACCCCGCAGCATCCGCCCCTCGCCCTCTGCTCCGGCGACGTCTCCCCACCCCCGCGGCATCCGCCCTCACGTGCTTCCCCTGTCGCATAAGGCGGGTGCCGCTCACCGTTCGTGACAGGCGAGCGTGCTCCACTGCGCTTCCGCTGTCACGAACGGCGCCCCTGGCTCACCACTTGCGACAGGGGAAGCCCATTTCGTGGGAGGGGACAGCGAAGGTCAGGAGGAGGGGGGCGGTGGCGGGGGGGGGCTCAGCCGATGAGGCCGCTTTGCCAGGCGGCCCACAGCAGCCAGCCCGCACTGTACAGAACCGACAGAACGCCGAGCACCAGGGCCCACACCGCGACACCCCGCCGCTCGACCGGCCGGCGCAGTGCGACGATCGCCACGAGGATCGCCGTGAGTCCGACCGGCAGCCCCCATCCCACGACGAACGATGCCGCGAGCGCCACGATCGCGAGCCCGAGGGCCCACGGTCCGACGACGGGCCGCGGCGCGCGCGGCTCAGCGGGCGCCCACTGCGCGAGGCTCTCACCCGTCTCGACCGCGGGCGCCTCCCCCACCGGGGCCGCCGCGACGGGGACCGCCGACACCGGTGCCACCGGAGCGTGGGCCACCGCGCGCGGGGCGGGCGACGCGAGGCGAGGTCGTTCGATCGACGCCGACACCGCCGCGAGGTCGGGGAGGGGTGGCGGCGGCCCGGGAAGCTGCGCAGCAGACTCCGCGTCGGCCGGCCGCTCAGGCTCGCTCATGCCTGGATCTCCGTGACGGGCAGAGTGGAGTCAGCGCCGAACGACAGCGTCGACGGCTCGCGTCCCGCGCTGATGAGTTCGGCGGCGAGCGCGGCGATCATCGCGCCGTTGTCGGTGCAGAGGGTGAGGGGTGGAATGCGCACGGTGACCCCGGCAGCATCCGCTCGCTCGAGAGCCACGTCGCGAAGGCGCCGGTTCGCGATGACCCCGCCCCCGAGCAACAGTCGCGGCACGTCGTGGCGGGCGCAGGCATCGAGGGCCTTCGTCACGAGTACGTCGACGACGGCCTCTCGGAACGACGCGGCCACGTCTGCCACGGGCACCGGCTCCCCCGCGTCTTCGCGCTGCTCGACCCACCGCGCGACCGCCGTCTTGAGCCCCGAGAACGAGAAATCGTAGCGGTGCTCGGCCAGGTCGGAAGACCGCGAGAGTCCCCGGGGGAAGCGGATGGCAGCGGGGTCGCCGGCCGCGGCCGCCCGGTCGATCTCGGGGCCGCCGGGGTAGGGCAGCCCGAGGATGCGCGCAACCTTGTCGAACGCTTCGCCGGCGGCGTCGTCGATCGTCTCGCCGAGCAGCTCGACATCACCCGTGAGGTCTCGCACGAGGAGGAGCGAAGTGTGCCCACCGCTGACGAGCAGGGCGACGGTCGGGTATTCCAGCGGCGGCGCGTCGTCGGAGAGGATGTCGGCGGCGATGTGGCCGACGAGATGGTTCACCGCGTACAGGGGCTTGTCGAGCGACACCGCAAGCGCCTTCGCGGCGCCGACACCCACCATGAGCGCCCCCGCGAGCCCGGGCCCGCTGGTGACCGCGATCGCATCGAGATCTTCGAGACGAACGGATGCTTCGCGAAGCGCCGCCTCGATGGCGGGCTGCAACGCCTCGAGGTGCGCGCGGGCGGCGACCTCGGGGACGACACCGCCGTACCGGGCCTGCTCCTCCATACTCGAGGCGATGGTGTTCGAGAGCAGCGTGCGCCCGCGGACGATCCCGATCCCCGTCTCATCGCAGCTGGTCTCGATCCCGAGCACCAGGGGCGCGCCGCTCACGAGCACGCTCCCGCGTCGGTCGCAGACGACTCGGCGGCCTGCCGCCATCCCGCGACGTCGAGACGCATGACCACCGCGTCGACGTTGCCCGCGGGGTAGTAGTTCGGTCGACGCCCGATCTCGACGAAACCCTCCGACCGGTACAGCTTCTGCGCGGTGTCGTTGTCGTCGCGGACATCGAGGAAGACTTCGCGCATGCCGCGGCGCGACGCCTCCGTCAACAGCTGCCGCAGAAGGGCACGGCCACGGCCACGGCCGCGCGCCGACTCGGCGAGCGCGATGGTCTGCACGTCGGCGTCGGTTCCGCCCGCGGGGGCGCGGAGCCCGGCATAGCCTTCGATACCGCCCGCGGTCTGAGCCACGACGTACCAGGTGTGCTCCGACGCCAACTCCGCACGCATCACGGCGTCCGACCACGCATCACCCTGGAACGACGCGCGCTCCAGGACCATGATCGCCTCGAGGTCGTCGGGGGTTGCGGGTCGAAAACTCACGTGCGCACCCGCTTGCGTACGGCGCCGACCGTGACGTCGGGTGTTCGCAGATAGAGCGGCTCCGACGAGGTCAGCTTGCGTCGCGCCGCGACCGCCCGGGCGGCCATCAGGGCGATCATCGTGGCGGGGACCGACGCCGCGTCGATCCGCACGGCCCGCAGTTCTGCCACGATGCCGTCGAGATCGTCGCGGGGTGCGAGCGCCGGGCCGTCGGTGCGCACCGGCAGCCCGTCGTCGTCGAGCCCCTCGAAGACCGAGTAGGCGAACTCGCGCCGGCGCGCATCGGTCACGACCGCGAAGCGCTCGGGCGCGGCGTCAGCGCCGTCGATGATCGCGCGCTGCAGCAGCACACCCAGCGCGACGGCGTCGTGGCTGGGCACGGGCACGACGGGGAGGGCGCGACCGAGCGCGAACGTGCGCGCCGCGGCGATACCCACGCGCAGTCCGGTGAACGGGCCGGGACCCATGCCAGACGCCACGTGCGTGAGCGGGGCGGATGCTTCGCCCACCACTCGCGCGAGGAGGTCGCCGATCACCTCGGCGTGACCGAGGGGGTTGTCGCTGCTCGCCTCGGCGACGATGACCCCATCGTCTTCGACGACCGCCACGGACGTGCCGAGGGAGGTATCGATGGCGAGGAACACTCGTCCAGGATAATCGTCCACCGCCCCACCCCATCCGATTCGGCGTCGGCACCGAATACGGCCCGTGACCGCGCCGACCTCCCTCGAGACGAACGAGCTTCGATTGGGGCTTAGCCGGGTCGTCGTGCCGACGGCGGTCGGCGCGGTCACGACTTACGCGGGTCGCCGCTCCGGAGGCGCTGCGCTGGTGCTGTTGCACGGCGCGGCCGCGCGCTGGACGACCTGGACGCCCCTGCTCGCCGCGGCCGATCGGGCGCTGGACCCGCTCACGGACGTCGTGCTCATCGATCTCCCCGGCTGGGGCGCCAGCGGCGAACGCGCCCCCTCGATCGCGCACCTCTCGGCCGCGGTCGTCGCCGCGGTGCACGCGCTCGGATACAGCCGCTGGCGGCTGGTCGGGCACTCCCTCGGCGGATTCGTCGCGCTCGACATCGCCGCGCGACACCCCGACGAGACGCTCGCGGTAGGGCTGGTCTCGGCGACCGGCGGCAGCGTGCTCGACGCGCTGCGGCGCCCGGTGCGCGGCGGCATGCGGCTCCGGGGCTTCACCGGCATGCTGCTCGCGATGCACCTGCTGCACCGGCTCGGTCGGGCGGCTCCCCCGCTGTTGCGGTTCCTTCGGAGAATCGGCCTCCTTCGAATCCTGGCGATGCCGCTCTTCCGCCACCCTCTCGACGTCGACCGGTCGGTGTCTGATGCCCTCGCCGACGAGATCCGCCCCGTGGCCTTTCTGCGGGCGGCACGCGCGGCACGCGCGTACGACGACCGCCGGTGGCGCCGCATCCACTGCCCCGTGCGGGCCGTCGTCGGAGAACGTGACGTGTTCTCACGGCGCTCGGACGACGCGTGGTTCGCACGGCGGATCGCCGACTACGCGGTCACCAGGCTGAGCACGGCCGGGCATTACGCCGCGGTCGAGCGGCCCGACGACGTGCTTCGCCTTCTCGCGCCGGTGATGCGCCCTTCAGGGTCGACGCGAGATCGTGACCGTGCGCGGCGCGTCGGCGTCGAGCTCAGCCGCCGCCCGCGAGATGTCGCCGCAGGCCGAATCGATGCCGCGACCGCCCGTCTGGCGCACCAGCTCGATCTCCCACCACTCATCGGCGAGGTACTCGGCCATTCCACCGCCCCACTCCACCACGACGACCGACCCCGCGACGTCGATATCGAGATCGTCGAGTTCGACCGCAGAACCGAGCCGGTAGGCGTCGACGTGCACGAGCGGCGCACCGCCCACGAGTGAAGGATGCGTGCGGGCCAACACGAAGGTGGGGCTCTGGACCGGCCCTCTGATGCCGAGGCCCGTGCCGATGCCGCGCGTGAGCGTGGTCTTCCCCGCCCCGAGCGGCCCCGTGAGCACGACCACGTCGCCGGGCGTCAGTGCCGCGCCGATCGCGCGGCCGAGGTCTTCCATCTCAGCCGCGGACGCCACTTCGCGCGCTCCGAGCAGCTCGTCGGGCACGCTCATCCCGACACCTGCACCCTCGGCACGCGCGGGCCGATCCGCGTCACGATGTCGTAGTCGATCGTGCCCGCAGCATCCGCCCACTCCGACGCGGCGGGAAAGCCGAGCGTCGGATCGCCGAAGAGCACCGCCTCGTCGCCCACGGCAACGGGCGCTTCGCCGACGTCGACGACGAACTGGTCCATGGCGACGCGACCGGCGACCGTGAAGCGTTGCCCCCCGATCCACACCGGGCCCGACCCCGAGGCCTGCCTCGGCACGCCGTCGGCGTAGCCGACCGGCACGAGGGCCAGCGTCGTGTCGCGGTCGGTGCGGTAGTCGTACCCGTACGACACGCCCTTCCCCGCGGGCACGCGTCGCACCGCGGCGACGGCGGCGCGCAGGGTCATCGCCGGCCGCAGCCCCAGATCCGCAGACGTGCGATCGGCGAAAGGCGAGAGTCCGTAGAGTCCGATCCCGATGCGCACGCAGCCCAGGCGCGACTCGGGGAGGGCGATCGCGGCGTGCGTCGCGGCGATGTGCCGCAGCGGCGGGTGCAGGCCCGCCGCCGCCGCGACGACGACGCCCTCTTCGAACGCAGCCAGTGCCGCGCGATCGTCGGCCTCCGACGCGTTCGCGAGGTGGGAGAAGATTCCGACCACCCGCACCTTGCCGATGCGCTCGAGACGGGCAGCCTCGGCGAAGACGATGCGATAGTCGGCCGGGGCGATGCCGTTGCGCGACAGCCCGGTCTCGATCTTCAGGTGCACCGACACCGGACGAGAAGCGGATGCTGATGCCGCCGCCTGCAGCAGCTGATCGATTCCTGAGATGCCGAGCTCGATGTCTGCCATGACGGCCGCGTCGAACGACGCGCCCGGCGCATGGAGCCACGCCACGATCGGCGCCCGGATGCCGGCGCGACGCAGCGCGAGCGCCTCGGCGACGTCGGCAACGCCGATCCTCGTGGCCCCGCCCCGCAGGGCGGCCACCGCCGAACGGAACGCGCCGTGACCGTAGCCGTCGGCTTTCACCACCGCGATGATCTCGGAGTCGGTCAGTCGGCGCAGGTGTCGCACGTTGTCGGCGATCGCGTCGACGTCGATGCGGGCTTCGCGCATCGAACCCGGGGGCAGCCTGCTCATGCGGCAACCCTGTCAGCTTCGGCGACCACGTAGGCCGTGGCGATTCCCGCGTCATGACTCATCGACAGGTGCACGGCGGTGATGCCGCGCTCGGCCATGACGCGCGCGGTCGACCCCGACAGGCGGAACAGCGGACGACCGGATGCTTCGGAGGTGATCTCGATCTCACTCCAGTGCACGCCGTCCGAACCGCCGAGAGCCTTGATCAGCGCTTCTTTGGCGGCGTAGCGCGCCGCCAGCGAGCGGGGTTTCAGCATCCGCTCGGCGGGAGAGAACAACCGCGGGAGCAAGCGCGGGGTGCGAGCGATGGAGCGTTCGAAACGCGCGATGTCGACGAGGTCGACCCCGATGCCGACGATCACGGCGCCCTACTCGGGGGTGTTCATTCGAACGGCGTTCATGCGACGGCGCTCACTCGACCGTGACCGACTTCGCGAGGTTGCGCGGCTGATCGACGTCGAGTCCCTTGGCTCTGGCGAGACCCATCGCGAAGATGTGCAGCGGCACGACGGCGAGGAGCGGCTCGAAAAGAGGCCCGGCGAGCGGGATGCGCAGCACCTCGTCGGCCTGCGGCAGAACGGCGGCGTCGCCCTCTTCGGCGATCGCGATGACCCGAGCGCCTCGAGCACTGATCTCTTCGATGCTCGAGATCACCTTGCGGTGCAGCTCACCCGACCCGCGCGGCGACGGCACGATGACGAACACGGGCTGGCCGGGCTCGATCAATGCGATCGGTCCGTGCTTCAACTCGCCCGCCGCGAACCCTTCGGCGTGGATGTAGGCCAGCTCCTTCAGCTTCAGCGCGCCCTCCAGCGCGATCGGGAAGCCGACGTGACGGCCGAGGAAGAGCACCGAGCGGGTGTCGGCCATCCAGTGCGCGAACTGCTCGATACGGGGCTGCTCGCGCTCGAGGATCTGAGCGATCTTGCCGGGCACCGCGTCGAGCTCGACGATGTGCTCCGCGATCTGGGTCGGGGTCAGCGATCCGCGAAGTCGCGCGATGTGGAGGCCGAAGAGGTAGAGCGCGGTGATCTGCGCCACGAACGCTTTCGTCGAAGCGACCGCGACCTCGGGGCCGGCGTGGGTGTACACGACCGCGTCGGACTCCCGGGGAATCGTCGCGCCCTGCGTGTTGCAGATCGAGAGGGTCTTCGCACCGCGCTCGCGGGCGTACTTGACCGCCATGAGGGTGTCCATCGTCTCGCCGGACTGGCTGATCGACACGACGAGGGTGTCGGGGCCGAGCACGGGGTCGCGGTAGCGGAACTCGTGCGCGAGTTCGACGTCGACCGGCACCCGCGCCCACTGCTCGAGGGCGTACTTGCCGACTTGGCCGGCGTACGCCGCCGTGCCGCAGGCGATGACGACGATGCGCGACACGTCGCGGAACAGCTCGTCGAGGCCCTCGAGCTCGGGGATGACGACCTCGCCGTCACGGATGCGTCCGCGCAACGTGTTCGCGACGGCGTCGGGCTCCTCCGAGACCTCCTTCGCCATGAAGGACGACCATCCGCCCTTTTCGGCGGCCGAAGCATCCCACGTCACCTCGAACGGCTCGACCTCGACCCGCTGACCGGCGAAGTCGGTGACTTCGACGCCCGACGGGGTGATGGCGACGATCTCGTCCTGCCCGATGGCGAGTGCGTGGCGCGTGTGCTCGACGAATGCGGCGACATCGGAACCGAGGAAGTTCTCGCCCTCGCCGAGGCCGATCACCAACGGCGAGTTGCGGCGCGCGCCGACGACGAGACCGGGGTGATCGCGGTGCATGGCGAGAAGCGTGTAGGCACCCTCGAGCCGCGACACGACGGCCCGGAATGCGGCGACGAGATCGCCGGTGGCGCGGTACTCGCGGCCGAGGAGAACGGCGGCGACCTCGGTGTCGGTCTGGCTCTGGAAGGTGTAGCCGTCGCTCACGAGCTCGGCTTTCAGCTCGGCGAAGTTCTCGATGATCCCGTTGTGGATCACGGCGAGCTTGTCATCGTCGGCGAGGTGGGGGTGCGCGTTCGAATCGGTGGGTCCGCCGTGAGTCGCCCAGCGGGTGTGGCCGATGCCCGTGGTGCCGTCGTTCAGCGGCTGCTCGGCCAGGTTGTCACGGAGAACGGCCAGCTTGCCCGCGCGCTTGCGCATGCCCAGGTCGCCGTCGGCATCGATTATCGCGACACCGGCCGAGTCGTAGCCGCGGTATTCCAGACGGGCGAGGCCCGCGAGAAGGATGCCCTGGCTCTGCCGGGGGCCGACGTATCCGATGATTCCGCACATAGGGGTTCATCCTAAGCCGGGCGGCCTGGCCGTCGGCTTCGAGGCCGGAGGCGGCGCGTCGGCCGAGGGTCAGAGCGCCGGATGGTGCGACTCGCGGGCGGGCCGTCGAGGCCTGCGAGGCGGGCGGAGGGTGCCCGACGGCCCACCCGCACGGTCGCGCGGACGCGTGTGGTCGCCCCGCCACGCGTGGGAGACGACCCGCCTGGCGGCTCGTCCCGCGCGGGTCGCCCAGCCGCCCGCCCGCACCCACGAGCGGTCGCGGATCAGCAGCAGATCGAGAGCGATCATCGTGAGCGAGAACGGCCAGAGTCCGAGGAGAACCGCGATGCCGAGATGCATTCCGGTGATGAGGAAGATGGCGACGTAGCGCGTGGGGCGCCAGAGGATCAGCACCGGGAACAGCAGCTGCACCCACAGGGCGGTCCACGTCGCCATCATCACGGCGGGGGTGAACTGCCACACCGTGTCGCTGAGGACGGGGAGAACCCGGAACTGGTCGATGCTCAGCGCGTAATAGATCGCTGTTCCCTCGAGCCATTCCTCGCCGGCGAGCTTCAGCACAGACGAGACCAGGTAGACGAGCAGGATCTGATAGACGCACAGGATCAGCACCGTGTTGTGCGTCCAGTTCGCGACCCACTCCGGCGGCCTCGGTATCCGCCGGCGCGGCGCCACGGCACCGGGCGGTCGTCGACGGCGCACCCAGGCATCGACCGAGAAGTGGGCACTCAGATTCGCGAAGACGGCGAAGAGCAGAACGATGCGCATGAGGGTGTCGCCCCCGTTGGTGAGCAGGGTGCTGTTCGTCGAGAGTCCGACCCAGAACACCAGGAGTACCGGTGTCACCCACCGCGTCTTCCACCCCACGAGGAAGAGGAGCACCAAGACGAGGAGCGCCCCGTAGGCCACGTCGAACCAGAAGACGCTCTCTTTGGAGAAGATCAGCCGCAGCGGCTCCCACCACCCGCGGCGACGCGCCTCGGGCTCGACCCACCACGAGCCGGGGCCCCACAGGTAGAGGCGATCGGGGAGACTCGGGACGAGCACGGCGAGCATGCCCACCGACAGCAGGACGCGCATCACCGAGAAGCTGATCGTGGAGTGCTGGCGCCCCGAGAGCCAGCCTCGGAATCCCGACCACAGCGTCGCCGGGTCGAGGGTCTGCGCTGCCCAGACCGCCGGCGACCGCCTGGTCGTGTTCGTCGTCATCATCGCCCCGTGTACCTCCCCACGACGTCGTCGAAGATGTCCAGCACCTCGGGGTCGGTCTCGACGGTCGGCTGACGCCACCCGAAGGTCGCATACGAGACGGGTGACTGCGGCTCGGTGTCGAAGCGGTGGAGAAAATCATTCGGGCGTTCGGTCTGCACACGCCAGCGCACGCGCTCGACGTCTTCGTCGAAGTACGCAGAGCCGAAAGCTGCAGCGAACCTCGTCAGCATGTAGTCGTAGCGCAAGAAGCGCACCACGGCGGAACGATTGCCGGTCGGCTCGGTCGCCGCGCTCTCATCGACGACGTCGCCGTCGGTGAGTGGTTCGAACTCCTGCCCGTCACCGGCACGCGCATTATCGATCTCGTCGATGAGTTCGGAGTTCTCGATGGCAGAGAACCCGCCCTGGCCCGCCGACTCGATGAACGTGTCGCGCACGCGCGTCTGTTGCGCACCCGACAGCGCGCGATAGCGCGAGAGATACGCCTGCGTCGCGTTGAACGAGCTTTTCGAGATGCGGGACGGGAATGGGATGCCGCGGGACGCCGCGAACTCGATGTTCGTGACGTCGACCCAGTCGCTGTGGACGAGTTCACCCTCCTCACGCCACTGCACCTGCACCTGAAGCTCCCGGTTCACGCGCAGGATGTTCGGCGCGAAGACGTTCCACTGCTGTGAGAAGTACGGGGCGAAGACTTCTCTCACCGATGCCTGCGCGGGTGTGGCCGGGAGCGTGAACGTCGCACTGACGAAGACATAACCCGCTACCACGAGGACGGTGATGACCGCCGCGAGCGCCTGTAGACGACCGACCCGAGACGGAGTCGTCACCGGCGACGGAGCGGCCTCGTCGCCGGTGACGTCGGATGGAGCGGCGGGGACACCTGCTCGAGGCGCCCCCGCCGCTCCACTTTTACTCAGCGGTGCTCCGGCGGCGGATCGCCAGCGCGGCGGCACCGGCCATCAGCATCGCCATACCGAGACCACCGAGCGCCGGACCGTTCGGCTCTCCACCGGTCGCCGGTAGCCCGGCTGCCGGCAACGGAGCAGCGACCACCGTGAAGGCGGTGCTCTCCCGCTCGAACGGAATCTCACCCGAGACCGACCCGCGCACCTCGACGCGGTGGGTACCGAGTTCGAAGGCGGACCCGACCGGGAAGGTGAACCGCGCATTGCCGGCCGCGTCGGCGACCACCGGCGCCAGCTCGAACGGCGTCGAGTTGACCGTCGCAGAGACGGTCTCCCCGGGTTCGAACCCGGTTCCGACGACCACCTGCATGGTGCCGGTTCCGCGGACGATGCGCGTCTGCGTCACCGTTGCCTCCGCTTGAGCGGTGTCTCCACCGTCGGTGTCTGCGTCGGCGTCTGTACCTGTGTCGGTGTCCGCGTCGGCATCCACGTCAGCGTCGGCGTCGGTGTCCGTATCCATGTCCGTATCGTCGTCGACATCGGCGTCCGTGTCCACATCGACGTCGGCATCAGCATCAGCATCAGCATCCGAGTCGGCATCTGCATCCACGTCCGCATCGGCGTCGGCGTCGGTATCCGCGTCAACGTCTGAATCGGCATCAGCGTCGGCGTCAGCATCCGCGTCAGCGTCAGCATCGGCATCCACGTCGGTATCCGCATCCGCGTCAGCATCGGCATCCGCGTCAACGTCTGCATCCACGTCGGTATCCGCATCCGCGTCGGCATCGGCATCTACGTCCGCGTCGGCGTCGGTATCCGCGTCGACGTCTGAATCGGCATCAGCGTCGGCGTCGGCGTCCGCATCCGCATCCGCATCCGCATCCGCATCCGCATCCGCATCCGCATCCGCATCCGCATCCGCATCCGCATCCGCATCCGCATCCGCATCCGCATCCGCATCCGCATCCGCGTCAGCGTCAGCGTCAGCGTCAGCGTCAGCGTCTGAATCCGCATCCGCGTCTGAATCGGTATCAGCGTCAGCGTCGGCATCCGCATCGGTGTCCGCGTCAGCATCGGTGTCCGCGTCAGCATCCGCATCCGTGTCGGCATCCGCATCCGCGTCCGTGTCAGCATCAGCATCCGCATCGGTGTCCGCGTCGGCATCCGTGTCGGCATCCGCATCCGCGTCAGCGTCAGCATCGGTGTCCGCGTCAGCATCCGCGTCCACCACATCGACGGCCCCCTCCACAGCCACCGAGAAGTCGACGGAGTCGGTCGAGTCATCGACGTCCTGCGTCGCCGTCACGACGTACTCGCCGACCTCGACCTCCTCGAACGTGACGCTCCAGCTGCCGTCCTGCTCGACCTCGGCGATCTCGGTTTCTGCGAGGCCGTCGAGCTCCACCTCGACCTCGGCGCCGGGTTCGCCCTGCCCCGAGACGGTGACGGTGGCCGTGTCGCCCGCTTCGTCGACGAAGATCTCGTCGCCGTCCTCGGGGGCAATGATTTCGACCGGCGCGATCTCGGCTTCGACCACGAACGCGACCTCCGCCTCCGATTCGTCGACGTCTTGGGTCGCCACGGCGGAGTAATCGCCGACCGGCAGATCATCGAATGTCACGGTCCAGGATCCGCCCGGCGCGACCTCGGCGGTCTCGATGGAATCGGTGCCCTCCAGAACCACGGTGACGGTGGCACCCGGCTCAGCCGTGCCGGTCACGGCCACGTCGGTCGTGTCATCGACGCCGTCCACGGTGAACACCTGACCGGGGTCCGGCTCCGTGATCGTCACGTCGGCGGCCGCGGCGACCTCGATGGTCACCGCGCTCGATGACCCGTCGTCCTGGTCGGCTGTGATGACGTGCTCGCCCTCGGGCACGCCGGCAACCGGCACCGTCCACGATCCGTCTTCTTCGACCGTGGTCGTTTCGGGGTCGAGATCGCCGACGGTGACCGTCACCGTCGAACCGGGGTTTCCGGTTCCGGTGACGATGACCGTCGTGGTGTCGCCCACGTCGGGAACGAGAATCACGTCGCCCTCATCGGGGTCGGTGATCTGCACGTCGTCGCGATCGTCGACCTCGAAGTCGACCGAATCGGTCGACCCGTCGATGTTCTGCGTCGCGGTCACGGAGTAGTCCCCTACGCCGAGCGCCGGCAGGACCGCCGTCCACGTCCCTTGCGGCGACACGTCGGCCGTCTGGGTCGTGATGCCGACACCCGTCAGCGTGATGACGGCTCCCGGTTGTCCGATTCCCGTGACTTCCACATCGGCGGTGTCGGCGGGGCCGTCGACCGAGAACTCCTCGCCCTCCAGGGGCGACTCGATCTCGACGTCGTCGGCTTCTTCGACCGAGAACTCGACGCTGTCGGTCGAGCCGTCGACGTCCTGCGTCGCGACGGCCTCGTGGCTGCCTTGGCTCACGTTCTCGAAGATCACATTCCACGTGCCATCGTCCGCGACGGTGTCGGTCTCGGGGTTGTCGTCGTCACCGTCGAGCACGACGGTGACCACCGCACCCGGCTGACCGGTTCCGGTCACCGGAACGTCGGCGGTGTCACCGGGATCCGGCACGACGAACACCTGGCCGGGGGTCGGCGTCGCGATCGCCACATCGGTCTCGGCCGCGACGGAGAAGTTCACCGTGTCGGTCGAGCCGTCGCTCTGCGTCGCCGTTGCGGTGTAGACGTCGACACCGAGCGTCGGGAACGTGACGGCCCATGAGCCGTCTTCTTCGACGGTCCCGGCCGGCGGGGTGGGCTCACCGGGGATCGAGACGGTCACGGTCTCACCCGCTTGCCCGGTACCCGACACGGTCACCGATGCGGTGTCGTCCGCGTCGTCGACGAAGATCACGGCGCCTTCGACGGGGGATTCGATGATCACGTCTTCGGCGGCGACCACCTCGAACGACACACTGTCGGTCGAGCCGTCGGCATCTTGCACCGCGGTCGCGGTGTAGTCGGCAACCGGCAGGTCATCGAACACGACCGCCCACTCGCCGTCCTGATCGACCTCGGCGGTCTCGGTGCCGACGCCGGGAATGGTGACCGCAACGCTCGCACCCGGGGCGCCATCGCCGGCCACCGTGACGTCGGCGGTGTCAGCCGGACCATCGACGACGATCTCTTCGCCCTCCACGGGCTCGGTGATCGAGACATCGACCGCTTCGACGACCGAGAAGTCCACCTCGTCGGTCGAGCCGTCGATCGCCTGGGTCGCCGTGGCCGTGTACGCGCCGACCGCGAGGTCATCGAACGTGACCGTCCAGATGCCCTCGGCTGTCACCGTCGCCTGCTCCGTCTCGCCCGAGTCGAGTTCGACGTCGACGATCGATCCGGCGGCGCCGGTGCCCGAGACGGGAACGTCGTAGGTGTCGGCGGGGCCGGCGACCGGAAACTCGTCACCGTCGATCGGGTCGGTGATCACGACGTCGGGTGCGGCCGCGACCGAGAAGGTCACCGATGCGGTCGAGCCGTCGACCGTCTGCGTCGCCGTGGCCGCGTAGGTGCCGACCGGGAGGTCGGGGAACTCCGCGGTCCAGATTCCGCCGGTGACGGTGACGGATTGCGTCGCCTGGCCGGTGACGGCCACGTCGATGGTCGCCCCTTCGGCGCCGGTACCGGTGATCGTCGCGTCGTAGACGTCATCGACGTCGGGAACGACGAAGATCTCGCCCTCCGTCGGCGCGGTGATGGTCACGTCGGGGTTGCCGTCGACGACGTTCGGACCGACCGTCGCGTTGGCGAGTTCGATCGCGAGTGCGCCGCCTGCCCCGGGGAGCACGGTGAGGATCAGCGCGGTGATCGAGTAGACCCCCGCCGCCTCGGACTGGTTGTTCGCGGTGAGGCTCACGATGCCCGGGAGCACGAGGTCGATCACCTCGAGCAGCACGTCGTTGACCGGAGCGAGCGCGGCCGTGGCGACGTCGGCGACCGAGGCGATGAGAGCGTCGAGCGGGGTCGCGAGGGCGTCCAAGACCGCACCCACCAGCCCCGGCAGCGGGACGGGGAGACCTTCGAGAAGAGTGATGCCGGACGCGTCCCCCGCCGCGACCTCGCCCACCGTGGTGTCCACCGTCAGCGCGGGCAGCACGCCGAGGCCGAGGTCGATACCCACGCCGCCGGTGATCGTGATGTCCTCGATCGCGTCGACGAGTTCTTGTGTCACGTCGGCGAGCGTGTCTTCGATGGTATCGAGCACAGCATCCTGGATGTACTGGATGGTCGCACCGCTCAGGATCTCTTGCCCCACGCCCAGGTTGTTCAGGTCGACGATCTGCTCAAGGTCGACCGAGATCACCCCGGTGCTGAGGTCGACGACGACACCGTCGTATTCGTCACTCGTGATCGGGCCGGAGAGGAAGCCGGACACCGCCGAGGTCAGGCTCGCCGTGCCGACCGTGAGGTCAGCCTCGAGCACGAAGCCGTCGAGCGCGTCGACCGCATCGTTAACGGTGTCTTCGAGCCCGTCGACGGCGGACTGCAGCGGCGCGATCGCGGTGTTCACCGTGCCCGCGAAGCCCGCGACCGTGTCGCTCTGCAGCGTCAGCGACGCGTCGGCGATCGTGTAGTCGCGGGTGATGCCGGTGGATCCGACGAGGGCGGCCTCCGCCGTGACCGCACCGACCGACAGGTCGACGTCGGCGACATCGTCAGCGAGGGCCGTCGGCAGACCGAGTGACCCGACCGCGTCGGTGAGGTCGAGAGTGAGAGGACCCGGCGGATCACCGGGGACCGGCCCGACGCCGACCACGCCGTCGGAGCCCACCGCGCCCGAGGCGCCGAACGACGAGCCGTCGGGGTCGGCGCTCGCGTATTGGCCGAGTACACCGGCGTCGGCCAGGTTGAGGGGAATCTGGATGCCGCCGGGCACGGTCACGGTGATCGCACCGAGCGCGGTGAGGTCGAGGGTGTTGAAGTCTTCTACGGTCGGCCCCACGCCGTCGTTGCTCGCCGCGGCGCCTTCGAGGTCGGCGACGGCGTCGAGGTCGATCAGGTCGAGGATCGACCCTCCGAGAAAGGTGCCCGTCGCATTCGAGGAGTCGCCGGCGGCCGCGTTCGCGGCAGTGGCGCCGCCGAAAACGGCCAGCGTCGTGACGCCCACCATGGCCGTGATGCGAAGTCCGAGACTCCTCGTCCTCGCGCGCCGGTTCTTCCTGATCTTCGGGCCGTACGTACGTTCGCGATTCATGTGGGCCAACTCCCCGACTCCTGTGCCGTCGCTGCCGTTCACCGCGCATCTGTGGGCGAGAGCGCGGCGTTCTGGCCGAACGTACGGGAACCTATGAGCGGGCTGAACCCTGGCGAATGCATCCCCGTAGGGAAATCCGCGTCTCAGTGGCTACTGAGAACACTCCGGTGCTCGACACCAGTAGTCCGCACTGGGGGCGGGGCGGATGCTGGGGATCAGACCTTCCGCAACAGCACGCGCTCGACGGCGTGGTCGACCGCCTTCTGCAGCACGAGCGTGGCGCGGTGACGTGTCGGGAGCACGTTCTCCTCGAGGTTGGGGAGATTGATGTCGTTCCAGTACTTCAAGGCCGTCTCGGCGGCCTGGTCGTCGGTGAGTTCGGCGAAGACCCGGAAGTACGACGACGGATCGGCGAACGCGCCCTGCCGCAACGCGAGGAAGCGGCTGACGTACCACGACTCGATATCGGCCGACGCCGCGTCGACGTAGATCGAGAAGTCGAACAGATCGCTCACCGCCACCTCGTTCGGCGACGGCGGCGGCTGGAGGACGTTCAGACCCTCGACGATCACGACGTCGGGGCGGCTCACGGTCACGTGGGCATCGGCCATGATGTCGTACCGAACGTGCGAGTAGAAGGGCGCCCGCACCTCGGGATCGCCGCTCTTCACGCGCCTCACGAAGTCGACCAGAGCTCGACGGTCGTACGACTCGGGGAAGCCCTTGCGGTGCATGATGCCGCGGCGTTCGAGTTCGGCGTTGGAGTACAGGAAGCCATCGGTGGTCACGAGCTCGACGCGAGGAGTGTCGGACCACCGGCTCATCAGCTCGCGCAGCAGGCGGGCGATCGTCGACTTTCCGACCGCGACCGATCCCGCGACCCCGATGACGAACGGGGTGGTGGTGTCGGGCTCGCCCAGGAAGTCGCTGGTCGCGGCCCCGAGACGCCGAGTCGCGGTCGCGTACAGGCTGAGCAGTCGACTCAGCGGCAGGTAGACCTCGCGGACCTCGCGCAAATCGAGGCGATCGCCGATGCCGCGGAGTTGAACGACTTCGTTCTCAGTCAGCGGTTGCGGCATGCCCGCGGCCATCCGAGCCCAGTCGGCGCGGGCGATCTCGCGGTACGGGCTCAGCGACGGTGCGGAAGCAGCAGTCTCGGCGGCAGACACCCGCCCCATGCTACCGGCGCCGCGCGCCCGCACTGCGAAGCGGGTCGACGGAGGCGCCCGGGTAGGCTCGCAGGGTGAGACTCGGGGTTCTGGACATCGGCTCGAATACCGTTCATCTCCTCGTCGCCAGTGCCCGCGCCGGCGGGCGTCCGACCGCTCGAACGAGCGACCGCACGGTGCTGCGACTGATGCGCTACCTCACCCCCGAAGGCGCCATCTCCGAGGAGGGCGTGCGCGCACTCGTCGCCGCGGTCACGCGATCACGAGAACGAGCGGAGGCGGAGGGCGTCGACGAGCTTCTCGCCACCGCCACCTCCGCGGTGCGAGACGCGACGAACGGCGCCGACGTCATCGCGCGGGTCGAGGCGGCACTCGGGCAGCCGCTGCAGGTTCTCGAGGGCGAGACCGAGGCGCGCTACACGTTTCTCGCCGTGCGTCGTTGGTTCGGCTGGTCGGCGGGGCAGATTCTGCTGTTCGACATCGGCGGGGGCTCACTCGAGATCGCCGGGGGCGGCGACGAGCTCCCCGATCTGGCGGAATCGGTTCCGCTGGGTGCAGGACGGATGACGCTGCAGTTCTTGCCCGACGATCCTCCGCGCGACGACGAGATCGACGCGCTTCGCGAGCACGCAGCATCCGCCCTCGCCCCCGTGGCGGAGCGATTCGCCGCGCTTCCGCGTCCGGATCACGTGGTCGGGTCATCGAAAGCGATCCGGTCGCTCGCGAAACTCGCCGGCTATCCCGTGCCCGGCTGGTCGGGCATCGAGCGGATGGTCCTCCCCCGGTCGGCACTCAAGGACTGGATCCCCCGGCTTGCGCGGATTCCCGCCGAAGCCCGGCAGGAACTCCCCGGGATCACTCCCGACCGCACCTTCCAGATCGTCGCCGGCGCCGTCGTGCTCCACCAGGCGATGAAGGCGATGGATGTGGACGAACTCGAGGTCTCGCCGTGGGCGCTCCGAGAAGGAGTGTTGCTGCGCTACATCGAGTCGCTCGCCGTGGGCTGACCCCGACTCAGCTGGCCAGGTCGCGCAGGTGTCGGTAGGCACCCTTGAAGTACAGCAGCGGGTCATGCCGATGCCACTCCGCGGGGCTGGTCTCGTTCACCTTGCCGATGACGATGAGGTGGTCGCCGGCCTCGTGCTCGGCCCAGATGTCGCAGTCGAGCCACGTCAACGAGTCGAGGATCACGGGGTTGCCGGAGGCCGTCGGCTGCCACTGCACGCCCGCCCACTTGTCGGTGCCCTTGCGGGCGAACTGCGATGAGACGTCGTGCTGGTGGTGCGACAGCACGTTGACGGCGAACGAGCCGGTCTCGCGGATGCGCGGGTAGGTCGTCGACGTCTTCATGACGCTGAACGAGACGAGCGGCGGGTCCATCGAGACGCTGTAGAACGACTGGCACGTGAAGCCGATGGGCCCCTCGTCGTCGGTGCCGCTGATGATCGTCACGCCTGACGCGAAGTGTCCGAGCGTGTCGCGCAGTGCGCGCTGGTCGATCCCGGACGACGGAGGCTGGGGAGTCGTCATCGGGTCACCGCCGCCGTGCGAGACGCCGACGCGGCCAGGGCGGCCATGCGTGAGAGGTTGTCGCGGTATTCCGCGGCCGCTGCGTCGACGAGTTCGTCGAGCCGGTCCATCTGGCTCGACACGAAGTAGAACCCGCGGCCGGGCACGGTCGCTCCGAGCTCGACGAGAAGGGGTGCCAGGGTGAAGGTGGGTCCCATGGAGTGGGTCGCGTCGGCGCCGGTCAGCACGGGAAGAGCGACGACCCCCTTCAGCCCGTTGGCCGGGTAGCGATCGAGAAAGGCCTTGAGCAGTCCGGTGTACGTCGCCTTGTAGGTGGGCGAAGCGAAGACCACCACGTCGCTCTCGGCGACGTGAGCGTTGAGCCCGGCCATCTTCTCGCTCGGCCAGGAGAAGATCTCGGACTGGTGCTCGACGAGATCGATCACCGTCAGATCGAACGATCCCGGCTCGAGCAGGCGTTCGATCAGGGTGGTCGCGACCTTGAGGGTGCGCGATTGCGGTTTGGGGTTACCCACGACCACGGTTGCTTTTAGCGTCATTCGAAAACTCACACTTCCGCCGATGAACAGGAGGTGAGACGACGCGCCGACCGCAGCTGCAGGGAGATGCGGACCCGACCGACGTCGACGTCTCTCACATTCCACCGAGATCTTTTGGCCCGGTGGCCCACAACGGCTTACGTTGCGCTTCCACTATAAACACGATCAACGGGGAGGACGACCAGTGTGACCCTCCGCGTCATCTCCCCGCGAAGAGCCTCGGGCAGCGCGCCCGGGAAGCGTGTCCCCACGGGCTTCCCGAGCGCACAGCACCGAGTACCGACGACCCCCCGGTCCGATGCGGCTTCGTATCCGGAGCACGTCGCGCATCCCGTCGGTACTCTCGACGATATGGCAGAGCCCGCAGCATCACAAGACTCAAGACTCCAAGTCCAGAACGATCGCCCGAAACGTCTGTCGAAAGCCGAGCTGCGAACCCGCGTGCTTCAAGCCGGAAGCGCGCTTCTGGGCGAGGGTGGGGTGACGGTCAGCCTCCACCACCTCAACATGGAAGAACTCATCCGTCACGTGGGGGTGCCCCGCAGCTCGGCGTTCGCGGCGTTCGGAGGCAAGGAGGAGCTGCTCACCGAGCTCATGGTGCAGCTTCTCGACGCCGAAGACGGCGCCCCCGCCGGGTTCTTCCCCGAGACCGTTCGGGTTGCGAACGAATCGATGACGCAGCACGCGGGTCGCATGCTGCGTTCGGACGGCACGCGCGACCCCGCCGGCTCGGCCGCCGTGCTCCGCGAGGTCGTGCGCGTGACTCTTCGCCAGAACGTGGAAGACACCGCGTCGTCGGCTCAATGGCGGACGTTCCTCGCCCTCGCGGCGACGGTGCCCAGCCTCCCTGCCGGCCGACGGGAGCGCGTCGCCGAGGCCCTGCGTGCGGCCGAGGCGCGATTCAGCGACGGGATGACCGAGTTCTACGCGGTCGCTTTCGTGCAGATGGGCCTGCGCCCACGACCCGGCGTGCAGTGGCGGCACGTGGTCACGGCCGGAGCGGCGATCGTCGAAGGCATCGTCAGCCGCCGCCGCATGGGCTCGCCCGTCGCCGTGGAGCGCATCATGGCGCCGGGGATCGACGGTGAACCCGTCGAGTGGACCCTGGGTGCGCTGACCTATCTGGCGATGATCGAGGGCCTCACCGAACCGGTCGGCTGAACGCCGGACGGTTCAGAGCGCGAGGCGTTCGCGCACGACCTCGGCCAGGCGGTCGGCCGCATCGCGCGCGGATGCTTCGTCGGCCGCCTCGACCATGACCCGCACGAGAGGCTCGGTGCCCGAGGCACGCAGCAGCACCCGGCCGGTGTCGCCGAGCTCGGCACGGACCTCGTCGACGGCGCGCTGCAGCTCGCTGTCGGTCGCCACCCGGTCGCGGTCGACGCCGCGCACGTTGACCAGCACCTGCGGAAAGACGGTCATGATCGAGGCGAGCTCGGCCATCGTCTTCTGCTGGCGCGCCATCTCGGCGACGATGTGCAGACCCGTCAGCAGGCCGTCGCCGGTGGTGGCGTGGTCGCTCATGATGACGTGTCCGGACTGCTCGCCTCCCAGCGAGTAGGCCCCCTTCGTCATCTCCTCGAGCACGTACCGGTCGCCTACAGCCGTCTGGAGCACGCGAATGCCGTGCTGTTCCATCGCCCGGTGGAGGCCGAGGTTGCTCATGACGGTGGCGACGAGGGTGTCCGAGGCGAGCGCGCCGCGTTCTTTCATGGCGACCGCCAGGATCGCCATGATCTGATCGCCGTCGATGTGGTTGCCCGCGGCATCGACCGCCAGACACCTGTCGGCGTCACCGTCGTGCGCGATGCCGACATCGGCACCGAGACGCACGACGACCTCGGCGAGATGGTCGAGGTAGGTCGATCCGACGCCGTCGTTGATGTTGAGGCCGTCGGGATCCGCGCCGATCACCGTGACCGTCGCTCCCGCGTCCTTGAAGGTCTCGGGAGACACACCGGATGCTGCGCCGTGCGCGCAGTCGAGGACGACGTGAATTCCGTCGAGACGATGCGGGAGGGATCCGAGGAGGTGGAGCACGTAGCGGTCTTCTGCGTCGGAGAAGACGCGTATCCGTCCGACGCCCGCGCCGGTGGGCTGCAGTTTGTCGGCGTCGAGGGCGGCTTCGATGCGCTGCTCGACGAGGTCGGGCAGCTTCACGCCACCCCGCGCGAAGATCTTGATGCCGTTATCGGGCGCCGGGTTGTGCGACGCCGAGACCATCACGCCGAAGTCGGCGTCGATGTCGGCGATGAGATAGGCGGCCGCCGGGGTCGGAAGAACGCCGGCGTCGAGAACGTCGACACCCGATGAGGCGAGTCCGGCCGCCACTGCGGCGGAGAGGAACTCCCCTGAGATCCGCGGGTCGCGAGCGACGACCGCGGTGAGCCGCTTGCCCTCGGCGCGACGCGCCTCGGCAGAACGGCCCTGGCCCAGGACGACGGCAGTCGCCTGGGCCAGGTGAAGTGCGAGATCGGCGGTGAGGGGGCCGTTGGCCAGCCCCCGCACCCCGTCCGTGCCGAACAACGGCATACGGGCAGCCGGACTCAGCGCTTCGAGTACTGAGGCGCCTTACGGGCCTTCTTGAGACCAGCCTTCTTCCGCTCCTTGACGCGAGCGTCACGGGAGAGGAAGCCGGCCTTCTTCAGCGCGGGACGGTTGTTCTCGAGGTCGATCTCGTTCAGCGAGCGCGCGATGCCGAGGCGAACCGCACCGGCCTGGCCGGAAGGGCCACCGCCGGAGACGCGGACGATGACGTCGTACGCGTCGGTGAGGTTGAGCACCGTGAACGGGTCGTTGATGAGCTGCTGGTGCAGCTTGTTCGGGAAGTAGTCCTCGAACGCGCGGCCGTTGACCGTGATGGTTCCCGAGCCGGGGGCGATACGCACGCGGGCGATGGCCTGCTTGCGACGGCCGACGGCTGCGCCGGGAACGGAGAGCACGGGACGCGGGGCCTCGGCGGCCGCCTGGTCGAGCGGCGTCTCGGTGGAATAGTTGGTGGGGTCGATGTCCGACACGATTTTGTCCTCTAAGTCTCTCGCGCTTACTGGGCGACCTGGTCGAAGGCGTAGGCCTTGGGCTGCTGTGCGGCGTGGGGGTGCTCCGCACCCGTGTACACCTTCAGCTTCGTCAGCTGCTGTGCGCCCAAGCTGTTCTTCGGGAGCATTCCGCGGATGGCCTTCTCGACCGCGCGGATGGGGTTCTTCTCCATCAGCTCGCCGTAGGACATCTTCTTCAGACCGCCCGGGTAACCCGAGTGGCGGTACGCCATCTTCTTCTCGAGCTTCTGGCCCGTGAGAGCCACCTTCTCGGCGTTGATGATGATGACGAAGTCACCGGCATCCATGTGGTTCGCGAAGGTGGGCTTGTGCTTGCCGCGGAGGAGAACCGCCGCGTGGGAGGCGAGGCGACCGAGAACGACGTCGGTCGCGTCGATGACAAGCCACTCGCGCTGGATTTCGCCAGCCTTGGGGGTGTATGTGCGCGTCACAGTGAGACTGCTTTCTGGTTCGAACGGAGAAGTTCGTGAATCCCACTCCGGTGGTCGTTCACCCCCGTGGAGGGAACAGGCCGGTGGAGGGCTCACGTTCGCGATGCACTCCGGCAGGCGGAGGCACCAAAGGGACAGACTACGGCATGAGGGCGCAGCATCCAAACCCCGCCCGTAGGCGAGGGCACGGGCGTCACGCCGCGGTCGACCGGTTTCCGCGCGCACCGTTCTCGCCGTCGCCGGCCTCGCGGCCGACGCCCGCACTTCCCCCGGCGCTCCGCGACGTGCGCGGGGCGAGCGGGGGAAGGTGCGCAATCTCGATCGGGCGGGTGGCGCTGCTTCGCGCCCATCGCCCGCTCAGGGCTTCACCACCACCTTGATACATCCGTCCTCCTTCTTCTGGAAGACCTCGTACATGTGAGGCGCATCGTCGAGTCCCACGGTGTGCGTGACGAGGTCGGTCGTGCCGAGTGGATCGGCGGGGTCTTCTACGAGCGGCAGGATGGTGTCCACCCACCGCTTCACGTTGCACTGGCCCATCTTGAGCGTGAGCTGCTTGTCGAACATCGTCTTCATCGGCATCAGGTCTGCATCGCCGGCGTAGACACCGCTGATCGACACCGTGCCGCCGCGACGGGCGAGGTCGATCGCCGAGTGGAGCGCGGCCAGTCGGTCCATGCCCACGTGCTCCATGAGCGGCTGAGCCACAGCATCCGGCAAGGCCACCGTCGCCTTCTGGAACGCCGAGACCATCGAATTGCCGTGCGCCTCCATTCCGACGGCATCGACGACTCCGTCGACGCCGCGACCTTCGGTGGCTTCGCTCACGAGACCGGCGATCTCCTCGGGAGTGGCGACCTGCACCCCGTACTTCTCGGCCATCGCGCGACGCTCGACCACCGGGTCCGCCGCGATCACGCGGTAACCGAGATGCATGCCGATGCGGGCGACGAACTGGCCGACCGGTCCGAGGCCCATGACGGCGAGAGTGCCGCCCTCGGGCACCTGCGCGTACTGCACCCCTTGCCACGCCGTCGGGAGGATGTCGCTGAGGAAGAGGTAGCGCTCGTCGGGCAGTTCGGATCCGACGACCACGGTGTTGTAGTCGGCGAGCGGCACGCGCAAGAACTCCGCCTGTCCGCCGGGAACCTGACCGTAGAGCTTCGTGAACCCGAAGAGGGAGGCGCCGCTGCCGTACTCGGTGACCTGGGTCGTTTCGCACTGCGACTGCAGACCGTGACGGCACATGAAGCACTCGCCGCACGAGATGTTGAACGGAACGACGACGCGGTCGCCGACCTTGAGCGTGGTCACGCCGGGGCCGACCTCGACCACGATGCCCATCGGCTCGTGCCCGAGGATGTCTCCCTTGTCGAGGAACGGACCGAACAGCTCGTACAGATGCAGATCGGACCCGCAGATCGCAGAAGAGGTGATGCGTACGATCGCGTCGCGCGGGTGCTCGATCTGCGGATCGGGAACCTCGATGACAGCGACGTCGCGTCGCCCTTGCCAGGTGAGAGCCTTCATGTCAGAGCACGCTCCATTCGATGGGAATGTTGCTCACCCTCCGGTCGCAACTGGCGAGGACCGAGGGGGTTGACACTTCTTTACCGAGTGTCCTCTTCCGACAGCCGGTGCGAAAGCCCCCCTCCGAACGGCGCGGGCCGAGCTGCCGGGTCGCGGACAGTACCCGATGGCACGTGACAGGGCTACCCCGTCGGACAACGGCCTCAGAACGCCGAGGGTGAGCCGCATCCCCCCTCGAAAGGATCCCCCGTGTACTTCCACCTCCAGCAGTTCATCAATCCCATCGAGCAGGACGAGCCCGATCCGGCAGCCGCCAACGCCCTCCAGGAGGGTCTCGGCGGCCAGTTCGGCGAGATGCGCACGATGATGCAGTACCTGTTCCAGAGCATGAACTTCCGCGGGCCTTCTGCGAAGCCCTACAAGGACCTCATCCAGGGCATCGGCACCGAGGAGATCTCGCACGTCGAGCTCATCGGCACCACGATCTCGCGCCTCCTCGACGGTTCGCCGCGCTACAACGGCAAGCCCACCGACCCTGTCGACGCCCCCGGCGCCGGTGGCGCCACGCCGTTGACCATCGCCATGTCGGAGAACAACATCCACCACTACCTCGTGGGTGCGCAGGGAGCTCTTCCGGTCGACGCCGCGGGCAACCCGTGGAGCGGCAGCTACGTCTACAACTCGGGCAACCTCGTGCTCGACCTCCTGTACAACCTCATGCTCGAGTCGACCGGCCGCCTGCAGAAGTGCCGCCTCTACGAGATGACCGACAACAAGACGGCTCGTTCGACGATCTCCTACCTGATCGTCCGCGACCAGGCGCACGAGAACGCCTACGCGAAGGCTCTCGAGACGCTCGGCGTGAACTGGAAGACTTCGCTGCCGATCCCGAAGACGAACGCCGAGAAGTTCCCCGAGGTGAAGAAGCTCATCGAGATGGGGCTGCAGAGCAAGCAGTTCTCGTTCGACCTCGGCGACCAGTCGCAGGCGGGAAAGATCTTCCAGGGCATGTCACCGTCGAACGACGGCACCGACCTGGATGCTTCGCAGCAGGCCCCCGTGGGCACTCCGATGGACATCGCTCCCGAGCGCCCGGAGGAGTTCTCCCCCGGCGCCGACAAGGAGTTGCGTGCGCTGATCGAAGCGACGGCGGCGATGGAGATGGCCGACATCGAGATGACCTTCGGAGCGATGAAGGGCTGATGCGGTAGACAACGAAGACCCGGTCGCCGTCGAGGGCGACCGGGTCTTCGTTCTGTCAGGCGCGGGGAACGACGAGTGGGACTCACGCCGCCCGCAGGGCGGCGTGCGGCGGGCTCGGCTCGGTGTCGGGCGTCACAGAGCCGTTCGGGTCGATCGTCAGGCCGGCGGACGAATTGGCCGCGTTCGCGAGATCTTTGAGAAAAGCGGGGTCGAGGGTCTCGGGCTCCACCGACGAGAACACGAATCGCAGGGGTATCGACGGCTGGATCCAGATGGTGGACCGGGAGCCGACGGCGTCGCCGGGGTGCTGCCACGACATCGTGAAGCTTTCGTTCCGGCGCAGTTTCGTCGCGAGGACCACCTTGACGTGGGCGAGCAGCCGGTCGGGCATCTCGATCGGTTCGACGCTGTTGCCGTAATAAAGGTTCCCCATGACCGATCCCCGTCTCGTCGAAGCTCCCAGGCCTTGTTGCTCGGGCCTCACGTTACTAGTTAGACTAGCAATTAGGCAAACGCATATTCGAGGATGGTTTCGGTGGCCCTGAATGAGACGAGTACCTTCTGGTACTCGAGCGAGGACCAAGCCGAGCGGGGGCGAAAACTGCTTCAGTCGCTCCGCACCTACCAGGCGGCCGAAGTCGCGATGCGCCGACGCACTCGGAGCGCGATGTCGATGGGTGAGAACGAGTTGGCCGCGTTGCGGTTCATCATCCGAGCGGGCAAACAGCGCAACCTCGTCACCCCGACGGATGTCGCCAAGTACCTCGGAGTCTCTACCGCGTCGACGACCGCACTCCTCGACCGGCTCGAGAGCGCAGACCACATCGCCCGTCGCCCGCATCCCACTGATCGGCGCAGCGTGACGATCACGGCGACCGAGAGCGCCGGTGAATCGGTGCGCGCCGCCCTGGGAGACATGCACGAGCGCATGATGGGGGCGACACGCGACATCGACGACGTCGCGGCCGCTGCGATCGTGGCGTTCCTCGAGCGGATGACCGACGCCGTCGACCAGGTCTCCACCGACCCGGCCTGAATCGGAGAGCCTGTCGTTCACCTCCAGGCCGTCTGTGCGCTACCGGAGTTGGCTTCACTGGCAAAGATTCTTGCGCCAGCATGAACAGCCGATTCCGGGAGACTCCTGAATGAACGTAACAAGCCGCGTGCGCCACAAGCGCCGGGTCCGTGTCGTCGTCGCGACGACGCTCACTGCCGTACTCGCCTGCGGCATCGCCGCCCCCGCCCAGGCCGCCCCCACGGCCTCGATCGACCCCCAGCCCGACGCGTGGGGCCGCTACTACGTCGACGCGTGGGCCTCCAACACGACGGCGAACAAGACGCCGGTGACCAACGCGGCCATCGGCCTGCTCTCCCCGATG
Organism: Microbacterium shimangi; assembly: GCF_043556445.1. NCBI lineage: Bacteria > Bacillati > Actinomycetota > Actinomycetes > Micrococcales > Microbacteriaceae > Microbacterium > Microbacterium shimangi. The sequence continues at coordinate 45,300 of NZ_JBIGII010000008.1, forward strand.
CTCGACTACTGGACCCCGGAAGAGACGGCGTCGGCCGAGTTCGACGCGAACGGCAAATTCCTCCCCGAGAGCGTCGGTACGGTCAAGAACCGCGCGGTGCTCGATGCGAACATCGCCGAGGCTGCCCGGATCACGCAGACCCGCACCGCCGAGCAGGCGACCGCTGCGTATCTGGCCGATCGTCGCAACCAGAACTACTCAGCCATCGCCGGACTCGGCCCCTACGCTGCGGAGTTCCGCACCGGCACCAACGCCGGCACGACCATCCCCGACGAGATCCCCGCCGACGCGACGACGGTCAAGTACGACGACGCCGGCAACTCGAACGGCGCCTGGGCCGATGTGGACACGACCTATGGCCCGATGGTCGAACTGATCAACCTGTTCCGCAACAGCTCCGCCTCGACCAATCCGTCGAAGGCCTACTACAACTACGCACGCCCGTTCCGGTGGAGCGATGACGTCATCGTGCTTCCGACGCTCATGCCGGCCAAGCGGATCGACGCGGAAGCACTCGCCGACGGCGGCTACCCCAGCGGCCACACGAACGCCGCCTGGCTTGCCACCTACGGTCTCGCCTACTCGACTCCCGAGCGCTTCCAGGAGCTGCTGACGAGCGCCTCCGAAATCGGCAACACGCGGATCGTGGCGGGGATGCACTCCCCCGCCGACGTGATCGGCGGGCGCATGATGTCGACGGCGGTAGCCGCCGCAGCTCTCAACCTCCCCGCCAACGCGGAGGTCAAGGAGCGCGCACGCGAGAACGCCGCCGCCCTGCTGGCGACCGCACCGGTGGGCGATGACGTCTTCGCCGACGCCGATGCGAACGAGAAGGTGTTCCAGGAGCGCCTCACCTACGGCCTCCCCGTCGTCGGGGACACCACCCTGCCCGTCGTCGTCCCGAAGGGTGCCGAGGTGCTCCTCGAGACCCGTCAGCCGTACCTCACGGCCGAACAGCGCCGCTGGGTGCTGCAGTCCACCGGCCTGCCGTCGGGTCACGCGCTGCTCGACGACGCCGAGGGCTGGGGTCGCCTCAACCTGTTCGCCGCGGCCGACGGCTACAGCGCGTTCTCGACCGACGTGTCCGTCGAGATGGACGCGGCCGACGGCGGCTTCAGCGCCGCCGACACCTGGAGCAACGACATCGACGGCGTCGGGTCGCTGACCAAGAGCGGCAGCGGCATGCTCACCCTCTCGGGCGCGAACTCGTACGCGGGCGAGACGCTCGTCGAAGGAGGCTCGCTGGTGGCCGCCTCTGAGACCGCCCTCGGCTCGGGCTCGGTCACGGTCGCGGATGGCGTTCTCTCCGAGACCGTCGCCGCGCCCCTCACGATCGGCGGAGACCTCGTCGTCGATGCGGACGGGGAGCTCGCGTTGACCGTCGACTCCGCCGCACCCGCCGTGCAGGTCGCGGGCGGCGTCGACTTCGACGGATCGCTGAACGTCGCCATCGCCGAGGGCTTCACCCCCGCCGATGACCTCGTGATCGCGACCTACGCGGGCACGCAGGCCGAGTTCACCGCTGACGATGTGACGTTCTCGGGCCTCCCGGCGGGCTACACCCCCACCATCGAGCTGCGCGACGGCGCCGTGCACCTGGTCAACTCCACGCCGGTCGTCGGCGCCCTGTCGGCCGGAGTCCCCTCGATCGAGGGAATGCCCGTCGCGGGCCAGCCGCTCGAGGCCGCGCCCGGTACGTGGGGACCGGCACCCGTCGAGTTCACCTACCAGTGGAACCGGGCCGGCGCGCCGATCGACGGTGCGACGGATGCCCGGTACACCCCCGGGTTCGCCGACGTCGGGCAGCAGCTCAGCGTGAGCGTCACCGGAACGAAGGCGGGCTTCGCTCCGCAGACGCGCGATGCGTCAGCATCCGGTCTCGTCTCCGCCGACCTCTCCCTCAGCGACTCGTCGGTGACGGCGGGCGACCGGGTCACGGTCAGCGGTGCCGGATTCCGTCCGGGCGAGTCGGTGCAGCTCGAGCTGCGGTCGACCCCCGTCACGCTGACTACGGTGGTCGCCGGACCCACGGGCACGTTCCGCGCGTCGGTGACGATCCCGACCAGCACGACCGGCGGGGCTCACACGATCGTCGCGACCGGTTCCGACAGCGCGATCACCGCATCGGCAGGACTCACCGTGACCGCGGTGGCCCCGGGGGGGGGGGGTGGGGAGGGGGGGGGGGGGGGGTTTGTGATGTTTTCGTT
>NZ_JBIGII010000009.1:0-8863 GCF_043556445.1 Microbacterium shimangi
CCCCCCCCACCCCTCCCCCCCCCCCCCTCCCCCCCCCCCCCCCCCCCCCCCGCGACGGGAACGGATGCTTCGGCGATGCTCCCGCTGCTGGCGCTGAGCATGCTGACGCTCGGTGGGGTATTCCTCGCCGTTCGCACGAGAGTGATCCGCGCACGCAAGTCGTGATGCAGGAATGACCACGGGGGACGTGCGGCCGCGAGCTGCACGTCCCCTTCTTCGTCCTCACGTCACGGGCACCCCGATGGGGCATGATGGGGTTCTGCATTACGGACGGGGGCCCGCAATGACGACGCCTGACTCTCGCGACGGCCTGTCGGGACTCGACGACCTGATGAGGTACGACCCGGGATCGCACGGCGGGGAGCGCGAGCCTGCCGCGCGGTACCGCCGTCGCCGGGTCGGACTGATCATCGCCTCGATCGTGACCCTCGTCGTGCTGGGCGCGCCGACGGCGTACGTCGTCTGGGCCCTGAACGCGCCGCTGAGCGCACCGGCGGTCACCTCCCAGACACCCGCGGTCGCTGCGCCCGCGGCCGCGTCGATCGCCCTCCCCTCCGAGGGAGCCTCCGCCATCAGCATCTCGGGCGGAGACGCCTACCTCGGCCCGGCGGCGAGCGGGATCTGGACGACCAGCGGAACAGACGAGCCCCGCCCGCTCGCCAGCATCAGCAAAGTCATCACGGCACTCGTGATCCTCGAGGAACGCCCGCTCGCGAGCGCCGAGGACCCCGGGCCGACGATCACGTTCGACGGGGCCGACAACGACATCTACGACAGGTACTACGTCTTGGGCGCCACCGTCGCCACGATGCCCACGGGCAGCTCGATGTCACAGCACGATGCTCTCGGCATGATGCTGATCCCGTCGGCGAGCAACTACGCCGAAGCGCTGTCGACGTGGGCGTTCGGATCGCAAGGCGCGTTTCTGGCCGCGACGCAGCGCTGGCTCACCGCGAACGGCCTCACCGGCACCACGATCGTCGAACCGACCGGCATCAGTGCGCGCAACACGAGCACGCCCGCCGACCTCATCGCGATCGGCAAGCTCGCGTCGGCCAATCCGGTCGTCGCGCAGATCTCTGCAACGCGGTCGGCATCGTTGGGCGCCCCGGGCCTGGTGAGCAACACCAACGATCTGTTGGGGACCGCCGGTATCACCGGACTCAAAACGGGCAACCTGGGCGCGGGCCGCCACAACCTCCTGTACACCGCGTCGCTCGACGTGGGAGCCGCGGAGCCGCTGGCCGTGACCGGTGTCGTTCTCGGCGGGTCCTCGCGGCAATCGGTCAACGCCGACGTCGTCGCGACGCTCGAGAGCATCCGCGCGGGCTTCCACGCGGTGCCGCTGGCGGCGCCGGGCGATCCCGTGGGGACCTACACCACCCCGTGGGGCTCGACCGCCCGCATGGTCGTCGGCGAATCGGCGTCGATCTTCACCTGGTCGGACACACCGATCACCGCCACGATGCAGACGACGGCTGCCCAGACGTACGAGAACGGTGAGACGGTCGGCAGCATCACCTGGACGGCAGGGCCGCACACGGCGACGGCGACCATCGTCATCGAGGGCACCATCGAGCCTCCCACCGAATGGTGGCGACTCACCCACCCGGGCGAGCTCGGCAATCCGTGACGGACTCGCCGGGGAACGACGAAAGCGCCCCACCGAGGGGGCGCTTCTCGTCGTAGCGGGAGAGAGATTCGAACTCTCGACCTCACGATTATGAGTCGTGCGCTCTCACCAACTGAGCTACCCCGCCGCACAGCATCCGGTGGAGTGAATGGATGCTTCGAGCCCCGAGACAGGTTTGAACTGTCGACCCCTTCCTTACCATGGAAGTGCTCTACCACTGAGCTATCGGGGCGTTACCGGGCGAGCCCGGGCAACTAGACGAGAATACCAGAGCCGCGGCCCGATCGAAGACGCGAGTCAGCCTCCGGCGTGCTCACGCAGCCACGGAATCGGGTCGATCGCCGTGGTGCCGCCGGCGAGGATCTCGAAGTGGGTGTGGGCCCCGTACGAGCGGCCCGTGTTGCCGGTGTGTCCGATGACGGTTCCGACGGTGACCGCGTCACCCGGCGAGACGGTCAGCGAGTCGTACTGCATGTGGGCGTAGCGGCTGGAGACCAGCTCGCCGTCGATGACATGGTCGATGACCACGGTCACGCCGTAGGCCCCGCCCGACTCGGTCGCGATGCGCACGGTTCCGTCGGCGATCGCCTGCACGGGGGCACCGGCACCGGGAACGAAGTCGGCTCCCTCGTGCATCGTGCCCGAGCGCATGCCGAAGCCGTACGTGATGGGAACGCCGACGGCGAAGGGCCACTGGATGGCCGCCGTCGGGTCGTTGACGAAGAAGCTCGAGAAGTTCGTGATGCCCGAATCGGCGGCGAGATCCGCGAGGGTCGCCGCTTCGAAACCGTCGGTGCGGTCGAGCGCCCCGGCCTGCACATCGGCGGGCGCGACATACGCCTGGATCTCTTCGTCATCGCTCGCGACGTCGGAGGCGGTCAGGAGGTTGGTCTTCACCGCGTCCGCGCCCTGGGCAGCGGCGACGGCGCCGACCGGCGTGGTCATTCCGACGGCCAGCAACCCCACCACACCGAACACCCCCACCGAGAACGATGCGGTGGCCACGCGCTTGAACGAGAGCAGTCGACGACGACGGGGGCGACCCGATGCGTGCGACGGCTCAGCATCCGCCTCGTCGTCCGCGTCGGTGACGAGCGCGTCGGCGGCGACCTGCACCGGAGTCTCACCCGTGAAGGCGAACAGGCGCGCGGCGACCTCGAACTCGTCGACGGTGTCCTTCATGCGTGCGTCGTCGCGCGTGGGGGCCGTATCGGTCGCAGAATCCTCATCGGCGGCCGCCGCGGCGACCGCGATCGGGCCGCCCGTGGCGTCGGTCGGGGTCAGGAGTTCGAAAGCCGGCGTCTCGTCGAGCGTCTCGCGCACGGGGCGTTCCCGAAGGCGCCGACGGGCGGCGGGCAACGTGATCGGCGACGTCGGCAGCACGGCGGGAGACGGCTCCGCCGACGCGGCGACGGACGCTTCGGTGACGGGCACGTCGGCGGCGGAGGCCGGGTGCGGCACGTCCATCGCGACAGCGAACGGCGGGGCCTCCACGACGGGGATCGCCAGCGCTTCGGGCTCGAGGTCAGCGAGATCGACGACGTCGGCCGTGTCGTCGAGGACAGCGGCGGACTCGGTCGGGCGCGTCCGACGACGGGACGCCGCGGCGGGCATCGGAGCAGGAGTCTCGACGATCGCCTCACCCGCGGGTGAGGCCTGCGCCAGACGGCGCAACTCGGCGCGCGTCAATTGCCGGGTATCGGCAACGGCGGGCGCCGGGGATGAACGAGTCGAGCGTCGCGTGCGAGCGGGCTCGGCCTCGGGGATGTCTGACAACGCGCGGAGTGCTCTCGGGTCGTGTCGCAGGCGCGACGAAATCGGGCTGTTCTGGGCGTCTCCGCCGTTCGGGCGGCGAAGATAACGATCAGGTAAACACTACAACGGACGCCCTGGGAATGCCATGTGGGGTGGGCGCTCAGTAGTCGATCAGTGCCGAGAGGCGGGGGAAAAGTCCTGGTCCGGCGACGATCGTCATCTCGCGGCCCGGAACGCCTCCGGGCGCACCCGCCGCGACCCCGCCCGCCTCGGTGACCAAAAGCACGGCCGCCGCGTGGTCCCACGGCTGCAGCCCCTTCTCGTAGAAGCCGTCCATGCGGCCGGCAGCGACGTACGCGATGTCGAGCGACGCCGCCCCGATGCGGCGGATGTCGCGCGCGAGCGGCATGACCTTCGCCTGCTGCTCGAGCGCGGCGGCGTGGGTCGCGGGGTCGTAACCGAACCCGGTCGCCAGGAGCGCGCCGGCCAGACCGACCTCATCGTTGACGTGCAGGGCAACGTCGCCGAGCCACGCGCCACCGCCTCGCGACGCGCGGAAGAGTTCACCCACGACGGGGTTGTAGACGACGCCGGCGAGTGCGGTCCAGGTGGCCGTATCGGGCTCGCTGTCGCCGTCGGCCAGTTGCACGGCCGCGATGCTGACCGCCCAGGCGGGGATGCCGTAGGCGTAGTTGACGGTGCCGTCGATGGGGTCGACCACCCACGCGATGCCGGTCGAGCCGCGCCCGGCCCCGCCTTCCTCGCCGAGGAACGCGTCGTCGGGACGAGCCGCGGCGAGGCGCGCGCGCACGAGCTCTTCGACCTCGCGGTCGGCCTCGGTCACGATGTCGGCGAGCGCCGACTTCGTCGCGGCGATCGTGACGCCCTCCGTGCGCCGACGGTGCGCGAGTTCACCCGCTTCGAGGGCGATGTCGACGGCCAACTGCAGCAGTTCGTTCGGCGAGGTCATTCCTCCACGCTAGTGCGGAGTGCAGCATCCGCCCCCTCCCGGTACGGGCCGCCCTCTGCACGAACTCAGGCTGAATGCGCCCGGCTCGCCCGCCCGGCCGCGTCTTTCCGGGGCAGGCGATGTGTGCGGCAGGGATTGAGCCTGAGTTAGTGCGGGAGGGGGGCCACACCGCAGGTCGACCCCGGGATCGCTAGCGTGGGGGCATGAGCCGCGCACTCTTCGCCCGCACGCACGACGTGGTCATCATCGGCGGCGGCCACAACGCTCTCGTCGCCGCGGCCTACCTCGCTCGGGCCGGGCGGAGCGTCGTCGTGCTCGAGCGTCTCAGCGCCGTCGGTGGGGCCGCCGTCTCGGAGCGCCCGTGGAAGGGGGTGGATGCTTCGCTGTCGCGCTACTCCTACCTGGTCAGCCTGCTCCCCCGCCGCATCATCGACGACCTCGGCCTGCGCATCGTCCTGCGCCGCCGACGGTTCTCGTCGTATACGCCCGATCCCGGCGACCCGAGCCGCGGAATCCTCGTCGACACCGCGGATGCTGCGGCCACGAGCGCATCGTTCGCGCGCGCGGTCGGCGACCCCGGCGAGGCGGACCGCTACGCGGCTTTCGTTGCGCGTATGGGTCCGCTCGCGCGCGCGGTGTTCCCGTCCATGACCGAGCCTCTGACGACCTCCGCAACTATGAAAGAGCGCGTCGGCGACGACCGCCTCTGGAACGACGTCGTCGAGCAGCCCCTGGGCACGATGCTGCGCGGATCGCTCGACTCCGACCTCGCGCGCGGGATCGCCCTCACCGACGCACTCATCGGCACCTTCGCCTCGGCCGACGACCCGTCGCTGCGGCAGAACCGCTGCTTTTTGTACCACGTGATCGGCGGTGGGACCGGCGACTGGGACGTCCCGGTCGGTGGCATGGGGCGCGTTTCGGCCGAGCTGGAACGCGCCGCACGCGAGGCCGGCGCCGAAGTGCGCACCGGAGCCGACGTGACCTCGGTGACTCCCGACGGCGAGGTGCACATCGGCGGCCGCGACCCCGAGGTGTTGCGCGGACGCCTCGTGCTCAGCGGGGTCGGCCGCGACGTGCTCGATCGGCTCCTCGCGGAGGGGAGCGCCGCATCCACCACTCCCCCGCCGACACCCGGACCGCCCCGCGCCGAGGGCGCACAGGTGAAGGTGAACATGCTGCTGCGCCGGCTGCCGCGCTTGCACGACACCACGGTGGCGGCCGAGGCGGCCTTCGCCGGCACTTTCCATGTGAACGAGACGATGACCCAGCTCGACGCGGCGTACACCCGCGCCGTGGCCGGCGAGCTGCCGTCACCGCTGCCCGCGGAGATCTACTGCCACTCACTGACCGACCCGTCGATCCTCGGTGCGGAGCTTCGCGAGCAGGGCGCGCAGACGCTCACCCTGTTCGGCCTGCAGGTTCCGCACCGGCTCGTCGCGGGGACGGATGCTGCTGCCAGCCGCGCTGCGCTGCTCGCGGCCGCCCAGCGGTCGCTCGACTCGGTGCTGGCGGAGCCCATCGCCGATGTCGTGTACGAGGCGCCGGACGGCACCCCGTGCATCGAGGCGAAGACCACAGCCGATCTCGAGCAGTCGCTCGGCATGGTCGGCGGCGACATCTTTCACGGACCGCTCTCATGGCCGTGGGCCGAAGACGGCACCGACCTCGACCGCCCTGCCCAGCGTTGGGGCGTCGACAGCGACCACGAGCGCATCCTGCTGTGCGGCTCGTCGGCCCGCCGCGGCGGCGCGGTCAGCGGTGTGGGCGGGCACAACGCCGCGATGGCCGCCCTCGAGCTGCTGGGCGGCACACGGGCCTGACCCGCACCCGCCCGCCCGCCTTCGGGGCGCGGTCAAACGCGAAGTGCCCCGCTCCGGACTTCGCGGGGCGAAGAACGGGAGCGGGGCACTCCGGCGCGGGCTACTGCGGGGGCATCGGGGGCGGGGGCGGGAAACCCTGGTACCCGGCCGGGGGTGCGGCGGGCTGCGATCCCTGCTGCGGTGTGGGCGGAGTCTGCGGCTGCTCGGCCGTCGGCTGCGCCTGCTCGGCCGTGGGCTGTGCCTGCTCGGCCGTGGGCTGCGCCTGCTCGGCCGCGGGCTGGGGCGCGCCCTGCTGCGGCTGGCTCGGGTGGCCGGCGTAGTACGCGTTCCAGTCGGGCGAGCCGTCACCCAGCACCGGGAGCGGGGTGACGCCGTCGGCATAGGTCGGCCACGGCTGCGCGGCGGGCGCCTGCTGCGGGTAGGCCTGGGGCAGCTGCTGCGGGTAGGCCTGCGGCGCGTATCCCTGGCCCACCGGGGCGTAGCCCTGGGGTCCGTATCCGGGGTAGGCACCGACCGGGGTCGCGGGGCGCTCGCGCTTGGGCGCGAAGAGGGCGTTCACGAGGGGCACGAGGGCGGTGCCGAGCGCGGCGAGGATCGTCACCGCGACGACGACGCGCCAGTAGAAATCGTCGAAGTCGATGAACTCGTGGAACGTGAGGGGCAGAACGAGAAGCACCGCCAGGACGGCGACGAGACCGATCGTGACGAAACCGGTGGCGCGGGTGAACCCGGTGGGGTTGTGCGCGATGGCCTTCGCGAAGAGGCGCACGTGGAGGACGGCGAGCTGCAAGACCAGGATGATCGCGAGGAATGAGGCGAAGCGCCCGAACCCGCCCGCGTAGTCGTATTCGTCGACGGGCATCCAGATGAGGAACGCCCCGAGCAGGAGCGTCGCGACCCAGACCACCATGCTGGTCAGCGCGAACCAGTCGGGGCGGCGAGGGGCGAGGTGCGTCTCGAGGATCGCGATACCGGCGAACGCCGCCAGCAGCAGGATCGTGAGGAATGCGCGGCCGATGAGCCCGTTCTCGGGGCCGACGAGCACCCAGATGACACACACGATCGCGGCGAGGATGAGGGCGCCGATCGCGACCCAGATCGCCCACCGGAGCAGTCGCGGATTCTGGGCGTCGTTCGACGCCGGTGGCGCGGGTTGGCCGGAATAGGGGGACGGCGAGTGGGGGGTGGTCATGGCGTTCTCCTCCGCGACGGATGCGGTCCCATCCTGTCACGCGCGTGTTCGATCGACGGGGGCGCGCAGCATCCGTTCGTCCTTCATCCCCGACCGGGCCTGGGGAGGAGCGCTGAACCGCGTCGCTCCCCTGTCACTACCGGTCGGTGCCACTCGTCTGTCGCACCTGGCGGGTGCGAGCCGCCGTTCGCGACAGGGGAACCCGTCTTGCCCGGTTCCCCTGTCGCAAACGGTCGGTGCGAGCCGCCATTCGCGACAGGGGAAGCGGCGGCCTCAGCGCTCACGCGCCGCAGAACCTTACTTCGGCGATCTCGTCACCCAAGGGCGCCAGTTACGACGTTGTAGTATGTGGTTCACACCGGCGTTGGAGGGGTTATGGCGGCGACGCTGCACGATGTCGCGCGGCTTGCCGCGGTGTCGATCAAAACGGTTTCCAACGTGGTGAACGACTACCCCCACGTGCGACCCGCCACGCGGGATCGCGTTCTGCAGGCAATCGACGAACTCAACTACCAACCGAACCTGTCGGCGCGCAGCCTGCGGTCAGGACGCAGCGGAGTCATCGGCCTCGTCCTCCCCGAACTGAGCCTCAGCTACTTCGCCGAGCTCGCCGACTCCGTCATCGCGAATGCCGAGAAGCATGGACTGGTGGTCCTCATCGAGCAGACGGGCGCTGACCGAGACCGCGAGATCGCGGTTCTCTCCAGCCCCCGCATGCAGCTCACGGACGGGTTGATCTTCAGTCCGCTGGGGATGAGCCAAGACGACGTCGGGACGCTTCAGGTCGACTTCCCCCTCGTCTTGCTGGGCGAGCGTATCTTCGGTGGCCCGGTGGATCACGTGACGATGCGGAACGTCGATGCCGCACGAGCCGCAACGGAGCTGTTGATCCGGAGCGGGCGACGTCGTATCGCCCTGATCGGCGCCCACCTCGAAGAAGACATCGGTTCCGCGGCGCTGCGTATGCAGGGTTACGCAGAGGCTCTCGACGCAGCCGGGATCGCCTTCGATTCGGACCTCGTACGCACGACCACCCTCTGGCACCGGTCGAACGGCGCGGCGGCGGTTCGCGAGTTGCTCGACAGCGGCACGGAGTTCGATGCGGTCTTCGGGCTGAACGACGCTCTCGCACTCGGCGCGATGCGTGCGCTGCAGGAAGCGGGGATACGCATCCCCGACGATGTGGCCCTCATCGGGTTCGATGACATCGAAGAAGCGCAGTACACGCTCCCGAGCCTGACGACGGTGAATCCCGGGCGCGAGCAGATCGCGGCCCGCGCCGTCGACATGCTCGTTGCTCGCATCAAGGCCGGAGGCGGCCGTCCGGAGGACCCCCAGCACGAGCTTGTCGACTTCGACGTGGTGCAACGCGAGTCGGCCGTGTTCACGTGAGGCCGCGTCGTAGCAACTGAAGATGAAGTCGTGGGGGGGGGGGGGGGGGGGGGGTCCCGCCCCCCCCCCCCCCCCCCCCCTCCTTCATGCCCTTCTTT
>NZ_JBIGII010000010.1:0-81549 GCF_043556445.1 Microbacterium shimangi
TTTCCTGTGAGTCCTCTTCGGAAAACCGGAGGGTAAGTTTGTGTGGCGGGGCACGTCGCGACCGCCCCGCCACACGACCTCGGCACCTCTTACTGGATGCCTTCTTTCACGAGCCGCCACTGCTGGCAGGTAGCTCCGGTCGGTCCCCACTGCCGAGCCGCCGCACCGTCTGCGGTCGAGCACCCGGCTATCTCCAGGAGCTTCCCGCTGTTCACGTTGGTGATGGTCCAGAAGCCCGCACTGTTCGGTGCGAGGTTCCAGCGCTGCGTGGCATTCCCCGTCGGCCCCCACTGCGCAGCGCCCACTCCGTCGCCGGTGGCGGCGCCGGGGATCTCGAGCAGCTTCCGGCTGTTCTTGTTCACGAGTTGCGTACTCCCGCCGGTGGCCGGGTCGAGCTTCCAGATCTGCGTCGCGTTCGCCGTGGGTCCCCACTGGCCCGCGGGAGCCCCGTCGGTGAGGAGTGCCGACGATATCTCGAGGAGCTTGTTGCTGTTCCTGTTCTGGATCCTGAACGTCGGCGATAGCGAGGTTCCCGTCTGCGAAACCTGGATCTGGTCGATCTCTGCGAACGTCCCCTGGTAGGCGAACCGAATCGTGTTGGAGCCGGCGTTCAGCGAGGCCGTCGTCTGAGCCCAGAGGTATCTCCCCCAGTTCGCCGTCGCCGGGTAGCTCACCGAGGTCGCCGAACCCCCGTTGACCGACACGGCATGGCTGCTGGTCGCCCCGGTGCCATCGGCGTACCGCACGTTGACGGTGTAGTTGCCTGCTTGGGGAGCCTCGACGGTGAAGGTCACCGTACTGTTCGCGAAGTTGATGTTCCCGATCTTCGATCCGTTGGATGCGTCGCCGTGAGCGACCACCGCAGTGTTCACGTTCGCGGCGTTCTCGGCCTCGTACGCCGTCGCGGTCAGCGGGATGGTGCCGACCCGGATGTCGTTGTACAGGTACGTCTGACTCGGGTTCGAAGGGTTCGGCCGATAGTTGTCGACGTTCGTCGCCTGGTACAGGGTTCGCCCGTCGGGGCTGTAGTCGATGCCCTGCGCGAAGCCGGTGATGGAGCTGGGCCCGTTGAAGGTGACCGCGAACGGAAGCCTTTCCCACGGGCCGACGCCGAGGTTGTAGTTGACGAAGAAGTTCTGCCCGCCGTCGAGGTTTCCGGCCGCATCCAGACCCCATTTCGAGGCAACGACGACCATCCCCTTCGGCCCGCCGGTGGGGACCCACTTGAGGGTCGGGGAAGAGCCGATTCCTCGACCGTCGGCCAGCTCGACCGGCGTACCGAGGCTCGTGGTCGTACCCCAGTTGAGCCCATCGGGCGACTTCTTGAAGAACACCGGCGATGCGTTGGAGAACGCGTAGCCGGTCGCGTTCACAACCTCGTAGGTGGCGATGTACGAACCGTCAGGGAGTTTGTCGACGGTGATCATTCCGGGCCGGTGGTTCTGGTCGGTCGGCGCCGAGACGTTCGCGAGCGCCCCCCAGGTTTGCCCCCCGTCGAGGGAGCGGCGGTACGAGACGGCCTGCAAGACACCGTTCGCCTTCTGCCTTTCGTCGGAGAAGTAGGCCACGAGACCTCCACCGCCGTCGACGGCCAGCGTCGGCTCCCACACCGTGGTGGTGGTGGAAGTCGATGAGGGGTCGTAGACAGCGGGGCCGCCCGTGTCGATCGTGCTGACGTAGGTCCAGGACGCCCCCTGATTCGTGCTCTTGTAGACGACCAGCTTGGTGATCGACGAGGGCGCGTCACGGTCGGCGGCGCGCACCTGGCCAGTGAGAAGCAATGTGCCGGCGCTGAGATTGCCCACGGTCTGCGGCACCTCGAAAAGGAACGGCTGCGCGAGCCGGTCGAGCTGGGTGACGTCCTCTTGACCGGGCGTACCCGGAAATTGCAGGCCGGGGTTCACCGCCGAGATCTTCGACCAGCTCGCACCCTGGTTGGTGCTGCGGAAAATGGGCCACTCTTGGTGACATGCCAGCGCGGGGTTCGCCAAGCACGCCTGAGTATCCGTCGTCGGGTTTGTGCTGGGGTTCACGTCCTTGATGAGGCGCCCGTCGTCGAATGTCGAGATGAGGGTGCCGTTGGAGGATCCGGAGTACTTGAGAGCGACGATTTTTGCGTAGGCGGTTCCCGTGGCGTCACCGCCCTCGTCGTTGAACGACGATCCGTTCGGCGGCGCGTAGACCAATGCACCGTTCCCCGTCGTCACTGCCATCGCCGGTGCTGCGCTCAGGCCCGCGACAGCCATACAAGCCGTCGCAGCCAGGGCCGCGAGGCCGGTGAGCCTCTTCCGCACGTGCCTGTTCTCGTTCCGCGTCATTGCGTCCTCCGTTGGGTTGTGGCGGTGATGCACAACCGCGCAACGCGGCATTTGCATCGTTGTAAAGGAGGGTTGCACAACGTTGTAAAGGCGTCAAGCAACGTTTCGGCTCAGCGTCGCGCGTGCTGAAGGAAGGCGTCGGCGACGGGCGTGCGGTGCCGCTGAAGGACTCCGTTCGCGTCTTCCCGGAGCGCCCAGAGTCCCATGGTCAGCAGGTAGTCCATCGGCGGGCCGTCGCCAGGCCGGTAAGACCACTCCATCATGTCGGTGATGCACCACCAGGTGTACCCGATGACGTCGACTCCGCGGGCCCGGAGGTCGTGGACCTCAGCCACGGATGCGTTCATCCACGCGATTCGTTCGTCGACCGTGCCGGTGTAGCTGGTCTCGGTGAGGAAGACCGGCTTGTCGTAGCGCTCTGCGAACGAGGTCAGCACGTCCGACATGCCCGCGACGCCCGCGTTGAGCCGCGGCCGGAGATCACGCGGACCGCCGGATCGCACGACCCCCTCCTCGAAGATCTCGGTCGAATGCTGCGGGTAGTAATTGACCCCGACGACATCGGGCTGAGCCGTGTGACTGCTCGCCCACTCCAGGTCATTGTCCGAGAACCCGTGCCGACGAAGGTAGGGCTCGAGAGCGTGTCCCGGCCCGACGCGCCCCATCACCAGATCCTGGACGAGGAAGGCACGTTCGCGGAGGTGTTCGTGGGTGGCGGTATGGGCGTGCGTAGCGCCCGCGAAGCGGAAGGATGCCTCGACATGGACGAAGTCGGCAGCCGCGTCGACCTCGGCAATGGCCTGCTGGGTCGTGACGATGCCGCGGGAGATGCCGCGAAGAACGTCTACGAAGCCGGTGTCGCCCGCGCGGTAGGGAGGCCACTGGGCGAACTCACCGCAGTACATGATGTTGAGGAGCGGCTCGTTCAAGGGCGTGTAGTGGGCGATGCGCCCGGCATACCGTTCGGCAACCGCTGCCGCGTACTCGGCGACGCGTTGGGGGTAGTCCGGGTTGACGAACTCGTCGGTCAGCCAGAGCGGGGTGCCGTAATGAACGAGGTCTGCGACGAGGTCGAGTCCCAACTCGTTGAAGCGGTCTACGACCTCGTCGAGCCAGCCCCATTCCCACTGGCCCGGCTGGGGGTTCACCTTGTACCAGGGGATTCCCCATCGCACCATGTCGCTGCCGACCTCGGCGCAGTAGCCGAGGTCTTCTCGCCAGAAGCGGTAATGCTGCATGAGCTCGTATTCGTCCAGAGCCCGCTCCCCCGGGCGGATCTGGGGAATGAAAGTATCCTCGACCCCCATCGCGAACCGCAGACGGCCGTCCTCGTACCACTTCACTTCATCACCGTTTCATCTCGTTGTCGTTCGTACCGGCACACGTCGCCGGGCAGCCCACGACCCGCATCGAGTGCGCACTCGATGCGGGTCGCGAGGCTTCCATCGTCAGCCGGCGAGGGCGGCTTCCATCTCGGACTGAGCCGTCGCCAGCAGTTCGGCCGGGTCGCCACCGGCGAGTGCCTTCTGCGTTGCCGTATCGAGCGCGGTGAGCACGTCCGTCGACGCAATGACACCCGGCAACAGCGCGACACCGTATTCAGACTGATCGGTCAGTGCGGCGACGACGGGGTTCTCCGCCACGTCTTCCGAAGTGACGTCCGATGTGAGGGGCGGCCACCCGGAGGCGAGCGACCACGTCACCATGTTGTCTTTCTGGTAGAACCACGTGAAGAAGCTCTCAGCCGCGGCCTTCTCCTCGTCGCTGGCCTGCGCGGTGACACTCATGTCCACGGCGAGCGCAGACGCTTCGACGCCCGAAGGACCCGCGGGGATGGTCGCGATGCCGTAGTCGATCCCGGCTTCTTTCGAGACCGTCGCCATCCACGGACCACCGAGGGTCATCGCGACCTTTCCCGCGCTGAAAAGACCGTCCGCGTCAGCCCCGGTCACCCCGGTGGGCGAGAACTTCCCGGCTTGGACCGCGTCCGCCCAGAAGGCGAGGGTCTCCACGTTCTCCGCCGAATCGATGACGACCTCGCCGTCACCGGTGACGACGTCACCGCCGCCGCTCTTGAACAGCGACGGCCACACGCCGTTGCCCACCGTCACATTGTCTTGCAAGGCCAGACCGTACTGCTCGGGCTCGCCGTCTCCGTTGGTATCGACGGTGAGGGTCTTCGCCGCGTCGACCCATTCATCCCACGTGGTGGGGACGGAGACTCCCGCCGCCTCGAACATCGTCTTGTTGTAGAACATCGTCAGCGGCGTGAAGCTGAGCGGCACGCCGTACCTCTCACCGTCCACCACACCTGTTGCGACGGCGCCCTCATTGAGGACGCTGGCCCCGCTGTCTTCCCGGTCGTACCAGTCATCGAGTGGCTGGAGCGCATTCTTCGAGGCGAAGACCGGAATGTTCTCCGGCGGGATGGCCATGAGCTGTGGTCCGTTACCCGAACTGAGCGCAGGCAGGGCCGAGTCGAGGAGTGTGGCCCACGGCTTCACGGTCGGCGTGATGACGACGGCGTCCTGCGAGCTGTTGAACTCCTCCACGAGGTCGTTCAACACGTCGCCGTCCGCCTCCGTGTAGCCGTGCCAGAAGGCCAGCTGCACGGGGCCGTCCGACGATGGCGCGGACGCCGCGCACCCGGACATCGCCACGGCCGCGACGCCGGCTATTGCCAGGGCGGATAGTGCTTTCTTCATCAGGGGAATCCCTCCACAGGTCGACTTCGCTGTCGGGTGTCGAGACGGAGTCTCGCTCACGCTTATACAACGTTGTAAGTTACGTACTGAAGCAAATATTCATCGATGCGTGCGTCGTTGTCAAGACGGCCGGAACATCTGCGGGTGGAACATCCTCCACTGCTCGCCTCGCCGACTTGACGACTGTCGGCCGGCGTATCTACTCTGACGTTACAACGTTGTAAGAGAGAAGCAGCAATGACCGCTACCGCCTCCCGGCCCGTCCGCAAGTACCGGCCCCCCGCGCCGCTCGGCGGCCGCGCCCCGATCGGAGGATCCGCGAAGCGCCGGCTCACCGTGGTCGCGTTCCTGCTCCCCGCGGTGACGATCCTCGCGCTCTTCGTCTTCTGGCCGATGCTCTCGGCGCTGCAGCTGTCGTTCACGGACGCAAGCGGGTTCGGCAACGCGGAGTTCGTCGGCCTGTCCAACTACATCGAAGTGTTCTCCGATCCGGAGATCATCCGCGCGATGGGAAACACGGTCGTCTACACCGTCCTGTTCACACCCCTGGCGGTCGGGGCAGCGCTGCTCTTGGCACTCGCGCTGAACAGCCCGTTCCTTCCTCTGCGCGGCGCATTCCGCACCTGGCTTTTCCTGCCGTTCATCGTTTCGCTCGCTGTCGCCGCTTTCGCGTGGCAATACCTGCTGGACCCCCAAGTGGGCCTGCTGAACTACTGGCTGCAGATCTTCGGCATCCGCATCGGCAACGTACTCCAGGACCCCGTCCTCGCCATGCCGACTGTCGTTCTGGTAGCCGTCTGGAAAAGCTTCGCGTTCTACATGATCGTGTTCCTCGCCGGGCTCCAGGACATCCCGGCGAGCCTGTATGAAGCAGCTCGCATGGACGGCGCGGGACCCATCGCGCGATTCCGTCACGTCACCTTGCCCCTGCTGGGCAACACCACGGGATTCGTCCTCATCATCGCGACCATCGCGGCACTGCAAGCCTTCGACCAGATCTACGTTCTCACCGGCGGCGGCCCCTACCGCAGCACCCAGACGGTCGTCATGCAGATCTACCAGTCCGGCTTCCGCGATCTCGAACTCGGGTTCGCGTCCGCGCTCTCCTATGTTCTCCTCGTTGCGACGCTGATCCTCAGCCTGGTCCAGTTCGCTCTCACCGGTCGCCGTGCGAAGGACGCAGCCTGATGACTCTCACCGTTCCTCGTCGCCCCACGCCGGCCTCCGTGCAGGTCGGGCGAGGCCTCTTCTTCGTCGCCATGCTGGTCGTGTCGGCGCTGATCCTTCTGCCGATCCTCATCATCGCCTTCACGGCGTTCAAGCCGGTCGGCGAGGTGAACGCGTTCCCCCCTTCCCTCCTCCCCGCGCAATGGACGCTGGACAACTTCGCGCGGATCTTCTCCGATCTCCCCTTCGGGCGACTCATCCTGAACAGCTTCGTCTTCGCGGGCGGTGTGACGCTGTGCGCCTTGGTCTTCGATTCGCTCGCCGCCTACGTTCTGGCCCGCATCGATTTCCGGGGCAGCCGGCTGCTTCTCGTCATCATCGTCGCGAGCCTCATGATCCCGTTCCAGGCGACCCTGATCCCGATCTATCAACTCGTCTCCGACCTCGGGTGGGTCAATACGTTCTGGGGCCTCATCATCCCGAGGGCCGCCGATGCCTTCGGCATCTTCTTCCTCCGACAGTTCTTCCTGTCCCTCCCCCGCGATCTCGACAGCGCCGCACGAATAGACGGCGCATCGGAGTTCCGCATCTTTCGGAGCATCGTCATCCCCAACGCGGTGCCCGCCCTGATGACGCTGGGCATCTACACGTTCGTCAACAACTGGAACGACCTTCTCTGGCCGCTCGTCTTCACGACCGAACAAGACATGGGAACCATCACCTCGGGGCTGACGCTTCTCACCGGACCGAGCGGCATCATCCCTTACGGCGTCATGATGGCCGGCTCGCTCATCGCCGTCATCCCGCTCGCGGTCATGTTCCTCTTCGTACAACGCCGCTTCATCGAGAGCGTCGCCAGCACCGGCCTGAAATAGACCGAGCGCCCGCGCCGTCGCCGGCCGACCCACCTCACTTCGCAGAACCTGACCACGAAAGGCTGACATGGCCACCGCACGACTGATCTTCGACACCCGCCGACCCGTCGGCCCCGTCAACCGGCGCGTCTTCGGATCCTTCATCGAACACCTCGGACGAGCCGTATACGACGGAATCCACGAGCCCACCCACCCCACGGCCGATGCCGACGGATTTCGGAACGACGTCAAAGACCTCGTCCGCGAACTCGGGGTGAGCGCCATCCGCTACCCCGGCGGCAACTTCGTCTCCGGATTCCGGTGGGAAGACAGCGTCGGCCCCCGAGAAGACCGGCCGCAACGGCTCGACCTCGCCTGGCACTCCACCGAGAGCAACCACGTCGGTCTGCACGAGTTCGCGAGCTGGCTCGAAGCCGTTGACAGCGAGCTCATGCTCGCCGTCAACCTCGGGACACGCGGCACCTCGGAAGCACTCGACCTGCTCGAGTACTCCAACCTCGCCACCGGTTCCGCCCTCTCGAGCGAGCGCGTCGCCAACGGTCGGACTGCCCCGTTCGACGTGCGCATGTGGTGCCTCGGAAACGAAATGGACGGCCCGTGGCAGCTCGGCCACCGATCCGCCGACGACTACGGAAAGCTCGCCGCCCAGACCGCCCGCGCCATGCGCATGTTCGACCCGACCCTGGAACTCGTGGTCTGCGGATCATCCGCGCGCGACATGCCCACGTTCGGCGAGTGGGAGCGGGTGGTCCTCTCCCACGCCTACGACGACGTGGACTACATCTCCTGCCACGCCTACTACGCAGAGAAGGACGGCGACTTGGGCAGCTTCCTCGCCTCCGCCGTCGACATGGACTCTTTCATCGAATCGGTCGTCGCGACCATCGATCATGTCAAAGCCGTGAAGAAGAGCGACCACGAGGTCTTCATCTCGTTCGACGAGTGGAACGTGTGGGACACCGCCCGGTTCGAGAACGTCGACAAGATCACCGGTGTCGACAACTGGCCTGTTGCTCCGCGCCTCCTGGAAGACGCCTACACCGTGGCTGACGCGGTCGTCGTGGGCAACCTGCTCATCTCGCTGCTGCGCCGCGCCGATCGCGTGACGAGCGCCTCCCTCGCGCAGCTGGTCAACGTCATCGCGCCGATCATGACCGAGCCGGGTGGCATCGCATGGAAACAAACCACCTTCTTCCCCTTCGCGCTCACCTCGGCACTCGCGACGGGGCAGAGCATCCCGACCGAGGTCACGTGCGATGTCTACGAGACGCAGAGGTACGGCGCAGTCCCCCTCGTCGACGCGGTGACCACCGTGGACGAGGAGCTCGGACGAGCGAGCATCTTCGCGGTGAACCGCTCTCAGACCGATGTCGTCCAGCTGCGGATCCCCGTATCGGACTTCGGCGACATCACCGACGCCTCCGCGCAGACCCTCTCCGATGACGACCCGTACGCCGGCAACTCCCTGACGGCCCCGGAGCGGGTCGACCTGCACGCCAACGCGACGCTTCGCACCGAGGGTGACGAGATGATCATCGACCTTCCACCTGTCTCCTGGTCCGCGATCTCGCTGACCCGCGGGGCCCAGGCACGCTGACCTCCGGGGTTGGTCGTGGATGACCCACACGGGCCACCGGTCGGCTCAGCGCCGCGATAGGGACCACGTCGGCAGCTCCACCTCTGCACGGAGTCCTGCGGCGATCTGTGCGCACGCGACGCCCTGGTCGAAAAGGGATTGGCGGATGCTGGTGAACCCCAGCGATTCCGCGATGTCGCTGTCGTCCCATCCGGTCACGGTGATCGCGTCTCCCATCGCGTCGAGGGCGCCCGCGGCCAGTTGATCGCTCATCGTGATCACGACATCGGGGCGAATGAACTCCGATGCTCTCGAGAGGGCTCGCTCGCCGTCATGCCGGGTATTGCGGGACACGACAGCCACGGGGATGTCGTTCCATCGGCGACCCGTCTGTTCGACCGCGTCGCGGAAACCCGCGAGCCGCGACCGCGTCACGGGGTACGTCGCCGCTGCTTCGGGCCCCCAGAAGAAGCCCTCCTCGCGATCTCGAGCGAAGGGCAGAGAGACCACGAGCGGTGACAGCGCTCGTGCGAGAACGTGAGACGCGATGCTTCGCGCGGCTTCGCGATCGTCCGCCGAGACGGCGAGTATTCCGGCGCTCGCGGGCCCTCCCTGGATGGCGGCAGGCCGACCGGTTGCCGCGACGGCGTCCAACACCGGATCACCGACCACCGTGGTCCAGAGCACGAACCCGTCCACCGCTGCTTCTCTAACACGGTCCGCGTCGTCCT
Source organism: Microbacterium shimangi (assembly GCF_043556445.1). NCBI lineage: Bacteria > Bacillati > Actinomycetota > Actinomycetes > Micrococcales > Microbacteriaceae > Microbacterium > Microbacterium shimangi. The sequence goes on from NZ_JBIGII010000010.1 coordinate 9,373, forward strand.
GCGCTCCCGTGGCGGGGATCAATACGAGGCCCAGCCGATTCTCGACGCACACCCGCGAGACACCGGCGAGAAAACGGGAGGCCTGCGCGTCTTCGAAGGCGTAGGTGAGGTGCTCACCGAGAATCACCCCGAGGTTGCCGGTCGATCCACTGCGCAAGGAGCGGGCCACGGGGTCGGGGCCGCGGTATCCGAGTCTGGCGGCAGCATCCAGCACCTTCGCCCGGGTGCCGGCGGCGACCCGGTCGGGGCGCGTGTAGGTATAGCTGACAGTCATCGGTGCGACGCCCGCTTCAGCAGCGACTTGTCGCATCGTCACCTTGGGGTTCGCCACACGGAGAGTCTACCTGTGTATCGTTACACACATGCGCGCCACCTCTGCTCCGTATATTGCATTCGCCGGATTCGGCATCTTCTGGGGCGCCTGGGGGGCGAGCCTTCCCGGTCTGCGAGATGCGGCGGAGCTCTCCGACGCGCAGCTCGGCACCGCGCTCCTGTACGTGGGGATCGGTGCAGTCCCCGCGATGGCGCTGACGGGGCGGGCAGTGGATCGGTTCGGCGTACGGGTGGCGGGGCTCGCACTCGTCGCGCTCGCACTGAGCGGGGTCGGCCTGGCCGCGTGGGGACGCGATTTCGCCGCCCTCGCCGTGGGGATGCTTCTCGTGGGAGCCACGTCCGGCGCCGCCGACGTCGGCGCGAACTCTCTTGCCGGGTTGGCCGAACGGCGCTCAGGGAGGCGAGTGATCACACTCGCCCACGCCGTCTTCTCTTCCTTCGTCGTGGTCGGCAGTCTGGGGGCCGGAACGATGACCGCAGCGACCGGCGGGACCGTGCCCACCTTCACCCTCGCCGGCCTGCTGATCGCAGCATCCGGCGTGTGGGTGTTCCGGTTCGGAACCGGCCCGCTGCCTCGCCATCGAGAACAGCCGCCGCAAGAACGCCGCCGACTATCCGCCGTGCTGCCGTTCGCGGCGGTGGGCGTGGTCGGAGCTCTCGGCTTCGCCGCGGAGAACGCCCACCAGAGCTGGGGCGCGGTCTTCTTGACCGACGAGCTGCAGGCCACTCCCCTCGTCGCCGCCTTTGCCCCCGCCGCGTTCGCCGCATTCGCCGCGGTCACCCGCTTCGGAGTGGGCACGTCGACACGGATTCCGGAGCGCGCGATCCTGTGGGGAGGGGCGGGCACTGCGGTGATCGGCACGGTGCTTCTGGCAGGGGCACCGACCATTCCCGTGGCTCTCGCGGGGCTCGCGATCGCCGCGGTGGGGACGTCCGTGTTGTTCCCTACGCTCCTCAGCCGGGCGACCCGCGACGTCACCGACGTCGCGCGGGGACGAGCAACATCGATCATCGGAACGACCGCATACCTCGGATTCGTCCTCGGGCCGGTGTACGTGGGGTATCTCTCGAGTTCCCTCGGCCTCCGCGGCGCCCTGATCGGCGTGGCCGCGCTCTGCCTCGCCTTCGGCATTCTCGCCCCCCTCCCCACTCGGAAGACGCCTTCGGCAGGCCCCGCGACCGCGCCTGTTTCTCAGAACGGGGCCGCGTGATGATCTTGCGATGAGATTCGCGCGCGGCGCGCTCGCCCCTGAACGTGCGGCGGGAAACGAAAAAGGCCACCGGAGTCCGGTGGCCTTTTTCGATGTCGTCGTTCTCGTACAAGCACGAGCACTGAGTTCTGGTGGCGAGTGAGGGATTCGAACCCCCGAATGCTGAGCAGTCTGATTTACAGTCAGATCCCTTTGGCCGCTTGGGTAACTCGCCAGGTGCGCACCCGCCCGGCTTTTTCAGTCGACCAGAGGCGCGAGAAACCATATTACTCTGACGCGCGCGCCGCACCGAACCACCTTCGACGGGGCTCGGACTCGCGGGTTCAGGATGCTGTCGAGCCGCCCGCGCCCGACACTTCGGCACCGGCGTGCTCCAGCACTCGCTCCACGAAAGCCTCTGTGCGGCGACGGGTGCCGTCGATCCGCAGGTCGACGCTCGCTCGCAACTCGCTGGGCGCGAGGGGCATCGCGAGCCGCACGTTCTCGTGGCATGAGAGGTCGGCGCAGATGTAGGTGCCGATACTGTCGCCCGCCTCTCCGGACCGCCCGGCCTTGCGGGCGGTGAAGAGCGTGACCTGGTCGGCGGGCTGCATCGTGTGGCACAGGTTGCACAGCGCCGAACGCGCCCGCGACGACCCCTCGGCCCCGCGCAGCACGACGCCGACCGACGCGCCGTCACTCTCGACGACGATGTACCCGCGGCCGCGGGTGTTCGGGTCGCGCCAGGCCAGAAAGTCGAGGTGGTCCCAGTCGAGCAGCATGAAATCCACGGGCATCGCCGCGATCCGACGCTCGTCCGTCGTCGCATTGACGAAAGAATCGCGCACTTCTTCTTCGATCAGGGCTCGCACGGCCACTAGTCTACGAACCCCCTCGGGAGCCGGGGCCGCAGCATCCGCCTCTCCCCGCCTTCTCCGCACTAACTCAGGCTGGTTGACCACAGCCCTCGCCAGACCCGCGTGATTCCGCCCGACGTCCCCGCCCGTTTCGGATTCAGCCTGAGTTGGTGCGGCCTAGGCTGAGCGAGTGGTTGACGCAGCGGATGCCGACGACTGGTCGGACGTCGCAACCGGCTGGGCCGAGCTGTGGGGAGCTGTCGCCCGGCCCGCGCAAGACGCCATCGTCGCCGCTGCGGGCATCGGCCCGGGCACCCGTGTCCTCGACGTCGGATGCGGCACCGGCGAGTTCCTCCGGGTCCTGCGCGACGCGGGCGCGACGCCGATGGGGGTGGACCCCGCGCCGCACATGCGCGCCCACGCCCGCGGCGGAGGCTTCGACGTCCGCGAGGGCGATGCCGAACACCTGCCGTTCCCCGACGCGTCGTTCGACGTCGTCACCGCCGTCAACGCCCTGCAGTTCGCCGACGACACCGCCGATGCGCTCCGCGAGTTCGCCCGCGTACTGATTCCGGGTGGCCGCATCGCCGTCGCGAACTGGGCCGAGGGCGCGCGCAACGACATCGACGTGATCGAGCACGCGATCGCCGAGGCCGACGAGTCCGACCCTCTGCCCGACGGCCCGCTGCGGCCGCCGGGAGGGCTGGAGGCCGCTCTCGCCGACGCCGGCCTCGCGGTCGTCGCTTCGGGGCACATCGCCGTCCCGTGGACCGCGCCCGACGCCGACACCCTCGCCCGCGGCATCTTGCTCGGCGAAGATCCGGCGACCATCGACACCCTGCGTGCCGCCGTGATCGAGGCGGCCGCGCCGTTCCGCAGCGGCGACGGCTATCTCCTGCGCAACGTCTTCCGCTGGGCCGTCGCCGAGGCCTGACCCGCCCCGCAGCCGCCCGCCGTCGCGGCTAAACTCTCGGCATGGCTGATTCCTCTTTCGACATCGTGAGCAAGGTCGACCACCAGGAGGCCGAGAACGCCCTCAACCAGGCGCACAAAGAGGTCGAGCAGCGCTACGACTTCAAAGGCACCGGCGCCTCGATCGAGTGGAGCGGCGAGGCCGTGCTCATCAAGGCCGGCACCGAAGAGCGCGCGAAGGCGGTGCTCGACGTCTTCCAGACCAAGCTCATCAAGCGCGGAATCTCGCTGAAGAGCCTCGAGAGCGGCGAACCGACGCCGAGCGGTAAAGAGTTCCGCATCACCTCGACCCTCAAAGACGGCATCTCGACCGAGAACGCGAAGAAGATCGGCAAGATCATCCGCGACGAGGGGCCCAAGGGCGTCAAGTCGCAGATCCAGGGCGACGAGCTGCGCGTGCAGTCGAAGAGCCGTGACGACCTGCAAGAGGTCATGCGCCTGCTGCGGGCTGCCGACCTCGACCTCGACCTGCAGTTCATCAACTACCGCTAGGATAACCCTGTGACCTGGGCTTTTGTGGTCTGAGTCCGCCCAGAGTCCGTCGAAGTCAGCACGGAGCTCATGAACTCCGCCGTCGCGGCGCGCGTCTTGTCCTCCGCAGAGGGCCACAGGTGCGCGTACACGTTGAGGGTGATCGACGGTTGAGCGTGCCCCAGTGCCCGCTGCACCGTCACGACGTCGCACCCTGACGCGATCAAGTTTGAGGCGTACGTGTGCCGCAGCGTGTGAATCGTGACATCATCGCCGACGCCCGCAGCGGCCCGGATGCGCCGCCACTCCCCCGCCGCGCTGTTCCGGTTCCACATCTGCCCGAGCGGCGTCGTGAACAGCATCTCGTCGTGAGCCTTCACGGCGTGCCGTGCGACGTGCGCCGCGAGGATCTTCGTCAGCTCGTCAGGCACGAACACCGTGCGCTCCGAACCGCACTTCGGAGGAACCAACGTCGAGGCCTTGATAGTCGAGCCCTGCACCTGTCGCTCGACCCGGATTGACCGGCCGAGGAAGTTCACATCGCGAAGCTGCAGGCCGGCCGCCTCGCCGAGGCGCAGGCCCGCGAACGCGCACACTGCGATGAACGCACCGAAGTCCCCCGCACCCTCGAGCGCAGCGCGGACCTGCTCAGCGCTGAGCAGCTTCATCGCCGCCTCAGCCTTCCGGGTCCGCGGCGCCTTCACGCTCAATACCGGGCTTGTCGGGATCACCCTGTCGATCGCCGCGGCGCGGAACGCCATCTGCACGTAGTTGAGACGGGTCTTGATGGTGGAGGCGGCGAGGCCACGCTTTGACTCCCCCGTGACCCAGGCCTGCACGTGCGAGGCCTTCACCGACGCAATCGGCTTTTCGCCCCACGGTACTGACGAGAACGCAGTAGACGCCGCTTGACGAGTCCCTTCGACCCACGTCTGCCGGTCCATCCACGACTTCACCCAGACCGACCACGTCACCTTGCCGGCGCGCGGGTCCGCGTACTGCCCAGTGACAACCGCCGCCGTGACCTCATCGAGCCACCGCTGCGCGTCCCGCTTCAGGGGAAAGTGGCGGGCATGCTCGTGTCCGTCAGCATCCTCGTACCGAGCGCGCCACGAACCGCTAGGCCTCTGCTGGATGCTCGCCACGTTTCACCTCGCCCAAGTAGCCGCCCCCCGTGACGTATCTCCATTTATCGACGTCGGCGAACAGGGCACGCATAGCGACCACTTCGCTGACGAACCGCTTGTAGCTGGCCACGGCCGCGGGATCAACGCCCGGCGGGTGGTCCAGACCAAGCCCCAGAAGGTGCTCGACCCCCGCTGGGATGGACGGGCCATCCTCGTGCCAGTGCGGTCGGTGCAGCTCAATTCGCTGCACTAAATTGCCCGCTGTCCATCGGGCCCGGTTCACGAACGTGATTGCCCCGGCAGGCTTCTCAATCTCGCTCTGGACGAAGACATCGGGGCCCTTCCTTCTGGTGTCGTAGGCAAAGAGAAGTTGGACAATGTCCTGCTCGAGTTCGTGGACGAGCCTGTCGATTTCAAGGCATGAGATCGCGCGGCTGGTGAGCACGAAGCGGTCGGATGATATCTCTTGTCGCTCGGGAGTGAGCGTGGCCATGAGCGCGTCCGCGCTGCGAACCGAGGCGCCGGGGCGTACCTCGACGATCTCGCCGGGGGGATAAAGAAGATCCAGAACGTTCGACCCGAGCGCCGAAGCGTAGGTCTCTAGTTCGGACGTTGAGAGCGACTTGCGCTTCCCCGCGAACAGGCTGTTGAGGCTTGCGACAGTGACCCAGTCCGCGCCAGGCATCACCTCGTTGCACCGTGCTGCCAGCTCCTCCGTCGGGAACAGCAGCCCTGGGTGCATCCCGGAAGCCCTGTACTTCGACGTGCCACTTCCGGAGGTGGACCGTCTTCTGGCGCAGGCCGATGAGAAGCAGCGCCACGGTACTCCCTGACGGAAGCACACGAGAACGCCCTCTTGGTCTCGCTACGGCGGGGTTCGAGGGGGCGCTTTTCTCGTTCATCACCGACACGGCCCCGACCAAGGCGGATCTGTCATACTCGCTGCATGGAAAACGGGGAATTCGCGGCGCAGCTTCAGTGGGTCGGAGACATGGTTTCGCCGCCTGCTCCGGTGAATCAGATTCTGGTGCTCGCCGATTCGCCGGTCCAGGGCTCGGACAGGCCAGACACTCACGTGTTGGTGTTCGGGTACGTATCACCGCCAGCGATTATCGGTGAACTCACGCCGGAGCAGATCGCTCAGATCATCAGCCAACCGCTTCCGGTCATACCGCAGGGGCGTTTCGTGCTGTCGACCGCGCGACTGCGCGAATTCCGCGACGTAATCAACACCCACCTGCATCGCGCGGGCATCGAGCAGTGACTTCCTTCCGGCTGATCGCCGCGGAGGTGACTGCCCTCGCCCTGGCGGGGACGCCGAACGGTGCTCCAACCCCGAGGTTCGACATCTCGCACGTGCGTCTCATGGACGAGCGAGGCCACATCGGTTCGACTTCGGAGCACGCATCCGCAAGGGTCTTGCCGCCAGCTGCCAGGTGGGGGAGGATCTCTGCCATGGTCGCTCGTGCACTGGCAGCCGCTCGCGACGATGGGTCTCCCATTGCGCTGTCAGCTTGCCGTCTGGGATACGGAGTCGCTGCTTCGTTGAATGCACCGGGCGCGCCCGCGCCGACCATCACCGACAACGAGCTCGGCGGCATCGTCTTCTACTGGAAGGGGATGCACCGAGAGATCCAAATCGAAATCGACGCTGACAGCACGTACTTCATTCGCGTTCGCGGAGCCGAAGGCACAGTGGAGTTCGCTCGAGAAGGGTTTGGATCGGTGCCCATGGACGAGATCAACGCTTCTCTTCAGAGTTGGGCAGCGGAACGCCGCAGCAAGTCCCTGTCGTTCCGGGCATGAGCCCACGCCCCGACATCGCGCCTCTTCCAGACGGGGACCCAACTCACGTCTACGTGCGCCGCCTGCTGCCCTCCTGCGTGACGAGGAACGCGGATACTGACGCTGTCGAGATGGTCCCGCACAAAGCGTTCGTGTTCAACCCAGACCTGTCAATCCATAGCGAGGGCATCATCATCCGGATGGGTTCCACCGTGCCGGTGGAATACGTCATGCCCCCGAACGGTGCGATCGTGGTGCCCGTACGCGCGCTGGTGTCGGGCGGAGCGCACTTGAAGCACACTCCTCATTCGCTCGAACCAATTCTTGGGCCAGCCCACCACTCGCTCTACGGGGCAACGCTCACGCCAACGAAAGCGGACAAGGCAGACATGCGCGACGCGCTCATCGCGCAGAGCGAGTGGGTTGGGGACCCTCCGCAACCTGAACCCCCGCTGGACTAGGTGGTTCTGCGGCGGGTAACTGCATTCCTCCACACGGTGATCTCCCAACCACCACCGGGCCCGTCGACCCAGACGAGCGCGACCGCCGGTTTGGGTGTGGGTGCAGTTCCCGCACCGGGTGGCCGATGCAGATGCGATCGTTGTAGCCCTTCACGTAGCCGTGCACCCGCTCGCGCGGCTGCGGAATACGATTGGTGCTGTGATGGGCGATCGTAGCGGGACCGGCGTAGACGACGTCAATGGCGTCGGTGCTGTGTCCTGGTCTGTGCGATACACGCAAGCCGGCAGCGGCGCCTGGTCCAAGCAGTTCGAGACCGCGGCGCACGCAGACGGCCGCGCACTCACTCCCGACGAACTCCGGATCGTGAAGGCCTTCCTCCACGTGAACTGAGGGAACAGCGGCTCCGGTATTCCAGGTAGCCCTTCCAGCACGGAACAACGCCCCCTCGGGCTCGCCATCACGGCGAGCCCGAGGGGGCGTTTTTCGTTTCAGCCGCGGCCGTCGGCGGCAAGATCTTCGGGAGAGATGCCGGCCTCTTCGTCGCCGAGGTCATCCGCTTGGGCGTGCAGGTCCGAGTAGCTCGGAGGACGAACGTACATGGTGTCGTCGCTGACCTCGGGGTGCTTCGATTGCCCAAGTCTTACGAGCGATGACTCGTCCGTCCCGACGAACCCGTAGATCGTGTAGCCGTACTCGTCTCTATGAACGACGTCGCCGCCCCATCGGAGGTCGTAGTTCTCACGACGGTGCGTGTCGAGGTGGTTCTGTACGCGATCGGGGAGCTCTTCAACATTGAGATCGTGGATCTCGCCAGAGCGCTCTCCCCTTCCATTGGTGCTTCCTTGCAGTCGGATAGTGATCGCCATGCCGCAGATCGTACCCGTTCACCATTCAGACGGTGAGGATCGCGGAGAGCTCGACCCTGCTGCGCGAGGCGTCATTGGGGACACCATTTGGTTGGATCAACGTCGGGAAGTACGTCGCCCGCCGGCGCGAACTGACGCGATCTCAGACATATGGAAGGCCTCTAGGGGACGACCCGGCGCCCCCGGGAGCATACTGACCACATGCGATTCACTCCGGACGAGATCGTACAGATCGCCGACATGGTGTCCCAGCGCGTTCTCGGAACCGTGCACAAGAACGGCTTCACCCGAGATCAAGCTGCTGAGTACACGGGGCTCAGCATCTACAAGATCAAGACCGCGATCCGCGACAACACTTTGCCTGCACGGCAGCACGGGAAGGACATCATCATCCTCCGCGGCGACCTCGACTTGTGGATGAAAACCTGGCCGGTTGCCTAATGGCCAGCAGCCCAGCGTGATCGGTCTACGGGCTTGGGCTACCCCCACAGGTCGAAGGATTCCTGCGGCACCTCGTGCGGGTGGTGCGAGAGGTGTGTCATGGCCGACGTCCCACTTGCGTGGAGGTGGCTCGCAGTCCGCCGAAAGTCCGCCGTATTTCCCACCCGGCACAGTCAACGCCAACCCGTTGCAATCGCCTCTGGCCTGATCAGGAGTCAAATGCCGATCAATCTGAATTCTGCCCAATCACTATGTTGCAGTTCATCAACTACCGCTAGAAGGCGGGCGGATGCTGCGGATCGGTCGCTGAGCCGACCGCGCACAACGGCCATCGGCACGCAGCTCCGCACGCGCGAAGAACCCCCGAGGATTTCCCCGGGGGTTTCTCACGCGGTGCGAATCAGACCGGGGTGTTCTCCGGGTCGACCGTGAAATTCTGGCCGCAGTACACCGGGTCTGAGCCGTGCTGCTGCTTTCCCGTCGGCACGGTGCGCTGCGCGCCGTTGATGTAGTGCGTGTCGGTCGAGACGTAGTCGCTGCCGAAGCTGTCCATGATGTCGACGCGGATGCGCCCCTCTTCCACAGCCATCTCGGTGCCGACGGTGGCAGCGTTCTTCTGGCCGGTCTGAGCGACGATCTCGCGGTTCACTCCAGAGGTGGTCGTCGTCGACTCGGAATACGAGGCGTTGCCCTCGAGTCCCATGCCCCCCCACGAGATGCCGAACTTGCCGCCGGCGGTCCAGGTCTGCGTGAACGAGCGTGACGCGACGATGGTCAACTTGACCTCGCCGAACGGGTTGTCGCAGTTGCTCACCGGGTCGCCGTAGCGGTTCCAGATCATGTTGTAACTCGACACATGGTCGGCCTCGAACGTGCAGTGCACGCTAACGCCGACCTCGTTGATGCCATCGGCACAGGCCGAGGCGAGCTCTCCCTCGGAGGTGCCGTATGCGCTCGCGGGGCTGGCGGGGCCTGCGAGGCTGAACAGTGCCAAGCCGGCCACGACGGTGGCGGTGCCGATTCCGAAACGGGTGCGTGTGGAGGTCTTCATCGTCTACCTTTTCTCTCGCTCATTCGGTTTCCGCCCCCGCGTTCAGGCGGCATACGTCCACGTTGGCAGGGGTCGGGTACGGGCGAGAGGGGCTCCGCGCAGCCGTTAGACCTTCGTCTAGTGGTCGTCGCGAGGTGGTGTTCGTCGGGCGACGAGAAAGCCACGCAAAAACGCGGCGGTGACGAGGGCCGCCCGGTTCTCAGCGTTCCAGCGGCGCATGAGTCGTCCGAGGTGCCATTTCACGGCCTGGGTGCTGTAATCGGTGGCGGCCGCGATCTGTTCCGTCGACTGCCCGATGGCGGCGAGCCCCACCATCTGCAGCGCCGGGTCGGCTTCCCCGTCGACGGCGACGACCGCGACGGTCTCGGTCGAGGGCGCGGCGAGTTCGGGTGCCTCCCACGCCTCCATCCAGTGGGCATGCGCTTCTTGCACGAGGATCGCCGCACGACCGACGAGCACCGTGCATTCCTGCGCCGTCCATCCGGGGTCGGCCGTCTGCAGCAGCGTCGCGAACGCGCGGATCGCGGGAGCCTGGGCGCGCAGCACCACGGCGCGATCGACGTCGTCTCCCCTCGCGCGTTCCGCCAGCTCACGGATGCGGTCGAGCACCGCAACGCTCATCGGCCGCCCCTCGCCGATGGCGCAGAGCATGTCAGGCAACACCGCGGGCACCAGCTCGGCGTACCGCTCCCGCAACCAGCACTCATCGGCGGTGAGCACGGGGCGGTTCTCGGCGGCGTAGATCGCCGGCGAGGCGAGCACCTGCATCACGTGTTCCGCACACGGCGACAGATCGACGAAGACGGCGGGCTGCTCCGTCGAAGCTCGGTTCAGGATGCTGCGCCCCCTTCGACGTCGCGTCGACGTAGCATCCACGTCACAGACGACCGTTTGCTAGCGCTCGGGCGTACGGCGGGTGAACCGGGCGAGCGACGACGCGCCGCGGACCCCTCGACAAGCTCAGGAACGGCTCCCCCGCGGCAGGTCGCTCAGCCTGTCGAAGCGTCCGGCGACACCCCGGGTCACGCGCGGGGTAGGCCCGACAGGGCCACGCGCAGCGCCGCCACCGTCGATTTCGCGCGCGGGCCCCACACCTGCCCCGACACCATGACGACCCGCCCGTCGAGCACGACCCACACCGAGCGGGCACCTCCCGGTGCAGCGTGAACATCGACGAACTCCAGGTCGGTCGCCCGCGCGAGCATCTCGACGGCATCACGGCGCGCCGCCAGCGCGTTCACGAACGACGCGGCCCGCAGTGCGACGGTGAGCCCGTTCTTGCTCTGCAAGCCCCAGAACGCCCCCTCGCGCACGCCCACCGCGCCCATCGGACCGGGGAGCAGAAACTGCTCGCCCGAGACCGGTGTCATCGCGAGCAGCGCACGCCGCACCGCTCCGCGACCGGCGTGCCTGCCGGGGTCGGTCGTCGGGTCGAAAACCTCGACCGGCAACGGCTTCGGCGAGACCATCGCCGGGCGATCACCGGCAGGCGGCGGGTTCGTCAGTGAGCTCACGCGCGTCCTCCTGGAATGAGCCGCATCCGCGCCCCTCGGCGCGGTGCGGGGTATATCGGTGCCATACCTGCGCGCAGCGACAGCGCCCAGTGTTCGGCGCGGCTGAGAAGCGGCGATGACAGAACGGATGCTGCGGCCCCGCCGTCGGCGAGCGACGACGGGTCGGCCGCCGCCTCCGGCACAGGCCGGGAGTGCGCCCAGAGCCAAGCTTTCTGCCATTCGCGCTCTTCGACGTCGGTCTCGGACAGCACGAGAAACCAGGTCGCAGACGGGTCGAACCGGCGTCGGTTCAGACGTTCGAGCTGGGCGCACGTGGGCGCAGCGAGCACGATGCCGAGCCCGGGGCGTTGCGCGACCGGCCCGGGGTGGGTGCCGTCGAGCGCCAACACGGTTTCGAGCAACGCCCGCGCGTGCACCGAACGATTCGCCTGCGCTTCGGGTCCGGCGATGAGTGCACCGAAGCCGAGATCGATCAACCAGAGGGTGGCAGCGAGGTAGGGGTCGAGGTCTGCCGGGGGCAGCACGATCGGCCACGGTCCCGGCGGCAGCGGGCTGGGCGCTGCCCGAGCCCGCAGACGCGCGATGAGGTTCTCGGGCCGCCGGTCGCTCATGGCCTCGACTCCGCGGGTGGGGTCGCAGCCGGGGTGGTCGGCACCGGCGACGGAGGTGTCGGCGAAGGGACGGCGATGACGAGGGTGAGGGTCACTCCGACCCGCAGCACGGTACCCGCCGCCGGCTGGGTTGCGGTGACGGTGGCGTCCGGTGACGCGCCAGCGCGGTCGGGGGTCGGCACGAAGCCCGCCGACTGCATGAGCGCGATCGCCGAGGCCTGGCTCATGCCGATGACCTGCGGCACCACGTTGCTCCCAGATGCCACCGTGAGGTTCACGGTGCTCGCGAGCTGCACGCGTTCGCCCGCAGCGGGGTTCTGCGCCAGCACCCGGTCCAGGGCGTCGGCCGACTCGACGCGTGTGACGGTTCCGAGCGTGAGGCCCGCCGCGCGAAGGGCGGCGTCGGCCTCGGCGAGGCTTCCGCGCAGGGCCGGCACCGCCGCATCCGTCACCGTCGGGGGGACGACCGGAGGCACGGATGCTGCGACGGTCGGAGTGAACGAAGGGGTCGGGGTGCTGCTGGCCGACGCCGAGACCGAAGGCACCGGCGGCGATGTCGTCGTATCCGCCGCCAACGGGGCACCCGGTGCGGCCGCCGCGGCGACGACCGCCCAGCCCGCCAGCGCGAGGATGATGAAACCCGCGACGCCGGCGGCCATGCCACCGTTCGCGCGCGACGACCCGGCGTTCGTGGCGGGCTCGGCCAGCGCTGGGGAGAGGTAACCGAGCGGCTCTCCGCTGGCCCACGGAATCATGCGCGTCGCGGGGTCAGCACCGGGGCCGTCGCCCACCCCGACGGCCCCGGGCAGGTCGATGTCCCCCCGGGCATCGACCTTGCCGGAGGCGTCCGACGCGCCTCCAGCAGTCCATACATCGCGCACTGCGGCGCGGAATTCTTCGGCATCGCGAAAGCGATGCGCCGGCGTCTTCGCCATCGCCCGCGTCACGACGCGGTCGAAGGGGCGCGCGGCCGGGTTCAGTGCCGACGGCACCGGCGGCGGCGCCGAGACGTGCGCCTGCAACACCTGCTCGGTCGTTTCCCGCGGGAAGGGCGCACGGCCGGTGAGGGCGAAATACAGCACGGCTCCGGCCTGGTACAGGTCGCTGACCGCACGCACCGGCCGCCCCTGCGCCTGCTCGGGCGACATGAACGCCGCGTTGCCGACGACTCCCTCGTTCGCGGAATCGGAAGAGCCAGTCGCCGAACCGCCCACTCCTGTCGCCAAGCCCCCCACCCCGGTCGCTGAGCCCGCCGAAGCGTCCGGACGCCGAGCGAGCAGCACATCTGACCCCAGAGTCGAGCGCCCGGTGACGTCGGCCAGGCCGAAGTCGACGATCCGCACCATCTCGGGCGTCAGCGCTTCGCCGCGCTGCCGATCCTGCACCCCGTGGAGGATCACGTTCTGCGGAGAGATGTCGCGATGCACGATGCCTGCCGCGTGGGCCGCCGCGAGTCCGTCGAGCATGCCGTCGGCGACGGCTGCGGCATCCGCGGGCGAAAGCCGCCCGACCGAGTCGACCCACTCGCGCAGGGTGGGTCCCTGCAGCAGGTCGAGCGCGATCCACGGCATGATCACGCCCGCCGCATCGTGCAATCCGGCCGCGTGCACCCGCACGACGTTCCGGTGCGACAGCGACATCGCGTGCGCGGCTTCGCGAAGAAAGGCGTCGCGGGATGCTTCGTCGGCGCACAGGTGCGGATGCAGCAGCTTGACCGCAACCTCCCGCGGCACGCCCGCAGCCCCGGTCCCCGCAGAGCCGGTCCCTGAGCTTGTCGAAGGGCCCGGCACCCGAGCCGCTTCCCGCGCCGCACGTCGAGACCCGGTGCCGTCGACCGCTCCGCCAAGCTCAGGGGCCGGTTCGGCACCCGTCTCCGTAGACCCTGAGCTTGGCGGAACGGCCGCCGCCTCATCGAACGAGTAATCGACGGCGGCGAACACCGAACCGGTGCCGCCCACGCCGAGCAGCTCGCCGAGCGCGAAGCGCCCGCCGATCAACTCGCCCGAGGTGTGGTCGCTCATCGTTATCCGAATCGACCGTTCACGTAGTCGTACGTGCGCTCGTCTTGGGGCTCCGAGAACATCGCGTCGGTGTCGCCGTGCTCGACGATCGAGCCGGGCGTGCCCTGCGACGCGAGAAAGAAAGCGCACTGCTGCGACACGCGCTGCGCCTGCTGCATGTTGTGCGTGACGATCACGATCGTCACCTCTTTCTGCAGCTCCCCCATCGTCTCTTCGATCACGCGCGTCGAGGTGGGGTCGAGGGCCGAGCACGGCTCGTCCATCAACAGCACCTTGGGCTTCACCGAGAGCGACCGCGCGATGCACAGGCGCTGCTGCTGGCCACCCGACAGCCCGCCGCCGGGGGCGCGCAGACGATCCTTGACCTCTTTCCACAGACCGGCGGAAGTCAGCGACCGTTCGACGAGCTCGTCTTTCTCGTCGCGCGACGCGCGCACACCGGTGAGCTTGAGACCCGCGATGACGTTGTCGTAGATCGACATCGCCGGGAACGGGTTGGGCTTCTGGAAGACCATGCCGATGTGCTTGCGCGCATCCTGCAGCTTCTTCTTACGGTCGTAGATGTCATCGCCGTCGAGCATGACCTCGCCCGCGAGCGAGGCCGACGGCACGAGCTCGTGCATGCGGTTGAGAATGCGCAAGAAGGTCGACTTGCCGCATCCGGACGGTCCGATCAGCGCGGTGACCCGGCCCGCGTGCATCGTGAGCGAGACGCGTTCGAGCACCTTGTGGTCGCCGAACCATGCGCTGATGTCTCGGGCGTCGAGGGCAGAGAGCGGATGCTGCGGGGCCAGAGTCTGTTCCCACGCCTGCGCGATCTCGGCCTGAGCGAAGCGCTCGGTCTCGGGCCGGGCGGGAGGCAGCACGGTCGTCACCTCGCGGTCGTCGGTCGGGAGGGACAGCGAGGTCGTCACGTCGTCCATCGGCATTCGCGCGGAGATGAGCTGCGCTTCGGCCGCGACGATCGACGTCTCTTCGCGTCGACGCGTGCGCTGCTCGCCGGCCGCGGGCGAAACCGGGTGCAGTTCGGTGATGTCGTCGGACGGGGTCGCGGTGTGGACGGTGGTGATGTCGTCGGGCTCAGTCATGGTGTTTTCCTCGGGGTGGGGATCAGAGAAGGTTCGGGAGCGCGCTCATCACGAAGTCGGCGGTGACGACTCCGAGTGCGACGAGGACAGGAAGGCCGACGAGCCAGGCATGCCAACGACCCCAGTTGCGCCAGAGCCACCACATGCCGATCGCGGCGGCAACCAGAAAGACGAACGAGAAGAAGGCGGTGAACCAACTGTCATCGTTCTGCCCCATCGCTCGTTCTTCGGGGGGCAATGCGGGATAGCCGAGCACCCGCGAGGGGGTCGACTGCACCTCTGAGACCAGTTCGGCGTCGACGTGCAGCACACCAGACGGGAACAGCGCGAGGCCGTCGGCCGTCTGGAGCTCGAGTCGGCCCTCTCCGGGGTCGAGCGCCTCGGGCAGCGGGTCGCCCTCCCGGCGAAGACTCACGACGCGGAAGGTGCTGGTGGCCTGACCCGTCGTCACGGTGATCTCGTCCCCCGGAACGAGCCGGTTGATCTGCGAGAAGGGCCCGCCGTAGGCGAGTTGTCGGCCGAGGATGACGGCCGTGCCGCCCTGTCCGGGAATGACACTGTCTCGGCGGTGGCCGACACCCGACCGGAGCACGTTGGACGTCGACCCCTCGAGGATCACCTCTGACAGCCCGATCGCCGGAGACTCGATCAGTCCCAGCGGCGTTCCCAGGGGCGTCATGACGTTCTCGCCCTCGCGCCCGTCCTCGCCCTGCTCCAACCGCAATTGCCCGACGGGGATGGATGCTTTCGCCATCGTCTCGCGCATCTCGTTGTACGCGAGCGTCTGCGCCCGGTGGTGCTGGGCGGCAGAGAACACCGCGACGTGCGCCACGAAGGAGAGCAGCAACACAGATACGGCGAGAAGCGCGGCACCTGCCCACCACGTGCCCTCGCGCGGAGCCTTACGCCGCGGCGCGGGTGCGGGTAGCCGCGGCTTCTTCGGCCGAGTGGCTCGCGGCGGCCGCACTCCGCCCCCCGAAGAGCGGGGAATGCGAGGCGCACCGGCCCGGGGGATGACCTCGGTGACGGCCGACCGCGACCGGTCGCTGCCGGGGCGCGGTGCGGCGTGATTGTCGTCACGCGAGGGCGGCGCGGTCACATCCTGCACTTCGGGGAGCGCTCGCTCAGCGGCCTCGACACTCACGCGGTCACAACCTCTGGCCCGGTGTCGGGCATGCGCATCGTACGAATCGCCCACCACGCCGCGGCGACGAGAAGGAGCAGGCCGAGTCCGCCGCCGATCCACCATGCCCAGAACGGCACGCCCTGCGGCCCTGCCGAGCTGGCGCCGTTCGTCGAACCGACGAGTACGTCGACCGCCGAGATCGCCCCGCACCACCCGGTGAACTGCAGCGTGTGGCTGCCCGCGAGGGTTTCTTCGGCGATCGCGAACTGAGCGGTCACGGCGCCCGTCGTATCGGCGGCGAAGGTGCCGACGAGCGCGGGTTCGCTGAAGAGTACGAGCTGCACCTGCTCGCCCGGCCCGAAGCCGGCCGCGGTCGCCGTCACACTGTCACCGATCACGTAGACGTCCTTATCGACGGTTGCGTCGCCCCCACCGGTCGTAGGAACCGTCGGCACGGCCGGCTCCTTCGGCACGCACGGCGCCGACGTCGTTGCTCCGCCCGCAGGACTCTCGACGCCGGTTGCTGCGCCGCCGGTGCCGCTCGAGCCCCCGGGAGCGACGCCGGGATTCCCACCGGGCGCGGTCGCACCGGTGGTGTCGGTGCTTTCGGGCACGTTCGTGGGGTTGGGGGTCGTCGAAGGCTCGGCCGTGGGAGTCGCGGCCGGCACCGAAACGGTCACGTCGGTGTTCTCGGTGATGGGCTGGGCGACGGCGGTCGTCGGGCTGAGCCAGATGACGGCGGCGAGCGCCGCCGCAGCGGCTGAGCCCAGGGTGCGTGCGGTCGGCGATGTCATCGCAGTACCTCGCTTTCATGTTGCGGGGTGGATTCGAGAAAAGGATCATGGGCGACGCCGGCCGCACGCTCTTCGGCGCGGATCTGCTCGGCGTACGCAGCCAGGTCTTCGGCGAGCAGCGCACGCGACCGTCGGCGCCGCCAGACGAGCAGCGCGATGGCCCCGCCGATCGCGCCGAGAGCCGCCAACAGCATCCACGGCACCGCCCAGGCCACCGCCGACGTGTCGACCGCCGGCGGAAGCGGATCGGCCGCGGCGATGCCGTCCGCAGCGATGGGCGTGAGGGTCACGTCGGCGGTGACGAGGAAGAGGGGCGGGATGCCGGGCAGCTCGGCCTCGACATGGGCGACCCCGCCGGGCACGATATTGCGCACCGGTTCGAGCGCGAAACTTCCGAGACCCATGCCGAACGGGCCGGTGAGGCGCACCTCGGGTTGCACGGATACCCGCGTGTTGCCGAGGTTGCGGACGTCGAAACCCGACCGGGCAGTGCCGCCCGCAAGGGGATTGAGCGATCCGGTGTACCCCGCGACCGCGCCCTGCACTCCGACCCCTGGCGAGAGCGGGCCGTCGATGCGCAGGTAGATGCGGGTGCCGACGCGCTGTTCGAGGGTGACGCCCGTGCCGCCTTCGGTGGCGGTTCCGGAGACCAGCGAGGCGACGATACCCGCGGCGTGGTCGCCGGGGGTCGCGTCTTGCGGAACGGTGAGGGTGAAGGGAACGTCGACGCGCGCGCCGGGCTCGAGGGTGACCGAGGTGCCGAGGGTCGCCGCGCAGGCGCGCTCGGCCTCGTCTTCGGTGTCGGCGCAGACCGCGGGCCCGCCGTCGATCGTGGTCCACGCGCCCGCTCCGGTTGACGCTTGATCGGCGTTGATCAGGGTGAAGGCGGCCGTGTCGTAGTCGGTCATGGCGTCGGCGGCGTAGACCCGAAACGTTGCCGAGACGGGAGAGTAGTTGGTGACGGCGACCCAGTCGGTGATGACCGATCCCGGTGCGACCTGGAAAGGAAGGTCGGCGCGCCCGTCGGGTCCGGTGGGACTCGAGGGCTGCACGCCCCACGAGAGGTCGCCCTCAGCAGCGGAGGCGGGCGGTGTGAACCCCAGGGCGACGGCAGCGACGGATGCTGCGGCGCACGCCATGGCGAACCGCACACACCGCCCGGTCGTCGAGCGCGACGCGAAGCGACGAGACGAGACGCTTCCCGAGCCCGCAGGCCGGGTCGGCATCGAAGTCGAGGCGTTCATGTCGGACTTTCTTGATCGAGACAGCGAAAGAGAGAGGTTCTGCCACGGTTCCCCGTCGGCGAGTCGCCGACGGGGAACCGCCTCGTGCAGGTTGCGTTAGATCAGCGTGAGCGTGAGCGTCGACGTGTAGTCGCCCGCGACGGCACCGCTCGGAACCGTGAGAGAGAGCTGCGCACCCACCGTCGTCTTCACGTTCGACTGACCGGTCGCCGCGGTACCCCGAGCGAGTTCCTTGGCTGCAGAAAGGTTCGTCGCGGGGGCGCCTGCGTCGCCGTGCGTCGTCCCGACCTCAGCGGGAGCCCAGCTGAGCTTGTCGGCACCGATCTCGTTGGTACCGGCTTTGAACGCCGACGCAGAACCGCTGAGAGTCCAGCCCGTGGTGGCGGTGCGGCGGTCGTCGTTCACCGTGACGGCCTCGAGCGAACCGGTCGCGACCCAATCCTGACCCTCGGTGCGGGGCGAGCCGTTCGCGAGAGTGACCTTCGGCACGGGCTTCGTTTCGATCTTGAGGCCCGTCGGTTGGGTGCTCGGAACCGGGGGCACGTTCACGCCGATCTCGGTCGTCACCATCTCGACGGGCGTCACGGCCGGCAGAGTTGTCACCGCGTATGCGGCCGAGGCCGAGGCCTGGTGGGTGGTGTCGCCCGAGTACTGCGCAGTGAAGCTGTAGGCCGTCGCCGCCGTCAGCCCGGAAACCGAGATCGACGCGGTTCCGGCGGCGGTGACGGGCGCCGGCGCCTGAATGTTCACGCCATTCTGCGCGAACTGCACCGAGCCCGTGACGCCGGCCGGAGCGACAGTCGCCGTCAGAGTCGTGGAGTTGGCCGTGGTGCCCGCGGCGGCGAGGGTCGTCGTCGTCGATTCTTTGGTCGGCGGTGCCGTGCGGTCTTTCACATGCCACGCGTTCGGGATGACGCCACTACCCGCGCCCGCGATATCGAGCACGATGGTCTCCGAGAAGTAACGGTCATCGCCTACCGGGCGCTTGGTGGCGTTTTCGTCATAAAAGTCGTCGCAGACGATTATCACTTCGGCCTCCGCGCCCGCCGGAAGACCGGCGAAAGGAGCCGCCCAACGCGTCGGAGTTGGTTCTACGAAGACGGGCTTGTCGTACGTGTATGAGTCCAGTCGTACTTCACCCCGCAGGGTGTGTTGGGTGCCGTCGGCGAGAAGCACTACAGCGCGGTATCCGCCCGCAGCTTCGGGGTTCACGTCGGGGCACGCCGACTCCGTCGTGATCCGGACGGGACGGCCGGAGCCGTCCACATCGAAGACGAGACCACCGGCGCGATTCTCAGGGATCAGTGTTTCGGCGTGAGCGGGCGCAGCCGCCAGAAGGCCCGCGCCCAGGGCGATGAGGGAGACGAGAGCGACGCCCATCAGGCGTCGTCGGCCGCGCGCGGGGTGAGCGCGCTTGACGATGTTCAGGGACATGAGTTCTTCTTTCTTCAAACGAAGGAGCCGGGTGCGAAGATGCGGAAAAGGAGAGGAATAGCGCGCGCCGCGTTGGTCATAGGGTCCTGCGGCGCAACAGGAAGGGCGCGCCGACGATGCCCGCGAGGCCCGCCACGAGAGCGGCACCGAGAGCACCCTGAACCGGTGATGATGCGCCGGCGGCGGTGAACTGGGGTGAAGACGCCGCGGCCGACGTCGTCACGGTGCTCGTCGTCCCGGCAGGCGCAGACACCGGCGCTGCGGGTGCCGCCACGCCCCCGCCCGCGGGTGCTGCCGCCCCGCCGACCGCTGCCGGATCGGGGACGGGCGCGTCGGGCGCGTCGGGGGCGGCGGGCGACTCGGGCAGCGGCACCCGCAGCAGGTCGGCGAGCTCAGAAGCCGCGGAACGCTGCGCCTGTGTCAAGGGCGCGTAGCCCGTCGGCAACTGACCCCGCAGCGATCCCGGCGACTGCCCCGGACCGGCCGCGAAATCGAGCATCTGGGCGTAGCCCGCTCGTCCGTCGTTGCCCAGATCGGCGTTCGCGAGGTCGACCGCGCCGTACAACGTCTGCGTCAGCGGGTATCCGGTCGTCCCCAGAGCAGCGAAATCGGTCTCGACCACACCCGTGACGGGATCGGCGACTCCCGCGCCAACACCAGCGCTGATGCCCGCAGCATCGGGCGCCACGAACGCGTCGGAGTTGGGGACCCCCAACGCGGCCGCCTCGAGACCGAACCGGTCTGCGGTTGCCGCGTCGGTGATCCCTAGCAAGAAACGCTTGCCGACGGTTCGTCCGTCCGAGACGAACGCTCCCGCGTCGCCGGAGGAGTTGACGGCGTAGGGGTACCAGCTGTACATCGAACCCGGAGTCCCCGTCGCGACACGGCGGGCCACGCCAGCGAAGTTGCTCGCATACGGGCTCATCATTTGGGAATCGATCTGCTGACCCTTGTAACTCTTGACGGCCAGTTCTTTGCTCGGCGCGAGAGTCTGATCGGCGCGAGGAATGGTCTCGATGTCGTCGGTCGCAAGGTCGAAGGGCAGCCCTGCCCCGTCTGGCGCAGACGGATTCGTCGCGGGAAGAAAATACGGGTTCACGACCATGCCGTTTTCATCCGGCATGCCCTGAAGCCACTCTCGAGCCGAGTCATCCGACCGAATCCACCGCCAGAGTTCACGAATCGCGTCGTCGCCATGGGGCCCGGCCACGACCAGCGGCGAGCCCCCGGATATCTGTGGGCGGTAGCCAGGATTCGCGGCTTGGAACTCGGGATCGTCCTCGATGTGTTCAGGATTGGCCTTCAGATGCTCAGGAGGAACATAGTCGACGCCAGACAGCCTCGGAGCTTGAAACTCATACGACGTCGTCAAGAGCTTCGCCATGAGTCTCGGAGTGAGATTGAGTTGCGTCGTCGCCGTGTCACTAGAGTCCAGGATGGAGAAGGCCACGACGAGGGCGGTATTCGCAACGGGTGCGTATCGCACATCGAGCGGCTGCGAAGCATCGAGCTGCGCCTCCTCGCGTTCCCCCTCAGTGACGGCTCCAGTGACCAACGCGAACTGCGAAAGCCCCGTCAGCAGCTGCGAACGCACGGTGGAACCGGGGTTGGTCGTCAGGCTGAACACCGAGCCGCCTTGCTGTTTGCAGAGGTTCTCTTGCCACGACGTCATCAGGGCGGCGCTCAATTCGCTGCCGTCGATGCGCTGCGTCGATGTTCCCGGAGGACACGAGGCGGTCGTCGGCTCGAAGTCGAGCGGCACGACGACGCGGTCGTCCCAGTAACTGCAGGCGGAGTCGAGTGGCGACTGCTCCTGATAGGGGCTTTCCTCACCGAACTCGTCGGTGTACCCTGCCTCCCACAACGGAATCGCCGGCGCGCACTTCTCGGTCGCACCCTCCAAGGTGCCGGAGTGAGATCCTCTGGGAACGACGACCAGCCAACACCGATTTCCGGCGGCGGCGGGGTTGCCGCATCCCAGGTAGGGCCCGGTGGTGTTGTTCTGCACCTCGAATCGCGTCGTGGTAGTTCCGTCACCCAGCCTCGCAAGGGGTAACTCGTTCGACGAATCGGCGGAGAAGAAGGTGCCGATGCCATTGATAATGACATTTCCCGTTGCCGCAGCCTGGGGTTTGTTCACCTGGCCGTAGGGGGTGCGGTACGGCGCACCCTGTCGCTCCACCCCCTCGACGACGGTGGTCTGGCGCCCGCGATCGATGAGTTGGACCGGGAATTCTAAGTATTTTGCGCCAGCGTTGCCATAGCCTGCCTGCGTACTCGACGCCCCGAACTGACACGTCTCGCGAAAGTCGGCGGCGGTCGGGTCGGGACCCCAGCACTGCATCACCTGCACGAAGCTGCTCAGTCCTCCTCGGTCCCTCGTTTGAACTCGGGACGTCGGGCCCAGTCCAGAAAACGAAACGACGAGGGACTGATCGCGCAGATTCTTCGTCTGCGACACCGACACCTCGAAGTCTTTGAAATCGAGCCACTTGCCCGAGCCGTCGGCGTTGTCGCGCTTGTCCTCCCGGTCGAGCTGATACCGCTGCACCTCGGCGGGGTTGTCGCCGGCCCATTTGACGGTCACGGCTGACTCCTGCTCGACAGCGACCGCGGGGCTCCCGACCATGAGCGAACCCGCGACGGACGCAACGACGAGGGCGAAAGAGGCGACGGCGAGAGCGCGCCCGACCACGACGCGGCTCCGCCACGAGGGGCGGGTGGGGGGGGTCTCGGTGTCGGTCATCGGGTGCCTCCGGGGGTGGGGGTGGGAGCGAATACGGGACGACGAGCACGTCTGCCGAGCAGCGGGGGCACGACTGCGGCGGCGAGGAGTCCGCCGCCCGCGCCGAGCATGGCGAGTCCTGGCAGCATCCCGCTCTGTGATACCGGCAACGTCTGAGGCGTGGCATTGGTCAAGAGGGGTGCGGCATCAGCAGCGACCGTCGCCCCGTCTGGTGTCGAGCCTGCGGCCGCCCCGGCACCGGCTGCGCCAGCCACCTGTTCCGCGGCGCCCGCAGCTCCTCCTCCGGCAGCCGGGCCTGAGGCTGCCGCGGCGGCGGCACCCGCAGAATCGCCGCTCGCCGGAGTCTCTTGATCTTGTGCGCCGCCTGTTCCCTTCGCGCACTGCGTGGGGCCTTGCTTATCGCACTCCGGCGGGAACGGCGCCTCGTTCGCCAGCCGGTTGGTGCCGTCGGGCGAGAAGGTGGGGTTGTTGCAGTCCCCCACGGGGTCTTTCACCGCCGGGTTTCCGCCCGGCACCTTCAGCACCTGCTGGTAGCCGCGGGTGACGAGGTTGATCGGCAGGGGTGAGTAACCGAGCACTTCTGCGGATTGCTGGCCCTCGCAGAGGAAGTACGAACTGAAATCGGCGAGCGTGAGTCCCTTGTCTTCCGTGAAGTTCGCCTGCATATCGGTGGGGAGGATGATGTAGCTGTAGCTCGACAGCGGGTAGGTGCGCGAGTCGGGCGACCCGTATACCTGGGTCAGGTCTTGGGTCAAGTAATCCAGCGAGTTCGAGTCTTCGTTGATGCGTGCGGAAAGAAGCGCAACGGCGACATTCGCCGCCGTCGGCTCGGTGTAGTAGCCCGCCGCGTTCAGCATTTTCACGACGGGGTACTTCGCGTTCAGCGCGTAGGAGTACTCGACGAAGGTGATCGCGCCCACCGCATGGGATTGAGCGACGTAGCCCGCGACGCCGTTGGCTCCCGAACGCGCTACGAACCCGCTTCCCTGTGCGACCGGGTAGTTGCTCGTCACACCGCAGTGCCCGTTCACGAGCGGCCGACCGACGACGCCGCAGTACGCGTCCCACAGGGCGGTCTGGGTCTCTCGCATCCACAGCGAGAACTGCGCCGACGTTCCCGACCCGTCGGAGCGCACGACCGGCACGATGGGAGTTGCCGGCAGGGCGAGCTGCGGATTGTCCGCGGCGATGGCCGGGTCGTTCCACACCTTGATCTGGTTGGTGAAGATCTTGGTCAGCGTCTCACCCGACAGGCGGAGGTTCGTGACCCGTCGCCCGCCGATCTCGAGGTTGTACATGAAGGCCGTGCCGCCCGCGACGACCGGCATGTACGCAAAGCCGCGATTCGGCCGCACGTCGCCCTCGTTCGAGTTGCCGATCGCGTAGGGAATCTCGCTGATACCGAAATCGGCGGTGCCGTTCTTGAAGTCGTTCCGCCCCTGCGTCGACCCCGACTCGGAATAGGTGATCGTCCACTGGTAGTTCGCGAAGACGTTTCGGATCCACGCCTGCAGCGCGTTCGCCGACCAGGTCGAGCCGGAGCCCACGATCGGAGCGTGGATTACACCCACAGCTTGAGCGGGGGTCAGACTGCCGAAGACTCCGAGGACGATGAGCGTCAGACCGATGAAAGCGGCCGTCAGACGCGTGGGGGTGAAACGGCGGATCATCGGCCGACTCCGTTCGTGGTGGCGGATGGCGGGTCAGGGGGGCCGACTGGCCTTTCAAGGGGCTCGGAGGCCGGCCGTCTGCGCGCCGCGTCTTTCGCCGCGAAGCGCCCGGCGTCTCGAGCACTGGCCGCCTTGGCCAGCGCGAGGCCTCGGGGCGAGAGCATTCCGGCACCGCGTCCTCCGATGATGCGGGCCATCAGAAAGAGGAAGAAGACCAGCACCATCAGCACGGCGGCGGCACCGAAGCCGCGGGCGATCTGCACCGGCTCCGGGCTCTTGACCAGGGTGAACGTCGCGAACGGCAGCGACACCATCGGTCCCTTGAACGGATTCGCGTTGAGGAAGGTCGTGTAACCGGCGGTCAGCAACACGGGGCTCGTCTCACCGATGCCCCGGGCAGTGCCGAGCACGATAGCGGTCATGAGGCCCGACTTGCTCGTGGGGAGCACGACGTGCCAGATGGTCCGCCAGTGACTTGCCCCCGTGGCGAGCGAGGCCTCTTTGAGGGTCTGCGGAACGAGCCGCAGCACGACGTCGGCCGAGCGGATGATGATCGGCAGGATCATGATGGTGATCGCGAGGCTCGCCGCGAAGCCGGACTTGTCGAGACCGAAGATGAGCACATACGTGGCATAGATGAAGAGACCGCAGACGATCGACGGGAGGGCCGTCATCGCCTCGCACACGGTGCGCACGATGCGCGTGAACGGGGAGGGAAACTCTGCGAGGCACACAGCGGTCAACAGCCCCAGCGGAATCGCGATGGCGAGCGCAATCGAGATCATGATGAGCGTTCCCAGGGCGGCGTGCGCCATGCCACCGACGGTGAGCGGGTCGAGGGGCCCCGCCAGCGAGAGATCTTGAACCCAGAAGTTGGGTTGCAGGAACGCCTCCGAACCGCGGCTGATCGTGAAGATGACGACGACGGCGAGCGCGAGCAGCAGCACGGCGGCGGCGGAGTGGATGAGAACGCCCCAGACCCGGTCGCGGACGGTGATCTTGTCGTCGTCGAAACTGATGAGGATCACGAAGAACGTCACGAACAGGGCGTAGGCGATCAGCGTGAAGGCGACGGGACCCTCGAACGGAACGATCTGCAGAAACAGCCAGGCCGTGGCCGCGATGGCAGCGAGAGCCGAGCAGACCACCCGCAAGACGTCTTCGCGACGGAGGGCAGATATGTTGCGCCGCTCTTCCGGGCGAGTCTGGTGCGGGATGCGGCCACGACCGGGTATCTGGGTGCGCGTGATGTGGCCGGCCAGAGTGGCTCGGCGGTGCGTGCGGGCGTGAGGGTCGCCCGTGACGGTGATCTGATCGGTCATGGCTCGACTCAGCTCGAGGCCCCGGAGCGGGACCGCTGGATGATGAAGCCCGCGGCGAAATTCACGAGCATGGTGATGAGGAACAGCACGAGACCGGCGGCCATCAGGCCGGAGAGCTCGAATGCCGACGCTTCGCCGTACCGCAGGGCGACGAGCGACGAGATGGAGTTCGTCCCCGTCGTCAGCACGTTCCAGTTGATGACGAAGATGGGCGAGATCACGAGATAGACGGCAATCGTTTCACCGAGGGCCCGCCCGAGCCCGAGCATCGTGCCCCCGATGATGCCGCCGAGCCCGAAGGGGTAGACGACGGTGCGGATCATGCCCCACTTGCTCGATCCGAGCGCAAGGGCCCCCTCTCGCTCGACGGTGGGCGCCTGACTGAACACCTCGCGCATGATCGACGCGGCGATCGGGGCGACCATCATCGACACGACGAGCCCGGCGAGGAACGCGGAGGCCGTGAAGACCGTGGGGGTCGCGAGCGGATCGTCGGGGTTGAACTGAGGAGCCGCGAAGATCGGGATCCACCCGAGGTAGGTCGAGAGCCACTCGGCGATGGGCAGAACCTGCCCTTCGAGCCAGAAGAAGCCCCACAGTCCGTAGACGACGGAAGGAATCGCGGCCATCAGATCGACGATGCCGACGAGGAATCGGCGCAGACTCTCCGGTGCGTATTCCGAGATGTAGGTCGCCGTGCCGATCGCGAGGGGAAGAGCGACCGTGATGGCGATGACAGCGATCGTCACGGTGCCGAACAGCACCGCGGCGATGCCGAACCGGCCGGAGTTCGGTTCCCAGTCTTGCTCGGTGAGAAACGCCCAGCCGGCCGCGTCGATCGCCTCGAAGCCGCGAATGAGCAGGAACAGCCCCACGAGCGTCATGATGCTGAGCACGATCACGCCGCCGCCGTGGGCGCCCCACTGGAAGATCCGGTCGCCGGTGCCTCGACGGCCTACCAGGGTGCGCTTTCCGTCGACCGGGGCGGTGCGCGGCGCGGGCGATGACTCGAAACCCAGCAACCGCATCGACTGCCGCTCTCGCTCGAGCTCAGCAACGGTGGCATCGCGATCGGGCACGCGGGCGCTGTCGTCCCCGCTCGCGTCGGGGCGTTCGGGCGGAGTCATGTCGGGTGCTCTCAGTGGGGGATGGAGCGGCGCCAGATCGGGTGGGCGCCTCACACATGCTGCGGCGCAACCGGCCCCGCGACCAAGCTCGCTCGACGTCGAGAGCAGGCAGACGCGCGGGAACGAAAGGGTAAACAATCGGTGTCGCACAGAACCGTGTCCCCCGGAATTTCGCGGCTATCGTCGACGTCCTCTTCTCCCACCCGCCGACCGCCTTCTCTCGACAGGATGGTCGGGTCAGAATCATCAGCGGGTACGACCACCCGAAAGGAGGGGCCATGCGGGAAGGCGAGCGCACGCGCGGACGGCGATCGCCGCGGGTCGCGTCCCGGCTGGCGAGGTCGATCGTCCCGCTCGCCCTGGGGGGAAATGCCGGTGCGTACCTCCTCGGGCTATATCTGGTCGAGTACGGGCGATCGGCAGCCGACGTGCAGAACGACGCCTGGCAACTGGTCACGGTGCTCGCTCTCGTCAGTTTTCAAGCGGTGTGGCTCGTATGGCTTCGTTCCCAGCCCATCGGCACGCTCACCGGATCTCTGGTGCTCTGGATCGCAGCGGTATTCGTGGGCGGCTACGAGCCCGTCGCGGTTCAACCCGGCCTGTTGTTCGCGGTATTCGCGTTCATGACAGAACGGACGGGGGCGATACGTTCGCTCGCGATCGCGTTCGGCACCGCGGTGAGTACGATCGCGCTCGTGGGCGCCTACGCGCTGCGAGCACCGGCACACGCTCCGGCGTGGAACTCGCCGGCTCTGATACTCAGCTGGCTCGTTGTCGCCCTCGCGACGATCGCCCTGCCGGCGCTCGCCGGCAGCTGGTACGCCAACTTGCGCGACCGGGCGGAACGGATCGCCGAACTCGCAGAGCAAGTCGCGAGCGGCGAGGCCATTCGCACGGCGGAAGCGGTCGCGGCGGAGCGGCGGACACTCGCTCAAGAGCTCCATGACACCTCGTCGGCGCACCTCGCCGCCCTGCTGGCGCTGAGCACCGCCGCCGAGACCTCGGCGCTCGGGGGCGGGCGGAGCCACAAGCGCGTGGTCGTGCACATTCGCGACGAGGGTCAGCGCCTGTATCAGGGGTTCGAACGGATGCTGAACAGCATGCGCACAGAAGACCGCACCGTCACCGAGAGCTTTCAGTCGGGGTATCGCCCGGGCCAGCACAGCGTGCGCGAGATCTCATCTCTCGTCCAAGAGCACCGCGAGCTCACCGGCGCCCCGGTGAGCTTCGAACACGACCCGGAGCTCAGCGAGATCGACCAGCGCATCGGGCCCATGCGCGCCCATATCGCCTACCGCGTCGTTCAGGAAGGGCTGAGCAATGCACGCAAGCACGCACCGGGCGCTGAGATCATCATCACGATGGAAGATGACGGCGCGACGCTGCTTCTGCGCGTGGAGAACGGCGCGCCACCCGCTCCGACCGGAAAAGCGGCGGGCGTCGGCGCGCGAACCCTGAGCCTCGGGTACGGCCTTGACGGAATGCGAGATCGACTGCTCGCCGCGGGCGGAAGCCTTCGCACCGGGCCGCGCGGCGCGGGCGGCTGGAGCATCAACGCTCTGGTGCCGCATCCCCCCCATCAGCGAGCCGCCGAGCGGTCTCGGCTCTCTTCTCATCATCTGTCCGGTGCACCAGGACCGGGTCCGGACTCCGATACCGATCTCTTCGTCGAAGAGGTCGTTCTGCCGACCGTTGCTCCTGAGAAACGAACCGAGGGCCTCGCTTCATGATTCGTACGCTCATCGTCGACGACGCACGAGCCGTGCGGAAAAGTCTGCGCGTGCTGCTGGAGACCACCGACGACATCGAGGTCGTCGGTGAGGCGGAGAACGGGATAGATGCCGTGCGAATAGCGCGTCACCTCTTGCCCGACGTCGTGCTCATGGACTTGCGCATGCCCAATGGCGACGGCCTCGATGCCATCGAGGCGCTCAGCGGGATCGGCGTCGAAGAGCCGATCCCGGTCATCGTTTTCACCACCTTCCACCTCGACGAGTACCTCTACGGGGCCTTCGAGCGCGGAGCCGTGGGATTCCTGCTCAAGAAGAACCCGGGCGACATCCCCGCCGCGATTCGCGCAGCCGTCAACGCCGGCGCCCTGCAATCGCCCACCGTGCGCCAGCGGATGATCGCCGAGTACGCGCGGGGCAGCACCCGCGCGCGCACCCGTGAGAACACCCGCGGCACGCGCCGACCGGGCACGCAGGGCGATGCAGGGCGCCCGCTCGACCCGCAGCGACCGGTCGCCACTCAGTCAGCCCGGCCGCCGTCGGGCATGAGTCTCGTCGACGCACTCACGGAGCGCGAACTCGAGGTGGTGTCGGCATTGGCAGACGGTCTCAGCAACAAACAGATCGCGGCTCGTCTGGGCCTCGGCGAGAATACGGTGAAATGGCACATCGGGAACATGCTCGACAAGACCGGTGCCTCCGACCGCACCCAATTGGCCCTTTGGGCTTTTCAGCGTGGTCTCAACCCGTGATCTCGGTCATCCGGAGTAGTCGCCCCACGGAGGCCGCGTCTTCAAGACCGCGACGGCGCGTTGTGCCGAACGCACCGTCGCGCCGCGCTGGGTGGGCAACCACACCCGCGAGGTGACGAAGACCGGCTCACTCCCCCGCACCAACCACCACGACAGCTGGCCCGTGTCGGGGTGCCGCACGTACGCCGCACGAACCGGACGCGGTGAGCCGAACAACCTGTCGGCGTCCCACCGCGCCTCGGCCTCATCGTCGAAATCTCGCGCCCGTACCAGGAGCGAGCTGTCGTCGGCGAGCAGATACTCCCAGTGCACACCGCTGGGCCGAGACACCAGGCGCCCATCGACGTCTTCGGTGGGATCGACCGGCCGCATCGCCAGCATCTGTTCGCGGCGCCTGCGCCGGCCGTCGTGGTGCGGGTCCGTCGCCCCGAAGAGCACGAGCCGCCCTGCCTGATCACCGTTCGCGGTCGGGCGACCATGCGGTGCATCGAGCACGGCGACCCACCTTCTCGAGAGTGATGCTGGCGCCGTCTCGGCTGCGCCTACCGGCCGCCACCATAAGACCACGGCGAGCTCGAACCAGATGCGCCTCCCCCTCCTTTCGGGGGGACGAGCGGCGACCGATTCCACAGATCGCGCCACTCCGCCGACACGAACCCCATCCGAAAGTATGGGGTTCGTGAGCCGTCCGGCTCACGACGGGGTGACGTAATCGCGGACGACCGAAGCCGGGGAAGGACTCGCGTCCTTCCCCGGCTCCTTATTCGGTTACGCGTTGTGTCCTGGGGTCAGGATTCAGGGCACGTAGTTGGAGCGCAGCGAGTTGTCAACAAGGCCGGCGGTGGGGTTGATGGCGAACCCGTAGTCGGTGATGACGTTGCCGGTGATGGTGGCGTCGGGTGCGGTGTCCGCGTCCGATCCGTCGGGGGCGGTGGTCTGGTTGTAGGCCAGACCGGTCGAGCCGACGAACACCTGAGCCAGCTGCGAGCCCGAGTTCGCACCCGTGATCGCGGAGTTGGCGACCACGTTGTAGACCGAACGACGAACCGGGAAGTCCGGGTTCAGCGCACCGTCCTCGATCGGAAGCTCCGCACCGATGTTGCGGAGTTCAGCGCTGACGCGGCGGTTGGTGACCGTCACGCCGTACTTGGTGGTGAGCGCGGCGGCACGGCCCTGGGCGATGAACTGCGAGATCGAGAACGGCACGATGGCGTTGCGCGCCACCGGGTTGCGGTTTGCACCCGTGCCCGGCGAGACGACCTGACCGTTGTGCTCCTGCACGTCGCGAGTCACACCGGTGCCGTCGACGAAGGTCGACGAGACGTGGGCGGGCGGGGTGGTGTTGTTGATGCCCACCGTCGTGGCCCAGAACGAGCGGGTGCCCGACCCTGCCTGCGGGAGGTAGGGGTAGAGCTTGATGACGGTGTTGGCCGGGGGGAACGCTGCGTCGAGCGCTGCCTGGTCGGCGTAGGCGGTGCCGGCGTAGAACTTCTGGCTGGTGCTGACGGCGGGGTCGACCTGCACGAAGCCACCGTTGTAGATGTTGCGCAGCGTCAGGGGAGCCGGTGCGGCGAAGGTACCGGTCGGCGACGTGGTGGTGCCCACGATGATGCCGTTCGGAACCCGGGTCGGCGTCGAGCCGGTCGTGGGCGAGGTGGCGTAGGTGACCGCGTCGATGCCCATGGGGATGTACTGCAGCGGGCCTGTGGTGCTCGCGAGCGACGACGAAACGCCGCTCGACGAACGAGCGAACTGCAGGTCGGTGCTGCTGAGAGTGGTGCCGCCGGTGGCCGGGTACGAGGTGCCCTGCAGAGCGGCCGACAGAGCGCGCACGCCCTCGGTCGAGCCGTTCGGACGCTGGAAGGTCGCGCCGGTCGACTTGGTCTTGATCGTGGCGGAGCCGGTGGCGTTGTACGAGCCGATGACCTTCGTGCCCGAGATCGTGAGGCTCTGCGACAGACCGTTCAGCACGTCCTGCGTCGTGTCCGAACCAGCACCCGCGAGGCTGCGGTACGTGGGCGAACCGAGCGGCTCGGCGTTCGCGGGGAGAGCAGCGCCGAAGGCCAGGCCGGCCACGGCGACCGTCGCGGCGAGACCAAGGCCCGCGCGACGAATGAGCGATTTGCTCATGGTATTGTTTCCTTTCATTACCATTTCGCAGAAGCTCGGTCGAGCCTCTGTATCACCCCCGGGCCAGCTGCAACTGACCGGGGTTTTTCCTTTGCCTGGGCCAACGACGCCCGGCACGGAAACTTGGAGAACGACTACGTCGCGGGGCGAATCCCCCGAAGAAGGGCGAGGCTCGGCGACATGGGCCGGCTCGAGGCGGAGACGAATCGGAAGGGCGCGACGCTGGTCGCGGCCGCGGTGAGTCCGCGGGTGAGGAAGCGGGCCGCACCTGCGCGGCGAGTGGTGTGCAGATCTGACATTTCAGTCATTTCCCCCGAGTGTGTCGAGGCGGTGGAACCCCGACAGACAGATCATGCAACGCCCCGCTCGCCGCCGCATCCGATGCGGGTACCGGCATCAGAGAACGGCCGAAACCATTCCGGCGAACAGTCGATGAACGCTGGGACGGGTTTCTTGCGCGCGGGGGCACCACGCTCGTACTGTGAGCACGCCCCCTCATGTTTACGTGAGGAGCCCACGGAATCACGCGGAATGAGCCGCACACCGCGCCCGACAGAGGCAACCGGCTGAAAATGGTCCAGATTTCGTCCAAATGGACGAGATGCCCGTTGCCCGAGGTGCGAGACGATTGCGGTCGCCACCGAGTGAGAGCATGTCTCGGTGGACGACCGGAGGGCACCCACCCATGACGATCCACCCGAACGCTGCGCCATCAGCCGTAGCCGACCCCGATGACGTCGATGACGCCGACGACCGCGTGACAACGATCCTCGGCACCCCGCGTGCTGCGCTGACCTTCGGCGCGATCATCTTCGTCATCACCTCGATCCAAGGACTGGCGAACCCCCTTGCCCTCGTCATCGACGGGCAGGCCGCATGGACGCTTCCGCTGTCGTTGCCGACGGTGATCGTGCTGGTCACGTTCGGATCGGCAGTGCAGGCACTCGCGCTCGCCCTCAGCGCGCGACGTCCCCTGGTCGGCCTGCTCGGAACACTCGCGTGCTACCTGCTGCTGGTCATCGTCGTCGGCGTTCCGCTGTGGCTTTCGGGCATGCAGTTGGTCGTCGCCATCGCCCTGTTCTTGCTCGCGACGCAGCAACCGACGGTCGTGTCGGCCGGGTGGTTGGTGGTGACGCTGATCGTCGGCATCGGCACCCTGACGGCGTGGGCCGCCTCGACGGGCGCCGACCTCGGAGCCATCACGAGCTTCGTCACTTCCGAGGGACTCGGGTTCATCGCGCCCGCGGCCGGCGCCACCGCTCTCGGTGTCTGGTGGCGCGCCCGATCCCGACGAGTAGCGCAAGTGCGATACGAGGCCGAGGCCGCGACGCGCGAGTACGAAGTGCGCCTGGAGAAAGCGCGAAACGCCGAGCGCGCGCGCATCGCGCAAGAGCTGCACGACGTCGCCGGGCAACACCTCTCGGGCCTCATCGCTCTCGCCGACGCTGCCGTCGCCATCGGCCCGAAACGGCCCGGCGACGCGCTGCAGCTCGTCGAGGACGTACGGGCTGAGGGCCGATTCGCGGCGGCCAGCGTCTACAGCGCGCTGTCTGACCTGCGGGCGGTGGGCGGGATACCGATGGGCGCAACGCGCGACCTGCGACAGACGCAAGATCTCATCGACTACTGGAATCGGCGAGACATGACCGCGAGTCTGCACGTCACCGGCGACCTCACCGATCTGCCCGCGGTCATCTCGACCAGCGTGTTTCGCGGGGTTCAAGAGGCCCTCACCAATGCGTCCAAACACGCTCCCGGAGCGTCGGTCGATGTGGCTATCGTGTGGAGCAGCAATTGGTTGCAGGTGGTGATCGAGAACGGCCCGCCGCGCTCGGAGTACGCCGCAGCCGAGCCGATCGGCCTCGGTTGGGGCCTCGACGGGCTCCGCGACCGCATCACGATGATGAGTGGATCCGTGACCGCGGGTCCGACCGACAGGGGAGGGTGGAAGGTGAGGATTCGCATCCCCGCGCCCGAGCCCGACCCCCGCGACGTGCGCTGATGGCTCGCCCGCGCAGCATCCGCGTGCTGATCGCCGACGACAACCGCGTCGTGCGCAAAGGATTGCGGCTACAGCTCGAGCAGGCCCCCGGGATCACCGTGATCGGCGAGGCCGCGAACGGTCGCGACGCCGTGGCACTCGCTCGCAGCGAGCGAGCGCATGTCGTGCTCATGGATCTGCAGATGCCCGTGATGCACGGGCTCGAGGCCACTCGCCAGCTCGCCGGGCTCGAATCGGACGGCCGCGTCGCGGTCGTCGTGATGACGAGCCACGCCGGCGACTCGCACGTCTTGCAGGCACTGGATGCGGGGGCCGTCGGGTACCTGCTGAAGGGGCACGACGCCGATCAGTTGCTGCAGGCCATCGAGGCGGCCTTCCGCGGCGAGGCCATCGTCTCGTCACGCGCGACGATGCCCGTTCTGAAAGAGCTGGCCCGTCGACGACCGTCGTCGGCCGACGCGGCCGCGGCCGCTCTTCTGAGCCAGGCAGAGCGGCGAGCCGTCGGTGCCCTGAGCGGAGGCTTCACGACCAATGAGCAGATCGCCGACCATCTGCACGTGTCGGTGAACACCATCCGTTCGCAGCTCCACACAGCGATGAAGAAGATCGGCGTCGAAGACCGCACCGGCCTCGCCCTCTGGGGAGTCCGGAACCACCTCGACACACCGTCTTCTTAGTCCAAACGGATGAAATTTCGCGACTAATTTGACCGCGCCGCGACGACACATGTAGACATGAACGACCCTGGGTCGGCGGCGTAATCACGCCCCCCACCTCAGACCTCGGCACGTCTGCTTTGCTCGCGCGACGCCTCCCGTCTTCGCGCCGGTCATCTCGTTCGCACGCTCGCCATCCGCGCGTCACTTCGCGCGCTTCGTGCGCGGTACCGCACCCCGCACGCGGGGACCTTCCCCCGACGCACAATGACGGCAGCACTCCGAGCCCGCGCTGAACATGGGGGAAGCCGTGGACCCGATCTACCCGCGATTCGCGGTCGCCGACGCGGCCTTCTACGACCACCCGATGCGAGCGACACGCGCGCCGTCGCTGCGCTACGCCCTCGATGAGACCGTCGACTGGAGCGGGTGGGATAACCACGACGACGGCAACTGGTCGTTCTGGCACCCGCGCTCCGCGACACTGCCCGACCAGGGCTGGAAGATCCACGTCAGCGCGGTCGCGTCGGGCGCGAACGATGTGTTGCGCCTGGTGTCGACGTATTGCCACCGCGCGGAGCTCGCCTTCAAGCACCTGCCGCACCGCGACGCGCTCACGGCGGCCAACAGCAAAGACGCCGAGAGGTCGTCGGCCGGTAAGTTCCTCACGATCTACCCCCGCTCGGAGGCGGAGCTGCACGATGCGCTCGTCGCCCTCGACGAGCTGATCGGCGGCCGGCCCGGGCCCTACGTCTTGACCGACCTGCGGTGGAACGCTGGGCCCCTGTCGGTGCGGTACGGCGCGTTCGTCTCGCAGACCCTCGTGCGCGACGGAGCCGAGGTTCTCGCCCTTCGAGACCCCGCGACCGGCGAGCTCGTCGAAGACGTGCGCACCACCGCGTTCGTCCCCCCCGCCTGGGTGACGCTGCCCCCTTTCCTGCAAGCCCAGCTCGATGCGCTCGGCGACGGGCGCCCTCCCGAGGGCTTCCCCGACATCACGGGGGCGCTGCACCACTCCAACTCGGGGGGCGTGTACACCGCCGACGATGACGGCGCCCCGGTGGTCGTGAAAGAAGCTCGTCCCGCCACCGGCTTCACGCCCGACGACCGCGACGCCGTGGCCCGCCTCCGTCACGAAGAAGAGGTGCTGCGCCGCATCCGCCTCTCTCAGGCGCCGGCGGTCCACCGTTCGCTCGAGGTGCACGGCCACCGCTACCTCGTCATGGAACGGATCGACGGACACGCCCTGAACAAAGAAGTCGTGCGGCGAAACCCCCGCATCCAGGCGGGGTCGACCGCGGCCGATCGTCGCGCGTATCGCGATTGGGCTCTCGGCGTTCTGGCGCAGGTGCGCACCGCTGTCGACGAGCTGCACGCGGCGGGGTACTCGCACGGCGATCTGCACCCCGCAAACGTGATCGTCCGACCCGACGGGCGGATCGCCCTTCTCGACTTCGAGATGGCGCAGCCGCTGGCCGACGACACTCCACCGTTCGTGGGAGCCCCGGGCTTCTCACCGCCCGACCGCCGCGGCGGCGCGCGTCACGATCTCTACGGTCTCGCGTGCATCGAGCTGTTCGTCTTCATTCCTCTGCTTCCGCTGCTCGAACTCGACCCCCTCAAAGCGGGCGACCTCGCCAGAGCGGCCGCCTACGAATTCGAGCTTCCTGCCGAATGGGCGCCGCGCGTGCTCGCCGAGTTCGACACCGACAGCCCGCCGCAGCCGGGCCCGGGCCATGGACGGGCAGACCGCGCCCTGCGCCGGTTCGAACTCGACGCCGTCTCTGCCGTCGGCCCGGCGATCGAAGCGACCGCGACGCAACTCGTCGCCGACGCCGACTTCGCGCGCGACGACCGCGCGTGGCCGGGCGACCCGCGGCAGTTCGCCGAACGACCCTACGGTCTGGCCCACGGCGCCGCCGGGGTGCTCGTCGCCCTCCACGACGCGGGTGAGCCGGTCGATGCACGCGCCACGGCGTGGTTCGGCACCGCCCTCGCCGCCGACACCGAGACCGCCCTCGGCCTCTACGACGGCCTGGCCGGCGCGGTGTGGACGCTGCGACGGCTGCACCGCCACACCGAGGCCGACCGCGCGCTGGTCCGGCTGCGCGCCGCGGATCCCTCGCGACTCGGCGACGACCTGTACTCGGGGTTGCCCGGCGTCGGGCTCACGCTGCTGGCCGAGAGCGACGCGGATGCCACCCTCACTCCCCTCGTGATGGATATCGCCGCGCGAGTGCAGGCGGGCTTCGACGCGCGGGCGCGGCCGATCACCTCGCAAGTCGCGACTGGCAGCGGCGGCCTGCTGCGCGGTCGCACCGGCACCGCGCTCTTCGCCCTGCGCTTGTACGAGCGAACGGGCGACGCCCGTCACCTGCGACTCGCCGAGCGGGCCATCGACGATGACCTCGCGACGCTCACGCGCTCCGAAGACGGCAGCCTGCAGGTCGACGAAGGGTGGCGGGCGGCCCCCTACCTCGCGTCGGGGTCGACCGGGATCGGCGCGGTCATCACCCTGCTCCTCGCCCACTCCCCCGACAACGGGCGATACCTCGAGGCGCTCGACGGAATCACCCGCGCGGCGATCACCCGCTTCTGCATCCAGTCGGGGGTGTTCGCCGGGCGCGCAGGGCTCATCCACTTCCTGCTCATCCTCGCCCGTCGGGGGCTGTCGACTCCGGAATCGGATGCTGCGCTGTCACGCCATGTTCGCGAGCTGCGGTTGAACGCCATCCGTCGCCCCGATGGCCTCGGCTTCACCGGCGACGGCCTGCTGCGCCTGTCGTGCGACCTGGCCACCGGCTCGGCCGGAGTGCTTTCGGCGCTCACGGCATATCGCTCGTTCGTCGCGGGCGAAGAACCCGCCGACAGCGGACTGCCGTTCCTGACTCCCCCCGCAGTGATCGACCGCGTGCGGACCCCCGTCACGCCGAGCATCGAGAGGGGGTGAACACTATGGGCTACTTGCTCTCGCTCCAGAACCTTGACCAGCGCGAAGCAGACCGCGACTCGTTCCTTTTCGGAAGCGTCGCCAGCACGACCCTCTGCCAAAGCACCGCGTCGACGACGCTCTGCCGCTAAGGGTGATCGCGGGCGCCCGTTCACGCGGGCGCCCGCTCTCGCTCACTTCCAGGCGGTGATGCCCTCGGGATCAGGGGGCAGGAGCGCTGCCACGGGCACGCCCAGTACCCCCGCGAGGGCGACGAGGGTGCGCAGTCGCGGATTCGCCGGCGTACCGGGGTTCGACTCGCCCTTCTCGAGCTTGCGGTACGAGAAAGCCGCGATCCCTGCGGCGTAGGCCACTTGCTCCTGCGAAAGCTTTCGCGTCGCTCGAGCGCGGGCCAGCGCCACTCCGAGCGCTTCGGCGTACTGCACCCAAGCCTGATTCACGTCGTCCTGCATGGGATCGAGACTGACGCACGAAGCATGCGTGCATGAACACGTATACATTTGCATTTCTCCGGGATCGCCCCGCCGTCGGGTCGATGTGCACTATCCACGGATAAGTGCAATAATGCACTGTGTGACCGATAGTGCACCCACGGTACGGGATCGTCGTCGTCAAGACACGTCCCGCGCCCTCACCCGCGCGGCCCGTCTTGCGACGGCCGAACACGGGCTCTCGGGCTTCACGATAGAAGACCTCTGCGACACCGCCGACGTCTCTCGGCGCACGTTCTTCAATTACTTCGCGTCGAAAGAAGACGCCGTCCTCGGGCTGCCCCTGCACCGCGGCGACGAAGATGCGGTCACGGCCTTTCTGGCCGGCGGCGAAGCATCCGGGCACCTCTCCCCCACCCTTCTCGCCGACCTCGCAGAACTCACCGAGGCGCGGTGGCGCACCCTCGACATCGCACCCGAATCGGTGCGCGAGCTCATCGCCGCGGGCGATCGCGAACCGCGATTGATCGGCCGGATGCTCGAGCACGGCATTCGTGACGAACGCGCCGACGCCGCCCTCGTCGCGCAACGCGAGGGATTCGCCCCCGGCGATCTGCGCGCCGAGGTCGCCGCCCAACTCGTCGGAGCCCTGTGCCGGGGCGCGACGGGCGAGTTCCTCGCGCCGGGCAACACCGACGCGTTCACCGACATCTTCGCGCGCCGCATCGGGGCGGCGTCCGACCTCTTCACTTCCTCCCTGCGCTGACCGACCCGCGCTGAATACCCTCTCGACCCCGAACTGGAGAAACCGTGACCGCTACCGCGTCCACGCCGACCGTCCCCGCAGCGAACACGCTGCTGCTGACGAAGCGGCGCATCTGGATCATCTTCTCGGCGCTGATCGCCGGGATGCTGCTGTCGAGCCTCGATCAGACGATCGTCTCGACGGCCATGCCGACGATCGTCGGTCAGCTCGGCGGCGTCGAGCACCAGGTCTGGATCACGACCGCCTACATTCTCGCGACCACCATCGTGATGCCGATCTACGGCAAATTCGGTGACATCCTGGGGCGGCGAAACCTGTTCCTGCTGGCGATCGCGATCTTCACCCTCGCCTCGATCGGGTGCGCCTTTGCGACGGACTTCTGGATGTTCGTGGTCTTCCGCGCCATCCAGGGCCTCGGCGGCGGCGGACTCATCATCTTGTCGCAGGCGATCATCGCCGACATCGTGCCCGCCTCCGAGCGGGGCAAGTACCTCGGCCCGCTCGGCGCGGTCTTCGGCCTGGCGGCCGTGGGCGGCCCCCTCCTCGGCGGATTCTTCGTCGACCACCTCACCTGGCAGTGGGCGTTCTACATCAACATCCCGGTCGGGATCGCGGCGTTCCTCATCGCGGTGTTCGCGCTGAAGCTGCCGAGCAAGCGTGCGACCAAACCGATCGACTGGCTGGGCGTGCTGTTCCTCTCGGCCGCGACCACGTGCCTGATCTTCTTCACCGACTTCGGTGGCGACAGTGCCTTCGGCTGGAGCTCGCTGGCGACCTGGGCCTGGGGGGTCGGACTCGTCGTCGCCGCCTCGCTGTTCATCTTCACCGAATCGCGGGCGGCCGACCCGATCATGCCGCTCTCGCTGTTCCGCAACCGCGTGTTCGTCAACGCCACCGCGATCGGTCTGGCTCTCGGCATCGGCATGTTCGCGGCGATCGGCTTCGTGCCGACGTTCTTGCAGATGTCGTCGGGCACCTCGGCCGCCGCATCCGGTCTTCTCATGCTGCCGATGATGGTCGGGCTCATCGGAACCTCGATCGCGTCGGGAGTCCTCATCTCGCGCACCGGCCGCTACAGGATCTTCCCGATCGTCGGCACGCTGCTCACCGGAGCGGCGATGATCGCGATGACGACCCTGTCGGCCTCGACCCCGATCTGGCTGATCTGCGTCTTCTTGTTCTTCTTCGGATCCGGCCTCGGCCTGATCATGCAGGTGGTCGTACTCATCGTGCAGAACGCGGTGCCCGCCGCCGAGATCGGCACGGCGACGAGCACGAACAACTACTTCCGCGAGGTCGGGGCCGCCCTCGGCACCGCCGTGTTCGGAACCCTCTTCACCACCCGTCTGACCGAGAACCTCACCGCCGTCTTCACCGGCGCAGGTGCCTCTGCCGAGCAGGCCGGGGCCGCGACCTCGACCATCGACCCGTCAGTGCTGAGCACGCTGACGCCCGAACTGCGGTCGGGTGTCGTCGATGCTTACGCCGACGCGCTCGCCCCGGTGTTCTGGTACCTCGTGCCGTTCATCGCGATCGCGTTCGTGCTGGCGCTGTTCTTGAAGCAGATCCCGCTGTCGGACGTCTCGGGCCTCGTCGCTCGCGGCGAAGCCGTCGGGGGCGAGGAAGCCGAGCGCCTCGAGAAGCTCGAGCGCGCCGCGCGCGCCGGTCGCGGGTCGGATGCCGCCGCGGGCCCGAACGCGGGTGGCGCGAACGGAGGCTGACCCGTCCGCGCCGAAGCCGGTCCCTGAACCTGCCGCCGGTCCCTGAACCTGTCGAAGGGCCCGGCTTCGGCCCGCCAGCCGGTCCCTGAGCCTGTCGAAGGGCCCGGCGACCACCGGGTCAGACGGCGAGCAAGCTCCCGATCGTGGCCATCGCGATCCACAGCCCGTTGTAGACGACGTGCGTGACGACGGCGGCCCAGAGCCGGCCGGTCAGCAGCACGAGCAGGCTCGCGACGAGGCCTACGAGAGTGAGCGAGACCACGGCATCCCAGGCGAGCGGAGCGAGAAGGGTGTGCGCGATGACGAAAAGCGCGGTCGAGGCGATCGCCGAGGCGAACATCGCGACCTCGCGCCCCGCCATGCGCCGCACGGCCGTGTAGACCGCGACGAGCACGAGTCCGCGGAAGAAGAACTCCTCGAGCACCGGGGCGATCACGACGCCCGTGAGAAATTCGTCGAACAACCAGCCGCCCGGAAGCGACCCCGCCACCCCCGGATAGCTCGGCCACGCACCGGTACCGCCGGCCCGCACTTCGAACCAGCCCTGGGCGACGCGCAGCATCCCCCCGAGAACGAGGCCGAAAAGCAGGTCGACAGGGCGGAAGCGCAAGAGTCCGCGAGGCCGTGCACGCGCGAGGGCGAGCACCACCGGCACCGCGAAGGCGCCCCAGAGGATGAGCTGGCTCAGGAGGGCTCCGATGTCACCGCCGATGACCTCGGTCGCCACCGTCGCGCCGAGCACGCCGACACCGAGGGCGAGCACGGCCCAGCCGACCAGCTCCCAGCCCCATCGGCGCACCGAGGTGCCGCCCTGGCGCCAGGTGCGGCGCGGCCTCGACGAATCGCCCGAGCTTCGACGGCTGCGACGGGGTCCGTCTTGCGCCGATGATTCGCGTGCGTCGTCGTCGCGCGCGGGCTCGCCGGGGGCATCGTCGACAACCGTTCCCGAAAGGGAAACTTCGCGACTTGTCGCCTGGCTAGAATCGCTCATCAGCGCCCACGTTACCGTCATGCCCGGTCGATCCGGGAGCGGGCGGGACGAGGCATCCGCACATCCGCACGCGCTGGGGGACACGTCATGCTCGATCTCGACCTGAGTTCGATGTTCCGAGGTGGAGGGAACGCCAGTGCGAGCCCGACGATCGAGATCCTCACCGTGTGCACGGGCAACATCTGCCGCTCGCCGCTGGCCGAGCAGGTCCTGCGCGCGGCACTCACCCCCCTCGACGTCGAGGTCTCGAGTGCGGGCACCCACGCCCTCGTCGACAGGCACATGACCCGCGAATCGGCGAAGCTCGCCGCGTCGTTCGGCGTGCCGCACGCCGACTCGAATGCCCACCGGGCGCGGTGGCTGACCGAGCTGCACCTCGCCGGTCCTGACCTGGTGCTCACGATGACGCGCGAGCACAGGTCGCACGTCGTCGGGCTCGCTCCCGCGCGCCTGCGTTCCACCTTCACGGTGCGCGAATTCGAACGCCTCGCGAAAGACGTCGCCGACGACGACCTCCGCGCTGTCACCGAAACCGCCGGCGCCGATACCCACGCGCGCGTGCGCGCTGCGCTGACTCTCTTGCGCACCCGCCGTGACCAGGTCGAGGCCCCGACCGACCCGGCCGACGACGACGTGGTCGACCCGTACCGCCAGTCGTGGGAGGTCTACGAGCGGTCGGCGGAGGAGCTCGCCCCCGGACTCGCCGAAGCCACCCGCGTGATCCGCATCGCGATCGGCTGACCCCCGCAGGCCCTTCGACGAGCTCAGGGACCGCTCGCCGCTGACCGCAACGGTGCGGGCGAGCGGATGCTGTGCCTCCGCCCGGGCAAAGCGAAACGCCCCGGCCAGAAGGCACGGGGCGTTTCGCGGTGAGGAGAAGGCTTACTTGAAAGCGTCCTTGACGTTCTCGCCGGCCTTCTTGAAGTCGGCAGCGGTCTGGTCGCCCTGGCCCTCGGCTTCGAGGCGCTCGTTGTCGGTGGTCTTGCCGACGGCTTCCTTGGCCTTGCCCGAGATGTCCTGAGCGGCGTTCTTGATCTTGTCGTCGAGTCCCATGAGGGCTCCCTCCGTCTTCGATCCGGGTGTCTCCCGAAAGGTGATTCCACCGTACGACCCGGGCTCCGCGCGAAGCCGACGCTGGCGTTGTCGCCCGTTTTGCGCTAGCACGACCCGGCCCGCGCACGAGAAACGCCCCCGGCACGAGGCCGGGGGCGTTTCAGGAACGGGGCTTTACTTGAAGGCGTCCTTGACGTCTTCGCCGGCCTTCTTGGCGTCGGCCTTCACCTGGTCGGCCTTGCCCTCGGCCTCGAGGCGCTCGTTGTTGGTCGCCTTGCCGATGGTCTCCTTCGCCTTACCGGCGATGTCTTCGGCTGCGTTCCTGATCTTGTCGTCGAGTCCCATGTCGGACTCCTTTCTCTGTGGTGATACCGGTTTCCCGGTTGTGGGCCCGGTTTCCCCCGGGTGGTCTTCCCGGTCTCCCGGGGGCGATGTCACGCCAATTCTCGGTGCTCCGGCGCCATCCGCGCCCTAAGTCCCGTACGAATCGACACATAAGTAGGCATGTCTCGTCCGGTCAGCGCGGCGAGGTTCGACGCCAGCCGGTCGACTTCGAGTGCGACGACGCGCGGCGAGGTGTTGCGGTGCGTGGTGACCGAGACGTGCAGCACGGTCTCTTTCTTCACCTCGGCGGCCGTGACCCTCGCCGATACGATGTCGGTGCGAGCCGAGAGCGTGCG
Source organism: Microbacterium shimangi (assembly GCF_043556445.1). NCBI lineage: Bacteria > Bacillati > Actinomycetota > Actinomycetes > Micrococcales > Microbacteriaceae > Microbacterium > Microbacterium shimangi. The sequence goes on from NZ_JBIGII010000010.1 coordinate 51,487, forward strand.
GGTGAGGGCGTCGGAGGCGAACGAATCTTTCACCACCACCCGGCCCAGCGCGTTGTCGTCGGCCGAGGTCTGAAGAACCGACCGCGAGCGTCCGCCGCCGAGTCGGGCGAGGACCACGATCAGCAGCACCAGCACGACGACGATCGCGGCGAGCGCGCCGACGGTCACCCACGACACACCGCTGTCGCCGACCGGGCTGGCCTGCGCGGCGGCTGTCGCGCCGTCGTTGAACTGCCCGGCGGTCGTGCTCCAGACATCGGTGGCCACCGGCCAGACGACGGCGGTGATCAGCGCGGCGCCCGAGGCGAGCAGCACGAGCCCGATGATGAGGAGCAGGATGCGGTTGAGCGCACGGTTCGTCTGATTCATCGGTCCATCTCCGGCTCTTTCGGGCGTGCGATCTTCACGACGGTCTTCACCGAGGGTGTCAGGCGGTAGCCCGCCATCTCTTCCTCGGCGATCACCCGCACACGGGAGGCGTCGATCGGCAACCCCGCGTCGGGGGTGAGGACGACATCGACGACCCGATGGGAGACGCCGACGGTGATGTTCTCGCGGGGGATCCCCGCCTCGTCGCTCACGCGCTGGGCGAGCGCTGCCGCCAGCACGCCGTTGTCGACGACGACGGCGCGGTCACCGAGATCCATGCGGTGCTTCGACAGCCGGCCCGGGGTGAGCGCGAGCACGACGAAGACGAGTCCGACGATCGCGATCACGGCGCCGACGGCGACGACCGCGGCGGGCGGCTGCAGGCGGGGCACACCGGCGAGTTGTCCGACCGCGTCGGCGGGAGCGATGACGAGCGCGGGCTGCGCGAGCACGTGCAGCACGATCTCGACGCCGACGTAGATCAGCCCCAGCATGACCACGACCACCGCGACGATCATCGCGACCGTGCGCGGGGAGTGCGTCTCGCGCCGCACGACGCGAGAAAGAACGCTGTCGCTCATCGGACTCTCCTTCGCGGGGGAATGATCGCGCCGGTCACGGTGACATCGACGCGGGTGACAGCACGACCGGTGAGGTCGGCCACGCTTTCGTGCAGGTTCTGCTGGATGCTGTGGATGCGCTCGATCACGGTCGGCCCGGCGTGCACGGCCTCGGTGTCGTCGAGGTCGGGAACGGGGAGCGGAGACGACACGCGAAGCGCGAGGCCTCCGGCCGACGATCCGAGCTGCACCGACACCTGGTCGCGCTTCACGCCGAACGCCACCGCGGTGGCCTGTTCGGCGACGGCGCGCAACGCCCGGTCGGCGATGGTGGTGCGGCCGGGCAGCGCCGTCGGTTCGGCGGTCGCCGCAGCATCCGCGTCACTCGATCTCGTGGCGGCGACACTGCTGCCGCCACGAGACGCTGCCGTGATGCTCATGACGTCCGTCGGCCCGAGAAGGCGTTCGCCAGCCCGCGCACGTCGAGCTTGCCCGACGCGACGCGTCCGAGGAGCGCTCCGATCCCCATGAAGAGGGCGACGAGCAGGAATCCCCAGAACCCGAACACGAGGGCCGACAGAGCCAGGACGGCGCCGATCAGGGCGCCGGAGATCGTGGCACTCATGCGACGCGCGACTCGTTCTGGTCGTCGTCGTCGTTGTCGTCACCGGGGAGGTGCACGTCGTTGACGTCGACGTTCACTTCGACGACCTCGAGGCCCGCGAGGCGGGTGATGGCCGAAGCGACGGCGGTGCGGACGTTCGCGGCGACCTGGTGGATCGGCTGCGGGTAGTCCACGACGATCACCAGGTCTGCGGCGGCCTGGGTCTCGCCGACCTCGACCTTGACGCCCTGCGTGAGGTCGGTCTGGTTCATCGCGTCGCGGATCGCGCCGAAGGCACGGGCGCCGCCGCCGCCGAGGGCGAAGACTCCGGGAACCTCGCGCGCGGCGATGCCGGCGATCTTGGCGATCACGCTCTCGGCGATCTGCGTGCGGCCACCGGCCGAGTCGTCGTTGTTGGTCGATGCCGCGCTGCCGACGCGGTCGACGCGACCGACCGTTGCGGGCGTGGCCGGGGTGACGGCGGGGGTGGTCTTCTCTTCGTTAGCCATGCGTTTTCTCCTAGCTGTTTCGAGTTCGCGACGCAAGAGCACGCGGCATCCATAGCGCTGCGCGTTAGCGTCGCTCATCAATACGAGGACCGGCGGGCCTCATTCGTCACAAAAAAGTTCAACGGAGTTTTCATGGCGCGACGCGACGGTGAGGCCGCCACCTCACTCGGGGACCTCTCCGACCGCATTCTGGTCGAGCGCGCGAGCGACGGAGACGACCTCGCGTTCGGCGAGATCGTGCGCCGGCACAGCGGTCTGATGCGGGCCTATACCTCACGGATCGTGGGCTCGCTCTCCGAGGCCGACGACGTGGTGCAAGAAGCGTTCGCGATCGCCTGGAAGCAGCTGCCGACGCTCCGCGACGGATCGGCCGTGAAGGCGTGGCTCATGAAGATCGCCAGCCGCGAGGCGTTCGCGCTCCTCAAGAAGAGGACGACGGATGCTGCGCTCGATGACGAGATCGACGCCCCGACCGTGGAATCGACCAACCCCGAATATGTTGCCGTGCACAACGCTAGACTCGCCGCACTCTCGAGGGCCCTCGACGCTCTTCCCGAGGCTCAGCGCACCACGTGGCTGCTCCGGGAGATCGGCGGTTTCAGCTACGACGAGATCGCCGAGCAAGCGGAACTCCCCGTCAGTACCGTTCGCGGCAACCTCGCCCGCGCGCGAGCCAGCATCATGATCCAGATGGAGGGATGGCGATGAGCGAAGCGCATTCCGTCGTGCTGGACTGCGGCAAGACCGTCGACGACCTCAGCGATTACCTGGCCGCCGATCGCCAACCGTACGACGCCGACATCGAAACCTGTCCCGAGTGCCTCAATGCCCTCGACGCGCTCGAGCGTGTCAGCGCGCTCTCACGGAGCCTCATCGAACGTGACGCCCGCGAGCTGCCCCCTCCCCCGTCGACCTGGTTCGATCGCATCATGGATGTCGTCCGCTCCGAGATGCGCGCCGGACGCAGCCTTCCGGTGCAGCATCCTGACCCTCGCGTAGAGGTCACGATCACCGAGGGTGCGGTGCGCGCGCTGGTGCGTGCGGTCGGCGATGCGATCCCCGGGCTGTACGTCGGCCGCGTCGATATCGTCGGCGACGCCGAGGTGGCCGACGCACCGGTCGAGGTGAGCCTCACCGCCACGATCGCCTGGGATCGCTCGGTCGTCGAATCGGCGGCGCTCCTGCGGTCGGCCGTCTACGAGGCCCTCGCCCAGCACACCGACCTCAACGTCGCGGCCGTCAACGTGACCGTCGAAGACGTGCACGGGTTCACGAACACGAAGGATGCGTCATGACCGCTCGCGATGGCGACCAGCTGACCGAGATCGTGCTCGGCGTCGAAGGCGTCGTCGATGCCTTTCCGCCGCCGTCGATTCCCCAGCTGATCGCTGCCGCGGCGGGTGAACTCGAGGCGTCGCGACCCCTCGCTCCGACGCACGAAGGTATGCGCGTCGACGCCCGCATCTCAACGCGCCGCACCGGCCGGAGCGCCGACATCGCCCGCGCCGTCGCCGACGCCCTCGCCGGTCGGTATGCCGATCCCGACGCGCGGATCAGCGTGCAGATCGCCCGCATCCACTGACGCGACCTCCCCGTCATCGGCGCGAAACCGGCGTATGGCAGGATGAACCCGTACTGAACCCCCGGAAGGTGCCATGGAGCTCAGCGACTACATCCGCATCCTGCGAAAGAACTGGCTCGTGATCGTGGTCACCACTCTGGTGGGCATCGCGGTGGCGGCAGGGTTCTCTCTCACCCGGACCCCCCAATTCCAAGCCACGAGCGGTGTGTTCGTGTCGACCCAAGCGGGCGCCACGGTGTCCGAACTGCAACAGGGCTCGAACTTCACCCAGGCGCGCATCGCCACCTACGTCGAGTTGGTGAAGGAGCCGTTCGTTCTCGCCCCGGTGATCAGCAGCCTCGGCTTGGCAATGGGCCCTGACTCCCTTGCCGGACGCGTGACGGCGTCGAGCAAACCTGAATCGTCGATCATCAACATCACCGTCTCCGACGCAGATCCCGCGCGGGCGGCGCTCATCGCCAACGCCGTCGGGGCGAGTCTTGCTTCGTCCATCGAAACGATCGAGACCCGCGATGGCCAGGAAGTGAGCCCTCTTCAGGTCACCCGCGTTCGCGAAGCGCAAGCAGCACGCCTGCCCGTCAGCCCGAACGTTCCGCAGAATCTCGCCCTCGGCGCGCTCGTCGGTCTGGCGCTCGGCGTCGGTGTTGCCGTGCTGCGCGCGGTGCTCGACACCAAGATCCGCAACCCCCGCGACATCGAGGGTCTCACCGACCGTCCGCTCATCGGTGCGATCCCGTTCGACCCGAAGGCGAAGGAACGGCCCCTCATCCTCGAGGCCGATCCCCACAACCAGCGCTCCGAGGCCTTCCGTGCGCTTCGCACGAACCTGCAGTTCCTCGAGATGGACGGCGGCAACATCTTCGTCGTGACCTCGAGCCTGCCCAGCGAGGGCAAGTCGACCACGACCATCAACCTCGCCGTCGCCCTCGCCGACGCCGGCAAGCGCGTGGCGCTGATCGACACCGACCTTCGCAAGCCCAAGGTCGCCGAGTACCTCAACATCGAGGGCGGCGCCGGACTCACCGATGTGCTGATCGGCCGTGCTCGCGTGGCCGACGTCATGCTGCCGTGGGGCAAGCGTCCGCTCTATGTGCTGCCGGCGGGCAAGGTTCCTCCGAACCCGAGCGAGTTGCTCGGATCGAAGCAGATGGGCCAGCTGCTCGAGGCCCTCGGCAACGAGTTCGACATCGTGCTGTGCGACGCGCCGCCGCTGCTGCCGGTGACGGATGCTGCCGTGCTGTCGAAGTTCACGGCCGGCGCTCTCCTCGTGGTCGCCGCGGGCAAGACCACCACGCACCAGTTCAGCGGTGCGCTCGACGCCCTCGAGACCGTGGGCTCGAAGGTCGGCGGTGTCGTGCTCACGATGCTCCCCACGCGCGGGCCCGATTCGTACGGATACGGGTACGGCTACGGCTACGGCGGCTACGGCACTTACGGGGCGGCGCCCGCGAAACAGACCCGCCGCGAGCGCAAGGGCGGAACGCCCCCCGCTGCGGATCCCGTTTCCGAAGATCTCCTGCCCTGACCTCGGAGCGAAATGCCCTTGAGACGTCGTAGCGTCAGCGCCCCCACGAGATTGCTCGTGGGGGTGCTCGTCGCTGTGCTCTCCATCGCGACCGTCGTTCTCGTCGTTCTCGCGCTGCAGAGCGTGCGTCCGACGAACGTCGATGGGGGCGCTTCGCCTCAGCCGACCTATTCGTTCGGGTCGGATCCGACCCCGAGCGCGTCGACGACGACCAGCCCGGCGCCGACGGCGTCCACCGCCCCGACCACGACCCCCTCGGCCGCTCCGGGTGCGTCGTATCCGGGCGCCGAGACACGATATCTGTCGATCGGCTCGAACGGATGGTGGCGGGCGACCGCCGGTGAGTGCGGCGGGGCCGCCCCTCTCGTGGAGCACTCCACCGACGCCGGACGCACCTGGGAAGACGTCACCCCGTATTACCGCGGCCTCGCAGAAGTCGCCTCGCTCGACGCCTTCGCCGGGTCGGAAGCCGAGATGGTCGCCGCCGTCGGCGGAGCCTGCGAGGTGCAGGCCCTCCGCACCTTCACGCAGGGAGAGTTCTGGCAGCCCTACCCCGAGGTGCTCGCCGCCTCCCGCTACCTCGACCCCGCAGACCCCGCCTCTGCCGTCGTGCGCGGCACCCGCATGGCTGCGCCGTGCGCCGAGCCGGCGTCGTTCCGGGCGGCTGGCGATGTCGTCGCGGTCGACTGCGACGGCGCCGTATCGGTGCTCGGTTCGTCGAACGCGTGGCAGCCGCTCCCGGCCACGGGTGCGGTCGCTCTGGCAGCGACGGGTGAGACCGTGCTGACCGCCGCGCCCGCCGAGGGTTGCGCGGGCGTCGCGGTCACGCGCTGGTCGGGCGAGGGCTTCGCAACGACGACCCCGTTGGGCTGTGCGGCCGATGTCGACCCCGCCGCTCCCCTGGCCGTCGCCGCTCTCGACGACGGCGCGGTGGTCTGGTCGGGCGACCGCGTCATCCCCGTCGGCTGAGGTTCGTCGCGCAGGCTTCACCCCCGGTTCGCGCGGCTGTTTTGCGGATCGCGCGGCTCTCCTGTGGCGCGCGCGGCTGTTTTGCGGATCGCGCGGATCTTTTGTGTGACTCGCGCTACTCATTTGTAGATCGCGCGGCCGTTGTGTGCCGACGCGGTCCATATATGCGCAGCGTCAACCGAAAAGGGCAGCGCGAGCCGCTCCGCGCCCGCGCCGACCCGCGCCCGACACGCTCGCAGCATCCGCCCGCCCGCCGCGGTGAAACCGCCCGGCGCACAGCACCCCCCGAGCGCGAGCGGATAAAGTCTCGGCGGGAGGAAATCGGATGCTGCATACGCCGCTCGCACGGGTGCGTCCGGCCGCGGCCACGGTCGGGCGATGGTGTCGCGCTCGGCCCGTCACGCTGCTGATCACCGCCGCGGTCATCGTGCTGAGCTTCACCGGGTTCATCGCGTCGCCGACGGGGTGGGGCTGGCAGGTGCTCGACGAGGGCGTGCCCGAGGTCTTCGTGCAGCGGCACTGGTGGGGAACCATCACCTCGCTCTTCGCGGTGGCCGACCTCGCATCGCTGATCGGCATCGTGCCTCTCCTGCTGATCGTCGTGGGGGCGGCGGAGCGGGTGATGGGCAGCATCCGCACCCTCGTCTCGTACGTCGTCGGCGGCGTCGCAGCGTCGTTCCTCGGGCTCGGGGTGGGGCTCCTCGAAGAGCGTTACCTCGCACTCCTGCCGCTGAACGCCCCGGCGGTCGACACCCTCTCGCCGATCGCCGCCCTGATCTGCACGGCGATGGCGGCGAGCTCGTTCACCGGCGCGCTGTGGCGACGGCGCACGCGACTGCTCGCGACGCTCACCGCCGTGACCTTCTTCCTCTACGCCGGCGGCGCGAACGACCTGTTCTCGCTCCTCGCCCTCCCCCTCGGGCTCGGCCTCGGTTATCTGCTCGGCGGCCGGCGCTCCGGCTTTCGGCTCGTGCGCAGTTCGCACCACGAGAAGCGCGTGCTGCTGGCCGCGCTCACGTTCGTCACCGCCGTGGGCCCGGTCATCGCGACGTTCGCGGGAACCGGCGCGGGGTTGCTGTCGATCTACGGCTTTCTCTCGGACGACCCCGTCACCCTCGTCGACGGTCAGACCTGCGCGTTCGGCTCGCCCGCCGCTCCCTGCCCCGACGCTTTCGATTCGTTCAGCGAGTTGCAGCCCGCTTCCGGATTCATCGCACTGCTGCCGGTTCTCGTCGCCGTCTTGGCGGCCTGGGGAATCCTCAAGGGCCGACGCGCCGCGCTCTGGCTTGCGGTCGGGCTGAACGCCGTCGTCTTCGGCGGCATGCTCTACGTGTTCTCGGTCATCCAGCCCGAGACGGTCGCGGAGATCGCCGAGGTGCGCGACACGGCCGCCGAAGACTTCGTCTGGCAGACGCTCACGAGCAGCCTCGTCGGCGCCCTCGTGCCGCTGGCCGTGGCGATCGTCCTCATCGTCTTCCGGCGCGACGTGCGCGTCGCTTCGACCCACGCCGCGCTTCGTTCGTTCGGTCTCACGGTCGCGATCGCGGCCGCCGCCAACCTCCTGCTCGCCTTCGCGGGGGGCGTGATCGCGTCGAGCGGATACCGGCCGCATCTGGCGGTCGGCGATGTGCTGATCGGACTCCCGCTGCGGCTGCTTCCGCCGACGCTCCTTCCGTCCGACATCCTCACCTTCATTCCCGCCAGCGGCTGGGCGCAGGTGTTCTGGTACCTGCCGTCGCTGCTGTTCTGGGCGACCGCGGCCGTGGCCACGGCGCGACTCGTGCTCGATCCGGGCACGATCAGCGGAGCCTCCGACAGAGCGCGTGCGCGACTCGTGCTCGAACGGGGCGGCGGTGACACCCTCTCGTTCATGACGACGTGGTCGGGCAATTCGTATTGGTTCTCTCCCCAGGCGGATGCTGCCGTCGCCTACCGCGTACGCGGCACCGTGGCCGTCACGCTCGGTGGCGCTTTCGGGCCCGACGCCGCGCGACCCGAGGTGGTGACGGGCTTCGTGGAGTTCTGCGGCGACAACGGCTGGACCCCGGTGTTCTACAGCGTCGACGACCGCGACGGCTCGGCCTATGCGCACCTCGGCTGGCAGCGCATGCAGGTCGCCGAAGAGGCCCTGCTCGACCCGGCCACGTGGAACACCTCGGGCAAGAAGCGCCAGGACATCCGCACGGCGACGAACCGCGCTTCGCGCGAGGGCATCACGGCCCGCTGGACGAGCTGGCACGAGCTGTCGATCGCCGAGCACGCGCAGATCCGCGAGATCTCGGAGGGCTGGGTCGCCGACAAGAGCCTGCCCGAGATGGAGTTCACCCTCGGCGGGGTCGACGAACTCACCGACCCCGCGGTGCGGCTCATGCTCGCCGTGCACGAGAGCGGTCGCATTCAGGCCGTGACGAGCTGGCTGCCCCTGTTCGAAGACGGATCGGTGCACGGCTACACGCTCGACTTCATGCGCCGCCGCGCCGACGCGATGAACGGCATCATGGAGTTCGTCATCGGTGCGGCCGCCGACCACCTGAGAGACGACGGGCTCGACCGCATGAGCCTGTCGGGGTCTCCCCTGGCGTCGATTCACGGCGACGAGGGGGGCGAGCGGGCTCCGATCACGCGATTGCTCGACCGGCTCGGTGCGCTCCTCGAACCGGCCTACGGGTTCCGTTCGCTGCTGAACTTCAAGCGCAAGTTCCAGCCGGAGTTCGTGCCGCTCTGGGCGATCTACCCCGATGCGACCGTGCTGCCGGCCCTCGCGATCGCGCTGGCGAGGTGCTACCTGCCGACCCTGACCCTGGCCGAGGCCGCGCGCATGGCCGGCACGCTCCGCGAGCCCCGCCCGGCGGTGCCGGCGAAGTAACGTCGGTCCCTGAGCCCGTCGAAGGGACGACCGATGCCGCGTCAGCGGTTGAGCCCCCAGTGGTCGGAGATCAGGCCGAGCCCCTGTTCGAAGACGTACGACCAGGTCGCCGCGTCGTGGGCGTTGCCGGCCGACTCCAGGTAGGTGGCCTCCATCCCCGCCGCCTGCGCCTCGGTGTAGAGCGCCTTCACCCCGGGCAAGAACGCCGTGTCGGCGCTCCCCACCCCGAAGACGGCGAACATGTCGTCATAGGGCTGATGTGCCGCCATGATGGCCGCCGGATACGCCGCCGCGTACGCGCTCTCGTCGCCCCCGAAGCCCTGGTCGATGGTGGTCTGGCGGTCGCCGAGCGTCGGGTATTCCTCTCCCGAAGCATCCAGAATCGCACTGAAGAGTTCGGGATGCTGTGCGCCCAGCTGAATGGAGCACGTGCCGCCCTGCGACAGCCCGCCGATTCCCCAGTCGCCGGGAGACGCCAGCACGGGGAGGTTCGCGTTGATCCAGTCGGGCACGTCGGCGGTGAGGTAGGTGGCGGAGTTGCCGAGCGGTGAGTCGACACACATCGGATTCGCGTCGGGGCTGCCGAGCTGGTCGGGCGACACGACGATCGGCGCGAGCCCCTGGTGCGCGGCCGCGTAGGCGTCGAGGCTCTGCTGCAGGTGCGCGGCGGTGAAGACGTCGTCGGGCGAGCCGGGCTGGCCCGACATCATGATGAGCACGGGCAGAAGCGGCGGACTCTCGGTGAGGGCCGCGGGCGGGAGGTAGACGACGGCGTCGCGCGCGTCGAATCCCGACTTGGTGGCGGGGATGGTGACCGACGAGATCGTGCCCGCGGCCGGAAGGTTCGCGGGGGCGGTCCAGTTCGCGATCGTCGGGCGGTCCGACGCATCCCCACCGAACTTCGGCAGGGCGTTGTCGGAGAAGGCGCTGAGGCCGAGCACGCTGCGCACGGTCGTGTACTGGCCGAACGCGATGTTGACGCCCATCGCCCCCGCGGCGACGAAAACGACGATCGAGAGGGGCACCGCGATGACGCGCCTCCAACTGGCGCGCCAGAGCGAGGTCAGCGCGACGGCCACTCCGGCGCAGGCGGCGGCGATCCACAGGCGCGAGGCGAGAGTGAGGTCGACCCCGAAGAGATCCATCTGGTCGGCGAGCACCCAGGTGAGACCCGCGCCCGCGGCGGCGCCGGCGACGGCGGCGATGAGCGCGCGGACGATCCAGCGCCCCCGCTTCCATCGGCCGCTCGGGCGCACGACGACCAGCAGCATCGCGACGACGCCCGCGACGGCGAACACGATGAAAACCGCGGGGCCGGAGAGGATTCCGATGTCGAGCAGAGCGTCCACGCATACCTCAATTCAGACGAGATGCATTAGCATCCTCTCGCCATCTATGAGGATGCCGCAACGGATCCGCCGCGGCATCGAGCGCCGTGCTGCGCCGCCCGACCGCCGCCAGCGGAGGAGATTTCAATAACGGAGGGCGCTGCGGGCAGAATTCATCCTCCGCTAGTGATTTCTCCTCCCCACGACGGGCGGACGGATGCCGCGGCCCCCGCCGGATGCCGCGGGCCAGGCTCAGCCGCGGAGCGGGGGCGAGCCGGCGTTGCGCTCGCGTCGCGCGACCGCGTCGACTACCTCGGCCAGCGCGTCGAGGGAAGAGACGGCGGGCTGCCACCCGAGTTCGTCCCGGGCGCGGGCCGTCGACATCACGGGAACCTGCGTGCCGATGTCGACCCACCCCGGATCGGTCGCCTGCAGCCGCAGCCTCCAGGTGATCTCGACCAGCAGCCGGGCCACGCGCGCACGCACCGGCACCCAGTGCTTCGCACCGATCACGCGGGCGATCGTCGGGGGGTCGAGCACCGGTTCTGCGGCGATGTTGAACGCGCCCGACGCGCGCCGATCGACGATGCGCCAGAATGCGTCGGCGAGGTCGTCGGCGTGCACGGCCTGAAAGATGCCCTGGCTCGGGAACGGCAAGACCGGCGGACGCCACCACCGCAGCACCCCGACGGGTACGAGGGGCCCGAGGAAGAGCGCGGCGAGCTCGGCGCCCGCACCGCCCTGGAACACGAGCCCCGGGCGCACACGGCTCACGAAGATGCCCGGGTGCCCCATCTCGAACGTGTCGAGCAGACGCTCGTTCGCGGCCTTGTGGCGCGAGTAGTGCGCGGTGGCGATGCCACCGGTGGGCCACGATTCGTCGACACGACGCCTCTTCGGCCCGAAGCTGTAAGCCCCCACCGACGACGCGACCACGACGTGGGGAACGGATGCCCCCGCCACCGCCTCGAGCACCCGCTCGGTGCCGTCGACGTTCGTCGCCCGCATCGCCGCCTCGTCGCGGTTCGGCTGCAGTGCCCAGGCGAGGTGGATCACGGCATCCGCCCCCGCGAACGCCTCACGCAGCGGCGCAACCGACCCGACCAGCCCGATGTCGATGCTGACCCACCGCACTCCCGAATACGGAACGACGGATGCGTCGGGCGTGCGCCGCGCGACCCCCACGATCTCGTCGACCCCGGCCGCGTGCAGTCGGCGCAGCACAGCGGTGCCGACGTTGCCGGTCGCGCCGACGACGACCACCTTCACGGACGGCACCGGGCAGCGTCGACGGGTCGTTCATCTTGCAGGGGCATGCCCTCACGGTAGGCCTGGCCGTCGACTTCGCGAGGGGACTTGCGCTCACCCCCTACACGTTGCAGACCCCGCGTCAACCTCTTCGACGTGAGCGCGGATCGGGCTTGTGATGGCCCCTCCCCTACTGATCGGAACGAGAAAATGTCCGCACGCAACACCCTGGTCCGTGCAATGCATGACGTCGGCCTCGCCGCCTGGTTCGGTGGCACGCTCATGGGCGCTGTCGGACTCAACGGCGCCACCGCCAAGGCCGACAAGCCCGCCGACAGACTGCGCCTGTCGTCGATCGGCTGGGCCAAGTGGGCACCGGTGCAGCTCGCGGCGATCGCCGTGCACGGTGTCGGGGGCATCGGCCTCATCGCCGGCAACAAAGCGCGCCTCGCCGGGCAGCCCGAAGCCCGCACCAACACCAACATCAAGCTCGTCGTCACGGGTCTCGCCGGCGCTGCAAGCCTCTACTCCGCGATCCTCGGCGCGACCATCGCCAAGCACGCCGACGAAGGCGGAGAGGGTGTCACCGAGCCCGACGAGCAAGCATCCGCCGCCCTCAAGGCCGCGCAGAGCAAGCAGAAGGTCATGCAGTGGGCGATCCCCGCTCTCACCGGCGTGCTCATCGTGCTCGGGGCCCAGCAGGGCGAGCAGCAGCGCCCGGTCGCCGGCTTCCTGCACAGCCTGACCCACCGCTGACCCCGCCCGACGCTTCGACGAGCTCAGCGACCGGCTTCCCGCAGCGGTCCCTGAGCCTGTCGAGGCCGCGGTCGTGTCGGCGCCGAGCGGAGGAGATTTCGCCAACGGAGGACGTTTCGGGCCGAATCCTTCCTCCGTTGGCGTTTTCTCCTCCCCCAGGAACGAGCGAGCGGATGCTGCGCCCCGTGCAGCACGCGTCGGCAGCCTCAGCGACCGGCTACCCGTAGCGGGCGGCCTACGCGCCGGCCATCATGCGGTCGGCCGTGCGCAGCGACATCGCCATGATCGTCGGTGCGGGGTTCGCGGCGAGGGCGCTCGGGAACACGGAGTTGTCGCTGATCCAGAGGTTCGGGATGTCGTGCGACCGACCGTCGGCGTCGACCACGCCGTCACCCGGATCCGTCGACATGCGGCACGTGCCGATCGTGTGGGCCGTGCGCCCGAGCACGATCGTCTCGCTCGCGCCCGCGGCGCGCATCACGTTCTGCATCACGTCGGTCGCGTGTCGATCGAGGGCCTGCTCGTTCGGTCCCGAGGTGAAATCGATGCGCGCCCTGGGCATGCCCCACTCGTCGAGCTCGTCGACGAGTTCGAGCCGGTTGGCGTCGGACGGCAGGCAGTCGCCGTTGATTCCGATACCGGCATAGAAGCGCGCATTCAGCGCGCGATCGACGAGGTCGCGCCCCCACATCCCGCCCCCGCGGGCGAGCGTCGTCGCGAACGTGAGGGGCATCACGCCGAGACTCTGGATCAGGTAGCCGCCGGCGAAATCAGCATCCGCGGGTCGTCGCATGTCTTCGCTGATGAGCGACGACGGATACCCGCGGTACCCGCGCACCGGCTCGTCGAATCGACCCCAGACCTGCGTGGCACCGTGCGCGAGGAAGTTGCGTCCGACCTGCCCGCTCGAGTTCGCGAGTGCGGTGTGCAGCAGCAGTCGCGGGGTCTCGATCCCCCCGGCCGCGAGCACGAGGGTGCGGCACCGCTGGCGGCGGTCGACGCCGTCGCGGCGGTAGACGACCGCGGCGACCCGGCCCCGGGCGTCGAGTTCGATGCCGTGCACCATCGACTCGGGGCGGATCTCGGCCCCGTAGACGACGGCCGCCGGAAGGTAGGTGTTCGCCGTTGTGGCTTTGGCGTCGAAGCGGCACCCCTGGTGGCAGGCACCGCACGAGACGCACGCTCCGCGCTGCGACGCGTGCGGCTGCAGGCGGGCCCGGGTGAGGACGGCGGCGGGCGCATCGGCCGTGCGGATGCCGACCGCGGCCGCTCCGCGCGCCACGATGTCTGCCGGGGCGTTTCGGCCCGGAGCCTTGTAGGCGTAGGAACGCTCCGGGTCCCACGGATAGGGCATCGGACCCGACACCCCGATGTCGCCCTCGACCCGGGCGACGTACCGCAGCAGTTCGTCGGGGTCGACCGGCCAGTCGCGGCCCTCACCGGTCTCGGTGCGCAGGCGCAGGTCGCGGCGGTCGGGCCGTGGCGCGAACGCCCCCCAGTGCAGGGTCGACCCGCCGACCCCGATGCCGCTGTTGTTCGGACCGAAGGCGGTCGGATCCTCGCCGCCGCTGATCCGCTCCGACATCCAGTTGATGCGCGTGGCCTCGGTCTCGTCGGGCGTGAAGTCTTCGGGTTCGAAGTCGCGGCCCGCCTCGAGGGCGACAGCGCTCAGCCCGCGGCGGGCGAGCTCTGCGAGCAGCGGTGCCCCGCCCGCACCGGTGCCGACCACGACGACGTCGACGATCTCGTCGTCGGAGTAGGTGCGCATGTTCTCGAGGTTCATGCCGGCACTCCCGTCACGCTCGCGGGTTCCCAGGCTTCTCGTCGCCCGGCCCCGAGCTCGGTGAAGCCGCGCAGCGGCAGCGCGGTTCCGCCGGTGGCGAAGCCGTCGAAGCCTGCCCGCGCCGCAGTGGCGGGGTGGGCGAGCCACTGGCGGACGAGATCGACGCGCACGTCTTCGAGCCAGATCTTCAGCTGGGCCGCATCGAAGGGGCCAGCGGTGTCGAGTTCACCCTCGATGGCGGCGCGCAGTGTCCCTTCGGGGTCGTTCCCGGGCCACGATGCCGCCAGCGTTGTCAGCCCCGCGCGATACGCCTCCGGGTCGGGCGGCAGCGCCGCGTGACGCCACCCGTCGCCCTCGCCGCGGGCGAGTTGCGCGTCGACGCGGGCCGCGAGGTCGATCGCCGGGCCATCCTGCGGCAAAACGAGGTCGGCGATCTCGCGCAGCAGCCCGAGCTGCGCAGCATCCATCACCCGCGGCGCATATTCCACGTCGTCGGCGATGGCACGGCGGGCCAGGATGCTGCGCACCTCGACGTCGGTGCGATCCGACGCGATCAGCCGCCCCCACTCGCCGGGCACCTCCGGCGCAGGCTCGATCTCGCGCGCGACGAACGCGTCGAGAGCCTGGCCCGGCTCGTCGGCCGGAGCATATCGGGCCCGGGGGAAGACGCTGCCGACTGCGCCGTGCACAACTCCTGCAGCACGCCCACCCGCAGCCTCGCCCGGGCCGTTGCCCGCCATGGATTGCAGGGGTTGTGCGGGGGTGCCCGACGACAGACCCGGCTCGAGCACGAGCGCGGGAAGATCGAACGACCCCGAGCCCACCTCGGCGGGCCGCACCAGCACGACCCCGACGAGGCCGAAGACCGGGGCTTCGCCGCTCAGCAGCCGATCGACCGCAGCGGCAACGACCGCGCCGGCCTCGCCGGCGCCCCCGAGGAGGAACGGGGCCCCCCGATGCGTCGCGAGCGCGGTCACGACGCCGTCGACGGTGGCGTCGCCCAGGCTGACGACATCGACCCGCCCCGGCAGGGAGTCGAGCTCGTCGCCCGAGGCGTGAACAAAGAAGAGAGTAGCCATCCGCCTACGGTCGCCCACTGCCGTGAATTCGCGGGCGGCTTGCGCCCGAAGCCTCGATACGCAAGACGGATGCTACGGCGTGACCATGCCGCCGTTCACATTCAGCGTTTCGCCCGAGACGTAGCTCGACTCGGGCGACGCGAGGAACACATACGCGGGGGCGATCTCGGCGGGCTGACCGGCGCGCTGGTAGGTGCTCTCGTCGTCGAACGCCTTCATCTGCTCGTCCGAGACGCCGCCGCTGACCTGCAGCGCGGTCCAGGTCGGCCCGGGAGCCACGACGTTCACGCGGATACCGCGGGGAGCCAGCTGCTGGGCGAGTCCCTTCGACAGGTTGTTGATCGCGGCCTTCGTGGCGGCGTAGTCGAGGCGATCGGGCGCGGGTGTGTACGCCTCGAGCGAGGCGGTGTTGATGATCGTGCTCCCCGCGGGAAGGTGCGCGAGGGCGGCCTTCGTGATCCAGAAGTTCGCGAACACGTTCGTGCGGAACGTCTCTTCGAACTGCTCGTCGCTGAGGTCTTCGACGCGTTCGACGGCGACCTGCTTGCCGGCGTTGTTGACGACGATGTCGAGCCCGCCGAGCGCCTCGACGGCCTGGGCCACGAGCTCGCGGCAGGCGGCAGCCGTGGAGATGTCGGTCGCGATCGAGACGCCGGTGCGGCCCGCGGCTCGCACCTCGGCGAGCACGTGGTCGGCGTCGCCCTGCTCGTCAGGGAGGTGCGCGATCACGACGTCGGCCCCTTCGCGGGCGAACGCGATCGCGACGGCGCCGCCGATGCCCGAGTCGCCGCCCGTGATGAGGGCCTTGCGGCCGGTGAGCCGCCCGGTTCCGCGGTAGGTCTTCTCGCCCAGGTCGGGCACGGGCGTCATCTCGGCCTGCACCCCCGGCTCGCTCTGGTGCTGCAGCGGCGGCTCGACGCGGGCGTAGCGGGTGACGGGGTTGTCGAAGGTGAATTGATCGGCCATGCCCCGAACGTTAGGCCGTCGGCCTCACCTGCACCCGGGCCTTGCGCCGGCGCCGTGCGACGGTCGCTAGCGCTTCACCGCCTGATCGAACGCCCCGCGCCGCGAATCGACGATCTGCTTGCCGAGGGGCATGAGCGACACCGGCACGAGCTTGAAGTTCGCGATGCCCAGAGGAATGCCGATGATCGTCAGGCACAGCAGCACGCCCGAGATGATGTGCTCCAGCGCGAGCCACCATCCGGCGAGGATCACCCAGACGACGTTGCCGAGGAACGACCCGACGCCCGCCGTCGGCTTCGAGATCACTTCGCGTCCGAATGGCCAGAGCACGTACCCGGCGATGCGGAACGACGCGATCCCCCACGGAATCGTGACGATCAGCACGCACAGCACGACGCCCGCGGCGACATAGCCGAGGAAGAGCCAAAAGCCCGACAGCACGAGCCAGAGGACGTTCAGTATGGTGCGCATGCGTCGATCATGCCCCCTGCCGAGGGGCGCCGGGTAGGTGCAGCGGTCTGGATCAGCGGCGAGGCGGCTGCGTGGGGCCGTTCTTCGCCTGGCGCGAGCGGAAGAACTTGCGCGCGATCGGCAGCAGGATGGGGGCGAAGCGGAGCAGGATTCGGAACACGGGTACTCATTTCACAGGGGGTCAAGGTGCCGGCTCACGCTAAGTCGCCTTCCCCGGCGCAAAGCCGGGCTTGCGGTATGGGCCCGCCGCGCGTATCGCGCGACCCCGCCCCTACCGATCCCACGGCGGACCGCAACCACCCCGTGCGCCGCCCCACGTCACGGTTAGGGTTTCGGGATGTTCCCCCGCACTCCTCCCCTCTTGTCCTCCGCACGCACGCTGCGCCCCGCTGCCGCGCTCGGGATGTTCGCGGCCGGCGCCCTTCTCTTGGCAGGATGCGCAACCGGACCGCAGCCCGTCGACCCGGCCGTCTCATCGGTGCCCACCGACGCGGCCTCACCCCGGGTGAGCGAGTCGACGGATGCTGTGGCCACGGGCAACGACGCAGCCCTG
This sequence comes from Microbacterium shimangi, assembly GCF_043556445.1. Classification (NCBI taxonomy): domain Bacteria; kingdom Bacillati; phylum Actinomycetota; class Actinomycetes; order Micrococcales; family Microbacteriaceae; genus Microbacterium; species Microbacterium shimangi. The sequence continues at coordinate 68,655 of NZ_JBIGII010000010.1, forward strand.
GCGGCCATCGCCACGGCCGAGAACGAGACCGGCGGCATCGCCTACGAGATCGACCTCGATGACGAGGACTTCTGGGAGGTGCACCTGGCGGTCGGCGACACCGACGTGGAGGTGCGCACCACCGCCGACGGCGCCTCGGTGCGCTCGACCGACACCGACGACACTCTCGACGACGACGACCGGGACGCGGTCGACGCCGCCGACGTGACGTTGATCGTCGCTCTGCAAGCTGCCGTCGTCGAGCACGGCGCGGATTCGCGCGGCGGCGGTGCGCTCGTCGACGAGATCACCGTGAGCGACGACGCGGGACCGATCGCGTGGGAGGTGTCGTTCGAAGACGATGTCGATGTCTACGTGAACGTCGTCGATGGCGCGATCATCCGTCTCGACCGCTGACCTCGTGGGTCAGCGCGCGACCCCTTCGAGGCTGCCGACCGTGCGCACGTTGGGCTCGTAGATCACGCACTGCACGACGCGGTCGCCGCCTTCGGTCCAGCTGCCCTCGGTGGGCGTGTAGGGGTACCAGTCGAGCACCGACTCGGCGTAGGCGAGGCCCACGAACGTGTCGAACTGCGGTGCGCATTCCGCGTCGGCCGCAGCCGTGATGGCCTCCTCGCCGGGGAATTCTCCGTCGGGCATCGTGAACTCGTAGTAGATCTCGTCGTCGTGCGGCTCGGAGCAGGGAACGGCCGGAACTTCGGTCACTTCTTCGGCGTCGGGTTCGTCCATGCAGTCGCCGACCTGCAGCGAGAAGACGTCGGCTGTGCCGGCCTCGGTGACTTCTTGCGTTTCAGCGTCGCGGGCGACCGGGTCACCGCCTCCGATGAGCCCCTGGATCGCCGAGCAACCGCCGAGGGCGACGACCGAAGCGAGGGCGATGGCAGCGAACGTGGAACGGGCGAGAACGCGCATGTGAGTCTCCTGAGGTTTGGCCGCTCTCACCTTAGCGAAACGACTCCCCGCTCGCGGAGCCGTCGCCGCTGACGGCCACACCTCCGCGCAACCTCTTGTTAACGTCACCCGTTATGCCGCCGACACAATCCCCTGCTAGTTTTCAGAAACGGGAGATTCTTCAGGGGAAAGGGATCGACAAACTGTGACGTCGCACCTTAGGGTCGACGCGACATCGACGTCGCAGCGAGCTACCCACATGGATACTGACCGTTCCCGGCTGCCGAGCGATCTTCTCGAGCAGTCACCGACGACCGGCGTCGGCAAGCCGCTCAATGTCCAGGCGACTCCGGGCGCAGACCCGGGTCGCGCGTCGGCCAAGCCGCAGGCGTGGCGCCGCCAGTATGCATGGCGGCTGTGGGTCTCCGACCTGTTCGTGCTCGTCTGGGTGGTCTTCGGTACTCAGATCGCGTGGTTCGGCCTGGGGAACGCACAGGTGTCCATACGCGAGGATTACCGCCTGACAGACGTGTCGTACTGGACGTTCTCGTCGGCACTCGTCGTGGTGTGGATGTGGACCCTCTCGCTTGTGGATTCACGCAGCCACCGAGTCATCGGTACCGGCTCGACAGAATACGTCCGCATCGCGACCTCGAGCTTTCGCCTCTTCGGAGTGATCGCCATCGCCGCTTTCCTCCTGCGAGTCGACGTCGCGCGCGGCTTCCTTCTCATCAGCCTTCCTGTGGGAGTCCTCTTCCTCGTCCTCGACCGGTGGCTGTGGCGCCAATGGCTCCGAGCCAAGCGGCTGAACGGCGAGTATTCGGCAAGGGTGCTGCTCGTGGGTTCCGAGCAGTCCGTTTCGCAGGTAGCGAGCGAACTCGCCCGCCACCCCTACGCGGGTTACCGGGTCGTCGGAGCGTGCATCCCCTCGGGTCGAATTGCGAGCGTGATCGAGGGCACGTCGATCCCGGTGATGGGCTCGGTGTCGGCCGTCGACCGGGCCATTCAAGCGACGGACGCAGACACCGTCGCGGTCACGAGCACGGACGAACTCCCGGCGAACAAAGTCAAAGAGATCTCCTGGGGACTGGAGGCCGGCCGGCAGCACCTGGTTCTTGCGCCGAGCATCGTCGACATCGCCGGGCCTCGCATCCACATGCGGCCGGTGGCCGGCCTGCCCCTGATCCATGTCGAGACGCCCCGGTACTCTCGCGGGCAACGTCTGGTGAAGCGGGCATTCGACCTGTTGCTCAGCGGATCTCTCATCGTCGTCTTGGCACCGGTACTCATTGCAGTTGCGCTTGCCGTCGTTCTGACCAGTCGCGGCCCCATCCTTTACCGCCAGGAGCGCGTGGGCCAGCACGGTCGACCGTTCTCCATGCTGAAGTTCCGTTCGATGCGACAAAACGCCGACCGAGAGCTTCAGTTGCTCCTTGCGGCGCAGGGCACCGAAGAGCAGCCACTGTTCAAGATCACCAACGATCCGCGCATCACCAAGGTCGGCCGCTTCATCCGCAAGTATTCGCTCGACGAGCTCCCGCAGCTGTTCAACGTCCTGACGGGGACGATGAGCGTGGTCGGACCCCGTCCGCAGATCGCGGCAGAAGTCGCTCTGTACACGGGAGCCGCGCATCGGCGACTTCTCGCGAAGCCGGGAATGACCGGCCTGTGGCAGGTCAGCGGCCGCTCGGCACTCTCCTGGGACGATGCGGTCCGTCTCGATCTCTACTACGTAGAGAACTGGTCGCTGCTCGGCGATTTCGCCATCCTGCTCAAGACCGTTCGGGCGGTGATCGCACCTGGCGCGAGCGCCCACTGAGCCCCGACGCCGATGCCCACCTACACCCACAACTTTTGGACTCACATGGACTTCCTGACCCTCGAACGCTTCGGTTCTCAGGCCATCGAGGCGGTTGTCGCTCGCGCAGCAGACGAACGAGGTCTGACAAACGTCTTCAACACCAGCCTCGTCATCCGTGGCGCGTCTACCTTCGTCTCATTCAGAGCCGAAGCGACGCCGGGCGAGAAACCCTTTCGTGCCTATCTTCTTCACCACCGGCCGGACGGCGACGACGATCTTGTCGATCTGAGCGCGCGAACGGCCGAAGCGGGCATCGGCAAGACAGCGGATCCGAAACTCGTCACTCTCAACGACGAGCTCTACGTGACATTCAACACGGGAACCGTGCACCAGGGCGAGAACAGCATCTACCTGCAACGGGTGCACCCGACGCTGGGTCCCCCGCAGCGATGCGTGCTCGCGCCGCGTCGAATGGTGGAGAAGAACTGGGGCTTCTTCTCCCTCCCCGGAGGGGAAGTGGGAGCGCTGTACTCCGTCGCGCCCCTCACCCTGCTGCGCCTCACGGCGGGAACGTTGGGGACGGACGACGAACTGATCTTCACCACCCAACAGGAAGTCGCGATGCCGAGCCGCTTCCCCCGTCTGCATATCGGCTCTCAACCCCTCGTCGGGTCGTCCTCGCGTGCGGTCATCGCCGTCAATCAGCAAAGGCCCATCCCGGGTCTGCCACGAAAGATCTACTTCGGACGAGCGGCCGAAATCGACCTCCACACGGGTCGCCTCACCCGGTTGAGCCGCCGGGCGCTCATTCACTCGTGGCGAGCGATGTTGCCCCAGCGAAACCGGCACAACCCCGGGCTGTTCTCTGCAACGTACTTCGCCGGGCTCGCGCGCGCGGACGACGAGATCCTTCTCAGCTACGGAATCAACGACCTCGACTTCGGAATAGCGCGAATACCTGAAGACCAGGTCTGGCGGTAGTCGCTCATGTCTGAAGGCGGTGGACTCGGAAAGAAGTTCGTCGGCTCGGCCGCATGGGTCTTGCTCGAACAGTGGTCTACGAAGATCGTTTCGCTGCTGCTTTTCGCGATCCTCGCCAGGCTCCTCACGCCGGCCGATTTCGGGCTTGTCGCCCTCGCCACCGCTTTCATCGCCATACTCCAGGTCTTCGTCAACTCCGGGTTCTCCAAGGCCCTCATCCAGAAGCGGACTCTCGACCCGAAGGACGCGAGCACCGCCTTCTGGACATCGATGGCGATTGCCGTCGTGATCTACGCGCTGCTTGCTTTATCGGCAGCCGCTCTCGGCGAGCTCCTCAATCAGCCGGAACTGGCGTTGGTCCTGATCGTTCTCGGTTCGATCATCCCGTTGTCCGCTCTCTCTCGGACGCCGGCGGCCCTGCTGGCCAGAGAATTCTCGTTCAAGTCTCTTTCGGTGCGCACGATGGCGGCCACCGTGGTGGGTGCGGCGATCGCCCTCCCTCTCGCCCTCCTCGGCGCGGGAGTCTGGGCCCTCGTCGCACAGGCCATCGCCGAGGCGGCAGCGGCAGTCATCGTGCTGTGGACATCGACCTCGTGGCGCCCCCAACTCACCTACTCTCTGACGTCCCTCAAATCGCTGTGGCGCACGGGCGTCAGCCTTCTCGGAATCGAACTGCTGGACGCCATCCAGTCCCAAGCGGACAAATTGGTGGTCGGGGTGCTCTTCTCCACCACCGACCTCGGCATCTATTCGCTCGCCCAGAGACTCGGGGTGATGCTTCAGGAGTTGGCGAGTTCGGTGATCACTCGAGTCTCGTTGACGACCTTCTCCCGCGCCCAGGACGATCTGGGTCGGGTGAGTCGCATCTTCCGACAGCTCACTTTCGCGGCCGCTACGCTGAGCTTCCCGGTTTTCGCACTCGTGGCAGTCCTCTCGCCGCAGATCGTCCCGTTCCTGTTCGGTCCCGGATGGGACGCAGCGATTCCGCTGATCTGGATCATGGCGGGGGGCTGGGCGTTCGCGGCCATCGCGATGTTCGACCGGTCGGCTCTCGTGGGCACCGGCCATGCGGCTGCAGCCCTCGGTCTCGCGGTCATACAGAACGTGATCTCCATCGCTCTGGTCTTCGTGTTCGCGCCCCTCGGACTGATAGGCATCGCTTTCTCGCGCTTCGCCCGCATCACGACCTGGCCCATCCGCCTCGTCGCTCTCCATCGGTACATCACCCTGCCCGTGTGGCGATATGTGTGGCAGATCGTGAAATGTGCCCTCGCGGTCGGCCCCGCGGTACTCGCCATCGCCTACTTGCAGACGACGCCGTGGGCGACGGTCCCCCACAGTTTCTGGCTCTTCGCCGTTCCGCTCGGCGTGCTGGGATTCGCCCTGAGCGCTCTCCTGAACTATCTCTTCGCCGACCAGGAGAGCCAGCAGGCCCTTCGCACCCAGATTCGATCGCTGCTCAAGCGGAAACGAGGAAAGTAACGATGCCCGAAATTGTGCACTGGAACCCGAAGCGGTGGGGACGACACGGCAAGGGGCCGGTCTCACGATGGGTCCCGAGCCGAAAGGGGTTCAACAACTTCGGCGACCTCCTGGGGCCCCTGATCGTGCGTCGCCTGCACGACCAACTCTCACTCGGGCGACAGATCGGTAAGAGCCCTCGCCTGCTCGCGGTCGGTTCGATCATGCGCCTCGGGCACGCCGGCGATGTCGTCTGGGGCTCGGGCATCAACGGCAAATCGGTTGACTTCGCTCAGTTTCCGGTCATGGACGTGCGCGCCGTCAGGGGGCCTCTGACCGCGGAGGTGCTGCGCTCGTTCGGCAACGAGGTGCCGAACGTCTTCGGCGATCCGGCACTGCTGATCCCCCGCCTATGGAGCGACGAGGAACTGGGGATCCGGCGAGGCACAGGCGGAGTCGTCCTCATGCCGAACTACAACGATGCGCGGAGCTGGCCGTCCTCCGCGGTCGACCCGCGGGGAAACCCGCTCGAGAAGATCCGAATCCTCGCTTCGGCAGAACGCGTTGTGGCGAGCTCCTTGCACGCGATCGTTATCGCCGAGGCCTACAACGTTCCGGCCGTGCTGGTGACGTCTTCGAAGGAGCGCCCCTTCAAGTACGAGGATTACTACGAAGGAACGGGCCGTCGGATGCCGGTTCCCTCAGACAGCTGGGAGGCGGGCTTGGAGGCCGAAGCCGCCCCGCCCCTGACCGAATGGGATCCTGAGGCGCTCCTCGCGGCCTTCCCCGCCGATCTTTGGCGGGCTCGGGGGGCGACCAAGTGAGCTCGCGTCCCACGGTTTACGCCTGGATCACCGGTGAGCGGACGAACGTCGGTGATTCGCTGCTGCGTCGGCCCTACATCGCCGCATTGAGCCTCATCGGCCCCTTGCACCTGTGGATCAACAAGAGCACTCCGGACTTCCTGACGAATCTCGCACTGCCGACCGAGACCGATCTCCACCGCCGGTTCGCGTCGTGGTACGTCCGACTCCTCGCGAGTGCGGTCCGGAGACGCACCGTGCTCGTCCTCAATGCGGGCGAGTTCCGTGTGCGCCCCAGCGGGGCGGCACTGTTGGCGCTCCTCCTCATCGCCGCCCAGCTCGTACGGCTGCGCGGCGGTGCGACGATCTGGGTGGGCGTTTCCGTCCCGCAGTCCGAGCGGAAGCTCTTGTCGATCCCCTACCGATGGGCCGGTCGCAACCTCGATTACGTCCAGTGGCGCGAACCTCGGTCGGTCCAGACTTCAGCCCGACGGGCGGTGGGCCCCGATTGGGGCTTCGCGGAGGGCTCACCGACCGCGAACTGGGATGACGCGCTGCGTCCCCTCTGCGCCTTCGTGCTCCGCGGCGACCGCGCCCTCCCCAGCGATGAATGGTTCAGATGGGCGCGCGACCTCTGCGCCGACCTCGGGCTACGCCCCGTGGTCGTCGTGCAGGTGCGACAGGACACCGATCGGGCCCACGAGGTCGCGGCCGTGCTGGAGGCGCAAGTGATCGAATGGGACCCGGCCTCGGATCACGTCAGCCAGGAGCTCCGAATCCGGGAGGTCTATCGCGAGAGCTTGCTCGTTGTCGGCGATCGACTGCACGGACTGGTCATCGGGGCGACAGAGGGAGCCGTTCCACTCGGATGGGTCGAGTCGTCCAGAGGAAAGATCGATACGCACTTCACTGCCGTGGGATTGGCATACCCCGGCGCAAGCGAGGGCCGCACCGCAGCAGAGCTTCGACGCGTGACCACGTCAGACATCACGAACTGGCGCGATGAACTGGTCTCGGCGATCGAGGAGGCGCGCCGCAGCATCCGTCACACTCAGCGTGCCTTGTCTTCTTTGGCGACGGCGCAGTCTCCCGCCGAACTCGCCCCGCTCCGGCGGCCATAACAGCCGCTCGTCGGTCTACTCCGAAGCGTCAGCGGCGACGGGCAATGTCCCGGGTCTCGCGAAACGCCGCGGAGTAGGCCGCGCCGACGAGCTGCCAATCGCGCCGATCGAGCTTCGGCGCTGACGATCGCGACCCCGATCGAACCGTGGCAAGTGCAGCATCCAGTCCCGCGGCGTCCAGGTCGCCGTGGTAGCGGATGACCCAACCGGGCCCCACTTCTTCGTCCAAGGCACGGGTGGACGGGGTGTCTGGGACGAGGACGGGTCGATCGAGCGAAAGCGCCACGAGCATCATCCCGGAATTGTGGAGCTCACGGTAGGGCAGGCACACCAGTTCGGCAGAACGGATCTCCCCGACGAAGTCTTCGTCGGGGACGAACTCGAGACGGGCCGACAAGCGCGTCGGGTCTGCGGCTACCTTCTCTTCGATGAGACCCCGGAACTCCGGCGTCGGCTTCCCCACGACACGCAATGAGGCATCGGAGGCATTTATCCCGTCGAACGCATCGAGAAGTGTCTCCACACCCTTGTACGGGCGAATGAGACCGGCGTACAGGAGGCGCCCGCGCTGAGCGTCCGGCTTCTCATGGTTGGCGAAACGGTCACGGTAGTGGCCGTGAGGAATGTACGTGGAGTTCGACCGCGCCTCCGTCGTCGTGTTGATGGTGACGTACTCGTCTGTGGCATCGTCGAGACGTCGGAGTGAACGCTGCACGACGGGTGTGACCCCATCGTGCGGCTCGAGATTGTGCAGCGTTCGGAGAATACCGATACGACGCCAGCGGAGCGCCCGAACCCAGAGGTCGAACACCAGACACTTCGCGCGTTCGAGAAGCGTGATCCTGTGCCGCAGGATCATCTCCGGCCAGTGAAAATGCACGACGTCGTAGTTCATCCGCGCCATCTTGAGCGGGGAGATGTACGAGAACTCGATGTCATCGTCGGCGAACTCGACCACCTGATCGATGTACCGAGTCGTTCCGTCCGGCGGGTTCACAACCTCGAGCACGCGCAGCTTTTCAGGAGGCATGGGAAAGTCCTGTCGTTCGTATGCGCGCACGGCCCGGCCGGGCCGGTGCGGAAAGTTGTCTGTCGCCCTCAGAACGAGCACGTTGAGCGCTGACCAGGTACCCGATTGCGAACAAGAGGAGCACGAGGAACTGCCCCCTGATCAACCCCCAACCGGTCGTGGCGATGACCACGATTCCGGGGGATCCCGCAATCAGCGCCAGCGCATAGCTGCGGGTGGGGGAACTCCTGCCGACGTTGCGAATCGAGTAGACGACCGCCGCCACCAACGGAACCAGGAAGAGCGCGAAGCTGAGTATTCCGACTTCGGCTATCGCCAGAAGAACCGCGGAGTGCACCGGCAAGCCGCCAGCGGTGAGCAGATCGTATTGCCCGACGTAGTTCAGGTAGTTGTTCGTTCCGACCCCCAACCAGGGCGTCTCGGAGATCTGACGGAGCGCTGTCTCGGTCAAGATCGGACGAGATCCGCCGTCGGGGTCGTACTCGTTGCGCAAGACCAGGGTGTCGATGATCGGAAACGCCAGCACGATTGCGACCGCGGGAATCAGAATTCGCTTCGCGAGGGTGATTCCGGCGCCCAGCAACAGCCAGATCGCCAGCAGGGCCGCAATGGCGACCGTGTTGGCGCGACTGTAACTCAGCCCGGTCAGCAGGGCGGCAACCACAATGGTGGCGATCGCTACTCGCCGCGCGAGACGGTCGGCTGACCGGGTCACCGGCAACAGGATCAAGATGAGGCAGAACATGATCTTGCCGACATTCCCCGACGCACCGGCGAGGCCGCTGACGCGCGCAACTTCTGATGCGCCGACCTCAATCGACCTCACTGCGCGTCCGCCGAACAGTTGAAGCGCGACGACCGCTCCGTGCCACCCCACAACGACGGCGATTGCGAGGGCGATCAGCCTCTCAGTGGGCCGGTGGGAGCGGTGCGAGGCTTCGGCGATCGCGCCGCCAACCCCCCACGCAGCCACCGCGCTCGCCCACTGAACCATGCCACTGACGGTGTGCGGAGCCACGAGGTCGCGGGCCACGGTGAGAACGACGACAGCGATGAGGAAGAGGAAGAAGACAGGAGGTGTGTTCCGCAAGGCCTGCGTGGGCAACGCGATGAGAGCCCCGACAAGAGCGAGGTGGTAGGTGGTGAAGGTGATCGTGGGAGCGGCCATGGCCGCGATGGTCGTCGGCTCGCCCCACGACATCAGCGTGATGGGTGCGAGCGCGCAGCCGCCCAGCATCGCCAATACCGCCGCCGATGCGCCGCCCTTGAAGTGCCACACAGCGACGAACCCAACGACGGCCGCAGCGATCAGGAGTCCTATCGGCACGCGGCCCACCCCATCAACGGCTCCCGGCGATGGTTGTCCGGCACGGGGAGATCCCCCTCCGGAGAGGACGCGAAGGCCGACCCGCGGGGCACGCTCACGATGGCGCGCCCCTTCGTGCTCGCGTCATCAGACCTTCGAAGCGGGACCGCGGGACGACTCCCGCGAGGCCCAGGGCGAGCGGGCCGACAGCGGGAAATCGACGTTTGCGGCGAACGGCCCTCAAGACTTCGGATACCCCGCTCTGCGACCGTGCGTTGAGGGCGTATCGGAGAGTCTGGCCGATGAGAAAATCGACATAGACCGCGTCATCGGTCAATGTTTCGTCGGCCCATGACTTCGACGCCTGCCAATCGGCCCCCGATGAGATCGACCGCGCCGAGCCGGTCTGAATGCGCGCGACAACCTCGGGGGCGTGCGCGAACGTGACACCGTTCACCTCGCCGACGCGAACGAGCCAGTCCCAGTCCTGGTGACGAGGGAGGTCTTCTCGCCACGGCACCTCTCTCGCCAGAGCGCCGCTGCACAGCAGTGTCGACGTGTACATGGACGCTCTCCCGACCGTGGGACGCCGGCGGCGGAAAAGATAGGCATCGACCGGTTCGCCCGGTGCAATGAGGTGATCGGGACCCGGGCGGGAGGAGGCCCCGGTCTTCTCGGCGGTGTGGACATGGCGTCCGCTGACGACGACCCGGCTCGGGTCTGCCGCCGAATCGAGGATCTTCATCTGATCCGACAGCTTCGACGGAAGCCACTCATCGTCGTCATCGAGGAAGGTCACATATTCGCCGGAGGTCGCGTCGACTCCCGCGTTTCTCGCATGGCCACCCCGCCGCCCTCCCCCGGTCCAGAGCACGCGATCGGCGTCCAACCCGTCGGTGGCGGACTGATCGCGATGGTCGTTGACCACCACTACCTCTACGTCGAAACCACGCTGTGCCCTCACGCTCCGAATCGCCCTCACGATCTCGGGCCGGCCGATCGTGGGAATGACCACGGAGACAGACGTCCGGGTCATTCGGAACCACGCTCGGAATCGCAGCCATTCCGCGGGCAGCTGCGCGGGCCCGTAGGGCGGGGAGGTCTCGTTTTCAACATCCTCAAGCTCTCGTTCCATGCGTGCACTGCGGGGGTAACGGCTGAGACGACGCGCTCACCCTAACAGTCCACTATTTCGGGGCGGAGACGGAATCACACTCACCCGATCCCCACTGCCTCCTCGATCCGGTCAGCCAGCGACGGGCCGATCGTTCGGGAGTAGGAGGCCGTCAGATGGTGCTGGTCCCGATACACGATCGTGTTCCCGATCACCATCGGACAGCTGTCCAGCACGCAGTACAGGTCATCCGTCTCGACGAGGTGCGCGCGCGGCTCCAACTCCACGGCTGTCGCCATGGAGTCAGGGCGCTCGTAGGCCTGGTCCTTGTCGATGGTGCAGGCGTCGCCCCGCAACGCGCTCTCCGGATGCTCGATGACGCAGTCGGTCATCTCATCGGGAACCAGCGGGTTGTCGGCTACAGCAACGACTGCTGTGCCTCCGTCGATGACCGGCGACCATGCCTCGGCGCGCGCACTCGCCACGAGATCGGCTCGCTGGGCGGTCGTCTCACGACCGCGGAACGCGGTAGTCACGATGACGTCGTATTTCTCTTCGAGGAAGCGGTCTTGGAGAAGGACGCGGTACGCGGCGCATTGCGTGTCAAGATCCGCCGTCGTCCACGTGCATCCTCGGCCGATGTAGGTATCGAGGCGCCAATTCCGCTCTTCCAAGAGGGGCAATAGCGCGGGAAGCAACATCGCCCCGTGAGAATCGCCGTTGATCGCCACGCGGAGGGCATCGTCTCTCTCCGAGCCGTACGAACAGGTGCGCATCGTGCCCTGCAAGGTTTCGGTGTTCGAGCACGCATACGCCCCGCCGTTGTCCTGCTTGAGAGAGGCAAGACCCGGTAGCAGCAGGTCACCGAGCCCGTCCCCTTCGCCGCAGGACGGGTCAGAGAGCGCCGCCGCTCCGACGCACTCTTCGTCTCCGGCCAGATACGCCTTGGTCGTCGCCTGCTCGGATATCCTCTCCGCCCGCGCGATTCCCCAACCTGCCAGCGGCAGGACCAGCGCGATCACCATCGCAGCCGCGGTCACGATGAGACTGACTCGGGGCTTCCGCTCGGTCAGAGCACGAATAGAGCGACCGGGGTCCTCTACGAACCGTTTCGTGAGTCCTGCGAGAAGAACCGAGATCGCGAGAAGTATCCAAGGATCCAAGGGGTTCAGCGGCCGGCCGAGTGCGTAGGGTGCGATCACGATCAACGGCCAGTGCCACAGATAGAGGGAGTACGAAACGTTACCGAGGTAGTGGACCGGGCGGAGGCGCGAAAGATGCGCCGGGGACCACACCTGTGCGGTCGTACCTGCCCAGATAACCGCTGCCGTCGCGAGCACCGGAAGAAGTGCGGTGTAGCCAGGAAACGGCACGGACGCGTTGTAGAAGAAGCCGGTGATGACAATGCCACCGACCCCTGCCCAGCCCAGAACTGCGCGCAGCGTCATCGACGCGATCGCGGGCAGGAAAGCGAGCAGCCCGCCGACTCCGAACTCCCACGCCCGAGTCGGCGTGACGAAGTACGCCATGGCGGGCTCGCGGATGGTCATGACGACAGAAATCCCGAACGAGACGACGGTCGTCACACCGAGCACGACCGCAATCGCCCGCCGCCGCGAGAACCGCTTCCCCGCGAACAGAATGGCGAGAAGGATCAGCAGAGGCCAGACGAGGTAGAACTGTTCCTCGACCGACAGCGACCAGTAGTGCTGCACCGGAGAAGCGTTGTTCTCGGCACCGAGATAGTCGACGGAGTCCACCGCGAGCAGCCAGTTCAGCACATAGACGATGGCGGCCGCCGACTGCATGAAGAAGTCTCGCCAGAACGTGATCGGAACGAACACCAGGGTGCCGATCGCGGCGACCACGATCACCAAGAGCGAGGCAGGAAGAAGACGTCTCGCTCTGCGCGCCCAGAAGGCGGTCAGCCGCACCCTGCCGGTCTTCTCCACCTCCCGGAGGAGATGCGCGGTGATGAGGAATCCGGAGATGACGAAGAAGACGTCGACGCCCGCGTAACCACCGGGAAGCACATCCGGCCACAGATGGTAGACGACGACGAGCATGACTGCGACAGCACGCAACCCCTGGATCTCGGGCCTGACACCCTGCTCGGGCGGACTCAACCAACGGCGCATATCGGGCCTCTCAGGCTCGGTAGCCCTGCCGGTGCGGAGCTTCCCGGGCAGCACTGGATCAGCGTGAACGTGCAATGCAAAACTAGCGGTTTCCGGGGCCATCAATGCAATCCGACCCGTATGCGTCGCGCGGGCTCACCGCTACCCTGAGCGCATGGCTTCTCACCCTCTCGATGACTTCTATGCCGTGATCCCTGCTGGGGGTATCGGTAGCCGGTTGTGGCCGCTCTCGCGCGCGGAGGCCCCGAA
>NZ_JBIGII010000011.1:0-100706 GCF_043556445.1 Microbacterium shimangi
TTCGGGGCCTCCGCGCGCGAGAGCGGCCACAACCGGCTACCGATACCCCCAGCAGGGATCACGGCATAGAAGTCATCGAGAGGGTGAGAAGCCATGCGCTCAGGGTAGCGGTGAGCCCGCGCGACGCCCATCGTCGAGGTCGCTCCCACGCCGTCGTCTTTCTCTCGATATCGAGAGACTTAGGTGGGCCTTAGGGGCGCGCGTCGAGACCGCCGAATAGAATTGCGAGGCGCTCGCGCGCCGTCCGGGGTCGCCCCGACGGGGGCATCGATCAGCCCCGAAACCGTGTTCGATCAGGGAGGACGACCGTGTCAGCACCTGCACGCGTCACACCGTCGATAGCCGAGACCACCTCGAAAGTTCCTCGCGGCACGCTCTACCGCGGCAACGAGGGGATGTGGTCGTGGGTTCTCCACCGCATCACCGGTATCGCCATCTTCTTCTTCCTCCTCGTTCACATCCTCGACACGGCGCTGATCCGCGTCTCCCCCGAGGCGTACGACGCCGTCATCGGCACGTACAAGAACCCGATCATGGGTCTCGGCGAGGTCGCCCTCGTCGGGGCCATCGCTTACCACGCCTACAACGGCCTGCGGATCATCGCGGTCGACATGTGGTCGTGGGCCACCCGCCACCAGCGTCAGCTCTGGTGGGGTGTGCTCGGACTCTGGGTGGTCACGATGCTCGGCTTCGCGCCGCGACACCTCATCAACGTCTTCTCGAACATGGGCGGTGAGTGATGACGACCGCCGACCTCGCCGCGCCGCGCAGCCCGTACGTCCGCAAGAAGGGCTTCAACCTCGAGAAGTGGGGATGGATCTACATGCGCGCCTCGGGCGTGCTGCTGATCATTCTCATCTTCGGTCACCTGTTCTCGAACTTGCTGACCAACGACGGCATCCACCAGATCGACTTCGCTTTCGTCGCCGGCAAGCTCGCCTCGCCGTTCTGGCAGTGGTGGGATGTCGCGATGCTGTGGCTCGCTCTCATCCACGGCGCGAACGGCATGCGCACGATCGTCAACGACTACGTCGCCACGCCGCTCATCCGCCGCATCCTGGTCTCATCGCTCTTCATCTCGGCCGGGTTCCTCATTCTGCTCGGCACCCTGGTGGTCTTCACCTTCGACCCCTGCATCGGCGTCACCGAATCCAGCATCCTGTGGGATTCGTGCCTCGCGGCATGACCCTCACCTTCCCTCGCCCGCACTCCCCCGATAACAGAGGCATCTCTTCGTGAGCACTCAGACCACCTCGGATTCCGTCATCAGAGACGGCGTGCACTACCACCAGTTCGACATCGTGATCGTGGGCGCCGGCGGTGCCGGAATGCGCGCTGCGATCGAAGCGGGCCCCGGTGCCAAGACCGCGGTGATCTCGAAGCTCTACCCCACGCGTTCGCACACCGGTGCCGCGCAGGGCGGCATGGCGGCAGCCCTCGCCAACGTCGAAGAGGACTCCTGGGAGTGGCACACGTTCGACACCGTCAAGGGCGGCGACTACCTCGTCGACCAGGATGCTGCGGAGATCCTCGCGAAAGAGGCGATCGACGCGGTCATCGACCTCGAGAACATGGGTCTGCCCTTCAACCGCACGCCCGACGGCAAGATCGACCAGCGTCGCTTCGGCGGGCACACGGCCGATCACGGCAAGACCCCCGTGCGTCGATCGTGCTACGCCGCCGACCGCACCGGCCACATGATCCTCCAGACGCTGTTCCAGAACTGCGTGCGCCTGGGCATCAACTTCTTCAACGAGTTCTACGTGCTCGACCTCATCACGGTGAAAGACGACGCGGGCGCGACGCAGGTCGCGGGCGTGGTCGCTTACGAGCTGTCGACCGGCGAGCTGCACGTCTTCCAGTCGAAGGCCGTCATCTTCGCGACCGGCGGTTTCGGAAAGATCTACAAGACGACCTCGAACGCGCACACCCTCACGGGTGACGGCGTCGGGATCGTCTGGCGCAAGGGCCTGCCCCTGGAAGACATGGAGTTCTTCCAGTTCCACCCGACCGGCCTGGCCGGCCTCGGCATCCTCCTCACCGAGGGTGCGCGCGGCGAGGGAGCGATCCTTCGCAACGCCTCGGGCGAGCGGTTCATGGAGCGCTATGCCCCGACCATCAAAGACCTCGCGCCTCGCGACATCGTGGCGCGCTGCATGGTGCAAGAGGTGGCGGAGGGCCGCGGCGCGGGCCCCCACCGCGACTACGTGCTGCTCGACTGCACCCACCTCGGCGCCGAGGTGCTCGAGACGAAGCTCCCCGACATCACCGAGTTCGCGCGCACCTACCTGGGTGTCGACCCGGTCGTCGAACCCGTTCCCGTGATGCCCACCGCGCACTACGCGATGGGCGGCATCCCGACCAACGTCAAGGCCGAAGTGCTCGCCGACAACACCACCGTCGTCCCCGGCCTCTACGCCGCCGGCGAGTGCGCGTGCGTCTCGGTGCACGGGTCGAACCGGCTCGGCACCAACTCCCTGCTCGACATCAACGTCTTCGGCAAGCGCGCAGGCCGCAACGCGGTCGAGTACGTCAAGACCGCGGAGTTCGTGCCGCTGCCGGAAGACCCGTCGAAGGAAGTGCGCGAGCTCATGGAGGGCCTGCGCGCCAACCCGGGCACCGAGCGCATCGCCGTGCTCCGCAAGACCCTGCAGGACGAGATGGACAAGGGCGCCCAGGTGTTCCGCACCGAGGAGTCGCTGACGCGGATGCTCACCGTGATCGAAGACCTGCGCACGCGGTTCAACAACATCCACGTCGACGACAAGGGCAAGCGCTTCAACACCGACCTGCTCGAGGCCGTCGAGCTCGGCTTCCTGCTCGACCTCGCCGAGGTCGTCGTCTACTCCGCTCTCAATCGCAAAGAGAGCCGCGGTGGTCACATGCGCGACGACTTCCCGACGCGCGACGACGAGAACTACATGCAGCACACGATGGCGTACCTGACGGGCGACCCCCACTCGTCGTTCGCCTCCGACCACATAGACCTCGACTGGAAGCCCGTGGTCATCACGCGGTACCAGCCCATGGAAAGGAAGTACTGACCATGGCTTCGACAGTCATCGACACGACCAATGCCCCGTCGGGGGTCGAAGAGTCTCCGGTCGACACCGGCATCCAGTCGTTCATCGTCACGTTCAACGTGCGTCGCTTCGACCCCGAGGTCGACGCCGAACCGCGTTGGGTCGACTATGACGTCGAGATGTACCCGACGGACCGCGTGCTCGACGCCCTGCACAAGATCAAGTGGGAGGTCGACGGTTCGCTGTCTTTCCGCCGCTCGTGTGCGCACGGCATCTGCGGCTCCGACGCGATGCGCATCAACGGCCGCAACCGTCTGGCCTGCAAGACGCTGATCAAAGACCTCGACATCTCGCAGCCGGTCTACGTCGAGGCCATCAAGGGTCTTCCTCTCGAGAAGGACCTCATCGTCGACATGGAGCCGTTCTTCGCCTCCTACCGTGACGTTCAGCCGTTCCTCATCTCGAAGACGAAGGCCGAGCCCGGCAAGGAGCGCATCCAATCGATCGTCGACCGCGAGGTCTTCGACGACACGACGAAGTGCATCCTCTGCGCCGCGTGCACCTCATCGTGCCCGGTGTTCTGGACCGACGGTCAGTACTTCGGTCCCGCGGCCATCGTCAACGCGCACCGCTTCATCTTCGACTCGCGCGACGACGCGGCCGACGTGCGCCTCGACATCCTCAACGACAAAGAGGGCGTCTGGCGTTGCCGCACGACCTTCAACTGCTCAGAGGCATGCCCCCGCGGCATCGAGGTGACCAAGGCCATCGCCGAGGTCAAGCAGGCCGTTCTTCGCGGCGGCCGCTGACACGCTGAGGCGACACCATGCTCGCGGAGAGCGGGCTGTATCCGTCTGCCGGACGCCACTCGATAGTCTGAGCCGGTGACGGGGTCGAAAGCATCGGAGGAGCGCCCGCACGGGCTCCGCGAGCGCTTCGATGAGCCGATCGAGAAGGCCACACGGCTCACAAGAAAGACCCTGGCCTGGTTTCCGGTGCGCGTGTGGCGCCACTTTCTGCAGCACAACGGGTTTCTCCTCGCGGCCGGCATCAGCTACCAGTCGCTCTTCGCGATCTTCGGGGTTATCTATTTCGCCTTCGCCGCCGCGGGTCTCTGGCTCGGCGGCAGCGAGGCGGCGGTGCAGGCCCTGATCGGCCTGATCAATCGCTACATCCCGCAGATCATCAGTGAGAACGGGCTGGTGAAACCCGAGGCGGTTCAAGCCGTGGCGGAAGGCAGCACGGGCCTGCTCACCGTGACCGGTCTGATCGCCGGCGTGGTCGTCATCTGGACCGCCATAGGATTCGTCACCTACGCCCGCCGCGCCGTGCGCGACACGTTCGGCCTGCCGTTCGACCGCCGCAGCTACGTGCTGCTCAAGGCGCGGGACTTCGCCGCCGCCGTTCTCTTCGGTGTCGCCCTGATCGCGGGAGCCCTGCTCGGCCTCATCTCGTCGGGCGCGATCGAGCTGATCTCCTCGCTCTTCGGATGGGACGGCCAGTCGGTCTGGGTGCGAACCGCCACGCGCCTGCTGTCGCTCGTCGTGGCGTTCGGGCTCAACTCCCTGGCGCTCGCGTCGATGTTCCGCTTCCTCAGCGGTGCCTCCCTCACCTGGCGACGCATCTGGTCGGGATCCCTCCTCGGCGGGGGCGCGATCGTGCTGCTGCAGATCGGCGCGGGCTTTCTGTTCGTCTACTCGCCGACCAATCCGCTGCTCGCGACATTCGCGATCTTCATCGGGTTCCTGCTGTGGTTCCGCCTGAACGGGATCGTGATCCTCGTCGCGGCCGCGTGGATCGCCGTGGCCGCCGGCGACCGCGGCCTGTCGCTCCTATCGGCGGACGAACGCCGCGCAGAAGAACACGCGGCCCTCGTCACGGCGGCGCAGTTGCGGCTGCGTGACGCCGAAGACGAATGGGCGGAAGCCCCCTGGTACTCGCGCTGGTGGACCGGACGCGAGGTGCGGCGTCTTCGCGAAGAGCTCGCCGCGCTGGTCGCCGCCGCACCGGCGCACCGCTCGGATGTGCTGCTGGACTGACGGGCGGTTCTGTCAGTCGTCCATCCACGACGGGCGCAGAAAGCCGCTCTCGTAGGCGAAGGCGGCGGCGGCTGCGCGGCTGCGCGCACCGATCTTCGGCATGAGGTTGCTCAGGTGCGTCTTCACCGTCGCGTCGGTGACCGTCA
Source organism: Microbacterium shimangi (assembly GCF_043556445.1). Classification (NCBI taxonomy): domain Bacteria; kingdom Bacillati; phylum Actinomycetota; class Actinomycetes; order Micrococcales; family Microbacteriaceae; genus Microbacterium; species Microbacterium shimangi. The sequence goes on from NZ_JBIGII010000011.1 coordinate 5,209, forward strand.
ACCGTGCGGCGATCTCCCGGTTCGACCACCCCTGAGCCACGGCCGCGAGTACCTCTCGTTCGCGGGGGCTGAGGGCACTCAGCTGCGAGGCCACGTCGCCGGACGGCACGCCGGTGAGGTGGGTGCGCGCGTGACGGGCGAGGAGTGCCCGGGTGAGGCTGGGATCGATCAGGGCGTCGCCGCGTACCGCGCTGCGCAATGCGGCGGCGATGAGGTCAGCGCCGGCGTCTTTGAGGATGAACCCGGACGCGCCGGCTCTCATGCTCTCGAAGACATATTCTTCGTCCCCGAAGGTCGTGATCATGAGGACAGCTGACGCGTACCCCTGTGCCAAGATGCGGCGGGTTGCTTCGATACCGTCCATGACCGGCATGCGGATGTCCATCAACACCACATCGGGGGTGGATCGTCGGCAGATTTCGACCGCAGCCGCTCCGTCTCCCGCCGTCGCCACGACCTCCATGTCGGCCTCGGCATCGATCATCATCTTGAGTCCCGCTGAGACGATGGGCTGATCATCGACGACCACGACACGGGTGCGCTCGACCGTCATGAGCGCGCCGGCGCGGGATTCCGCGGAAGCCGCGCGCGCACCTGCCAACCGCCGTCGGGATGCGGGCGGGACGTGAGCGAACCCCCGAGCGCCGCCGCTCGTTCACTCATGCCCCGCACCCCGTGCCCACCGCCCGTTCCTGGAGAAGAGCCGGCACGGCCATCGTCGGAGACGATCAGCTCGAGGTCGTGCCCACGGGGGGCGAGCGCGACGGTCACGCGGGTGGCGTCCGCGTGCAGCATGACGTTCGTGAGCGCCTCCTGGATGATCGGCAGGACGGCCGCCTCGACGAACTCCGGCGAACCACCGGTATCCGACGCCACGTCGACCTCGATGCCGCCGTCACGGAGCCGCGCGGCCATCCGCTCGACCGCTTCACCGAAAGACGGGCGGTCGTCGACCGCCGCACGGTGGTCGCTCTCGTTGAGCACGTGGACGAGACGTCGCATCGACGCGAGCGCTTCGCTCCCCTCGGCGGCGACGGCCCGGACGGCTCCGCGGAGTTGGCCGGGGTCGACCTCGGCTACTCGGTCGGCCGCCTGCGCGCGGATGACCATCGCGCTGATGTGGTGAGCCACGACGTCGTGCATGTCGCGCGCGATGGCGGTGCGCACCTGTTCTGCGACTCGCTCCCTGTCGACGTCACGCAGTGCGACGAGCTGCTCGTTGCGATCCCGGAGTTCTGTCGCCGAGCGCCGCTGCACCCGGATCGTGTATCCCAGTACGACGACGACGTCGAAAACGACGATCGTCATGATCAGGCGGGACGGGTCGACGACGATGAGAACCGATTCGTAACCTTGGGCGAGGTTGCTCACGGACGTCCACACGCCGGGGATCAACGCGGTGACCGCCCCGGCGGCACCCACCGCGCCCACGAGGAACGGCGACACACCCGCAACGGCGCACCGGAAGGCGACGATGATCAGCGGTAGCAGCCGCAGTTCCGGAACATCGAACCACCACCACGGCCAGCCCACCACGCAGCCTGCGATGAGGAGCGTGAGTCGAGGCGCCAAGCGCGATGCCGGCCAGCACGCGGCGGCGAACGCGGCGACGAAGATGTACTCGCCCGGGTTGAAGGGGAACCAGACGGTGGTCAGTGCGATCGAGATCATCACCAGACTGACGCCCAGCGCCGCGGCCGCGAGGGTCACGTCACCCCACGCCGAACCACCCGCCCGGAACAATCGCTTCACCCGCCCCACGTTACGCACCGGTGACCGCTCGTGCATCGGCCGAACAGGGGAGGCGCCCGGTCGCCCGATCGGCCGACGCGCCCCTGCGGATCACGCCCGAACAGGCGATGCGGCGAGGTAAGACGCCGCCTTAGCGTCGGGGCATCCCCTCCTCCACCGGCGGACCGGGGATCCATCCCGAGGAGAAACCCCATGCTGAGCGCCCGTCTGCGTCATCTCGTTCCGGCATTGCTGGTCGTCCCGATTCTGCTTTCCGGCTGCACCGCCACGCAGTCGGAGAGCCCTTCCGCCCCGCTCCCCACCCCGTCGTCATCCGACGGCATCGACGTCCCCGGCGCTGAGGCCCCCAGTCCCCTCGACCCCTATCTCGACGTGCTGTACAACCGCATCTCCGATGAGGAGTACCTGCAGCAGTTCCTCGCTGACGAGCAGATCATCGCCGCGTGCATGACCGAAGCGGGATTCGAATACAGCCCGAGGGGCGCGGCGTTCGTGGCGGCAGACCAGGCCTTCCAGGGTTCCGACACATCGTCGCGCGAGTGGGTGGAACAGAACGGTTACGGCATCAACGCATGGACACCGGAGAAGGAGGCCGCGGTCGATGCCGCCGACCCGAACGCGAGCTACGTCGCCGAGTTGTCCGCGGCTGAAAGCGAGGCCTACTACCTGTCGCTCTGGGGCGACGAGAACGACGGGGGCGACTTCACCGGGTGCTACGGCGAGACGGCGGACGGCCAGCAACCGCTGTCGCTCGCGGACCGGTGGCAACCGTTGACGGAGGCGCTCCAGCAGATGTGGGGTCAGCTCATCCCCGCCGATCCAGACGCGATCGCGGCAAGTGAGGACTGGTCTGACTGCATGGCCGCGGGCGGCCGCCCCGGGTGGAAGACCCCGTCGGACGCCGCCACCTCGCTCAGTGTGGCGGGCGACGGTCCCGCGTCGGGAGAGGTCGATTCAGCCGCTCTGGCCGCTGAGGTCGAGGTCGCGCTGGCTGATTTCGACTGCCGCGCCGAGACGGATTACGACGCGCGGATGCGACAGGTGAGGATCGCCGCGGAGACGACGTTCCTCGACCAGAACCGCGCCGAGCTCGAGATCCTCCTCGCCGAGAGCGAGCAAGGCGAGTGAGCGACGATGACAGCGGAACCGGGACGGGGTCATGGCTTCCGCTTCTGCGGCGCAGCCGCTCGGTCTGGCTTCTCGCCGCCACCGCGCTGTCGTCATTGATCGTCGGAAGCGTCGCCAGCGCCGTTGTCATCTCGTCGCAGGATGCGGGCGCCACCGCCGCAGTGGAGGCCGGACCCATCACGATTCCGATCGAAAGACGCATCATCGTGAATGAAATCCGCACGCGGGGTACGGCGGCGTTCGCCGATGCTTTCGACCTCACGGTCGATCCCTCCCTGCTCCCGGGAACGGCGACAGTCTCGGGACGTGTGCCCCGGGTGGGCGACACGATCGAGGGAGGGAGCGTGCTGCTCGAGATCGCGGGGCGCCCCGTCATCGCCCTCCCCGGCGATGTTCCCTCGTATCGAGACCTCCGAGTCGGAACGACCGGAGCCGACGTCGCGGCGCTGAAGAGTGCGCTCGCCTCGCTCGGCATCGACCCGGGCGACGCCGCGAGCGCGACCTTCGACGCCGCAACAGCGAGCGCGATCGACGCGCTTTACGAACGAGTGGGCTACGACAGACCCCTCGCCGATGAGGATGCCGCGGATGCGCTCTCGTCGGCGGAGTCCGCCGTCCGTTCCGCGGATCTCGCCGTTCTGAGCGCGGAGCGCGATCTCAGCACCGTGCGCGCCGGGGCCAGCGCCGTCGAGCGAGCAGAAGCCGACGCCGCGGTGCGTGAGGCGGAGTCGAGCCTGGCGACCGCACACGAGGGCGGCGTCGCCGCGGAAGTGGCCACGGCCGAGAACGCGTTGACGGTGGCGAAGGCTCGTCGAGACGAAGCTGTTGCTCAACCCGACGAGCGGGTCGAGGCGGCGGCGCTCCACGCGGCGCGCGCTGACGCCGACCAGGCACGGGCGCGGCTCGAACGTGCCCGGGCGGAGGGCCAGGTCTTCCTGCCGGCGAGCGAAGTGGCCTTCGTTCCCGGACTCCCCCGCCGTGTCGACACGGTCGGAGCGGTGAAGGGTCGACCACTCGAAGCGTCGGCGATGACGATGTCGGGTGCGACGCTCGCCGTCGACGGCGACCTCGCGACGAGCGAAGCGGGGCTGGTCGCGGTCGGCGCCGCGGTGACGCTGACTCTGGCGGACGGCACATCACTGACCGGCACGATCTCGAAAATCGGCGCGAGCGTCGTCGACGGCGCGTCGAACGCCGAACAAGACGACGCAGACCAACAGGAGACCGGCACCGGCGGGGTCACGTTCTCGGTGACCCCGCAGGGCGACGAGCAGCAGCTGGCTGCCCTCGCCGGACAGAACGTCCGCGTCACCGTGCCGATCGAGTCCACAGAAGGAGAGGTGTGGGCTGTACCGGTGGCCGCGCTCAGCACAGGGCCTGACGGAGCCTCTCGCATCGAGGTCGCGCGGGATGGTGAGCGCGAGACGTCGCTGGTCGAAGTGCAGCTGGGTCTCGCCGCAGACGGTTTCGTCGAGATCACCTCTGCCGAAACGGAATTGACGGCGCAGCTGCGGGTGGTGGTCGGCGAGTGAGCGCGCCACTCCTCCGCCTCGCAGGGGTGGCGCGCTCATTCAGCGGCCCGACCGAGGTTCGCGCCCTCACCGGCATCGACCTCTCCGTCGACCGCGGCGAGTACCTCTCGATCGTGGGGCCGAGCGGATCGGGAAAGTCGACCCTCCTGAACATCCTCGGGCTACTCGATCAGCCCACCGCGGGCGAGTACACGCTCGACGGTACAGACACGACGCTCCTCGACCCGGGCGAACGCAACCGGCTGCGCGCCCGCGAGATCGGCTTCGTCTTCCAGTCGTTCCACCTGCTTGCGTCCCGCTCCGCGCTCGACAACGTGCTCATGGGCATGCTCTACAACCGCACCCCCCGGCACGAACGACAAGAGCGCGCACGGCGGGTCCTGTCTCGGCTGGGACTCGGCCACCGAACGGATTTCCTCCCGCCGGTACTCTCCGGCGGAGAGCGGCAACGCGTCGCGATCGCCCGGGCGATCGCGGCTGCGCCCGCCGTTCTACTGGCCGACGAGCCCACCGGCAACCTCGACGGGGAGACCTCCGAAGAGGTGCTCTCGATCTTCGATGAACTGCACCACGACGGCCTCACCCTGCTCGTGATCACGCACGACGAGCAGGTCGCCCGACGGGCAGCGCGCAGCATCCGCATCACCGAAGGCCGACTCGAGGAGATCCGATGACCATCCGCAATCTTCCGCTCCCCCGCGGGTTCGCCCGGCGACGCGACCGGCCTCGCGACCCCGATCGCTTCTCCGCCCCCGACCTCGTCGCGGAGGTGCTCGCCGGTCTCGACGCGAAACCCGGGCGCCTGGTCATGACGACCGTCGGCGTCGTCATCGGCGTCGCGTCGCTGGTCACGACGATCGGGCTCACCCAGACGTCAGCGAGGAATCTGTCGAATCAGTTCGATGCAGTGACGGCGACCCACGCGACGGTGCAGCCCGCTGGCTCGGTTCCCGGGGGGCCCGCGTCCGAGGCCGCGCTCCCCTGGTCATCGGTCGAGCGGGTGCGCGAGCTCGCGGGGGTGGAGGCGGCCGTTCTTCTCGGCGAGATCGACACCCCACCGGGGTCGGTGACGACGGCTGCGGTCAACGATCCATCGCAGCCCACCCCGTTCACGCCGACGATCGCTGCCAGCAGCGCGGGCCTCCTCGACACCGTCGGGGGTCACGTCGTCGAGGGCCGCATGTTCGACGGCGGGCACGCCACCCGGCACGACCGCGTCGTGGTGCTGGGGTCCGGCGCCGCGGAGCGGCTGAACGTGCACCGCGTCGACAACCAGCCCACGGTCTTCCTCCGCGGCATCCCCTTCGCCGTCATCGGCATCGTCGACGCGGTGACCGTGAGGACGATCCTGCTCAACAGCGTGATCATCCCCCTCGGGACCGCGGAGGAGGTGTTCGGCCTACGGGCACCGGCCACCCTCGATCTGCGCGTGACGCCCGGTTCGGGGCAGACGATCGCCCGGCAGGTGCCGATCGCCCTCGACCCGAACGACCCCGCACGTTTCTCGGTGGTCGCTCCGCCTCCCCCCTCCGAGCTGCGACGGGCCGTCACCGCAGACGTCGACCTCGTCTTCCTCGTCCTGGGCCTTCTGGCCCTGCTCGGCGGCGGAATCGGGATCGCGAACGTCACCCTCGCCTCGGTCGCCGAGCGAACCGGAGAGATCGGCCTGAGGCGAGCACTCGGCGCGGAGGACCGCGACATTCGGATGCAGTTCATCCTCGAGCCCTCGATCACCGGGTTGCTGGGCGGGCTCATCGGGGCTTCGCTCGGCGTCGCGGCGGTGACGGTCGTCTCGCTCGTGCAGGGGTGGACGCCGGTGATCGACATCGTCGCCGCGCTCGCGGCGGCGGCGGCCGGCGCCCTCGTCGGGCTTCTCGCGGGCCTCGCCCCCGCTCGTCGGGCGACGCGGATCGAACCGGCTGCGGCATTACGAGACGGTGTGTGACCCCGGTCTCGACCGCCGCGCCGGTGTCGGAGGCCTTCGTTAGGCTGACGGACGTGTCTCGCAGCGTTCGCATCGTGTCCATCAACGTCAACGGCGTTCGCGCCGCCGCCCGCAACGGCATGAACGAGTGGCTCGCCACCGCCGACGCCGACATCCTCGCCATCCAAGAGGTGAGAGCCACCGCCGACGACCTGCGTGCGTCGCTTCCCGGGTGGGAGATCGTCAACGACGAGGCGCTCGCGAAGGGGCGGGCGGGCGTCGCCATCGCCAGCCGCGCGCCGAGTGTCGCGGTCCGCACCGCTCTCGGGTCCGACTCCGTCGACTCCGCGGGCCGCTGGCTCGAAGCCGACTTCGACATCGACGGCGAGGCCGTGACCATCGTCAGCGCGTACGTGCACAGCGGCGAGGTCGGCACCCCGAAGCAAGAAGCGAAGTGGTGCTTCCTCGACGCCATGGAGAAGCAGTTGCCCGAGCTGGCGGCCGACGGCCGACTCGCACTCGTGATGGGAGACCTCAACGTCGGGCATCGGGAGCTCGACATCCGCAACTGGAAGGGCAACGTCAAGAAGGCCGGCTTCCTCCCCCGCGAACGCGCGTACTTCGACCGCTTCCTCGGTGCGGCCGGTGCCCCGGTGACGGGCGTCGACGGCAGCGTCGGCACGGGACTCGGGTGGATCGACATCGGCCGCCGCCACGCCGGCGAGGTCGACGGCCCGTACACGTGGTGGTCGAGCCGCGGCAAAGCGTTCGACACCGACACCGGGTGGCGCATCGACTACCACCTCGCCACTCCCGCGATGGCGGCGCGCGTCACCGATTACCGCATCGGCCGCGCCCCGTCGTGGGACACACGCTGGAGCGACCACGCCCCCGTCGTCGCCGACTACACCCTTGGTCTCTGACGCCCATGGAGCGGTGTGAGGGTCCGCGACGCCGGCACCGGGACTGGCGGGGAGACGACGGCCGACCGCTCCGGGCATGCGTCACGAACCCTCGCACCGCGCGGCCGCCGACGCGACGGGTGCAGCGGGCTGCTGCGGGGGCGGGCAGCATCCGCCCGCTCTAAGATTGGGCAGTGACCAAACCGCGCCTCTACTCCGGCATGCAGCCCTCGGCCGATTCGCTCCAGATCGGCAACTACATCGGGGCGCTCATGCAGTGGCGCGATCTGCAGGACTCCTACGACGCGTACTTCTCGGTCGTCGACCTGCACGCGCTCACCGTTCCGAACGACCCGGCCGAGCTCCGCGTGAAGACCCGCCGTACCGCCGCGCAGTACATCGCCGCGGGCATCGAGCCGTCGCGGTCGACGCTGTACGTGCAATCCCACGTGCCCGCCCACGCCGAGCTCGCGTGGATCCTGTCGACGATCACCGGGTTCGGCGAAGCCGGACGCATGACGCAGTTCAAAGACAAGTCGGCACGTAACGGGGCGGATGCGGCATCCGTCGGGCTCTTCACCTATCCGGTGCTGATGGCCGCCGACATCCTGCTCTACCAAACCGACGTCGTTCCGGTCGGTGACGACCAGAAGCAGCACGTCGAGCTGACGCGCGACCTCGCCGAGCGGTTCAACACCCGCTACGGGCCGACGTTCTCGGTGCCGACCCCGGTGATCCAGCGCGACACCGCGCGCATCTACGACCTGCAGAATCCGACGGCGAAGATGTCGAAGTCGGCCGAATCCGATGCCGGCGTGCTGTGGCTGCTCGACGAGCCGGCCAAGAGCGCCAAGAAGATCATGCGCGCGGTCACCGACAGCGAGGGCGTGGTTCGATTCGACCGCGAGGCCAAGCCCGGGGTGTCGAACCTGCTCGTGATCTACGCCGCGCTCACCGGTCGGCAGATCGCCTCGCTCGAGGACGAATACGCCGGCCGCGGCTACGGAGACTTCAAGAAGGGGCTGGCCGAGGTGGTCGTCGCGGAGTTCGAGCCGGTGCGCACCCGTGCCCTGCAGCTGCTCGACGACCCGGCCGAGCTGGATCGCGTGCTGGCCGAGAATGCCGGGCGCGCCGCCACCGTCGCCGACCGCACCCTCACCGACGTCTACGACCGCATCGGCCTCCTCCGCCGCGTCTGATGCATCGGGTGCGGAGGCTGGGCCCGCACCGCGGCGTGCGCCCCGGTTCGGCGTACCCGCCGTGTTCATCCTCGCGCCGCACGAACTCAGGCTCGATGGCGCGGGAGTCGGCCTGAGCCCCGGAATCACGGGGCCCGATCGTCGTGCGCGCGATTTCAGCCTGAGTACGGTTGCGAAGCCGGGCGGAACCCGACGCCCCGCCCGCCCGGGCGCCGCCCCGCGTGGGAGGATGGGCGCATGCCGGAGATGCCGGAAGTTCAGGGCCTGGTCGAATTTCTCCGCGGGCGCGTCATCGGGGTGCAGCTGACGCGGGCGACCGTGACGGCGATCTCGGCACTCAAGACCTACGACCCCCCGACCTCGGCACTCGAAGGCGCCGCGGTCACGGGCATCGAACGGCGGGGCAAGTTCGTCGACATCGCCACCGACGCCGGGGCCCATCTGGTCTTCCACCTGGCCAAAGCCGGGTGGCTGCGCTGGTACGAGACGCTGCCCGCGACGGTGATCCGCCCGGGGAAGTCGGCGATAGCGCTGCGCGTCGGGCTCGCCGACGGGTCGGGCTTCGACCTCACCGAGGCGGGAACGAAGAAGTCGCTCGCGGTGTACATCGTGCGCGACCCCGCCGATGTGCCCGGGATCGCCCGGCTCGGGCCTGACCCGCTCGCAGCGGATTTCGACCGTGACGCGTTCGCGGCGCTGCTGGAGGGCCGCCGCACACAGATCAAGGGCGTCCTGCGCGACCAGTCGATCATCGCGGGGGTGGGGAACGCCTACTCCGACGAGATCCTGCATGCCGCGAAGATGTCTCCGTACGCCCTGGCTGCGAGCCTGGCCGACGATGAGGTCGACCACCTCTATCGCGCAATGGTCGACACGCTGACCGAGGCCATCACGACCGCCGCCGGCAAGCCTCCGGCCGACCTGAAAGACGCGAAGCGACGCGGCATGCGGGTGCACGGGCGACGTGGCGAAGCGTGCCCCGTCTGCGGGGGCGAGGTGAAGAGCGTGTTCTTCGCCGACAACTCCCTCGAGTACTGCCCGACCTGTCAGACCGGCGGGAAGATCCTCGCCGACCGACGGTTGTCGCGGCTACTGAAGTGACGCCGGGCGGCGGGAATGAATCCTGCCGGGGGGCGTTGACTAGAATCGCAAGCAACACACACGTGCTCCGGGGTCGGTGAGAATCCGAACCGGCGGTGACAGTCCGCGAACCCGCAATGCCCGAGAGGGCGCTGCGGGCTGATCCGGTGGGATTCCGGGACCGACGGTGATGCGACGAGAGATCGTCGTCAGTCCGGATGGGAGGAAGCACGCACGGTACGCCGTGCTGTCCCTTCTTCCTACCCGGATTCGCCGGAAGGAAGACAGACCGATGGCCACCACCGCCGAGCTCGAGGCTATGCGCCATGCGCTGAGCCTTGCCCGGCGCGGACCCCGAGGCGTCAATCCGCAGGTGGGAGCGGTCCTCCTCTCCCCCGCTGGCGACGTGCTCGCCGAAGGGTGGCATCGCGGCGCCGGCACGGCGCACGCCGAGGTCGACGCACTGTCGAAGCTCGCCGAGGGTGAAGCGCGCGGTGCGACCGCGATCGTCACGCTCGAGCCCTGCAATCACATCGGCCGCACCGGTCCCTGTGCCGTCGCGCTTCTCGACGCCGGCGTGGAACGGGTCGTCTACGCGATCGCCGACCCGAACGTTCCCGCGGCCGGCGGCGCGGAGCGCCTGCGCGCCGCCGGTGTCGAGGTCGAGGGCGGCGTGCTCGCCGACGACGCACGGACGCTGCTGGACGGCTGGCTCGCGGTGCAGCGACTGCGTCGTCCGCACGTGACCGTCAAGTGGGCGCAGAGCCTCGACGGCCGCGCCGCCGCCGCCGACGGCACCAGCCGGTGGATCACCGGGCCCGCTGCCCGCGAAGACGTGCACCGCCGCCGTGCACAGGCCGACGCGATCGTCGTGGGCACCGGCACGCTGCTCGCCGACGACCCCGCCCTCACCGCACGGCGGCCCGACGGGTCGCTCTACGACGCGCAGCCTATCCCCGTCGTGCTCGGCGCCCGCGCCATTCCCGACGACGCCGCGGTGCGGCAGCATCCGAAATCCGTCCTGCATCGCTCCGGCGAGAACCTCGGCGGTGAGAGCCCGAACGCGCCTTCGCTGCTCGAGGAGTTGCGCGAACTCGGAGTGCAGCGGGTGTTCGTCGAGGGCGGTCCGACGATCGCCTCCGCATTCCTCCGCGCAGACCTCGTCGACGAGGTCCTCGTCTACGTCGCCCCGACGCTGCTGGGCTCCGGAACCGAAGGCCGAGACCGTCCGGCCCTTCGCTACCTGGGCGTCGACACGATCGCATCCCAGCGACGCCTCGATGTCGCATCCGTCACACCCCTGGGCCCCGACCTTCTCGTCGTCGCCCACCCCGCCGCTGAAGGAGTCGTCTGATGTTCACCGGAATCGTCGAAGAGATCGGCACGGTGACCGCGGTCGCCCCCTCGGGTGACGGCGTGCGCCTGACGGTGAACGCCCCCAAAGCGGTGTCGGATGCGGCGCACGGAGACTCCATCTCGGTCAGCGGTGTCTGCCTCACGGTCGTCGATCAGGGCACCGACTGGTTCACCGCCGATGTGATGAAGCAGACCCTCGACATGTCGACCCTCGCGGGCGTCGCCGCGGGGCGCCCGGTCAACCTCGAACGTGCCACCGCCGCCCACGGGCGTCTCGGCGGCCACATCGTGCAGGGCCACATCGACGGCACGGGCGAGGTGCTCGAGGTGCGCCCCGGCGAGCAGTGGCGCGTCGTGCGTATCGGCATTCCCGCCGCCCTCGCACCGCTCGTCGTCGACAAGGGCTCGATCGCGGTCGACGGCATCTCTCTGACCGTCAGCGCCGTGAGCGCCGCCGACGAAGCGGCGCAATGGCTCGAGGTGTCGCTGATCCCCGAGACCCTCGAGGCGACAACCCTCGGCGGGGCGAAGGCCGGCGACCCCGTCAACCTCGAGACCGACATCCTGGCGCGCCACGTGCAGCGCCTGCTCGCCTTCTCCTCACCCACGGAATCCTCGAACGAAGGAGGCTCCCGATGAGCCTTGCCACCATCCCCGAGGCTCTCGACGCGCTCCGCGCCGGGCGGCCCATCATCGTCTCCGACGACGAGAACCGCGAGAACGAGGGCGACGTCGTGCTGTCGGCCGAGCGCGCGACGGCGGAGTGGATCGCGTGGACCGTGCGCTGGTCGAGTGGTTTCATCTGCGCTCCCATGCCCGCCGAGTGGGCCGACCGGCTCGATCTGCCGCCCATGGTCGAGGTGAACCAAGACGCTCGGGGCACCGCGTACACCGTCAGCGTCGATGCCGCCACGAACGTCACGACCGGCATCAGCGCGGCCGACCGGGCGCGCACGCTGAACGTGCTCGCCGATCCCGCTTCGGTTCCGACCAGCGTGCACCGGCCGGGCCACATCCTGCCGCTTCGCGCCGTCGAGGGCGGTGTTCGCGAGCGGAGCGGGCACACCGAGGCCGCCGTCGAGCTCATGCAGCTCGCGGGACTCTCTCCCGTGGGCGCGATCGCCGAGATCGTCGCCGAAGACGGCAGCATGATGCGTCTGCCGGGCCTCATCGAGCTCGGCGAGCGCGACAGCATCCCGGTCATCACCATCGAGCAGCTCATCGCCCACCTCGACGAGATCGCCCCGGCGACGGCATCATCCACCGACCGGCACAAACGCCGGGTGAGTCTTCGCGCCGAGGCACAGGTGCCCACGTCGCACGGCGAGTTCCGCTTTCTCGCGTACAAGGATCGCGTCACCGGCACCGACCACATCGCGGTCGTCTCGGGCGATCTGTCGACCGAGGCTCCGCTCGTGCGCGTGCACTCCGAATGCCTGACGGGCGAGGCGTTCGGGTCCCTCAAGTGCGAATGCGGTCCTCAGCTCGACGCGGCGCTCGACGCCATCGACAAGGAGGGCGGGGTCGTGGTCTACATGCGCGGGCACGAGGGCCGCGGCATCGGCCTCATCAACAAGCTCCGCGCATACAGCCTGCAAGAGCGCGGGCTCGACACGGTCGATGCGAACCTCGCACTGGGGCTCCCGGCCGACGCGCGCGACTACGCCGCTGCCGCCGGTATTCTCGCCGACCTCGGAATCGAGCGGGTGCGCCTGCTGACCAACAACACCGACAAGGTCTCGCAGTTGCGGCACCTCGGACTCGAGATCGTCGAGCAGGTTCCGCTCCTCGTGGGGGTCGGCCCGAACAACCACCAGTACCTCACGACCAAGCGGGATCGCATGGGGCACATCATCGCCGAGCAAGACCTGAGCGATGCCCTCGAGAAGATGAAAGAAGGAGCCGGCTCATGAGCGGCAAAGGAGCACCGACCACCACCGAACTGCGCGCCGAGGGGCTGACGGTCGTCGTCATCGCCGGCACCTGGCACGACGTGATCACCGACGGTCTGATCGAGGGTTCGCGACGGGTGCTCGATGCGGCCGGCGCCGACTGGAGACTGGTGCGGGTGCCCGGATCGTTCGAGCTGCCCGTCGCCGCGAAGGCGGCCTTCGAGGGCGGTGCCGACGCCGTGGTCGCGCTCGGCGTGATCATCCGCGGCGGCACCCCGCACTTCGAGTACGTTTCTTCGGCCGCCACCGACGGGCTGACCCGTGTGGCGATCGACGCGGGGCGCCCGGTCGGCTTCGGGGTGCTCACCCTCGACGACGAGCAGCAGGGACTGGATCGCGCCGGACTCGAAGGCTCGAAAGAAGACAAGGGCGCGGAAGCGGCGGATGCTGCGGTGCGCACTGCGCTCGTGCTGCGAGACCTGCGGGGCATCTGACCCGAAGGGAGGCGGATGCTACGCGGGCGCTTCTCCGCGCAGCATCCGCCTTCTTCGTGCTTCTGCTCGCGACGTCGCCGGAGCGGCGGGGCCGAATCGGCCACCGTGGATCTCGATCACCCGATCGGCGATGCGCGTGAGTTCGGGATCGTGCGTCGTGACCACCGCGGCCATGTTCTCGCGGTGCACCCGCTCGGCGATCAGCTGCATCACCGTCAGCGCACTCGCGCTGTCGAGCTGCGCCGTCGGCTCGTCAGCCAGGAGCACACGGGGGCGGTGCACGAGCGCACGGGCGATGGCGAGGCGTTGCTGTTGCCCGCCCGAGAGCTGGTCGGGGCGCTGGCCCGCGTGCGGGGTGAGTCCCACGGCGCCGAGGGCTTCGGCCACGCGCGCGTCGCGGTCGGCGACGGGGGTGCGGGCGATCCGCAACGGCAGTTCGACGTTCTCGGCCGCGGTCAGCATCTCGATGAGCGCGAAATCCTGCGCGATGAACCCGAGGGTCTCGGTCCGCACCCGTGCCGATTCCGGCTCCGCTGCGGTCCCGAGCTCTACTTTGTCGATCCATGCCGTTCCCGTGTCGGGGACGTCGAGGCCCGCGAGCAGGGTGAGAAGCGTGGTCTTCCCCGACCCCGACGGGCCGCGGACGACGACGACCTCGCCCGCGTACACCTCGAGGTCGATTTCGGCGAGCGCCACCGTCCGCGTGGGCCCGCTCCCGTAGGTGCGGCCCAGCCCTTCTGCGCGGACGACCGGGCCGCTCATCGCACGTCTCCGTCTGCCGCGTCGGTACCGGGGTGGATCTCGATATGCCTCTCCTCGAATCCGAGGCGCACCCGGTCGCGCAAGCCGAGGCGAGCGAGCTGGTCGTGGGGAAGCTGAAGCCGACCTGCGCGGTCGAGCACCACGAACTCCTCGGCGACACCCCGCTCGACCCCGCCCTCGTCGACGCGCGTCGAGCGCAGCACCTCGGTCGAGGTGCGTCCGTCTCGAATCTGCACCGTTCGGCGAACGTGATCGGCGACGTCGGGATCATGCGTGACGATGAGCACGGTCACCCCGCTTTCGGCGTTGACCGCGCGCATCGCAGCGAGAACCTGCTCGGAGCTGCGCTCGTCGAGCTCACCGGTGGGCTCGTCGGCGAACAGCACCTCGGGGTGGTTCACGAGCCCGACGGCGATGGCGGCCCGTTGGCGCTCGCCGCCCGTGACCTGAGCGGGCGAGCGTTCGGCGACATCGGCGATGCCGAGAAGCTGGACGACATCGTGCACCGCCTGCGCGCGGCGGCGACGCCCCCCTGACGCGAGCGACGCGGCCAGCTCGATGTTCTCCACGATCGTGAGCCCCTCGATGAAGTTGCGGGCGGTCTGTTGCCACACGAACCCCGCTGTCTCACGGCGGTACTTGGCGCGCTCGGCCGCATTCATCGCCATCAAGTCGTGCTCGCCGACCCTCACGCTTCCGGCGCTGGCTACGTCGAGGGCCGACAAGATGCCGAGAAGGGTGGATTTGCCCGACCCCGACGCGCCCACGATGGCAGTGAGCTCTCCGCGCTCGACCCGCAGGTTCAGCCCCTGAAGGGCCTGCACCTCGACGCCCGCGCCCCGGTAGATGCGCACGACGTCGGTGCATTCGATGAGATGCGGATGCTGCGTGATCATGAAGCTGCTCCGTTTCGGGCGGGTGCACGGCGGGATCGCCGCGCACCGGGGAGAGAGGCGAGGAGACCGGATGCGGTCAGGAAGACGGCGCCGCCCGCAACGGCGAGTGCCACGGCCGCCCAGGGGAACGGGGGCGCTGCGCGGAGGGCGAGGTCGGCGCCCGCGACCTGCGTGACGTCGGCGACAGAGGCGATCAGGGCGGAGACGGCGATGCCGACGACGCCTCCCGCGAGGGACCCCGCCAGGACGACGGGGACCACCTGCCACAGAACAGGGAGCGACCGCCCACGCGGTGGGAGTCCGAGGAGGCGCAACACCGCCCGCATCCGCGCGCGCTCGGCGCCACCCGCGGTGACAGAAGCGGCGACAGCCAGTGCCGCCAGCAGAATCGGAATGAGAGCGCCGGCGAGAAGCACCCCCGTGAGCATGACGGCGGCGGGACGAGCTGCCCCCGCCGCCCTCTCTTCCGAGACCACGAGCACGGTCGCATCGGGTCCGGCGATCTCGCGCAGCCGGTCGGCGACATCGGCGGGCGGATCACTCGTGAAGCGGATCAAAATGAAGCTCGACCGCCCGACGATCGGTCCGCCGAGCGTGCTGTCATCGACGAGCACCCACCGGCCGTCGGGCACGGGCAACGACGCATCGACGATGCGCGCCCTCAGGGCGACGGTGCTCGCTCCCCCGGTGTCCACTCCCTCGCTCTCGCCCGCGGCGATCCCCGCCCCGCCGATCTCGACCGCCCCGCTCAGCGCGTCCGACAGCGACGGGGCGGCGGCGACCTCGCCCGGCTGCAGCACGGGCAGGTCTGGACGCACGGGGTGCAGTGCGGCGGTGTCGGCGGCGAAGATCTCGGCCGCGCGCGACCTGCCGTCATCGGTCAGCCGTGCGGCATCGAGGGTCGACACCGTGACCGCGCTCTCGATCCCCGCGAGGGAACGGACGGCGTCGAGCGAGGGCTCGCCGCCGACGATGCGAGCGTCGGCTCCGACCGAATCCCGGGCCGCAACGGTCAAGGCATCGGCGAGGGTCTGACCGACGACCAGCGACGAGACGCACGCAGAGAGCGCCACCACGATGGCCACGAGCGGGGCGACCGCCGCGGGTCGCCGCGCCGCCCACGCCGCGGCGACGCTCGAGGCCGCAGACGCGGTTCGACGACGCGCTCGTTCGACGGCGACAAGGGCGAGCGGAAGCATCCGTGCCGCCCCGATGCCCCCGGCGATGCCTATCCATACCGGCGCCGAGACGACGAAAGGGTCGACGCTCGCGCCCGTCGCCGCGAACCCGCGAGCGGTGGTCAGACTCACCGCGGCTCCGACGCCCAGCACCGCGAAGAGGATGTCGGCGCCGACCCTGACCGGACGCCGCCAGGCCGGAGGAAGCGGCGTGGCCAGCAACGCACCCCCGAGGGTCGCTCCAACGGCGACGATGACCGGGGCCACGAGAGCGTCCGGGCCCACCGGCCCCGGAATTGCGGCGACCGCCACGATCGCACCGAGGGCAGCGCCCGGAATCACCGCGACAGCCGTCTCGACGGCACCGTCGACGAACGACCGTGTGAAGCCCGCCCCCCGTGCGGCGAGGAGCCTCCTGGCCGGTGCCCGGCGGTCTGCGAACGCGCCCGCCGCGATCCCCGCGGCCACGACGATCGCGCCGAAAGCCCCGGAGGAGAGGAGCCCGACGAGGGCCGAGGTGCTCGACTGCGCGGCGACGACCCGGTCGAGGATCGACGCGAGCCGCGAAGTGACGCTCAGACTCTGCCCATTGCTGAGCGTCGCGCCCCCGCTCACCGCCGCGCGGAGTTCGGTGCTCAGTGCCTCGACATCGGACGCGCGAAGGCTCTCGGCCGACACCTGGTACCACGCCGTCAGCTGCGCGCGAAGAACGAATCCATCGAGGACGCTGAGACTCTCGGGATCGATCCAGACCCCCGCGGTGAGGACGGTGCTGCCGTTCAGCAGGGGCTCTCGTGCAACGTCGAGGAACACGGCGCGGTGGACTCTGGCCACGGCGTCGCCCGGCGCGGGGTCGACGATGCCCGCGACCACGAGTTCGAGTCCGCCCGACGAGAACACGTGACCGACCGCGACCCCGAGCTCTTCCGCGACCGTTCGGGTGAGCGCGATTTCGAGGCGCCCGCCGCTGCTCGAGGCGGCGGGCAGATTGCCGTCAATGACGGATGCGGTGGTGAGCGCGTCACTGTCGACGCCGAGACGGAGCTTGACGACGTCGCCGCCAGGCCGGGGCTCGTCGATGTCGACGGCGTCGAGGACGACGTTCCACCCCCGCCCGCCGATGGCTCCGCCGAGGGGTTCGGCCAGCCGCGTCGGAAACGACCTCGCGACGCCCGACAGAGACTTGATGATCGCGTCGGCACCTTCGGCGTCTGCCCACTCGGTCGCGAGGACGATCTCGGCGGCCGAAGAACGCGTGGAATCGAGCGCGGCGGCCACACGCGCGTCATCGGCGATCGCGAGCGCGCGAGGCAGGCCCGAAGCGCCGGCGACCAACACGGCGATGAGCACCGCCGTCAAGACGAGCGGTGCGAGATGCGGGCCTATCCGGTGCGACAGGAGGCGGAGTCGGCGACTCATCCGACACCGCCCGGTCTGCTCGGTCGTGGCTCTCGCGAGGCGGCGAGCGCCACAACGACGGACAGGGCGCTGACGAAGACGGCGATCGAGGCCGCGAGGGTCGTGGAATCGATCACCGCGAGCGCCGGGCCGATGTTCTCGCTGACCGCCGCGCCTCGAACGAGCGAGGGAATGAGGACGAGGACGACCGTGCACCCGCCCACGCCGCCGAGTAGAAGGCCCGCGGCGACGACCGCCGTGCGCTCCACCACGCGTGCCGCGCGGCGAGTGCGGGCGCGCATGCCGATGCTCCGCAACGCTCTCGCCTCCGAGGCGAGCGAATCGCGCGCGGCGAGCGACACGGCCCCGGTACCGAGAAGCGCCAGGACGGCGGTTCCCCACGCGCCCCACCACATCGCGACGGGCGCGGCCTGAACGATGCCCCGCGCGGTGTCGACCGCCGTGCCATCGATGCGCACGGCGTCTGGCATGACCTCGCCCAACGCATCGGCCGCGTCCGCGGTGCCGTCGGCGGGGGCGATCCACGCCTGGGTGACGGCGGGCAGCTCATCCGACCAGGCCAGCGCGCCGACGAGCGGCCCCCAGGCGTCGATCATCACCGCCGCCGGGCGGGCGGCGCCCGGAACAGCCGGCGTGACCGCGGCGATCTCGACCGTGGTGTCGGTCGCCGACCACAGCGACAACGAGAACCGATCGCCCAGCGTCAACCCCGAAACCTCGAGGAACTCCGCCGAGACCACGACGGGCAACGGGCCGTCGTCGAATCCGGCGAAGAACCGCGCCCCCGCCTCGCCGGGCGGCAGGACGACCTCGAGCGCGCCAGATCCCTGGAGATCGAGCGAGACGGGTCGGGTGCCGATCGTGACAGCGGACCATCCGGCGACCGAAAGCACGCGGCCGCCCGCTTCGAGCCCGACGGTGAGACGGGTGCCGCCCCCTTGGCCGCCGTCGGCAATCGCCGGCGGAGGTGCGGCGACCTGCACGGCGAAGAGCTGCCACTGCGCAGCATCCGCCGGCACTTCGACCGTGGCCGTTCCCGCTGCGTCTGCCGCCGTGCTGTCGACCTCGACCACTTCGCCGTTCTCGTCACCGAGGAAGACCGTCGCGGTCATCGCCTCGGAGGAGCCCCCTCCGGTGAGGGTGAGCTCGACCGTGGTTCCCCCCTCGACCGTCCATCCGGGCAGCGTCGACGGCGCGAGGACACCCGCCCACTCCTCGCGCTGGGCAGGGGACCCGGCGGCGAGCTCGGCCACGGCAGGCGCCGTGAGCGCGAGGATCGACGCCGACTGCGCCGCGAAGAAGTCTTCGGTGGCACGAATGGGTGCGACAGTTTCGACCTCCGGCAGCGCCCCGACCGCGCGAAGCAGGTCGGAGTCGATCCCCAGCCCTCCCGCATCGAGTCGCAGCGCGGTTCCCCAGCGCGACGCGGCGACCGCGTCGTACCGCGCGGTCCACGACCCCGCGAACCCGGCCGCCACGATCAACTGCCCCAGCGCGAGCGCACACACGAGCAGCGGGGCAACCGATATCGCGCCTCGGCGAAACGCCCCGCGCGTCCAGAGTGCCGTGAAGGGCCCGAGGCGAGCGCCGACCACCCGTCCGGCCGGACGACGCACGACCGCCAGCAACATCACGCCCCCCACGACGAACGCCACGAGAGCCACCGCCGGTGCAAGGAAAGCCACGGGGGCGATACCGGCGGTCTCGAGAGCCGGATCGGCACCCTGACGCAACAACTGCCACCCCGAGAAGAGGGCGGCGGCGACCAGCAGCAGCAGGGCGGTGATGCCCACCGCCCTGCGCGATCGAACACGCTCGGTCGTTTCGGGTCTCTCGAGTGCACGCACCGACGAATACGCGTGGGCGGCCACGAGGGCGATGGCGACGGCCGCCGTCAACGCGGGCACGACCAGCACCGCGGCGCGCGAGACGTCGAGCGGCAGGTGCCCGGCAACCGCCAGGCCGCCGAGCGCTCCGCCGACGGCGCCGATGAGCATGGCCACCGCACTCGGAAGGGTCGCGTCGCTCAGCAGACGCCGGGTTCGCGCACCGCGTGACCACAGCAGACTCGTGCGCCGCCGGCCCCGGGCCGCCAGCAGCCGAGCGATCTCGTTGGCGGCGATCGCAGCGATCACCCCGGCGGCGGCGAGAGCGATCGGCGCCGCGCTCCGCAGCGCACCGGCCTGGCCCGATACGGCGAGCGCCGTGGGGACGAGGCTTCCCGAGAGCTCGGTGTCAGACGGGTCGGCTCCCGCTTCGGAGAGCGTCGCGCGCATCTGCCGCCAAGCGGCGGGTACGGCGTCCAGAGCCGCGGCCGTCACCGCGTCGGCGCGGGGTTGCACGACCCACTGCGCGAGACCCTCGCCATCGGGCTCGGCGCGGGTCACGTCGAGGGTGAGGCCCGCACCGTTCGGGCCCAGCGTGGACGCCAGGGCCTCGCGGACGGCACGGTCTTGCTCACCCGGGTCATCGGTGACCGGCAGCCCGATCGTGAGCGTCACGTCAGCGCCGCGGGCCGTCGCGATGGCGGTCTGCGCGAGCGTGTCGACGGCGTCGCTCACGGCGAGCGGCAGCACGACGGCGAGGAATGCCGAGACCGCGATGACCGCCCCCGCCGCCGCTTCCAGCGCGCGGCGCGGGAGAAACGAAGCGGTGTGCACGAATTCTCCGTCGACTCGATGACTCACCGCACGATAGTGGTCTTGCGCGCACCGCGCGAGTCATGAGGCCTCCGCGGGCCAGACCCCGCGGTCGTGCGCGCGTAAGATGAGAGATCGTGCGTCGGCGACCAGACCGCCGCACACAGGTGACCCGGCGTCGAACCCGGCGCAGACACCGCGCCGCCATCCGCCCACCGCGACGCATCGCCGAACGAGCGTCTCTCCGCGTTGACCGACAGGCTTTTCCGTGACCACCTCTGCATCCCCTACCGCTCCGACGGCCTCGGCTCCCGCGAACCCGCGCTCACGGGTCATCGCCGCGAGTCTCGTCGGGACGACGATCGAGTTCTACGACTTCTACGTCTACGCGACCGCGGCCGTCCTCGTCTTCCCGATCCTCTTCTTCCCCACCGGCAACGACACGACCGCGCTTCTGCTGTCGTTCAGCATCTTCGGGGCCGCGATGATCGCGCGTCCGGTCGGCGCTGTCGTGTTCGGCCACTTCGGCGATCGCTTCGGCCGCAAGGCGACGCTCGTCGCGTCGCTCCTCACCATGGGTGTCGCCACTTTCTTGATCGGGTGCCTGCCGACCTTCGACGTGCTCGGACCGTGGGCGGCTGTGCTGCTGCTCGTGATGCGCCTCGCGCAGGGCTTCGCGCTCGGCGGCGAATGGTCGGGCGCGGCCCTGGTCGCCACCGAGAATGCCCCGAAGGGTAAGCGCGCCTGGTACGGCACGTTCCCGCAGCTCGGCGCCCCGATCGGCTTCATCATCGCCAACGGAGTCTTCCTCCTGATCAACTTCGCACTGCCGCACCCCGACGGCGCCGGTCAGCGCTCCGAGGAGTTCCTCGCGTGGGGATGGCGTGTGCCGTTCCTCTTCTCCGCCGTCATGGTGATCGTCGGTCTCTGGGTGCGACTGCGGCTCGTCGAGTCGGAGTCGTTCGCGAAGGCGGAGAAGAAGGGTGCGACTGCGGCTCGTCGAGTCGGAGTCGTTCGCGAAGGCGGAGAAGAAGGGTGCGATCCGCAAGTTCCCGCTGGGCGTCGTGCTGCGTCACCACTGGAAGGCGCTCATCCTCGGCACCTTCATCATGCTCGCCACCTACGTGCTGTTCTACCTGATGACGAACTTCACGCTGTCGTACGGCACGAAGGCCGCCAGCCTCGAAACGGCGGCCGCCGCGGCCCAGGCCGCGGCCAACAACGGCGGCGCACCGTACGACGAGGCGGCGTTCGCCGCGCAGTTCTACCCGGGGCTCGGGTTCGGCTACACCGACTTCGTCATCATGCAGATCATCGGCGTGATCTTCTTCGGCATCTTCACCTTGCTCTCCGGACCCCTGGCAGACTCGATCGGTCGGCGCCGCCTGCTCCTGTGGGTGACCGGTCTCATCATCGTGTTCGGACTCACCTTCTCGGTCTTCCTGTCGCCGCAGGCCGACCCGAAGTTCACCGGTGCGCTCACCCAGGCGTTCCTCGTGCTCGGCTTCATGATCATGGGTGCGACCTTCGGGCCGATGGGCGCTCTGCTGCCCGAGCTGTTCCCCACCAACGTCCGCTACACGGGCTCGGCGATCTCGTACAACGTGTCGTCGATCCTCGGCGCCGCGCTGGCACCGATCGTCGCACTCGGGCTGTGGCAGCTCGGCGGCGGCAACCCCTGGCTCGTGGGCGTCTATCTCTCGGCGATGGGAGTGCTGACCTTCATCGCGCTTCTGCTGTCGAAAGAGACGAAGGACCTCGATTACAACGAGAACCTCGGGGTCAGCTCGACCGCGTCGGAGTAGAGCCGAACGGGGGCGGATGCTGCGCGGTCTCGCCACCGCGCAGCATCCGCCTCTCTCTTGTCCCGTCCGAAGCGACCCGACAGGCCGCACGCACGAAGTACGGTCGAAGGGACGAACCCGACGACGAACGAACGAGGTACCGGCATGTCCACCCCCGCCCGCATCGGCCGTGGCCGCCGCGCCCCCGAAGAAGGCCCCCGGGCGAGCTTCCGCCAGCTGCTGCCGTTCTTGTTCGAGCACAAGAAGGTGCTCGTGGTCGTCGCCCTCCTCAGCGTGGTCGGTGCCGCCACGACCCTGGCGCAGCCCTTGCTCGTCGGGCAGGTCATCGATCTGGTGCAGAACGGCGACACCCTGGGATCGCTCGTGTGGGTGATCGTGGCACTGGTGGTGGTGTCGTCGGTCATCTCGGGATACCAGCACTACCTGTTGCAGCGCACCGGCACGGCCGTCGTCTACTCGAGTCGGCGCAAGCTCATCGCCCGGATCCTGCACCTCCCGATCAGCGAGTTCGACGCCCGCCGCACCGGAGACCTCGTCTCTCGCGTGGGAACCGACACCACCCTGCTGTACGCCGTCTTGACCCAGGGACTCGCCGACAGCGTCGGCAGCGCCCTGATCTTCGTCGGCGCGATCATCGCCATGGCGATCATCGACCCCGTGCTGCTCGTCCTCATCGTCGTCGTCATCGGGGTGTCGATCACCGGTGTGACCCTCCTGTCGGGGCGCATCCGCAAGGCCACCGCGACACAACAGGAGAAAGTCGGCGAGCTCGCCTCGGGAGTCGAGCGCGCCGTGGGCTCGATCCGCACCGTGCGCGCCTCGGGCGCCACCGAGCGCGAGGCGGAGCAGATCACGGGCGTCGCCGCTGAGGCGTACGGCATCGGGGTCCGCATCGCGAAGGTCTCGGCACTCGTCGTGCCGATCGCGGGCGTCGCCATGCAGGTCTCACTGCTCGTCGTCCTGGGCGTCGGCGGGTTCCGTGTGGCCGACGGAGCGATCTCGATCGCGTCGCTCGTGACCTTCGTGATGTTCCTCTTCTTCCTCGTCGGTCCGCTCGGCACCTTCTTCGGCGCGATCACCTCGGTGAACCAGGCGCTGGGCGCCCTCGGCCGCATCCAAGAGGTCATCGACCTGCCCGTCGAGGCCCAGAACGACGCGGCGATCGCAGCGCGCGTGGCCCAGGATGCTCTGCCCGCAACCGGTGATCCCGGTACGGCGATCGAGTTCCGCGACGTGCACTTCGCCTACCCCGAGCACGTGGTCGCTGCCCGCCGCAAGGCGGAGACCGAGGCGATCGCCGCTCTCGAGAGCGCGCACCTCGACACCACGGCCATCGAGCTTCCGAGTGACCCGGCGACCCCGCACGTGACCGACGGCGAAGTACTGCGCGGGGTGTCGTTCCGCGTGCCGCGCGGCGCGCGCGTGGCACTCGTGGGGCCCTCGGGCGCCGGAAAGAGCACGACCCTCTCGCTGATCGAGCGGTTCTACGACCCGACCGAGGGGGCGATCCTCCTCGACGGCGTCGACGTGCGGGCGCTGGATCGTGACGAACTGCGCGGCCGCCTCGGATACGTCGAGCAGGACGCACCGACCCTCGCTGGAACGATCGCCGAGAATCTGCGGCTCGCTTCGCCCGCAGCATCCGATGCCGACATCGAGCGCGTGCTGCACGAGGTCAACCTCGGCGACGTGCTCGCCCGCAACCCCCTCGGCGTGGACGCGCCCGTCGGCGAAGCGGGCGTGATGCTCTCGGGCGGCGAGCGCCAGCGCCTCGCCATCGCCCGAGCCCTGCTCGCGGCGCCGCCGATTCTGCTCCTCGACGAGTCGACCTCGTCGCTCGACGGGCTCAACGAGCAGCGCATGCGCGACGCGATCGACGCGGTCGCCGCGGGGCGCACGCTCATCGTGATCGCACACCGCCTCTCCACCGTCGTCGACAGCGACATCATCGTCGTGCTCGAAGACGGTCGTGTCGTCGGGCAGGGCACGCACTCCGAACTCGTCGAGTCGACCCCCCTGTACCGGGACCTCGCCCGGCACCAACTGCTGGTCTGAGCCGCCCCGGCCCGCCGACCCCGGCCCGCTCGGGCGCCGGCGCCACCCTCCCCCGCACTAACTCAGGCTGAAAGATGAGGGCGGTCGCGACTTCCCCGCGAATCCGGGGGTCGCTGCACGGCGGCATCGCACTCAGCCTGAGTTAGTGCGAACGACGGCCGCGCCAGCGGCGGCGCGCAGCACGAGCGGCACCCCGATGTGCAGCTCGCACCGCCGCGCGGCTGGGCGCCGCACCCTCGCACGGCCGGGCGCCGCACCGCCGCACGGCAGGGCGCCGCACCGCCACTCGGCCGGGCGCCGCCCGCCTCAGGACGCAGCGCGGAGGCGGTAGCGCAGGGCAGACAGCTCGGACTGCAGGGCGGCGGGGATGCGTCCGTCGAAGCTCGCGTAGAAGTCCTCGGTGAGGTCGGCCTCCTGCAGCCACGACGCGGGGTCGATCTCGAACAGCTGGGCGAGGTCGGCGGCGGGCAGATCGAGGCCGGCGAGGTTCAGGTCGGCGGTGTCGGGGATGCGCCCGATCGGGGTGCTGACCGCGGGGACGCTGCCGTCGATGCGGCGGATGATCCAGTCGATCACGCGCGCATTCTCACCGAAACCCGGCCAGAGGAAGCCGCCGTCGGCGCCCTTTCGGAACCAGTTGACCTGGAAGATCCGCGGTGCGCGGTCGAACCGCAGATTCTCGCCGACGTTGAGCCAGTGGGCGAAGTAGTCCGCCATGTTGTATCCGCAGAACGGCAGCATCGCGAACGGGTCTCGGCGCAGCTCGCCGACGGTGCCCTCGGCCGCGGCGGTCTTCTCCGACGAGATCGTCGATCCGAGGAACACGCCGTGCGCCCAGTCAGTGGCCTCGAGGACGAGCGGCACGTTGGTCGCCCGGCGCCCGCCGAAGATGATCGCGTCGAGCGGCACCCCTTCGGGAGCCTCCCAGTCGTCCGCGATCTGCGGGCACTGCGCCGCGGGCACGGTGAACCGCGAGTTCGGGTGCGCGGCGGGGCGCCCCGACTCGGGCGTCCACGGCTCGCCGCGCCAGTCGGTGAGGTGCGGGGGTGCTTCGTCGGTGAGGCCCTCCCACCAGACATCCCCGTCGGGGCGGAGGGCGACATTGGTGAAGATGGTGTTGCCCCAGAGGGTCTCCACCGCGGCGACGTTGGTCGACTCTCCCGTGCCCGGCGCGACACCGAAGAATCCGGCCTCGGGGTTGATCGCCCACATTCGGCCGTCGGCGCCGGGGCGGATCCAGGCGATGTCGTCGCCGAGGGTCTCGACCCTCCAGCCCGGGATCGTCGGGCGGAGCATCGCGAGGTTCGTCTTGCCGCACGCCGACGGGAACGCTGCGGCGAGGTGGAACGCGCGCCCGGCCGGGTCGATCACGCGAATGAGCAGCATGTGCTCGGCGAGCCATCCCTCGTCGCGTCCGATCACCGAGGCGATCCGCAGGGCGAAGCACTTCTTCGCCAGGATCGCGTTGCCGCCGTAACCCGAACCGAACGACCACACTTCGAGCGTGTCGGGGAAGTGCACGATGTACTTCTCGTCGTTGCAGGGCCACGCCGCATCCGCCTCCCCCGGCGCGAGCGGCGCGCCGACGGAGTGCACCGTGCGCACCCAGGGTGCGCCGTTCTCGATCTCGCGCAGCACCGCCGTACCGACGCGCGTCATGATGCCGATCGAGGCGACGGCGTAGGCGCTGTCGGTGAGCTGCACGCCGATGTGCGAAAGGGGTCCGCCGATGGCGCCCATCGAGAACGGCACGACGTAGAGGGTGCGACCGCGCATCGACCCCGCGAACAGCCCGTCGAGGGTGCGGCGGATCTCGTCGGGGGCGACCCAGTTGTTGGTCGGACCGGCGTCTGCTTCGTCTTCGGAAGCGATGAAGGTGCGCGCCTCGACGCGGGCGACGTCGCCGGGGTGCGTGCGGGCGAGGTACGACCCGGGCCGCCACTCCGGGTTGAGCTTGATGAGCTTGCCCTCGTCGACCAGTTCGCGCATGAGCGCGTGGTGCTCGACGGCGCTTCCGTCGACCCAGTGCACCCGGTCGGGCTGCGTGAGGGCGACGACCTCGTCGACCCAGAGCGTCAGCTCAGCCAGGCCCGGCGACGCCGAAGCGGGCTGCCGCGAGGCTGCGGGCACCGAGGGAGGGGTGAGGGTGTCGGCGATGGCCATGCGAGCTCCTTCGTTCAGAACGGGGTTCTTCATCCAGATTCGCGCCTATGGCCATGACTTTCACGATCGGATGCTGATAAGAATCGCGCATCTTTCGCTATCCTCAAGGAATGACTCCGCCGATGTTCGAGCTGTCGACCTTGGGCCACCGCATCCGCCACCAGCGCCTCACCCGCGGGTTGACCCTCGACGAGCTCGGCGCGCAGGTCGGGGTCGCCGGCAGCCAGCTCAGTCTCATCGAGAACGGCAAGCGCGAACCGAAGCTCTCGCTGCTGCAGGAGATCGCCCGCGCGACCTCGACCGAGCTTTCAGAGCTGCTGTCGGCGGATCCGCCCAACCGTCGCGCCGCGCTCGAGATCGAACTCGACCGGGTGCAGGCGAGTCCCGTCTTCCGTCAGCTCGGGCTCCCGCCCGTGAAAGTCACGAAGGGCATGACCGACGACACGATCGAGACCGTCCTGGGTCTTCATCGCGAACTGCAGCGACGCGAGCGCGAGGCCATCGCCACACCCGAAGAGGCGCGGCGTGCGAACACCGAGCTGCGGCTGCGCATGCGGGCCGACGACAACTACCTGCCCGAGGTCGAGAAGCTCGCCGAGAAGCAGCTCAAGAGCGCCGGGCACGTCTCTGGCGCCCTCACCCACCGCACCGTCAGCATCATGGCCGAGCAGCTCGGTTTCGAGCTGCTCTACGTCGACGACCTGCCCTACTCCGCTCGCTCGGTCACCGATCTCGAGAACGGCCGCATCTACCTTCCGCCCGCCTCGATCCCCGGTGGCCACGGCCTGCGTTCCATGGCGCTGCAGGCGATGGCGCACCGGCTGCTCGGGCACCGACCGCCGACCGACTACGCAGACTTCCTGCAGCAGCGCCTCGAGATCAACTACTTCGCCGCCTGCTGCCTGATGCCCGAGAGCAATTCGGTCGCATTCCTGCAGCAGGCGAAGAAAGACCGCGACCTGGCCGTCGAAGATTTCCGCGACGCGTTCGGTGTCACCCACGAGGCGGCGGGCATGCGGATGACGAACCTGCTGACGCGCCACCTCGGCATCGCGCTGCACTTCTTGCGGGCCGACGGGTCGGGCGCGATCTCGCGGGTCTACGAGAACGACGGGCTGCCGCTTCCGGCCGACGTCACCGGCGCCGTCGAGGGCCAGCGCGTCTGCCGGCGCTGGTCGGCGCGCACCGCCTTCTCCGAGAAGAACCGCACCACCGAGCACTACCAGTACACCGACACCCCCGCCGGCACGTTCTGGTGCTCGACGCAGACCGGCACCACCTCCGACGGGGACTTCTCGATCACGGTCGGCGTGCCCTTCGACGACGCACGCTGGTTCCGCGGCCGAGAGACGCAGACGCGCGCGGTGTCGCACTGCCCCGATGAGTCGTGCTGCCGCAGGCCTCCCGCTGAGTCGGCGACGAGGTGGGCGGGCAAGGCCTGGCCCAGCGCCCGCGTGCACCGCCACATGTTCTCGCCGCTCCCCCGCGGCGACTTCCCCGGGGTGGACGACACCGAGGTCTACGCCTTTCTCGACCGGCACGCCTGACCGGTTTCGGCAGCGCCGTCGCCCGCGCACGACGGCGCTGCAGCCCGGGCGTGTCCGTGCACACGAGTGCGCTCTCGTCAAGCGCGTGTATCCGGCGCCGCCGGTCGCTAGCTTTACGGAACGCGAGTCTCACAGCAGTGGCTCCGCGCCCCCGAACGGAGCTTTCCATGCCTCTCTCTCGCCGCGCATTTCTCGTCGGGTCGGGCGCCGTCGCCCTGCCTTTCCTGCTGGCAGGTTGCGGCTTCCTGCAACCCGCGGCCCCTGCGCGACGCCAGGGCACGCTCACGTTCACGACCTGGGGCACCGATGCCGAACTCGCCGGCTTCCGCTCGACCATCGCCGCCTTCGAGGCCGCGAACGAGGGTGTCACGGTCGAACTCAACGCCGTTCCCTACGAGCAGATGTTCACGAACATCGACGCGCAGCTGCAGGCAGGAAACCCGCCCGACCTCTTCCGGGTGCCGTATTACACCTTCGGCGCGTACGCCGGTCGTGAGCAGCTGCTCGACCTCTCGCCCCATCTCTCGGCGGGGCGTCAGGAGCAGTTCACCCCGGCGGCATGGGCTGCGGTGCAGAGCGGCGACAAGCCGTTCGGCCTGCCCCACCACACCGACACCTCCGCCATCCTGGTCAACCTCGACCTCCTGCGCTCGGCCGGCATCGACAGCGTCCCGCAGACCCTCGAGGAGGCGTGGACCTGGGAGCAGCTCGCCGAAGTGGGCGAGCAGCTGAAGGCATCCCTTCCCGCCGACCGTTACCCCTGGGCCTACAACTGGCAGGGCAACGGCGTCACCCGGTGGTTGAGCCTGCTGTTCCAGGCCGACGGCGCCTTCCTCGCCGAAGACAAGATGACACCGGTCATCGATTCGGCCGCGGCGCGCGAGGCCGTCGAGTTCTCGAGCTCGTTCTTCTCCCGCGGATTCGTGCCGGCGAACAACACGATCGCCTCATCGAGCTACGCGAGCGAGTCGTGGTTCTCGCAGTCGACCGCCATGGTGTGGTCGGGTGCGTTCCAGATTCCGGATGCCGAATCCACGGCCGATTTCGAATGGGCCGCCACCTTCGCCCCGCGCAATGTGCGCGGCGGCGGCGATTTCGGCGGCAACGCCCTCGTGGCCACGGCGCAGACCGCGCAGCCCGAGCTCGCCGCGGCGTTCCTGGAGTTCGCCACCGACGCCGAGCAGATGCGACAGTTCTGCCGCGCGGCATCGCTGTTGCCCACCCGCGGCGACCTGCTGAACTCCGACCTGGAGTTCGACGTGCGCCCCGAGCTCGCGCCGATCTTCGCGGCGCAGGCCTCGACCGTGCAGGCGAAAGACGTCGCCCAGGTCGCGAGCCCCTCGATGTCGGCGATCATCCCGGTGCTGAAGGAACAGCTCGACCTGGCGTTCACCGGCGCCCAGGACGCCGCGACGACCGTCCAGAACCTGCAGACCGGGATCGGAGCCGCCACCGGTGCCTAGCGCCACCCGAGGTCGTCGCGCCGGCGCGCGGCGCGAGGCACTTGCGGCCTACGGCTTCATCGCGCCGAACTATGCGCTGCTGCTCGTCTTCGTGCTCGTCCCGCTGGTCGGGGCTTTCGTCGTCAGTCTGCAACGCACCGATGGCTTCGGCGACGGAACGTTCATCGGTCTGGAGAACTACGCCCGACTCGGATCCGATCCGTTGTTCTGGCGCGCGTTGGGCAACACCGTGCTCTTCACCCTCATCGTCACGCCGCTCTCGATGGGCCTGGGCCTGGTCGCCGCGACCCTGCTCAACACCGCGCTCCCGGCACGTCCGCTGTTCCGTTCCTTGCTGATCCTGCCGATGGCGGTGTCGGGGGTGGCGACAGCTCTCATCGGCGTTCTCGTGTTCGACCAGAACTCGGGAATCCTGAACCGTCTCCTCGAGGGGTTCGGGCTCTCGCCGGTGACCTGGCAGTCCGATGCCGCCCCCGCCTTCCTCTCCATCGTCCTGGCCACGGTCTGGTGGCGCACGGGATTCAACATGCTCATCTACCTCGCCGGGCTTCAGGGCATCGGGCCCGACCTTCACGAGGCCGCTCGTCTCGACGGCGCCAACACCCTGCAGCGGTTCCGGCATGTCACGGTGCCGCTCCTGGGCCCGACGACCTTCTTCCTCGTCGTCCTGAACGTCATCTATTCGTTCCAGGTGTTCGACATCGTGTTCGTCCTCACCGGCGGCGGACCGGGAGGTGCGACCTCGGTGCTCGTCACGTACGCGTATGAGACCGGGTTCGTCACGCGGGATCAGGGATACGCCGCGGCGATCGGAATGATCCTGTTCCTGTTCGCACTGGTCTTCGCCGGCGCACAGTGGCGCGCCAGCCGCACGAGGGACGTCGTCGAATGAGCGCTCCGCAGTCGCCCGTGCGCGCAGCATCCGTCCCCCGGCGAGCCGACCGCGTCGGCCGAGAGAGCCGTCTCAGCCTCGTCACGCGCACTCTCATCGTCGCGGTCGCGGGTCTCGCGACGATCTCGCCGCTGTACTGGATGGTCGTCGTGGCGTTCTCCAGCCGGTCCGAACTGCTCGGCGGGCGCGACCTCCGCCTCTGGCCGCGGGAGTTCACCCTCGAGAATTTCGATCGGGTGTTCACGTCGTTCCCGGTGCTGGCGTGGTTCGGCAACTCCGTGGCGATCGCGGTCGTCGTGACGATCATCTCGGTCTCGACGAGCCTCCTCGCCGGGTACGCCTTCGCTCAGCTGCGTTTTCCGGGCTCCACGGCGCTCTTCTTCGTCGCGCTCGCGACCCTCGTTCTGCCCGTGCAGGTGATCATGGTCTCTCTCTTCCGCATCATCACGGGCGCAGGGCTGTACGGAACCTACTGGGCGGTGATCCTGCCGACCGCAGCTTCGGCCTTCGGTCTCTTCCTCGCGCGGCAGTTCATGCTGGGCATCCCGAAAGAACTCCTCGAGGCCGCCCGGCTCGACGGCGCCGGTCACCTGCAGACGTTCCTGCGGATCGTGCTGCCCCTGTCGAAGCCGCTCATCGCCGTCCTCGTCTTCATGAGCCTGCTGTCGTCGTGGAACGATTTCGCCTGGCCCCTCATCGCCCTCCGCGAGAACCGGCTGTTCACCCTCCCCATCGGCCTGCTCTACCTGCAGGGTCAGGCGAACAGCGACTACGGGGCGACCATGGCGTTCGCCCTCATCAACGTCGTACCCATCGCCGTGGTGTTCCTGCTGTTCCAGCGCTACTTCATCGCCGGGTTCGCGCGCAGCGGCATCAAGTGAACGCGCCCGCGCAGGATTAGGGTCGAGGGATGCAGGCACTCGAAGTGCTCGACTGGCGTCGACGGGTTTTCGCGCTCTACGCGGAGGTGCGCGCGTCGACCGATCTCGCCGCCGCCCACGATCTCTGGCGTCGCGGTCGCGACGACCTGTTCGCGCAGCACCCGGCGACTCCGTTGCTGCCCAACGACCGCGCCGACTTCACCGGTCTGCGTGTGAAGCCCTACGACGCCGATTGGCGCTTCACCTGCCGTATCGAGCCCGCCGAACCGCAGCGCATGGATGTCGAGACCGGCACCGACGGCATAGTGCCGTTCGAGCGGATCGGACGCGTCGAGGTTCCCGGCGTCGGCGATCTCGACGTCTGGCGCCTCGCGGCGTACGGCGGCGGCATCTTCGTTCCCGTGAAAGATGCCCTCAGCCGTGCACCCGGCGGCACATACGGCGGCGGACGCTACTTGCTCGACACGATCAAAGGCGCCGACCTCGGCGGGTCGGACGACACCCTCGTGCTCGACTTCAATTTCGCCTACAACCCGTCGTGCGCGTACGACCCGATGTGGGCCTGCCCACTCGCGCCGATCGGCAACACGGTGGCGGTCGACATTCCCGTCGGCGAGCGCTACGGCAGCGCGCACTGACCCGCGTCGCCGGCGGTCAGCCCGTCACGAACGCGGCGTAGCGCGCGATCGCTCCGGCGACCTCGGCGTCGCTCGCCCCGCCCGGCACGAGGAGTTGAGGGACGGGCTCATCCCGATGTCGACCCACCGCGAGCGAGTGGGACCAGACCCCGACGACCTCGCCGCGCGAGAGGAGGATCGGGCGCACCATGCCGTTCTTCGCGGGCCCCACGACCGCGGCGATCGGCGGCGCACACGAGACCGTGCGGTCGGTGTACGAAAGGTAGAACTCCTCGAACGGCGGGAGCGCGAGAACGTCGGGAGCCGACCGGGCACGACGCGGGGCGGGCGCGGTCGAGATGTAGTGCGCCTCGCGCTGCTCACCCGACGCGACGACTCGATCGGATGCGGCGACCGCCGCTTCACGCGCGACCCCGAGCGGCAGACCGCTCCACCAGGCGAAGTCGCGGGCCGTCCCCGGGCCGTGCGAGGCGATGTAGCGCGCGAACATGTCCGCGAGCGGATCGGTCGGCGGCGCAGCATCCGTGATCCACTCCTCTGCGAGCACGATGTACTGCTCGCGACCCGGCCCGCCCTCACGCGGCACGACCGGGCCGAGCACGACGACGCCGCGCAGTGCGAGCATCTGCAGCACGTGGATGCCGCGTTGACCCTCGGGGTCGACTCCGCCGCGGGCGAGCATCGCGCTGAATTCCGCGCGGGTGAGTCGCCCGCCGCCGGTGAGGGTGGCGTGCACGAGCGTTTCGGCGCGCGCGAACGTTTCGACGTCGAGGCCGAGTTCGCGATGCCGAGCGGCCGCGAGCTGCACTTGCCTCTCGGCCGTCACCGCGAGGAGTCCCGCCAGATCGGCGGCGCGTGTGATGTGGAGCGTGCCGCGCATCGTCCACGCACGAATGAGCTCGCCGCGCGCGAAGGCGCCATCGACTTCGGTGACGGTCGGCGCGTCGCGCGTTCGAACGGCCAGGGCCCACCGCCCGCCCCAGAACTCCTGCGCCTGCACGGCGAGCATGTGCTCCGCCGCATCGACGACCGTCGACGCCGGCGCGATGAGACGATGCGACCGCAATCGTCGGTCGAGGGTCGCGCTCCGGTTCACAGCCCTATCCTGCCCGTCCCGAGCATCGCCGCCGGGCCTCGGCGGTCGCCGGGGGCGAAACGTGCTGAGATGAGCACGTGATGACGCCCTACGACTCCGACGGCTCGCGCCGGAGCTTCGTGTACCACCCCGTGTTCCAGACGATCGTGATCGTCGCCATCCTTCTCGCCGGGCCCGTGATGCTGGTGATCGGGTCGTCGATGAACGCCGCCGACGGCGAACTCGTCGCGAGCGGCACGCGCACGACGGGCACGGTGGGTGAAGTGAACGACGGGTCAGACGCCTCCACGCACAACTTCAGGGCGGACTACGTCGCCGACGATGGTTCTTCGCATTCGGTGTGGGCCGACTGGGCACCCGACGAGAAGCCCGCCCTCGGCGAAAGCGTCACCGTCATCTACGGCGCCACCGATCCGAGCGCGGCCGTCGTCGAGGGCCACGGCACGCCCGGCCGCACCGTCACGGGCCTGGGCGGGCTCCTCACGCTCATGTCCGTCGTGCTCGTCGTCGTCATGTGGTCCGGCTTCGCACGAGGTAGAGCGCGCCGGCGGCGAGAGGCGGGGTGACGCTCTCGAGTCCCGGGTCAGCCGAACGGGTTCTGGGTCAGCGTGTACTTCGTCTGCAGGTACTCGTGAATGCCCTCGGCGCCGCCCTCACGGCCGAGGCCCGACTGCTTCCACCCGCCGAATGGTGCCGCCGCGTTCGAGACCACCCCGATATTCAGCCCCATCATTCCCGTCTCGAGCCGCTCGATCATGCGCTGACCGCGCGCGAGACTCTCGGTGTAGACGTACGACACCAAGCCGTACTCGGTGTCGTTGGCCAAGCGCACCGCGTCGTCCTCGTCGTCGAACGGAACGATGGCCAGGACGGGACCGAAGATCTCCTCGCGCAGGATGTCGCTCCCCTCCGCGACGCCGCTGAGAACCGTCGGCTCGTAGAAAGTGCCCGCGCCCTCGATCGCTGACCCGCCGGTCTCGAGCGTCGCCCCCTTCGCCAGCGCGTCGCCGACCAGGGTCGAGGCTTTGTCGACCGCC
Organism: Microbacterium shimangi; assembly: GCF_043556445.1. Classification (NCBI taxonomy): domain Bacteria; kingdom Bacillati; phylum Actinomycetota; class Actinomycetes; order Micrococcales; family Microbacteriaceae; genus Microbacterium; species Microbacterium shimangi. The sequence continues at coordinate 38,939 of NZ_JBIGII010000011.1, forward strand.
CGCTGGTCGATCAGGGGTCCGATCGTGACGCCCTCTTCGGTGCCGCGTCCGATGCGGAATGCCTTCACCCGTTCGGTGACCCGTCGGGCGAACTCGTCGGCGACCGATCGGTGCACGAGAAAGCGGTTGGCCGCCGTGCAGGCCTGGCCGATGTTCCGGAACTTCGCGGCCATCGCACCGTCGACGGCTTTGTCGAGGTCGGCGTCGTCGAAGACGAGGAAGGGCGCGTTGCCGCCGAGTTCCATCGACGTCCGCAACACCCCGCCGGCCGCCTGCTCCAGCAGCCTGCGTCCCACCGGGGTGGACCCGGTGAACGAGAGCTTGCGCAGCCGCGGGTCGCGGATGATGGGCTCCGACACCTCTCCGGAGGCGGACGTCGTGAGCACGTTGACCACCCCGGCGGGCAGACCCGCCTCTTCGAGCAGCTGGACGAACAGCAACGTCGTGAGCGGTGTCAACTCCGCGGGCTTCACGACCACGGTGCATCCGGCCGCCAGCGCGGGGGCGATCTTGCGGGTCGCCATCGCGAGCGGAAAGTTCCACGGCGTGATCAGGTAGCACGGCCCGACCGGATGCTGCGAGACGATCATGCGCCCGGTGCCCTCGGGGTTCGCGCCGTAACGCCCTCCGACGCGGGGCGCTTCTTCGCTGAACCACCGCAGGAATTCGCCGCCGTAGACGACCTCGCCGCGGGCCTCGGCGAGCGGCTTGCCCATCTCGAGCGTCATCAGCAGAGCGATGTCTTCTTTGCGGGCCTGCACCAGGTCGAACGCACGACGGAGGATCTCGCCGCGCTCCCTCGCGGGCGTCGCCGCCCATGCGGGAAACGCGTCGACCGCCGCATCGAGTGCGGCCGTGCCGTCGGCCGGTGACGCGTCGGCGATCTCGCGGAGCACTGCCCCGGTCGCCGGGTCACGCACCGCGAGCGTGCGGCCTCCCTCGGCCGGACGCCACGTGCCGCCGATGAACAACCTGTCGGGCACGGACGCCAGCAGTTCGGATTCTCGGTCGCTCATGTCTTCTCCCACACGGTCGGTCCGACCATTCTCGTCCGCACGTCGGACACCCCCGATGTACGAGGCGTACAGCACAGCATCCGCCCCTGTACGAGGGGGTGACCGGATGCTGCGGCTCCCCTTCGTCGGCAGAGGCCTCCGCGCGGTCGCGGGTGTGCCACGCTGTCGGCATGAGACGTGACGTGACAAGCAAGATCGTGCTCGATGTGACCCGGCAGGCAGACCTGGTGTTCGCGATCGCGGTGTCGGGCCATTACCCGACCTACGCCGAGGAGTTCACGGCGTCGGTCGACGGTCGACGGGTCGATCCCGCCGTCGTCCACGACATCCACGGCACGCGGCTCCACCGCCTGAAGGTGGAACCCGGTCGTCTCGAGGTGCGCTACAGCGCGACCGTGCACGAGGGCGCCGTGGCCACCGCGACCGAGGCGGATCTGCTCGTCTACACGCGGCCCAGCCGCTACGCCGAATCCGATCGGCTGCTGCCGACCGCCGTCGCCGAGTTCGCGGGGATCGTCGACCCGGCCGACCTGCTCGCGTCGGTGTCGTCGTGGGTCGGCACCGAACTCGCCTACGTTCCCGGGTCGAGCCTGCCGACCGACGGGGCCGTGCGCACCCTGCTCGACCGTCGCGGTGTGTGCCGCGATTACGCCCACCTCTGCGTGGCACTCCTGCGCGCACTGAACGTGCCGGCCCGCCTCGCCGCGGTCTACGCCCCCGGCCTGCACCCGATGGATTTCCACGCCGTCGCCGAGGCCTGGATCGACGGTGCGTGGCGCATCGCCGATGCGACGACCCTGGCGCCGCGCCAGACGCTCGTGCGCATCGCGACCGGGCGCGACGCGGCCGACACCGCCTTCTTGACCATCGCCTCGGGCTTCGCCGACCTCGTCGAGGTCGAAGTCACCGCGACCGCCGAATCTCTGCCCCTCGACGACATCACCCAGCTCGTACAGCTGACCTGACCTCAGCGAGAATCGGTCCCGGGCTCAGACCGACGCGCGCTCGGCGGCCTCGACCACGTTCGTCATGAGAAGCGCCACCGTCATCGGGCCGACTCCACCCGGGTTCGGCGAGAGGTAGCCGGCGACCCCGGCGACGTCGGGGTGCACGTCGCCGTGGACGCGGTTCTTGCCCGTCTCGGGGTCGACCTCGCGCGTCACGCCGACGTCGAGCACCGCGGCGCCCGGCTTGACGTGCTCGGCGAGCACGATGTGCTTCACCCCGGCCGCCGCGACGATGACATCGGCCTGGCGCAGGTGGAAGCCGAGATCGGTCGTTCCTGTGTGGGTCAGGGTGACGGTGGCGTTGAGCTCGCGACGCGTGAGCAGCAGACCGATCGACCGGCCGATCGTGACGCCACGGCCGACGACGACGACGTGCTTTCCCTTGAGGTCGTAGCCGTTGCGCAACAGCAGCTCGATCACGCCGCGGGGCGTGCAGGGCAGCGGGGTCGTGATCGGCGCGTTCACGTTCAGCACCAGCCGGCCGAGGTTGGTCGGGTGCAGGCCGTCGGCGTCTTTGGCGGGGTCGATCCGCTCGAGGATCGCATCGGTGTCGATCTGCTTCGGGAGGGGCAACTGCACGATGTAGCCGTGGCACGTCGGATCGGCGTTGAGCGCGTCGATCGTCGCCTCGACGTCGGCCTGGGTCGCGTCCGCCGGCAGCTCGACCTGGATCGAGTTCATCCCGATCGCCTCGGACTCGCGGTGCTTCATGCCCACGTAGAGCTGGGAGGCGGGATCGGCTCCGACGAGCACCGTCGCGATGCCGGGGGTGACGCCCCGTGCACGGAGGGCGTCGACGCGCTCGCGCAACTCCGCCTTGATCTCGGCTGCTGCCGCCTTGCCGTCGAGCTTCTGCGCGGTCATGTGTTCTCCTCGGTCGTCTTTGACGGGACAGGAGCCCGGCTCCCGAATATCACTATGCCCGTAGGGATAGGTCTGCGGCAACCGGGCTCGCTCGTCGCGCGGTGTTACTGCACGAGTCCCGGGTACAGCGGGAAGCCCGCCGTCAGGGCGGCCACACGGGCACGGAGCGCCTCGACGTCGGCGCCCGGCTGCAGCGCGAGTGCGATGATGTCGGCCACCTCGGTGAACTCCGCGTCGCCGAAACCGCGCGTGGCGAGGGCGGGGGTACCGATCCGGAGACCCGACGTCACCATCGGCGGGCGCGGATCGTTCGGCACCGCGTTGCGGTTGACCGTGATGTGGATCTCGTGCAGCAGATCTTCTGCCTGCTTGCCGTCGATTGCGGCCTCACGTAAGTCGACGAGCACGAGGTGCACGTCGGTGCCTCCCGAGCGCACGGCGATGCCGGCTGCGGCGACGTCGTCACGGGTGAGGCGCTCGGCCACGATCGCGGCACCGCGGACGGTGCGCTCCTGACGCTCGCGGAAGGCCGGGGCCGCCGCGAGCTTGAACGCCGTCGCCTTGGCCGCGATCACGTGCATCAGCGGCCCACCCTGCTGGCCGGGGAAGACGGCGGTGTCGAGCTTCTTCGCGAGGTCGGCGTCGTTGGTCAGGATGAACCCCGATCGCGGGCCACCGATGGTCTTGTGCACCGTCGACGACACGACGTGGGCGTGCGGCACCGGGCTCGGGTGCACGCCCGCGGCGACGAGGCCCGCGAAGTGCGCCATGTCGACCCAGAGGAGGGCGCCGACCTCGTCGGCGATCTCGCGGAACCGGGCGAAGTCGAGCTGGCGCGGATACGCCGACCAGCCCGCGATGATCACCTTCGGCTTGTGCTCGACGGCGAGTCGGCGCACCTCGTCCATGTCGATGAGCGAGGTCTCGGGGTCGACGCCGTACGCGACGATGTTGTAGAGCCGGCCCGAGAAGTTGATCTTCATGCCGTGCGTGAGGTGGCCGCCCTGATCGAGCGCGAGGCCGAGAAGCGTGTCGCCCGGGCGAGCGATCGCGTGGAGGACCGCCGCGTTCGCCGTCGCGCCGGAGTGCGGCTGCACGTTGGCGAACTTCGATCCGAACAGGCTCTTGGCCCGCTCGATCGCGAGATCTTCGGCGACGTCGACCTCTTCGCAGCCGCCGTAGTAGCGGCGGCCGGGATAGCCCTCGGCGTACTTGTTCGTGAGCACCGACCCCTGCGACTGCAGGATGGAGACCGGTACGAAGTTCTCAGAGGCGATCATCTCGAGGTAGCCGCGCTGGCGGTCGAGCTCGCGGTCGAGAACCTGGGCGATTTCGGGATCGACCTCGGAGAGGGGGGCGTTGAAAGACGGGTCGGACACAGGCGGACTCCTCGAACGTCGGGAATGTACTGCGGCTGTCGATCGGCTCGCGGAGCGAACTGATCGAACTTCCACATCGGCCCAGGCGCGCGGTCGGTGCCACTGCTTCGAATGCAATCCGGCAGGAGGCGGGACGTTCGTCGCTCCCCGGTGGTCTTCCACCTCAACGCCAGTCGCGACAGGTCAGAGCATACCGGATGCTGTCGGCCGCACCCCGAGCGCGCGGCACCCCTTGCTAGGCTGACCCCACCTTTTGTTAGGCCTCCTTACAGACGGGCTCGCATGGACGATCTGACCGTTCACTCGGCACGACTCATCGACGATGGGCGCGTCGTCGAGAACGCCTGGGTGCGCTGGGCGGAGGGTCGCGTCTCCGAGACCGGCGTGGGCGAGTCCTGGCGGCACTCCCCCGCCGACGATGCCGTCGACGCGACGGCGATCGCGGGCCCCGGCGCCGTTCTGTCGCCGGGTTTCGTCGACATCCACGGACACGGCGGGGGCGGCTTCTCGTACGACGACGGCGTCGAAGAGATCCGCGCGGCACGGCGAGCGCACCGCGCGCACGGCACCACCAGTGCGGTCGTCTCGCTCGTCTCGGCACGGCTCGACGTCCTCGAGCGCCGGGTGGCGGTCGTCGCCGGACTCGCCGAGGTCGACCACGACGTGCTCGGCTCCCACCTCGAGGGGCCGTTCCTCTCCCTCGCGCGCAGGGGCGCTCACGACCCCGAGGCGCTTCGTCCCCCCGAACCCGGCGCCGTCGCCGCCCTGCTCGCTGCCGGCCGCGGCACCGTGCGCCAGGTCACGATCGCGCCCGAACTCCCCGACGCCCTCGCCGCGATCGAGATGATCGTCGCAGCGGGCGCGGCCGCCGCGGTCGGACACACCGAGGCGGATGCAGCCGTCGCGCGCCGCGCATTCGACGCCGGAGCGACGATCCTCACGCACGCGTTCAATGCGATGCCGGGGCTTCACCACCGCGAACCCGGCCCCATCGGCGCTGCCGTGGCCGACGCCCGGGTGACCCTCGAACTCATCGCCGACGGCACCCACGTGCACCCCGATGTGCTGCGCATCGGCCTGGCCGCCGCGACCGGACGCATCGCGCTCGTCACCGACGCGATGGCCGCCGCCGCAGCATCCGATGCCAGCTACACGCTCGGCTCGTACGAGGTCGAGGTGCGAGGCGGGGTCGCGCGTCTGGCGGGCACCGACGTACTGGCCGGATCGACCCTCACCCAAGACGCCGCCGTCCGCCGCGCGGTGGCGGCGGGGATGCCCCTCGCCGAAGCCCTGCGGGCAGCCACCGCGGTGCCGGCCGACGCGATCGGGGTCGGTCACACGGTCGGTCGTCTGAAGCCCGCACTCCGCGCCGACGCGGTGCTGCTCGACGCGGCGCTGCGCGTGCGGGCGGTGTGGGCGTCGGGTGTCCGCGCCGTCTGATCGACCCCGACAGATCGCAGGAGTCGGCTCTGCGCCGGATCGTAGACTGGGCTCATGTCCGAGACCCCGAACGTCCGCGCCGATGCGCCCCTCGAGCCGGGCATGCGGCCGCGACCCTCGGTGGCCGAGATCGGCGCGTTCCTCTGCGAGCTGTTCGCATTCGGCACGCTCGCCTTCTGGGGCTTCGCCTCGTGGCCTTTCCCCTGGAACATCGTCTACGGCATCGGCGCGCCGGTCGCCGCGATCCTGATCTGGGCGCTGTTCGTCTCGCCCCGCGCCGTGTTCGCGGTGCACCCCTTCGTTCGCGCCATCGTCGAACTGCTGGTGTACGCCGCGGCGACGGTCGCATGGTGGAGCATCGGTCAGATCTGGATCGGCCTCGTGTTCGCGATCGTCGCCGTCACGTGCGGCCTGTTCGCCGGGCGCCGGCGCTTCGCGTGAGCGGCGACGTCGTCGCGCTCCTTCGAGACGCACTCGGCGATCGCGTCGACACCTCGCCCGCCGCCCTCGACGGCGCGCGCGCCGACAAGTCAGGCCATGCCGCGCCCGCGCGCCCGCTGGCCGTCGTGCACGCGGCTTCGGTCGATGACGTGCAGGCCGTGCTGCGGATCGCCAGCGCCACGTCCACCCCGGTCGTCACGCGCGGCGCGGGTACGGGGCTCGCGGGCGGCGCGAACGCCGGTGCCGGCGAGATCGCCCTGTCGGTGCGCGGCATGACCCGCATTCTCGAGGTGCGCCCCGACGATCTTCTCGCCGTGGTCGAGCCGGGCATCCTCAACGCCGAACTGAACGACGCGCTCGCCGCCGACGGCCTGTGGTGGGCGCCCGACCCGGCCAGCCGCGCGATCTCGACGGTGGGCGGCAACATCGCGACCGGTGCGGGCGGCCTGCTGTGCGCGAAGTACGGGGTCGTGCGCGACGCGGTGCTCGGTGTCGACCTCGTTCTCGCCGACGGCCGGCTGATGAAGCTCGGGCATCGGAGCGTCAAGGGCGTCACGGGTCTCGACCTCACCTCGCTCGTCATCGGCTCGGAGGGGATCCTCGGGGTCGTCGTCGCCGCGACCCTGAAGCTCCGCCGCCTGGTCCCCGGCGAGATCGTCACCATCGCTGCGACGTTCTCCGACGTGCGAGCGGGCGCCCGAGCGTCGGCCGCCGTGACGGCGTCGGGGGTGCAGCCCGCCATCATGGAGCTGATGGATGCGACCTGCCTCGTCGCCGTCCACGCTCTGCTCGGACTCCCGGCACCGACGCCAGGGGTGGCTCAGCTCACGATCCAGACCGACGGGCCGGCGGCCGCCGCCGAGGCCGCAGCCATCGTCGACGTGCTGCGCGCGGCCGGTGGCACCGTGCGCGTCGCCGCCGATGACGAAGAGGCCGAGCGGCTTCTCACCGTCCGCCGCTCGATGCACCCCGCGATGGAGACCCTCGGCGCGACGCTCATCGAAGACGTGTCGGTTCCGCGCAGCGCACTCGCCGCCATGTTCGACGAGATCGCCAGAATCGAGCGGGAGTTCGGCATCGTGATCCCCACCGTCGCGCACGCCGGCGACGGCAACCTCCACCCCAACTTCGTCTTCACCCCCACGACAGACGCGGGTTCCGGCGACGGCGTGCCCGACCACATCTGGGCCGCGGCCGATGCGCTCTTCCGAGCGGCGCTCGACCTCGGCGGTACGCTCACCGGCGAACACGGCATCGGGGTGCTGAAGCGGCGTTGGCTCGCCGACGAACTCGGCGCCGATCAGTGGGAGCTCCAGCGCCAGGTCGCGAGAGCGTTCGATCCGGCCGGGATCCTCAACCCCGGCAAAGTCTTCGCGAGCGTCGCACCGTGACCCGCGAAGTGCACGTCAGCGCCGCCGTCGTTCTCGACCACGACGGCCGGGCGCTCCTCGTCCGCAAGCGCGGCACGAGCGTCTTCATGCAGCCCGGCGGCAAACCAGAGTCGGGCGAGACACCGGCCGACACCCTCGTCAGGGAGCTCGCCGAAGAGGTCGGGCTGCACGTCGATCCCACCGACCTCGAGCCCCTCGGGCTCTTCCGCGCGTCCGCGGCGAACGAACCCGGCTTCACCGTCGTCGCCCACGCGTTCGCCGTACCGAGCCCCGTCGCACCCGCCGACGTCGCCGCGGGTGCCGAGATCGACGAGCTGCGCTGGTTCAGCGCCGCCGAAGCATCCGTTCTTCCCCTGGCGCCGCTCAGCCTCGTGCTGCTCCCCCTCGTCTGGGGCGCGAATCCGCGCTGACGCGCTTCACAGGCCCTGCCACTCCGGCTTCTGCGCGTACGCATCGCGGTAGTAGTCGGCGAAACGCAAGCGCCCGGCTGCCTCTTCGTCGACGACGACGGTGGCGTGCGGATGCAGTTGGATCGCCGTACCCGGATGCGAAGCCGTCAGCGGACCCTCGACGGCGTTCGCCACCGCCTCGGCCTTGCTCTCACCGAATGCGAGCAGCACGAGGTGCCGGGCGCGGAGGATCGTGCCGAGCCCCTGCGTGATGCAGTGGTGCGGCACGTCGTCGATCGACGCGAAGAACCGCGCGTTGTCTTCCCGCGTCTGTCGGGTGAGGGTCTTCACGCGCGTGAGCGACGCGAACGACGAACCCGGCTCGTTGAAGCCGAGATGCCCGTCGGTACCGATGCCGAGCAGCTGCAGTTCGATACCCCCCGACGCGACGATCGCCCGCTCGTACTCCTCACCTGCCCGCTCGATGCCGTCGAGCGATCCCGACGGCACGCGCACCCTACGGGGGTCGAGCCCGAGCGGCGCGGTCACTTCGCGCGCGATCACCGACCCGTAGCTCTGCGGATGCTGCGGATCGAGTCCGACGTACTCATCGAGAGCGAACCCCCGCACCCGCGTCACATCCAGCCCTGTGAGCCGGTCTGGCAGTGCCGCGTAGACGGGGAGCGGGGTCGACCCGGTGGCGAAGCCGAGGACCACGTCGGGATCGGCCGCGACGCGGCGGGCGATCTCGCCGGCGACGAGCGCGCCGGCGTCGGCAGCGGTCGGCACGATGATCACCTCAGCCACGCGTGCGCGCCCCCTTGAAGCCGAGCGGGGCGATGCGGGTGGATCGAGGCGAGAAGGCAAGGGCGGGCATATTTGTTAGTACACCTTACGAATAGGTCTGCTGCAAGCGGCGGACCGGGATGCCCGCCGGTGTTCACACGCCCGTTACACGGACGAAAAGCGGCGCGATTCGCTTCGCACCGTGACCGGAATGTTGCCCTTCTGATGCTCGTCCTCAACTAGCATTAATTGATTGACCAGGGGGTGACCGACATGACGGATCTCGTGACGAGACCGGATGCCGACGCAGATGGCCACGACGACAAGACGCTCCACGCGTCTGCCGCCGAGGGCAGCGATGGCGGAACGCCCCACACCCCGCTGGCCTGGGCCCCCTCAGAACCGGCCCGTCCGAAGAAGAAGCGCACCGCGCTGTGGATCGGACTCCCCGTCGGCGCAACGCTGACTGCCCTGGTCGCCGCGTCGTTCGTGCTCATCGCTCCCGGCGCATCGGTCGCCGGTGTGCAGGTGGGTGGCCTCACGGCCGGTGTCGCCGCCGACGCCATCGCCGCCCGTCTCGCCGATACCACGGTCGTGCTCAATAGCTCCGACGGGACGTTCGAAGTCACGGGCGCCGACCTCGGGGCGAACGTCGACGCGAGGGCCCTCGCCGACGCGGCCTTCGCCGAGAACCCGATGTGGAACCCCTCGACCTGGTACCCCGGCACGAGCGACGCCGCGGTCACGATCGACCCGTCGACCGCCACCACCGCACTGCAGAGCGCTGCCCCTGATCTCTACGACGACCCGACCAACGCCTCGATCGCATTCGACGCGGGTTCGGCGTCGTTCGCCGTGACCCCCGCCGTCCCCGGCGAGGGCGTCGACCTCGCAGCCGTGCAGACGGCCCTCCAGCAGGCTTTCGACAGCGGTCAGACGACCACCACGATCGACGTCACCGCGGTGCCCGTCGAGGCCCTCGCGACCACCGACGAGGCGAACGCGACCGCCGGCACGCTCAACGGCATTCTCGACTCGGTCGGCTTCTACGTCGGCGACGAGCGCACGGTTCCGGTCGACCGCGCGGTGGCCGCCTCGTGGTTCACCGTCACCGCCGAAGGCGGCGACTTCGCCTTCACGGCTGACCCCGCACTCATCCAGCCCTCCGTCGACGGCGTTTCCGCCGCCGTCAACCGCGATGCGGTCAACGCGACGGTCGTCACCGATTCGAGCGGCGGCGTGCTGCTCGAGCAGGTCAAGGGCGTCACGGGCCGCGCGATCGAGTCGACCGACGGCATCGCTGCCGCCTTCGCGACACAGCTGGGCGAGGGCAACGGCGCATTCGCGTTGAGTGTCGCCGAGACGCCGTTCCAGACGGCGGCGACCGAGCGTCGCATCGAGGTCAACCTCAGCACGCAGATGACCTACCTCTACGAGAACGACCAGGTGATCCACGCCTGGGCCTCGTCGACCGGCCTGCCCGGTTCTGCCACGACGCCGGGCAACTTCCGGATCGGCTGGAAGAACCCGCTCCAAGACATGGGATGCTTCCCCGGCGCCCCGTATTGCACCGAGAACGTGCCGTGGGTGGCGTACTTCAACGGCGACCAGGGCTTCCACGGTGCCTACTGGCACAACAACTTCGGAAACGTCATGAGCCACGGCTGCGTCAACCTTCCGGTGGCCTCGGCGAAGTTCCTCTACGACTGGGCCCCCAAGGGCACCGAGGTCTGGGTGCACAGCTGACCCCGACCCCCCGGCGGTGACGAAGAGCGGATGCTTTCACAGCATCCGCTCTTCGTCGTTCAGGCCCTCCCCACCCACCGCTCCCCTGTCACAGAACGCGGGTCCGAGCGACCATTCGCGACAGGCGAACCGAGCACCGCCACCAGCCCCACCGCTCCCCTGTCACAGAACGCGGGTCCAAGCGACCATTCGCGACAGGCGAACCGGCCACCGCCACCAGCCCCACCGCTCCCCTGTCACAGAACGCGGGTCCAAGCGACCACTCGCGACAGGCGAACCGGCCACCGCCACCAGCCCCACCGCTCCCCTGTCACAGAACGCGGGACCGAGCGACCATTCGCGACAGGGGAAGCCCGAGGCGGACCCTGGAAACGCCGAAGAGCGGATGCTTCGCAGCATCCGCTCTCCGTCGTTCAAGGTCAGATCGTGTCGACGATGCCGTTCAGGGTGGCGGACGGGCGCATGACGGCCTCGACCAGCGCGGCGTCGGGACGGTAGTAGCCGCCGATCTCGGTCGCCGCCCCCTGGGCGCCGTTGAGCTCGGAGACGATGCGATCTTCGTTCGATGCCAGCGCCTCGGCCACGGGGGCGAAGACCCCCGCGAGTTCGGCATCCACCGTCTGCGCGGCCAGCTCCTGCGCCCAATAGAGCGCCAGGTAGAAGTGGCTGCCGCGGTTATCGATCATTCCGAGGGTGCGACCGGGCGACTTGTCGTTCTCGAGGAACGTGCCGGTCGCGGCATCGAGCGTATCGGCGAGGATCTGCGCGCGCGCATTGCCGGCGCGGTCGGCGAGATGCTCGAGCGACGCCGCGAGCGCGAAGAACTCGCCGAGCGAGTCCCACCGCAGAAAGCCCTCGGCGACGAGCTGCTGCACGTGCTTGGGAGCGGATCCGCCGGCGCCCGTCTCGAAGAGACCGCCACCCGCGAGAAGGGGAACGATCGACAGCATCTTCGCGCTCGTACCGACCTCGAGGATCGGAAAAAGGTCGGTGAGGTAGTCGCGCAGCACGTTGCCCGTCACCGAAATGGTGTCTTCCCCGCGGCGGATGCGGTCGAGGGAGTACTTCGTCGCCGCCTCCGGCGCGAGGATCTCGATCGTGAGCCCGTCGGTGTCGTGCTCGGCCAGGTAGGTGTGCACCTTCTCGATCAACTGCGCGTCGTGGGCACGCGTCTCGTCGAGCCAGAACACCGCGGGGGTGTCGCTGGCGCGAGCCCGCGTGACGGCGAGCTTGACCCAGTCGCGCACGGGAATGTCTTTGGTCTGGGTGGCGCGCCAGATGTCGCCCGGTTCGACCGCATGCTCGATCAGCACCTCGCCCGCCGAGTTCTTCACCTGCACGACGCCGGCTGCAGCGATCTCGAAGGTCTTGTCGTGGCTGCCGTATTCCTCGGCTGCCTGTGCCATCAGACCGACGTTGGGCACGGTGCCGATCGTCGCCGGGTTGAGGGGACCGTGCGCGATGACGTCGTCGATCGTGGCCTGGTAGACGCTCGCGTACGACGAGTCGGGGATGACGGCGAGGGTGTCGTCTTCGCCGCCGTCGACGCCCCAGAGCTTGCCGCCGTTGCGGACGAGTGCCGGCATCGACGCGTCGACGATGACGTCGGAGGGAACATGCAGGTTCGTGATGCCCTTGTCGGAATTGACGTACGAGAGGCGCGGGCCCCCGGCGAGGTCTGCCGTGATCGCCGCGGCGATCTCTTCGCCGCCGTCGACCGACCCGAGGCCGGAGAGGATCGCGCCGAGGCCGTCGTTCGCCGTCAGCCCGGCGGCGGCGATCGCGTCGCCGTAGCGCGCGAACACGTCGGCGAAGTAGGCCTTCACGACGTGGCCGAAGATGATCGGGTCGCTGACCTTCATCATCGTGGCCTTCAGGTGCACCGAGTAGAGCAGGTCATCGGCCTTGGCCACAGCCAGCGTCTCGGCGAGGAAAGCGTCGAGCGCCTTCGCCGACAGGAAGGTGGCGTCGATGATCTCGTTCGGAAGAACGGTGATGGCGTCCTTGAGGACGGTGACGGTACCGTCGGCCGCGACGTGCTGAATGCTGAGCACGTCGTCACCGGGGATGACCACCGACTTCTCGTTCGATCGGAAGTCGTCGTGGCCGAGCGTCGCCACGCGGGTCTTCGAGCCCTCGGCGAACGGCTTGTTGCGGTGCGGGTGCTTGCGGGCGTAGTTCTTCACCGACAGCGGCGCACGACGGTCGCTGTTGCCCTCGCGGAGTACCGGGTTCACCGCTGATCCCTTGATGCGGTCGTACCGCGCGCGGGCATCTTTCTCGTCAGACGAAGCGGGCTCGTCGGGGAAGTCGGGGATGTCGTAGCCCTGCGACTGAAGCTCGGCGACGGCGGCCTTGAGCTGGGGAATCGAGGCCGAGATGTTCGGCAGTTTGATGATGTTCGCTTCGGGGAGCGTCGCCAGACCGCCGAGTTCGGCGAGGGCATCGCCTACCCGCTGTTCGGGAGTCAGCCGCTCGGGGAACATCGCGAGGATGCGCCCGCCCAACGAGATGTCGCGGGTCTCGACGTCGATGCCGGCATGCCGCGTGACGGCCTGCACGATGGGCAGGAACGATGCGGTCGCGAGCGCCGGAGCCTCGTCGGTGTGGGTGTAGATGATGGTGGAGTCAGGCACGTGTCGTCTCTCCGTCAAGCGTCGTGTCAAGCGTCGCGGGGTGATGATTCAGCCTATCGCAACCCGAAAACTATCTTGATATCGAGATACTTGTCACGGGCGGACAACTGGTTACCCGCCCGCGGCCCTTCCCGGCTAGCCTGTGGTCATGGCAGACCTGCGACTCGTCGAACTGTCGGCTTCCACCATCGTGGCCGTGAATACGTTGTCACTGAAGCCCGGGCAGGAGCAGTTCCTCGCCCCCCTCAGCTACGGGATCGCCGCCACCGTGGTGAACCCGCAGACCGCCTGGCAACGCGTCGTTCTCGACGGCGAGGAGGTCGTCGGATTCGTCAGCGCGAACTTCGACCCCGAAGCATCCGTGGAGCACTTTCGTTCCGTGCTCTGGCGTATCAACGTCGACGCCGAAGACCAGGGCCGCGGAATCGGACGCTACGCGGTCGAGCGCCTGCTGGACGAGGCGCGGGCGCGCGGTATGGAGCACGTCGACGTCATCTACGAAGCCGGCGAAGAAGGTCCTGAGGCGTTCTTCCGGCGCGTCGGCTTCACACCGGTCGGCGAGACCGAATACGGCGAGGTCATCGCCGAAGTGCGCCTCTAGGAGTGCGCCTCTAGCCGCTGGAAGTGCGCCTCTAGCCGCTGCGAAGCACCGGGACCGAGGCCCGCTGCGGTCAGACGACGCGGACGAGCGCGACGAGGCGAACGTCGGGTCCGTCGAAGTAGCAGGTCTGCAGAATCACCGATGCGCCCAAGCCCTGGGTGGCCTCGCGGGCATTCTGCCCCGGCCTACCGTCACGGCTGCCGACGACGACGAAGCGTCCGTCGAGGTTCTGCCCCGACAGGGTGACCACGTCGCCGGGGACGAGGTCGAGCACGATCTCTCCGCCGCAGTTGTTGTGCGCACCGACGATGGGAGCGCTGGCTCCGGTGAGGTTCATGCGCACCCAGAGGCACTGGTCGAGCTCCGCCTGGTACCCCGTCGTGTCGATCGCGATGACGCGCTCGACCGGCGCCGCGACAACCGGCGGGGGTTCGGGCGACGGCGCGGCCTCGACCGGTGCTGAGCCGGGGGTCGATTCGTCTGCCGGTGGGGGCGCGGCGAGGACCGCGGCCGGTGTCGTGACGGTCTCCGGCGCGGGCGCGCCCGCGACGGGCGCCTCGGGTACGGAAGCGGGCGCAGGGGCCTCGGGCGCCGGAACGGGCTGAGTCGTGATGGCGGCAGGCGGCGCCAGGGCGGGCTGATCGGCGACAGCCGCGGGCACGAGCCATGTCACGGCGGCGAGGGCGGATGCTGCCACGACACCCGTCACGGTCAGGCCGAACGTGCGTCGGCGATGCGCGCGGTGCACGACGCGGAACGGATCGGCGGCGCTCACTGCGCGGCCCCCGCGTAGCGGTTGGCCACGGCTGCCACGTCGTTGACGTAGGTGTCGAGGTGGTTGTAGCTGAAGATGGCCGCCCGCCACCCGTCGGTACTCGTCATGGCGCCCGAATGGCAGAGGTAGCGCGCGGCAGCGAGCGCGGCATCATCGATCTGATTGGGGTCGGTCGTGCCATCGCCGTCGCCGTCGGCGCCCCAGCGACTCCACGTGTCGGGGATGAACTGCATCGGCCCGACAGCGCGGTCCCACTGGGTGTCGCCGTCCCACCTTCCGCCGTCGGTGTCGCCGATGGCCGCGTTGCCGTTGCCGTCGAGCTGCGGGCCGCGGATCGCCGGCGAGGGGTAGCCGTCGAGCCCCAACACCGCTCCCCCGTGTCGGCCGTGGTTGGATTCGATCGCGCCGATTCCCGCGAGCGTGTTCCACCCGATGCCGCACGACGGTTGCTCGGCGTCGACGACGAGGTCGGCCAAGGCATAGGCCTCGAGAGCGCGTTGCGGTATTCCGGTGGTCGCCGAAACGCGCGTACTCCACGCGGCGTCGACGCGCACCGACAGCGACGCGGGTTCGCCGGTCTGCGGCGCGACGGTGGTCGAGGCCTGCCCACCCCCTCCGGTGGTCACCTCACCCGAAACCTCGACCGCGACGGCCGGCGCCTCGACCCGTGGCGCATCGGCCGTGGGCGAGAGCGAGCCGAGGTTGACCAGCCACACCGCGGCGACGGTGAGGATGACGAGGCCGACGATGAGCCCGATCCACGTCAGCGTCGACGAACCGCCGCGGTGCGCGGAATAGTCGTCGATCTCGTTCACGGGTGTCGCTCTCTCGACGGGGCGGGTCGGATGGTGGAGGGACGCGCGGAACGATAGCAGGCGGCGGTGAACGGGTGGGGTGGATGCGCCGGGGATCTTCGCGCGATGGGGCGCGCGGTCGCTGACGCCCCGCGAACCTCAGACGAGCGATTCCCGCCACGATGCGTGGAGCTGAGCGAACTTGCCGGTGCCCGCGATGAGCGCCTCGGGGGTGTCGTCCTCGATGATCCGGCCGTGCTCCATCACCAGCACCCGATCGGCGATCGCTACCGTCGACAGGCGGTGCGCGATGATGATGGCCGTGCGGTCGGAGAGCAGCGTCTGCAGCGCCTCCTGAATGAGGCGCTCGCTCGGCATGTCGAGCGAGGCCGTCGCCTCGTCGAGGATGAGCACGGCCGGGTCGGCGAGGAACGCCCGCGCGAACGAGATCAACTGACGCTGCCCGGCCGAGACACGCCCACCACGCTTGTTCACGTCGGTGTCGTACCCGTCGGGGAGCGCGCGGATGAAAGCATCCGCCCCCACCGCGCGCGCGGCGGCGTGGATCTCGTCGAGCGACGCGTCGGGCTTGCCCAGCGCGATGTTGTCGGCCACCGTCCCGCTGAACAGGTAGGCCTCCTGCGTGACCATGACGATCGCTCGGCGGAGGTCTTTCGGATGCAGCGACCGCAGGTCGACGCCGTCGAGTGAGACCGTGCCCGACGTCGGGTCGTAGAACCGCGAGACGAGCTTCGCAAGGGTCGACTTGCCGGCGCCCGTCGTTCCGACGAGGGCGACGGTCTGACCTGCCGGCAGGTCGAGGGTGAAGCCGGGGAGAATGACGCGGTCGTCCGAGTACCCGAACACGACGTCGTCGAAACGGATGTGTCCGCGCGCCTTCCGCAGGTCGACCGGGTCGGTCGGGTCGGGCACGGTGAGCTCCTCCTCGAGCACGCCCGACACCTTCTCGAGCGCGGCCGTCGCCGACTGGTAGGAGTTGACGAAGAACGCCACCTCCTGCAGGGGCGAGAAGAAGTTGCGGACGTAGAGGACGGCCCCCAGGAGTGTTCCCACCGCGAACGCCCCGTCGATGACCCGGAGCCCGCCCCACAGCAGAACGACCGCCACCGAGACGGCTGCGACCGCCATGAGACCCGGTTCGAAGATGCCGAACAGGCGGATCGATCGCATGTTGACATCGCGGTACTGATCGGAGAGCTCCCCGAACACCTCGTCGTTGCGCGGCTCTTTGCGGAACGCCTTCACCGCGCGGATACCGGTCATGGTCTCGACGAACTTGACGATCACCTGGGCACTGATGACGCGCGATTCGCGGTACACCCCTTGCGAGCTGCGGTAGAACCAGCGCATCAGGAAGAACAGCGGCACACCCATCACGACCACGACGAGGCCCGACTGCCAGTCCAGAAGCAGCAGCGCGATCAGCGTGAAGCCGCCGTAGAGCACGCCCGACACCAGCTCGTTGAGCCCCCCGTCGAGCAGTTCGCGGATCGTGTCGAGGTCGCTGGTCTGTCGCGAGATGATGCGGCCCGACGTGTACGACTCGTGGAACTCGAGGCTCAGTCGCTGCGTGTGCAAGAAGATGCGCTTGCGCAGGTCGAGCATGATCGCCTGCGTCAGACGCGCGGCGACGACCGAGTACCAGCCGATGAGTGCCGCACCGCCGACGCCCGCGACGATGTAGACGCCGACCACCGCGATCGTCGGCATCCATTCGGCGCGCTCGACGGCGGCGGGGAGGGCGTTGTTGATGCCCCAGGCGATGAGCGCCGGACCCGCGACCCGAAGTGCGGTCGAGATCACGAGCACGACGGCCGCGAGCACGACCTGGCCGCGCACCGGACGCACCAGCGAGCTCAGCAGCCGCAGGGAACGGCGGCGGATGCTGCGGCTCTCGGCCTTCGTGTAGTCGGAGCGGTCTTCACCGCTGGTTCCTGCGACGGTGGCGCTCACCGGATCACCTCGATCTCGCGGGTGTTCGTCTCGCGAACGGCGGCTTCGACCTCGAGGCTCGAGATCACGTGGCGGTAATGGTCGTTGCCGCGCAGCAGCTCTGTATGCGTGCCGATGGCCGTGACCCGCCCGTTCTCGAGCAGGGCGACCCGGTCGGCGAGGAGCACGGTCGACGGGCGATGCGCGACGACGAGCGCCGTCGTCTCGGCGAGGACGACGCGGAGCGCCTCTTCGACGAGCGCCTCGGTGTCGACGTCGAGCGCCGAGAGCGGGTCGTCGAGAACGAGCACCGCGGGCTTCGCGGCGACCGCACGGGCCAGCGCGAGGCGTTGACGCTGACCGCCCGAGAGGCTCAGCCCTTCTTCACCGATGACGGTGTCGAGGCCGTTCGGCAGGTCGTGCACGAAACCGGCCTGCGCGACGGAGAGCGCCTCGCTGATCGCGGCTTCCGCCTCGGGCGAGCCGGGCGTCAGATCTTCACGCCCGAGCAGGACGTTCTCGCGCACCGACGCCGAGAAGAGGGTGGCGTCTTCGAATGCCATGCCGATGTGGCGGCGCAGCTCGCGCAGCGAGAGATCGCGTACGTCGACGCCGTCGAGGGTGACACGCCCGCCGGTCACGTCGTACAGGCGCGCGGGAAGGGTGGTCATCGTCGTCTTCCCCGACCCGGTGAGACCGACCAGCGCCATCGTCTCGCCCGGGCGGAGGGCCAGGTCGATGCCGTCGAGCAGATCGCGCTCCGAGGGCGCAGCATCCTGATACCGGAAGCGCGCGCCCTCGAACACGAGTTCGCCGCGAGCGCGCTCGAGCCGCACCGGCTCCGCGGGGTCGACGATCGTGTTCTTCTCGTCGAAGACCTCGAAGATGCGGTCGGTCGCGGTGCGCGCGTCGAGCAGGAAGGAGAAGAGGAAGCCGATCGACTCGGTGGGCCAGCGCAGCACCGCTGCCATGGCGAAGAAGGCGAACAGCTGGGGCACGTCGAGTTGTCCGAGCGAGGTGAGGACGATACCCGCGCCGAGGCAGAGCGCCAAGGCGACATCGGGCAGAAGCACCAGCCAGAAGTTGATGAGACCCACCGAGGTCGCCTTGCGCAGCTCGGTCGCGCGCAGACTCTCGGCCTGACTCGTGAACTTCCGGAGTTGGTGACCGCCGCGACCGAAAGCCTTCAGCACGCGGATCCCGTGAACGCTCTCTTCGACAGCTGTGGCCAAGTCGCCGGCCTGGTCTTGGCTGCGGCGGGTCAGCATGCCGTAGCGCTTCTCGAAGAGGTACCCCGCCACCCACAACGGCAGCGAGCAGACCACGTAGACCGTTCCGAGCACCCAGTGCCAGCTGAAGAGCAAGACCGACCCGACGAGAATCGTCAGAACGTTCACGACCAGTACGACCAGACCGAATGCCAGCCAGCGGCGCACCAGGCTGATGTCCTGCATCATGCGGCTGAGCAACTGCCCGGACTGCCAGCGATCATGGAAGGCGACCGGAAGCCGCTGCAACCGGTCGAAGAACTGCGTGCGGATCTGGAACTCGACCTGCGTCGACGGACCCAGCACGAACCAGCGGCGCGCCCACGTGAGGAACGCTTCGAGAAGGCCCAGGCCGAGGATCGCCGCCGCTCCCCACGCGACGAGCACCGGGTCGCCGGTGGCGATGGGCCCGCCGACGACTGCCTCGAGCACGAGCGGGATTCCGAGCGCGAGAAGGCTCGCGACGAGCGCGGTGACGCCACCCAGGATCAGGCGGCCCATGACGGGGCGCGCGAAAGGCAGCAACCGCGCGAGGGATAGCGCGGTGGAGAGTTCGGAGGCAGGCGTAGCGGGAGTCATGTTCCTCGGTGGTGCGTGGGCCGTCGGGGGACGACCGGACAGGTGCTCCCAGCCGCAACGCTCTTGCGGGGGGAGTTATGCCCGACGCGCGGGCAGCCGTCCAGAATACAGCCCTCGCGCCGCTCGCCTCGACAGCCCGCGACCCGGCCAGGCGGCTTCGCGGTCGAGCAGGCTGCGTTTGACGTCGAGCCCCCAGGCGAACCCGCCCAGCGATCCGTCGGTGCGGAACACGCGGTGGCACGGGACGAAGAGCGCCGGGGCGTTGCGGGCGCAGATGGATGCCGCCGCCCGCACAGCCCGCGGTTGCCCCAATACCGCGGCGAACCCCGTGTAGGAAAGCGGTTCGCCCGGCGCGATCCGTCGGAGCGCCGCCCATCCTGCGAGCTGCAGCGCCGTGCCGGTCTGCGCGACGGCGACCTCGTCGATGGCGGTGACGTCGCCGTCGTAATAAGCGAGGGCGGCAGCCGCCGCATCCGTTCGCCCCTCGACGATCTGGGACGGACGCCGGGTCACCGGAAGCCGCCCGAGGATGGTCTCTTCGTCGGCCGTCCACCCCGACGAGAGCACGCGGCCGACCTCGTCGCTCAGGATCGTGAAGGGCCCGTCGGGGGTGTCGATCGTCTGGATCGTCGCGGTGGTCATGGGTTCTCCTCGGGCGTGACGGGGGCAGAAGGCACGGGGGTAGGGAGCACGGAGGCGGGCGTCGCGCGCCACGCCTGGGTGACGGGAGCCGCGAACCACAGATGCGACATGAGGTAGCTGCGCCAGGGCGCGGCTCGCGCGGCCCACTCGGTGAGCCCGACCGCATCGGCGGGGATGCCCGCGGCAGCGGCGCCCGCGCGCGCGGCGATGTCGCCGGGAAGCAGCACGTCGGGGTCGCCGAGCACCCGCATGCGCACGTAGTCGGCGGTCCACGGACCGACGCCGCGCAGCGCCATCAGCGTCGCGCGTTGCTCGACGGCGTCGTCTCCCGCGCTCAGGTCGAGCGCTCCGCTCGCCAGCGCTTCGGCAGCCTCGACGATCGCCCGCACACGGGCCGCCGGGCCCCGGAGCACGTCGTATCCCCGCTCGGCGATGGCGGCCATCGTCGGGAACAGCACGGTCGTGCCGGCGTCTCCCTCGACTCTCTCGCCGAGGGCGTCGGCCAACCGAGTCATCACGGTGCGGGCGGCGGCAACACTGATCTGCTGGCCGATCATGGCGCGGATGAGCATCTCGTGCGGGTCGACGCTGCCCGGCATGCGGACGCCGGGAATGCGAGCGACCAGCGGGGCGACGAGCGGATGCTGCGCCAGCGCCGTATCGACGGCGATCGGATCGGCATCGAGGTCGAACAGGCGCCGGGCGCGGGTGATGAGCGTGGCGAGGTCGGACAGCTGCGACAACCGCGCTCGCATGCGCACCCGCCCCTCCGCGTCGACCGTCAGCGCGAACCACGCCGGGCCGCCGTCGAGCATGAGCGTGCGGGCGAATGACGTCGCCGACGCGTCTTCCACGCCGCCGATGGCGTGCGCGGCCATCCACCCGAACAATCCGGCGGAGTCGAGCGGACCGCGATGCGGCAGCACGAGATCGATCTGACCCGGGGTGCTGTCGTGTGATCTGCGGCGGGCACGGAGTTGCGTCGGCGGCATCCCGAAGACCTCGCCCACCGTCTCGTTGAACTGACGGACGCTCGTGAACCCCGCCGAGAAGGCCACGTCGGCGGCGGGCAGATCGGTGCCGACCAGCAGCATCCGTGCCGTGTGCGCCCGGTGCGCCCGGCTGAGAGCGAGAGGGCCCGCTCCCAACTCGCCGGTCAGCAGTCGTGTCAGGTGTCGCGAGGAGTACCCCAGACGGCGGGCGAGGCCCGGTACGCCCTCGCGATCGACCACTCCGTCGGCGATGAGGCGCATGGCGCGGGCGGTCACGTCGCCGCGGAGGTTCCACTCGGGCGAGCCGGGAGCAGCCTCCGGGAGGCACCGCTTGCAGGCCCGGTACCCGGCCTCGTGCGCGGCGGCCGACGTCGCATAGAACGAGACGTTGGCCTCTTTCGGCGTGCGGGCCGGGCAGCTCGGCCGGCAGTAGATGCCCGTCGAGCTGACCGCGGTGACGAACTGCCCGTCGAAGCGGCGGTCACGCGACTGGATCACGCGATAGCGCTCGGAGAAGCTCATGGCCATGCCCCCAGCCTGCCACCGCCCACCGACACCGGCTGGCGGAAATCGGACACCGCCGTGCCCGTGCCCGACGACCCGGTCTGTGCCTTGAGGTTCGCGTCGTCGGCTGGCCTCCGCACTAACTCAGGCTCGTTGCAGCCCGGGGTCGGCCGTTCCGCGTGAACACGGGGCCGCGTTCGGCCGGCCGGCGCATCGAGCCTGAGTCAGTGCACGGGGGGGCGGGGCGGGGGCGGCTTTGGGGCGGGCGGGGGCGGCTTGGGGGCGGGCGGGGTGGGCGGGGGCGGTGCGGCCGGCGGCTCGGACGGGCGATCCGCAAGCCCGGCCCTGACCCGTTCTCCCGGCGGTAGCGTGTCGACCATGAGCGCACGCGAATACGACCTCATCGTCATCGGAGCCGGACCCGTCGGAGAGAACGTTGCCGACCGCGCCGTGCAGAGGGGCCTGACGGCGGTGATCGTCGAAGCCGAACTCGTCGGGGGCGAGTGCTCGTACTGGGCGTGCATGCCGTCGAAAGCGCTGCTGCGCAGCGGAGCCGCTCTTCGCGCAGCGCAGGCGGTCGACGGCGCCAAGCAGGCCGTCACGGGTGACCTCGACGTCGCCGCCGTGCTTCGCCGTCGCGACACCATGACGCACGACTGGGACGACTCGAGCCAGGTCGAGTGGCTGCAGGGCGCGAACATCGACCTTGTCCGCGGCTACGGCGCCCTGACGGGTGAGAAGACCGTGCGGGTCACGGCCGACGACGGCAGCACGACCGACCTCGTCGCACGCCACGCCGTCGCCGTGTGCACGGGCACCGCGGCGCTCCTTCCCGACATTCCGGGCCTTCGCGACATCTCGCCGTGGACCAGCCGGGAGGCGACCGGCGCACAGAAGATTCCGGCGTCGCTCGCGATCCTGGGCGGGGGCGTCGTCGGCGCCGAGATGGCGACCGCCTACGCGAGCTTCGGCTGCGCCGTCACCCTCATCGCCCGCTCGGGGCTGCTCGCGAACGACGAACCCTTCGCCGGCGAGCTGGTCGCCGCATCCCTCACCCGCCTCGGTGCCGTGGTGAAGACCGGTGTCGATGCGGTCTCGGCCCACCGCACCGACGGCGGCCTCGCCGTGGTCGAGCTGTCGGACGGAACGACCGTCGAAGCCGAGGAGGTCCTCGTCGCGACCGGGCGGGTGCCCCGCACCGGCGAACTGGGTCTCGAGGCCGTGGGGCTCGAGGCAGGCTCATGGCTCGACGTCGACGACACCCTGCTCGTCCGCGGCACCGACTGGCTGTACGCGGTCGGAGACGTGAACCACCGTGCGCTTCTCACCCACCAGGGCAAGTACCAGGCGCGGGCTGCGGGCGACGTCATCGCCGCTCGGGCGCAGGGCACGACGGTCGATGATGCGCCGTGGGGCGCCCACGTCGCGACCGCCGACAACGAAGCCGTGCCGCAGGTGACGTTCACCGACCCCGAGGTCGCGTCCGTCGGATTCACCGCGGCATCCGCCGAGAAGGCCGGCCGCCGCATCCGTGTCCTCGACTACGACCTGTCGTGGATCGCCGGTGCCAGCGAACAGTCGGACTCGTACGAGGGACAGGCCCGCGCGATCGTCGACGAAGACCGGGGCACGATCATCGGCGCGACGTTCGTCGGCCCCGAGGTCGCCGAGCTGCTGCACTCCGCCACGATCGCGATCGTCGGCGAGGTGCCGCTCGCCCGCCTCTGGCACGCCGTGCCGTCGTACCCCACCGTCAGCGAGGTCTGGCTGCGCCTGCTCGAGACCTACGGCCGCCCGACTCCCTGACCCGCCGGCCCGCCGCCCGGCGCAGACCCGTCGGCAGACCTGCGTCAGTGGAAGAAGTGCCGCTCGCCCGTGAAGAACATCGTCACCCCGGCCGCGCGGGCCGCGTCGATGACCTCCTGGTCGCGCACCGAACCGCCGGGCTGGACGATCGCAGAGACCCCGGCGTCGAGCAGCACCTGCGGGCCGTCGGCGAAAGGGAAGAAGGCGTCGGATGCGGCGACCGAGCCGGCGGCCCGATCCCCCGCACGCTCGACGGCGAGACGGCACGAATCGACGCGGTTGACCTGGCCCATCCCGATCCCGACGGTGGCCGAGCCTTTCGCGAGCACGATGGCGTTCGACTTCACCGCGCGGCAGGACTTCCAGGCGAAGATGAGGTTCTGCATCTCGCTCTCGGCCGGGCGCTCGCCCGACACGAGCTCCCAGTCCTTCGCGACCGAGTCGATGTCGTCGGGAAAGCGGTCGGCATCCTGCAGCAGCAGCCCACCCGATACCAGGCGCACGTCGAGTCGCTCCCGCTCCCAGTCCTCGGGCAGGCACAGCACGCGCAGGTTCTGCTTGAGCTTGAAGACCTCGAGCGCTTCGGGCTCGAAGTCGGGCGCGATGATGACCTCGGTGAAGATGTCCCGCAGGTTCTCGGCCATCTTCAGGGTCACGGTGCGGTTGGCGGCGATGACCCCACCGAAGGCCGAGACGGGGTCGCACTCGTGCGCGCGCAGGTGGGCGCTCGCGATCTCGTCGAGGGCGTTCGGCGCCGACACGGCGATGCCGCACGGGTTGGCGTGCTTGATGATCGCCACCGCCGGCTTGACCATGTCGAACGCGGCACGCAGCGCGGCATCCGCGTCGACGTAGTTGTTGTACGACATTCCCTTGCCCTGCAGCTGTCGCGCCTGCGCGATGCCGTGGCCACCGGCGCGGGAGTAGATCGCGGCGCGCTGGTGCGAGTTCTCGCCGTACCGGAGGGTCGAGAGCCACTCGGCGGCAATGGTGAGGTGCGCCGGAAGGTCGTCCGACGCGAGCGTGCCGTCGGCGAACCACGTCGACACCGCGGTGTCGTAGGCGGCGGTGTGAGAGAACGCGCGTGCCGCGAGTTCCCGACGCTGCGCGAGGTTCGTACCGCCCGTGCCGAGCGCGTCGATCACGGTCGGGTACGACTCGGGTGAGACGACGATGGCGACGTTCGCGTGGTTCTTCGCGGCCGCACGCACCATCGCCGGCCCGCCGATGTCGATCTGCTCGACGACGTCGTCGCCTTCGGCCCCCGAGGCGACCGTCTCGACGAACGGGTAGAGGTTCACGACCACCAGCTCGAACGGCGCGATGCCGAGGTCGTCGAGCTGGCGCTCATGGCTTTCGAGGCGCAGGTCGGCGAGGAGGCCCGCGTGCACGCCCGGGTGGAGGGTCTTCACCCGGCCGTCGAGCGACTCGGGAAACCCGGTGACCGCCGACACGTCGGTGACGGCGTGCCCGGCTTCGCGGATCGTCGCGGCGGTCGATCCGGTCGACACGATCTCGACGCCCGCGCCGGCCAGGGCCTCGGCGAGACGCAGCAGGTCGGTCTTGTCGCTCACCGACACCAGCGCACGGCGGATCGCCACGACGTCACGGTCGCGGTAGAGAGCGGGGTCGTGCCGGGGTCCGGCCATGGGGGGCTCCTAGGGTCTGTCAGGGGTGGATGCTTCGTCTCGTCGAGACTGGCTCAGTACGAGGGCGGCGGCCGAGGCCGCGGCGAGGTCGAGTTCTCGGGTCGCGATGCGGCGGACCACATCGACGAGCAGTCGGCGTTCGACGGGTTTGATGCGGTCGTGCAGACGGTGCGCGTCATCGCCGGGCAGCACGGCCACCCGCTCCTGCGCCAGGATGGGCCCCGTGTCGACGCCGTTGTCGACGATGTGGACGGTCGCGCCGGTCTCGGTCGCTCCCGCGGCGAGGGCGTCGCGCACCCCGTGCGCGCCGGGATACTCGGGAAGGAACGCCGGGTGGGTGTTGATCAATCGCGGCGACCACGCGGCGACCACCGCGGGCGGCAGAACACGCATCATTCCGCTCAGCACGACGAGATCGGGCTTCCAGACGGCCAGCTGCTCGAGGAGTTCGCCGCCCCACTCGTCTCGCGAATCGAACTGCTCGTACGCGACGAGGAAGGTCGGGATGCCGAAGGCCTCGGCGTGGGCGAATCCTTCGGCCTCGCGGTCGGCACCGACGACGACGACACGGGCGGGGAAGGCGGGCGCCGCCGTTGCCTCGAGGAGCGCCCGCAGGTTCGATCCCGTGCCCGAGATGAGAACCGCGACCGTGAGCACCCGGTCAGTCTACCGATGGGTGCGGCGGACGCCCGTCGGGCGTTTCGTCGCCCCCCTCGGCACCACCACTCGCGCCTCCCCCGCGCTCGAACCCGGGGATCGGCTCGGTCGCATCAGCGTCCCTCTCGGCGCCCGGCCCGGCGCCCGGCTCGGCGGGCGCTCCGGCTTCGGGCATCCCCGCGTCGTCGTCCTGCGACGACACCGCGCCGGTTTCGGCATCGCCACTCGACGCGCCCGGCGCTTGCCACGGGTCCGTCGCCGGGAAGGGCCGCTCTGCCGACGAGAACGGATGCGCTGCGGCGAGCCGCTCCCACGCGTCGAGCCCTGACGCGGTGGAGTCGGAGCGCTCGACGGGGGCGGATGTCGTCGCCACCGCGCTGCGTGCCGCTTCGGCCCGTCGCGGCAGAAGCAGGAGGATGGCGGCCCCGACCAGGATCTCGGTGCCGATCGCGAGGGCGACGACACCCGGCTGTGGTCCGAGCTCGGCGAGCCTCCCGGGCCCGATCGAACCCGAAGCGAGGGCGGCGAACAGCGCGGCGAGCCCCGCCGTCACGACCGACACCGCCACCGCGAGAACGAGACGCACGCCGAACCCGCCGTCGTGGTCAGCCAGGGCACTCGGCCTCGCTGCCAGGCGTGAGCGCAGCATCCACCCGGTGAGCACCCCCACACCCACCGGCAGAAGCGCGAGGAGCAGAAGCCACGGCGTCGACGACTCGGGCACCGCTCCGAGCACGGGTATGCCGGGCAGCACGCCGACCTGTGTTCCGGCGGGCGAAACGGCGGAGCCGGCACCGACCGCGAAACCCGGGCCCGCGACGAACGCGAGCCCCCACATGATCAGGGTGGGGAGGTAGGCGAGCTGCGCGAGGGCGAGCACGACGACCCCGACCGCGTCGACGTGCGCGGCCTCGAAGAGGGCGACCACCTCGCCGCCGCTGAGCAGCACCGCCACACCCGAGACGGCCGCGCCGACACCGAGGAGCCCCGTCGCGGCCACGGCGGTTCCGCGCACGATGAGGGCGGGCAGCGCGCCCCAGGCACCCCGCTGCGTCCACGTGCGCAGGCGCGCGATCGCGCCCCGCTCTTCGAGACGCCAGCCCTCGATGAACGCTGCGGTGAGGGCCGGGAGGCCGAAGACGAGCGCGGGGTAGAGGATCGCCCGCCAGAGCTCCGCGGTCGCGAGGGTGTTGACGGTCGTCAGCGCGACGACCGTCGCGAGGGCCGTGAAGACGAGGGTTCCGGTGACCGCCCCCGTCGCCGGTGCCCCGGCCTGCGCGGCTCGCCGACCGGAGCGCGCAGCGAATGCTCCGGTGAACACCGCGAGCGCGAGCGGGGCCAGCGACAGGGTGAACGACGCCGCCGCCGGGTCGATACCGGTGAGGGTGAGGTATTCGGCCGGCAGCGTGACCGCGAGCGGTACGAGGTGGCCGAGCTGCCATACGGCACCGCTCGCAGGCCACAGCGCGGCCCAGTCCGCCCCGGATCCGAGACCGACGACCCAGAGGAGCGTGAGCGGCGCGAGCACGATGGCGACGCCGCCCGCGGCCGCGATGACGGCGTCGAGGGCGGCGAGCAGGGCGACGAGAAGGCGATGCATGCCCGAACGACCCTACCCGCGGCGACGGCGGGTCTTGCGGCGGCACGGCGGAACACCACGCCCCCGAGGGCGGCGAGAGTGCGCGCGGGTCAGCCGGTGACCGGATCGAGCACGAAGACGGCGATGCGCCGATCGGTCTTGGTCTGGTAGACGTCGTAGTCCGGCCAGACCGCCGTCGCCCGTGCCCACCAGGCGGTGTACTCCTCACCCGTGGCTTCGTGCGCGAGATAGTCGCGGGTCACCGCACCGTCTTGAAGCTCCACCTGCGGGTTCTTCGCCAGGTTCCAGTACCAGGCCGGCGCCTTCGGCGCTCCGCCCTGCGAGGCGACCACCGCGTAGCTGCCCTCGTGCTCCACCCGCATCAGAGCGGTCTTTCGCAATGCACCCGACTTCGCCCCGATCGAGGTGAGCACGATGATCGGAACACCCCGCAACTCGGCGGCTTCGGCACCGCCGGTGGCCTCGAAGGTTTCAGCCTGGGTGCGCGCCCATTCAGATGTACTCGGCAGGTATTCCCCGGAAAGTGGCATGTCTCCCACCCTATGGCGCCGATGAGAGAGGGCGGATGCTGCGGCCGTGGCCAGCGTCTCCGCTGAGCCTGCCGCAGCATCCGCCCGTCTGAAATGTCGGTCGCTGCGCTGCTTACAGCGCGGCGATCACCTCGCGCATGAGCGCCGCTGTCTCGCTCGGGGTCTTGCCGACCTTGACGCCGGCGGCCTCGAGGGCCTCCTTCTTGGCCTGCGCGGTGCCCGCCGAGCCCGAGACGATGGCACCCGCGTGGCCCATGGTCTTGCCCTCCGGCGCCGTGAACCCTGCGACGTACCCCACGACGGGCTTCGTCACGTGCGCCTTGATGAAGTCGGCCGCCCGCTCTTCGGCGTCGCCGCCGATCTCGCCGATCATGACGATCGCCTGGGTCTCGGGGTCGGCCTCGAAAGCGGCGAGCGCGTCGATGTGAGTGGTGCCGATGACCGGGTCGCCGCCGATGCCGATGGCGGTCGAGAAGCCGAGGTCGCGCAGCTCGAACATCATCTGGTAGGTCAGGGTGCCCGACTTCGACACGAGGCCGATGGGTCCCTTGCCGGTGATGTTCGCGGGGGTGATCCCGACGAGGGCCTCGCCCGGCGTGATGATGCCGGGGCAGTTCGGCCCGATGATGCGGGTCGTCTCGCCCTTCGACTTCGCGTACGCCCACGCCTCGGCGGTGTCACCGACGGGCACTCCCTCGGTGATCACGACGAGCAGGCCGATCTCGGCGTCGATGGCCTCGATCATGGCGTCTTTCGTGAATGCGGGCGGCACGAAGGCGATCGACACGTCGGCGCCCGTCTTCTCGATCGCCTCGGCGACCGAAGCGAAGACGGGGAGCTCGACGTCGTTGCCGTCGACGTCCTTGTGGGTCACGGTGGTGCCGGCCTTGCGGGCGTTGACACCGCCGACGACCTGGGTGCCCGCCTTCAACATCAGCGCGGTGTGCTTGGTGCCCTCGCCGCCGGTGATGCCCTGGACGATGACCTTGGAGTCCTTGTTGAGGTAGATCGACATAGTCCTAGTTCCTAGATCCGGGATGCTGAGGGGTCAGGCGTTCGCCAGCGCGGCGGCCTTGTCGGCGCCCTCGTCCATACCGGCGGCGAGGGTGACGAGCGGGTGGTTGGCGGCGGCGAGGATCGCGCGACCCTCTTCGACCTGGTTGCCGTCGAGGCGCACGACGAGCGGCTTCGAGGCCGTGTCGCCGAGGATCTCGAGGGCCTTGACGATGCCGTCGGCGACGGCGACGCACGAGGTGATCCCGCCGAAGACGTTGACGAACACGCTCTTGACCTGCTCGTCGCCGAGGATGACGTCGAGGCCGGCGGCCATGACCGTCGCCGAAGCTCCGCCGCCGATGTCGAGGAAGTTCGCGGGCTTCACGCCGCCGTGCTTCTCGCCGGCGTAGGCGACGACGTCGAGGGTCGACATGACGAGCCCCGCTCCGTTGCCGATGATTCCGACCTGGCCGTCGAGCTTGACGTAGTTGAGGTCGTGCTCCTTGGCCTTGGCCTCGAGCGGATCGGCGGCGTCCTTGTCTTCGAGCGCCTCGTGCTCGGGGTGGCGGAACGCGGCGTTCTCGTCGAGCGAGACCTTGCCGTCGAGGGCGACGATGTCACCGTCTTCGGTCTGGACGAGCGGGTTGACCTCGACCAGCGTCGCGTCTTCGCCGGTGTACACGGCGTAGAGCTTCACGAATACGTCGGCGACCTTCGGGGCGAGTTCGTCGTCCCAGCCGCCGGCCTTCGCGATCTCGAGTGCCTTCTCGATGGTGATGCCCTCGATGGGATCGACCTCGATGCGGGCCAACGCCTCGGGCTTCTCGACGGCGAGCTGCTCGATCTCCATACCGCCTTCGACGCTGGCGAGGCTCAGGTACGAGCGGTTCGACCGGTCGAGCAGCACCGAGAAGTAGAACTCCTTCGCGATGCGTGCGCCGGCGGCGACCATGACGCGCTTCACGACGTGACCCTTGATGTCGAGACCCAGGATGGCCCGCGCTGCCTCGAAGGCCTCGTCGGGGGTCTTGGCGACCTTCACGCCGCCGGCCTTTCCGCGGCCGCCGACCTTGACCTGGGCCTTGACGACGACGACGCCGCCCAGCTTCTCAGCGGCCGCCTTCGCCTCCTCGGGAGTGTCGGCGATGATGCCGGCAAGTACCGGTACCTCGTACTTTTCGAACAGATCGCGTGCCTGGTACTCGTACAGATCCACGGAGAATCCTTCGCTGGACGACGGGGAGAGTGTGGCCGGAAACGTCTTGATATCAAGAGATCGACCATCGGTCAGCCTACTACCGTGCGCTCTCAGACCCGACCGCGGTTCGGGTCTGGATGCGGCGGGCGCTCACCCCGCTCGCGCAAAGACCCCGCATCAGATCTTGCGCGCACCGCCGTCGAGACGGCGCAGATCGGTGGTCGCCGGACCTTCGATGCGCGTTCCGTCGGCGGCGAACCGCGAGGCGTGCAGGGGACAATCCCACGTGCACTCGAGATCGTTCCACGCGAGGACCCCACCGAGGTGCGGGCAGATCGCGTCGACGGCGCGCGTCAGCCCGTTCGCCGTCGACACCCCCACCGGGCGTCCACCGCGCTGGGCGACGACGCCGACTCCCTCGGCGGGCCGGGGCACGGGCACCGGGGCCGACTCCGCCCCTATCCACCCGCGCGCCGCCTCCGCGGCCACGGACGCATTCTCCGCGGCGCCGAGGGCGAGGTCTGCCGGCATCGTCATGCGGGTGCCGATCACGGTCATCCAGGTCGGTTGCGCGCTCCGCTTCTCGCCGCGCAGCTCGGACACGAGGCGCATCGCCGCCGCCGGCCCGTTCGTGAGGCCCCATTTGGCATAACCGGTCGCGAAGCTCACCCGGCCGAGCGTGCGCGGCATCGTCCCGATGAACGGCACGAGGTTGTGCGATCGGTAATCCTGCGCCGACCATCGGTGCGTCTCCTCGCCCACCGGAAGATATCGTCGCGCCCACGCCACGAGTTCGTCCACCAGCGCCCGCTCCGAATCTTCGCGTCCGACGGGGTGTCCGGCCCCGCCGATGATCAGCTGGGCGCCGCCGACGGCGCGCTCTCCCTCTTGGACGAGACGGATGGAACGCGTCGGGGCATCCGCCGACAGGTACATGCCCTCGACGGTCTCCCCCTCGAGCTGGAACGAGACGCACGACGAACGCAGCCCGCTCGTCTTCGCGAAATAGAGCCCGCGGTCCATGATCGGGGTCGCCGTCGCGAGCACGATCCGATCGGCGAAGAGCTCCCCCGCATCGGTCTCGACCGTCGGACGCGGAATCACGCTGACGCGGCGCACCGGGGTCCGCGTGTACAGGCGTCCGCCGGCCGCCACGAACGCCTCGGCGAGCGCCCGGGCGAAGCGAGCGGGGTCGAGCGCGATCTGATCGTCGAGTGCGACGGCCCGGGTGATCGGGAACGGGGCGTCTGCCATCTCGGCGACCCCCACGATGCGCGTGTCCAGACCCGCTTCGACAGCCGCGGCGTGCTCGTCCTGGACGGCGCGGATTCCGCTCCCCTCCTGCGCGTACGTGTAGGCCGTGCGGCGCGCCACGGGTACGCCCAGATCGCGTGCCGTGTCGGCCACCCAGTCCGCGCCCGACCGGTTCGCCTCCACATAGGCACGAACGAGTCCCGCGGGGTGGTGACGCCGGAGTTCCGAGAGCGTCGTGCCCTGCAGCAGCGAAACCTTGCCGGTGTTCGAGCCGGTGGCGAGTTCGGCCACCTCACCCTTCTCGATGACGGCCACGTCGACCCCGGCTCGCACCAGCATCAGCGCGGTGGAGAGACCCGTGATGCCGGCACCCACGACGACGACGTCGTGAGAGCTCCCCGCCTCGAGTGTCGCGCCGGTCACGGGCGGGAGATCGTGCGTCCACAGCGAGGTCATGACGGCCAGTCAACGCGGGCCGGCAGCACGGTGCAGGTGGGTTGACACGGCGTCCGCGGCGAAGCATCCGCTCCCGCGCCCTCCCGAGTCGGTAGCGTGGATCCCATGAGCGATGCTGCTGCTTCTTCCCTCCCCGGTGAAACCGTTTCGCACTACGACGTGCTCGGCCGGCGGGGCACCGACTACTACGCCGTCTTCGCAGACGTCGAAGGAGCCGACCTCGACGCCTGGAAGCGCGCGCAGACCTTCATCGACGAGGTGGGGACGCGCATGCAGGCGGCGTGGGACGCGGCCGACTATCCGGTCGACCTCGTGCCGCGCATGGGCGAGCTGGAGTTGTTCGCCGACGGCATCGACGATCCCGAGCTTCCTGTCTCCTCCCCGCTCGCGGCCGGGCTGATCAACATGGAGGTCTCGCGCGGCGATGGCTCGCTCGGCACGATCGTGGCCGTGCAGGGCGGGCTCGCGCTCCGCACCCTCGCCCTCTTCGGTTCGGCTGCTCAGCGCGACAGGTGGCTGCAGCCGCTGTCGCGAGGCGCCGTGCTGGGCGCTTTCGCCCTGACCGAACCCGATCACGGCTCCGATTCGGTGTCGCTCGATACGGTGGCGCGCCGCGACGGCGACGAGTGGGTGCTCCGGGGTACCAAGAAGTGGATCGGCAGCGGCGCCTCCGGCGGCATCACCTTCGTCTGGGCGCGTGTCGACGACGAGGGCGCCCCCGAGCACGGGGCGGTGCGCTGCTTCCTCGTCGAGCAGTCCACGCCGGGGTACACGGGGACCGTGATCCCCGGAAAAGTCTCGCTGCGCGCCATCCACCAGGCCCACATCGCGCTCGACGATGTGCGGCTCCCGCTCGACGCCGTTCTTCCCGGAAGCCGGAGCTTCAAGGATGCGTCGACCGTCCTCTACGCGACGCGCTCCGGGGTCGCGTGGTCAGCCCTCGGACACGCGACCGCGTGCTACGAGGCCGCCCTGTCGTACGCGACCCAGCGGGTGCAGTTCGGAAAGCCCCTCGCGAAGTTCCAGCTGATCCAGGAGCGCCTGACGCAGATGCTCGCCGATCTGACGGCTATGCAGCTCTACTGCCGACGACTGGCCGACCTCGAAGCATCCGGCGGTCTGCGGCCCACCCAGGCATCGCTCGCGAAGTACCACAACACGCGGGCGGCGCGTCGGGTGGCGGCGACAGCCCGCGACCTGCTGGGCGGTAACGGCATCCTTCTCGAGAACGGCGTGATGCAGCACATGGCCGACATCGAGGCCATCCACACCTACGAGGGCACCGAGAGCGTGCAGGCGCTGCTTCTCGGTCGCGACATCACGGGGATGAGCGCCTTCGCCTGAGCACGGTCCACCCCGGCCGCAACCCCCACGCGCGCCAGCACCGAACGGCTACCTTCGGAGCATGAGTCTGTTCCGTCGCAAGCCCGTGAACGAGGGCGCCATCGCGTCTGCCATCGAGCACACCACCGATCACCCGCCCCGCAGCCTCTGGGCCGACGGATTCGGTCGTCTCGCCGTGCGCGGCGTGCAGATCATCATCGTCGTCGCGCTGCTGGTGGGGATCGTCTGGGGAATCCGTCAGGTGACCCTCGTCGTGATCCCGCTCATCCTCGCGCTCATCTTCGCCTCTGCTTTCGGGCCGTTCACGATGTGGATGCGGCGTAAAGGCGTGCCTTCTCTCATCGCCACCCTGCTGACGCTCCTTGCCGTGGTCCTCGTGCTGACCGGTCTCGGCTGGCTGGTGGTGCGGGCGGTCATCGACCAGTGGGACGACCTCTACTCGCAGGCGCAGGACGGCTTCTCGCAGGCAGTGGACTGGTACCACACGCTGCCATTCTCGATCCCGCCCGACCAGATCGACAGTGCCCTCGCGGCCATCGGCGACTTCGTCACCAGCGCCCAGTTCGGCTCCGGTGCGCTGGCGGGAGTGAGCGCGGTCGCCTCGTTCGTCACCGGCTTCGTCCTGCTGATCGTCATCCTCTTCTTCTTCCTTAAAGACGGCCCGCGCATGTGGGAGTTCGTCCTCCGCCCGTTCCGCGGCAGCGACTACGACCGTGCCCGCCGTATCGGCGACAAGACGGTCACCGTGCTCGGTTCGTACGTCCGCGGCACGGCCGCGGTCGCCGCCGTCGACGCCATCGGAATCTTCATCGGGCTCCTCATCTTCCAAGTGCCGCTCGCCCTTCCGCTCGCGGTTCTGGTCTTCCTCCTGGCGTTCATCCCGATCGTCGGTGCGGTGACGGCGGGAGTCCTCGCGGCCCTCGTCGCGCTCGTCGCCAACGGCCCGTGGGTCGCGCTGGCCGTCGTCGGTGTTGTCCTCGTCGTGAACCAGCTCGAGGGCAACTTCTTGCAGCCCGTGCTGATGGGTCGCACGATGCGACTGCACTCGTTCGTGATCCTCGTCGTCCTCGCCGGCGGCACCGCGATCGGTGGCATCCTCGGAACGCTCCTCGCCGTACCGCTCACCGCGGTCGTGTGGGGCATCGTCTCGGTCTGGAACGGAACCGATGAGCCTGCCGAGTGGGCCCAGCGCAAGAAGCGCGCGCATCCGGTCCCGCTCGCGGGTGGCGAGGGGTGACGCCGTGGGGTA
Organism: Microbacterium shimangi; assembly: GCF_043556445.1. NCBI lineage: Bacteria > Bacillati > Actinomycetota > Actinomycetes > Micrococcales > Microbacteriaceae > Microbacterium > Microbacterium shimangi. The sequence goes on from NZ_JBIGII010000011.1 coordinate 72,881, forward strand.
CGACATCCCGGCTCCCATGCTCGCGAAATCCGTACCCGACGTGCCTCCTCCCTCGAAGGTCGAAGGCGGGCTGAGCTACGAACCGAAGTGGGACGGGTTCCGCGCACTGGTGTCGTGGAACGGCACCGACGTCGAGATCGGCAGCCGCGGCGCGAAGCCCCTCACACGGTACTTTCCCGAACTCGTCGAGGCGTTCTCCCGGTTACTGCCGGAACCGTGTCTGATCGACGGCGAGATCGTCGTGGCGCGGGGTGAAGCCGGTGCGGAACGCCTCGATTGGGAGTCGTTGTCGCAGCGCATCCACCCGGCGGCGTCGCGGGTCGCGCTCCTGGCCGACCAGACCCCGGCGATGTTCATCGCGTTCGATCTGCTCGCGCGCGGCGACCGCGACCTGCAGCCCGAGCCGTTCTCCACCCGCCGCGCCGAGTTGGTCGACCTGCTGGGGGGCCTTTCGCGGGCCCTCTCCGCAGACGGCTCGGGTGACCTGCCGGACTTCGGGACGCGCGGGCCGATACACGTCACCCGCACGTCGGACGACCCCGACGTCGCACGTCGCTGGCTGGCAGAGTTCGAGGGCGCCGGGCTCGACGGCGTCGTCGCCAAGCCGCTCGCCCAGCCGTACTCCCCGAACAAGCGCACCATGTTCAAGATCAAGCATGCCCGCACCGCCGATGTCGTCGCGCTCGGTTACCGCGTGCACAAGTCGGGCAAGGGCGTGGGGTCGCTTCTGGTGGGCCTCTACACCGCTGAGGGCACCCTGATGGGTGTCGGCGGTGTCGCGGCGTGGAGCAACGAACGCCGGCTCTCGCTCATCGACGAGCTCGCCCCCCACGTCGTGCGCGACGATGCCGGCGACGCGGTCACGGGTGAGACGGATCGCTCGCGGTTCTCGGCATCGAAAGACGTGTCATTCGTTCGCCTGCGCCCCGAGGTCGTCCTCGAAGTGAAGTACGACCAGCTCGAGGGCTATCGATTCCGTCACACCGTGCAGTTCGAACGCTGGCGACCCGACCGCGAACCCCGCTCGTGCACCTACGAACAGCTCGACGTGGCGTCGGCCTACGACCTGGGCGCGGTGTTGGACTGACGATCGCGGGCGACGCTGCGGACCATCAGGCCGACCGCGACGACGGAACCGCCGGCGAGCAGCAGCCACAGCATGGCCTCGCCGCCTGTCGGCGGCAGTTCGCCGGACGCATCGTTGTCGGGGCCCGATGTCGCCGTCGGCGTCGGGGTGGGAGTCGGAGGAGCGTCGGTCGTCGGTGACGCGGAGGGTGTCGGGGCAGGCGTGCGCGCCGGAATCTCGACGACGAGCGTCATCGACTCTTCATCTTGTGTCGGTCCGGCGATCGCGGCCGTCGCGGGCAGCACGAGCACCGCCGCCAGCAGAGCCGTCGCGATGAACGTCGGTGCTTTTCGTCGACCTGATATCCGCATGTGTACTCTCCGGTTCTCGGTCTGCGCCGACCGCTCGAGGTTGCTCAGCGGTCCATCACCTGGGCCCACGTTACCGCGCTCACCCTGCGTCGGGTCAACCACGGTTGTCGCAGAGGCGACACGGAGGTGAACGACGCGCGTCGACCACCTCGCCGGCGGAGTTCACGACTGCTCGGGGTGGCGGGCCCGCGACGGCTGTACGCGGGGCGGCTCCCCCGGCATCTTCGGAAACTCAGGAGGGAACGGCAGTTCGCCGAGGCCGTCGCCCAGGTCGCGTTCCCACCATCCCAGCAGCACGTCGATGGGCTTCGGCTCGTCGAGCATCCCCTTCCAGGGATCGCCGACCTCTGCGAGCCGCGCCGGAATCGACCGCACGGTGAAGGCCGACGCGTCGACCGTGTCGAGTTCGTCCCAGGTCACCGGTGTCGACACGGTGGCCGCCGGCAGGGCGCGGGGCGAGTAGGCCCCGGCCATCGTCCGGTCGCGGTTCGCCTGGTTGAAGTCGACGAAGATGCGCTCACCCCGCTCCTCCTTCCACCAGCTCGTGGTCACGCGGTCGGGCATGCGTCGTTCGAGTTCTCGAGCGGCCGCGATCACCGCATGGCGCACGTCGAGGAACTCGTGGGTGGGCTCGATCGGACAGAAGACGTGGAGTCCGCGGTTTCCGCTGGTCTTGACCCAGGGCTCGAGCCCCGCCTCGCGCAGCACCTCGCGGAGCCCGTGCGCGGCGGCGACCACCTCGCGAAATCCCGTTCCCGGCTGGGGATCGAGGTCGATGCGCAGTTCGACCGGGTGGTCGGTGTCACCGGCGAGCGAGGCCCAGGGGTGGAAGACGACGGTGTTCATCTGCGCTGCCCACACCGCCGCGGCGATCTCCGTCACGACGAGTTGCGGATGCTTTCTTCCGCTGTTGTAGGTGACGGTGACCGCCTCGACGAAGTCGGGCGCGCCCTTCGGGGGGTTCTTCGAGAAGAAACTCTCGCCGTCGATGCCGTCGGGAAACCGTTCGAGCGAGACCGGACGGTTGCCGTTGGCGGCGAGGAACGGCGCGGCCACAGCGATGAAGTACTCCGCGAGTTCTCGCTTGGTGATCCCCGACTCCGGCCACAGCACTCTGTCGGGACTCGAAAGGCCCACCTCGCGCTCACCGTCGGGGCCGGGAACGGTCAGGGTGATGCGCGCAGACGCCATTGTCCGACCCTAGAGCGAGCCCGCAGAATCCGTCACCCCTTCGACGGCAACGGAAGCGACCTACGCCTGGGGGATGACAGCGGCCAACTCTGCGCGGGAGAGACGGATCCACGGGCCGCCCGAGTCGACGATCACTCCCGTGAGACCGGTGTCAGCCGCGAGGGCCCTCCCGAGCTGGTCGACGGTGACCGGAAGCGGCTGATCTCCGCGTCCGAGGCTCAGAACCTCGAGAGGATGCGAATACACCTCGAGGTACCGATCGCCGGCGGCGGTGCGCGACTCGGCGATTCCGACGGGCCCGCCCTCGTCCGTGCGGCGGGCGGCGATCCACAACGGGGCGACGCCCAGCGCCGCGGCGACCGCCGCGGCCGTATCGTCGGCGCGTGGTCCGGCCAGAAGGGATTTGAGGGTCAGTGGCGCATGCAGTTGATCGACCGCGCGCTGAAGCAGCGGCTTCGGCAGCACCGCGCGTGCGGGCGCCGACGACGGGTCGATCACCATGCCGTCGTAGGGCCCGTCGAGCACGTGCCGCAGCACGGTCAGCACGGGCTGCGCCACGGCAGACGTGTCGGCGTCGCCGTCGGCCGTGACGCTCGCCTGCAGCGCCGCGCCCGAGCTGTACACGAGCACGTGCTGCTTGTCGCCACGACGGGTCACGGCCAGCGGTAGCCCGCGCCCCTCGGCGAGCAACGTCCGCGCGTCACCCTTCACCCGGAGGTACAGGTGCCCCTGCAGCAGCTGGCGCGCCACGTTCATCAGCGACGTCGGCGTCGGCGGGTCGGGGAGAGCGGCGAGCGCATCGCGGAGCAGCACGTTGTCGTGGACACCGGGGATCGACTCGGTGGGCTCGGGGGCCTCGGCGGGTACCGTGCGAGGGCGCGACGGCCCGCCCACGTTCGGCGCGGGGGCGGCGGGCGGCGCATTCGACGCCGGCGACTCGGGAGCCGCACCGACGCCGCGGAACGCGGAAACGGAGATGCCGACGGATGCGGCGGGGGAGGCTTCCGGGTCGGGTGGCGTCGACGGGGGTCGAGCTGCGGCGCCACGCGGATCGACGTCGCCGTCGACATCTGCGGTCGCGGGACGGTCGGGGTTCTTTCGACGCGAGAAGAAAGCCATCGCAGCCAGCCTATCCGCCGCCCTCTGACGAGGAGGGGTCGGGTCGCGCCCGACGGTGGGACGTCTCGGTGGTCGCCCCCGGGTGTACCGCTCGCCGGAAACGCATGTTTAAATGTCGCCTGTCGGTCCGAGGTCGACGAGACCGCGATGTCGGAACCCCGCGCTTCACTAGGGGAAGAGGTCGTGCCCACCTCGCCCACCGTGACGGCTGTCGATCGGCGAGAGGGGAGCCGCGATGAGCGACGACGAGAATGCGAGCCCAGGAGGTCACGACGCCTCGCGCTGCGCGTGGGTGTGGTGCACCACACCCCACGGGGAGACAGTTCACGAGGCCGACGAAGACCACCGGAGCGCGGGTTGCACGGCTTTCCTCGTTCGACGAGGTGACGGCGCACACGCCGGGATCGAGGTCGAGGTGGGCCTCCTCCGCCGTCGCACCGACGCGCAGACGTGGCTCGTCGTCGAAGACGGCCGAGGAATCCACGTCGAGATCGCGGTCGAAAGCGCTCGTGACCTGCTTCGCGCGCTCAGCGCCGACCCCGCGGTGGCCCGCGAACTGGGGCTCGCGGTCGACCCCGGTCAGAGCTTGTGAATCGGCGCGATCTTGATGAGCAGCTTCTTGGCGCCGACCGAGTCGAACCGCACGTGGGCGACGCGCTTCGCGCCCTCCCCCGTGACGGCATCGACGCGCCCCTCGCCGAAATCGTCATGCCGGATGCGGTCGCCCGACCCCAGTTCCATGTCGCCGTTGTCTCGCACCTTGGCCGGAATGCGATTCGGGAACCGGTCGATCGAGGTCGACTTCGGCGCGAGATCGTCGCCGTACCGCTTCGCCCCCCAGCTGCCGGAGTCGCTGCCGCCCGAGCCCGACGGACGAGCGTTCAACGCACGTGAACGCGAGCCTCCACGGGAGTTCACATCGCCGGGCGATTGACGCCAGTCGATGAGTTCAGCCGGAATCTCCTGCAAGAACCGACTGGGCATCGCGACCGTCACCTCGCCGAACTGCGCCCGCGTCATCGCCAACGACAGATAGAGCCGCTTTCGCGCGCGGGTGATGCCGACGTAGAAGAGCCGACGTTCTTCAGCGGGTCCGCCCGGCTCGCCCGCAGACATGCGGTGAGGCATCAGGTCTTCCTCCACCCCGGTGAGGAAGACCGCGTCGTACTCGAGCCCCTTTGCCGTGTGCAGGGTCATGAGCGAGACCGAGCCCGACGCGTCGTCGAGGTCATCGGCGTCGGCGACGAGCGCCACCTCGCCGAGGAAGTCGATGACCGTCCCCTCGGGGTTGTTGCGGGCGAACTCACGCGTGACCGCCACGAGCTCGTCGAGGTTCTCGAGTCGCGCCTCGTCTTGCGGATCGCGGCTGCGACGAAGGGCGTCGAAGTAGCCCGACTTGTTCAGAAGAAGCGTGAGGCCCTCGGCGACCGCCGTCGGCGGCGCAAGCTCACCGGTCGCGGGCAGCATGATCGCGGTCGCCTCGGCGAGGATCGCGTCGAGCTGGGCGATCGCCGCTTGCAGCTTCGGCCCGACTCCGAGCGCGGAGGAGTTCGCGAGAGCGTCGCGGAAGGTGATCTGCTGATCGGCCGCGTAACGCGCGATCGCGGTCTCGGTGACGTCGCCGATACCGCGCCGCGGCCGGTTCAGGACGCGGCGCAGTGCCATCTCGTCTGCGGGGTTCGCGACGGCGACGAGGTAGGCCAGGGCGTCTTTGATCTCGGCACGCTCGTAGAACTTCGTGCCGCCCATGATCTTGTACGGCACCGCCGACCGGATGAAGATCTCTTCCAGCGCGCGCGACTGCGAGTTGGTGCGATAGAAGACCGCCATCTGGGAGTAGTCGATGCCGGCCTTGCGCAGCGACTCCGTCTCATCGGCGACGAACTGCGCCTCGTCGTGCTGCGAATAGCCGGTGAAGCCGATGATCGGGTCGCCGGCACCCACATCCGTCCACAGCTTCTTGTCTTTGCGGTCGAAGTTGTTGCTGATGACGGCGTTCGCGGCGGAGAGGATGTTCTGCGTCGACCGGTAGTTCTGCTCGAGCAGCACCACCTTCGCGCCGGGATAATCGCGCTCGAACTCGCTGATGTTGCGGATGTCGGCCCCGCGGAAGGCGTAGATCGACTGATCCGAGTCTCCGACCACTGTCAGCGAAGCCGCGCCGTTGTCCTCCGGCTCTGGCGACGGGTCGGCCTCGAAGATCATCATTCCGCCGCTGGAGGCGACCGGCTGGCGGCCGGTCGCTGAGCCCGCCGAAGTGCCGATCGGACGCGTGAGCTCGTGGATGAGCGCGTACTGCGCGTGATTCGTGTCTTGGTACTCGTCGACCAGGATGTGCCGGAAGCGCCGCCGGTACACGTCGGCCACGTGCGGGAAAGCACGGAAGAGGTAGACGGTCTGCCCGATGAGGTCGTCGAAGTCGAAGGCGTTGGCCTTCTGCAGCTCGCGCTGGTACGCGGCGAAGATCTCGACGAACACGCGCTCGACGGGGTCGCTCATGTTCGCCTGGCGTCGATACGACTCGGCGTCGGCCAGCTCGTTCTTGAGCTTCGAGATGCGGCTCATCGTGCCGGCCGGTGTCAGCCCGAAGGCGTCACCCTCGTGCTCTTTCACGAGGCGCTTGATCAGAGCGCGCGAATCACCGGAGTCGTAGATCGTGAAGGCCTTCGTGAACCCGAACTGCTGAGCCTCGCGCCGCAAGATGCGCACGCACGCGGAGTGGAACGTCGAGATCCACATTCCCTCGGCCGTGCTGCCGATCAGCGAGCGCACGCGCTCCCGCATCTCGCCGGCCGCCTTGTTCGTGAACGTGATCGCCAGAATCTGACTCGGCCAGGCTTCGCGGCTGCGCAGGAGAGAGGCGATGCGGCGGGTGAGCACGCTCGTCTTGCCGGAGCCCGCACCGGCGACGATCAGGAGGGCCGGCCCGCGGTAGGTGACGGCCTCGAGCTGCGGGGGGTTGAGGCCGGCGAGGAGTTCGTCGTCGGGGCGAGGAACGTGGTCGGCCTTGTCGAACCGCTCGCGGTCGCCGCCGAGGATGAGGGGCGTGGATGCGTCGGTCATATCCCCCCAAGTCTAGGCGGGGGCCCCGACGTCCGTACCTTTCGCCGGGGCGCCGCGGTGGACGCAACCCGGGTCACGAAAGGGCCGCGGATGCTGCGCGCACCTGAGCGAGGGCGTCGTCGAGCTGACTCAGACGGGCGTCCGCGCGCTCGACCGCCGTGGCCATCATGCGCTCGTACCCCGCGACCGACTCGCCGGCGCGCGACGCCCGCACTCGGGCACGGTCGAGCCGCTCGGCGAGGGCGACGGCATCACGGTGGCCTCCCAGAACGTCGTGCAGGTGGGATCCGGCTTTCGCTGCGACGGCCGCAGCGTCGGCGAGCGAGGCGGGTCCTGCCGCGACGACGGCCTCTGCGGCGTATCTCAGGCGGCGACCGGCTTTGCGCACATCATGCAGGCTCTCGAGCGATCCGTCGAGGCGTGATGCGGCCTTCTTCACCCGTCGCACCTCCTTGCGCAGCACGGCGGTGAATGCCGTGACCGCGTCGAGGTCGGTGTCGACCAGCGGAGGGTGCGCGGCGAACGTGTGGAGGTCTCGCATCCTCGCCTCGGCCCGCGGCTGGTCGCGCAGTCGCACCAGCCGCGCGTGACGCCGTGCGTACTCGGCCAGCGGCTCGTCGACGAGTCGGCGACGCAGGGCCTCGTCATCGATGCCCTCGGCCTTCATCGCCGCATCGGTCTCGGCCGCCACGACCTCGGCGTCGCGAACCGTTCCGAGCTGCGTCCCCCACTCCCGCAGCTGCCCCCGCACCCGCTGCGTGGGGCCGGGCTCGAGCTGGTCACCCAGCATGGCCAGGATGCTGCGGAACCGGCGTACACGCGTGCGGTGGCGGTGCACGCCGTCGGGCTCGTCGGCCAGCGCGGCCTGCTCCGTGTCGAGCACCCGCCCCGCGGCGGTGCGGATCATGGTGCGGACGACTTCGTCCAGAGTGTTCTCGGGTGTTGCCATCCGCGCATTTTATGCCGTGCCGCACACAACGGTCGCGCGCGGTGACGCGAGACGCGACGACTCCCAGCGAAATCATCGGTCACAACCCTCGACCGACGCGCGGCGCGGTCCTAACGTGAAACCGTCATCGCGGCGATCCGGGCGGTCCCGGGCACCGGCTCATAACCGGCTGTGTGGCGGGTTCGACTCCCGCCGTCGCGTCCACTGCCGGTCACCGTCGCTTCGGCACCGGGTTCTCGGCGACCCGTTCCGCAAGGCTGGTCACGGCAGCGCGAACGGCGTCGCGGAGGTCGCGCGCGCCGTCGGCCTCCCAGTTCGCCGGGTCGGGGAACTCCCACTGCACGTGCTCGCCGACGATCGGACCGGGCAACGCGAGCCCGGGCTTCATCGTGACGACGATGTCTGCCGCCGCGAGATCCTCGGCGGTGACCGCACGCGGCCTGGCCGCAGAAGTGTCGATGCCCAGCTCGGCGAGGGTGCCCGCGATGGCCGGGTTGATCGCCTCGGCAGGGGCGGTCCCCGCACTCGTCGCGGAAAGTCGATCGCCCGCTACGTGGGCGAGGAGGTGTGCTCCGAGCTGCGAGCGGCCGGCGTTGTGCGTGCAGATGAACAGCACGGTGGGAGGGGTGGTCATGCGCGGGCTCCCGTCGGCCGGGTGTCGCGCGACCAGCTCTGAGTCGCGACCTGCACGGCGTCCCACGGGGAGCCGAGCGGCGGCGTGTACGAGAGATCGAGGTCGCTGATCTGCTCGACGGTGAGGCCGGCGAACAGGGCGGTGGCGTAGGTGTCGACACGCTTGGCGGTCTCGGTGCCGAGGCGTCCGACGAGCTGAGCGCCGAGGAGACGACCGGTTCCGGTGTCACCGGTGATGCGGATGCTGATGGGTTGAGCGCCGGGGTAGTACCGCTTGTGGTCATCGGCGACGGCTTGCGTGGTGGCCGCGATGAATCCCGCGTCGAGGGCCTCGTGCTGGCGGAGTCCCGTGCGGGAGGCGACGAGATCGAAGACCTTCACGACCTGGGTTCCGACCGATCCGGCGAAGCGGGCGGCCCCGCCCAGGGCGTTCTCCCCCGCGATGCGCCCCTGCTTGTGGGCGGTGGTGCCGAGGGGAAGGTAGGTGACGCCGAGGAGGCGGTGATGCGTGGTGACCCCGTCGCCGGCGGCGAACACTCCCGGAAGCCCGGTTCGCATCTGCTCGTCCACCACGACGGCGCGCCCCGCCCCGAGGGTGGCACCGGCGCTCTCGAGCAGCTGCGTGTTCGGGCGCACGCCGACCACCGCCAGCACGAGATCCGCGGTGTGGAGCACCTCCGCCCCCTGGTGGGTCGCGTGCACGGTGAGACCGGTGTCGGTCTTCTCGACGCCGCGGACGGTGGTGCCCGTGTGCACGGTGACACCGTGACGGACGAGCTCTTCGTGCACGAGCGCACCGAGCTCGTCGTCCAGAGTGGACAGCACCTCGGGCCCGCGCTGCAACTGAGTGACCGCGATGCCGCGCGCGGTGAACGCCTCGGCCATCTCCAAGCCCACGTACCCGGCTCCGATGATGATCGCCGAACGGGGCGACCGCTCGGTGAGATGCGTGTTCAGCGCGAACGTGTCGCCCATGGAGTGGATGACGTGCACCCCGTCGTCGGGGCCGAGTGCATCGAGACCGGCGATCCCCGCGTGAGTGGGAAGTGCCCCGGTGCCGACGACGAGCGCGTCGTAGCCGATGACCGACTCGGCACCGCGCTCGTCACGGACGGTCAGCTGCTGGCCTGCGACGTCGATGTCCGTGGCGAGGGTGTTGAGTCTCAGGCGCATGCCGGTCGCTTCGAGGTCTGCGTGGGTGCGGTGGGCAAGTGATTGCCACGGCCGCACTTCTCCGGAGAAGAAGTAGGGGATCCCGCAGATGGAGTAGTTCGGGTAGGCGTCGGCCACGACCACGGTGACATCGACGGTGGGATCGAGCTCGCGGGCGCGCAGTGCGGCGGAGATTCCGGCGTCACTGCCACCGATGGCGACGATGTGCATGAGTGTCCTTCGTGTCAGGAGATGGTCTGCGGCACGACGACGTCGTCCGCGGTGGGCGCGCCCGCACGGGCGCGGGGGAACAACAGGGCGGCGAGCGCAGCACCGAGAGCCGCGCCGACAAGCTGCGCGGCGAGGAACGCGAGCGCGGATGACGGGGCGATACCGGCGAAGGTGTCGGTGAACATGCGCCCGACTGTGACGGCGGGATTGGCGAACGAGGTCGAGCTGGTGAACCAGTAGGCCGCACCGATGTACGCCCCGATGGCCGGCGCCGCGATCAGTCCGGCGCCCGTGCGCGCCAAGCCGACCACCAGCAGAATCAGCCCGGCGGTGGCGACCACTTCACCGAGGAGGACGCCCGCGCCCACCCGCTCCGTCGTCGACCACGCGGTCGGCGCGTCGAACATCAGATTCGCGAGCACGGCTCCCCCGATCGCGCCCACCGTCTGCACCATGACGTACACGATCGTCTCCATCGCGGGCAGGCCGGACCGTGTCCTGCGGCCGAGCACTGCATCGACGAGCGACACCATCGGATTGAAGTGCGCACCCGACAGGGGGCCGAACAACAGGATCAGAACGGTGAGGCCGAAGGCGGTCGCCGAGCTGTTTGCCAGCAGTTGGATGCCCGCATCTCGGGACAAGCGCGACGCGGCGATACCGGAGCCGACGACGACCGCGACGAGGAGCCCGGTCCCGAGCGCCTCGGCGACAGCGCGGCGCATCAGATGCGTGTGATCCATGGTGCTCCTCAGCTTGACAGCATCACACTACCTCAATCAATATTGAGTCAATGAACAGTGAGCGAACATCCCTCGAGGCGCGCGCCGCTCGCCACGCGGCGCTCGCCGATCCGACCCGTCTGCGGATCGTCGACCTGCTCACTCTCGGCGATCTGTCCCCTCAAGAGCTGCAGGTGCGGCTCGAGGTGGCGTCCAACCTCCTCGCGCATCACCTCAAGGCCCTCGAGGCCGCGTCGCTGATCCGTCGATCGCGGTCGGAAGGCGATCGGCGACGCAGCTACGTGCACCTGAACGCGGACGACCTTCGCGACCTGGGCACTCCTGCTCACTTCGCGGCGTCCCGAGTGCTGTTCGTCTGCACCGCGAACTCCGCACGCTCACAGCTCGCGGAACACATATGGCGGGAGAACAGCTCCATCCCGGCAGCGTCGGCGGGAACCGTTCCCGCCCGCTCGGTTGCTCCCGGAGCAGTGGAGGTCGCCGCGAAGCACGGCTTCGACCTCTCCCCCGCCCGCCCCCGGCTCCTCTCTGAGATCGAGCAGGCGGAGGGGGAGCTTCGGATCACGGTGTGCGACAACGCCCACGAAGACCTGGGCGCGAGCGACCTGCACTGGTCCGTCCCCGACCCCGTCGCCGTGGGGAGCCTCACCGCATTCGAAGCCGCGTACGTCGACCTGCGCCGCAGGATCGACACGCTCGCACCGCGGGTCTCCGCCGCGTAGCCGAGCCAGGCGCGATCAGCGGGCGATTCTCTCCCCGACCAGCCGCTCCGAGACCTCCCAGACCCGTCGCGCGTCGTCCGCGCTGCGGAGCGGTCGCCACAACTCCTGCTCGACCGGCGGGCCGCCGACGGTGCGCTTCGGACCGAAGAACTGGTCGCCTCGCGAGTCGGGGCCTGTCGCCGCCAACAGGGCCGGCAGCGCCGCGCTCTGCGGGGTACCGGCGATGCCGATCCGCGAGAGCAGACCAATGAGCCGGCGCTCCGGGGGCGTCCGGTTGCGACCCATCCCCGGCTGCGCGGCGAGCAGGTTGGTCGGTGAGATTCCGGGGTGCGAGAGGTTGCTGCTGATCCCCCACCCGCCCGCACGGCTGCGCGCATCCAGCTCGCGGGCGAACAGGCCCACCGCGATCTTCGACCCGGCGTAGGCCTTCATCACGTCGTAGCTCTTCTCGTAGTTCAGGTCGTCCCAGTTCATCGCCCCGCTGCGTGCCGCCACGCTGGTCTGGTGGGTGACGCGGGCACCGCCGGCCCGGAGAAGCGGCAGCAGCCCCAGGGTGAGAGCGAAGTGGCCGAGATGGTTCGTGCCCAGCTGCAACTCGAATCCGTCTTTCGTCGTCTGCCGTTCCGGCGGACGCATGACCCCCGCGTTGTTCACGAGGATGTCGATCGGGCGCCCCTCGTCGTTGAGCGTGGTGGCGAGAGCGGCCACCGATGCCAAGGACGACAGATCGAGTGACCGCGTGCTCACGGCGGCGCCACTCACGGCGGAGCGGATGCGCTGCGCTGCTGTCTCGCCCTTTTTCTGCGACCGCACCGGCATGATCACCTCGGCCCCGGCCTGCGCGAGGCGCGTGGCGATGACGGTGCCGATCCCGTCGCTCGCGCCGGTGACGACGGCGAGCTTTCCGGTCAGGTCGGGAATGGAGAGATCGTAAGCACGAGGCATGGGGTTCCTTCGGTCGAGTTTCGCGTCACCGAAACGGTGCGTGTGACCATGCTGGAACGGCACCGCTCCCGCATCCAGGGCCCGCCGATCCACGGCTACCGAGGGCCTGGCTACCCGCGTCGACGAGGTTCACGGAGCGACGGACTGCGGGCCGAGAACGGCGAGCAGCTGGAGCTTCTCGTAGCTCTCACTTCCCGGTGCGGCCGTGTAGACCAGCAGCCGATGCGACTGGTCGGGGTCGAGCAGCGTCTGACAGCTGAGCTCCAACTGACCGACCGCGGGGTGCGAGAAACGCTTCAGTTCGGGAGGGCGCACACCGACCTCGAAGGTGTCCCACACCGCACGGAATTCCGCGTTGCCGTGCAGCGCCGCCACGAGGCGAGCCGCCGGGGAGTTCGGTCCGCGCAGCGCCACCAGCTGCCGGAGCCCCGAGGCGTAGAGCCGCGAGAGCTGATGACGCTCCTCGGGGGGATAGGGCTCGCGCGCGGCGGGGTCGGTGAACCACCGATACCCGAGGCTCCGCTGCGGGCCCGTGCGCTCCGAGGCGTCGCCGGTCAGCGCGACTCCCAGCGGGGTCTGGCGCAGCGTCTCGCCCAGCTCCGTCGTGATCTCGGCCGGTGTGTCGGAGAGCCGGTCCAGGATGCGGAGGAGCCCCGGGCTGATGTGATCGCTGCCCGAGCCCCGCGGCGGCGGGCTGTGCCCCGCGAGACGGAGGACGTGGTCTCGCTCGTCCAACGACAGGTGCAACCCCTGGGCGATCGAGGCGATCATCTGCTCGGAAGGGTGAGGACCGGTGGCCCGCTCGAGCCGCGCGTAATAGTCGGTCGACATGTGGCACAGGGCGGCGACCTCTTCTCGGCGCAGCCCGTCGGTTCGCCGTCGCTGACCGCGTGACAGACCGACGTCTTCGGGCTGCAGCGACTCGCGTCTGCGTCGGAGGAACGCGGCCAGGCCTGGGCGATCGATCACGATGTCCTTCTTCCGGTCAGGTTCGTTTGTACCCCGTGTCCGGTTTCCCATCCACGCCCTGATGATCCACCCTTCCGCCTCTGTTGCCGACTGTGACGCCGCGACTGCGCGTGTGCCGCGGATGCTGGCTACCGTGTGTCAGCGCCCGGAGGTTCCACGCCGGGGCGACCCGCGTCACTTCCACCGAACAGAGGCCCCCGATGAAGCTTTTCCGCGCAGCGCTCGTCAGCGCCCTCACCGCCGTCGTCCTCGTCGGCACGGCTGCATGCAGCGGCGGCTCGACCGACACCTCGGGCGGCGCGGACGCCGGGGGCGACAAGACCGACCTCAAGATCGGGTTCAACCCCGGCCCGTACCGCGAGATGTTCGAGGGCGGGATCGCGCCGATCCTCGAGGCCGAGGGCTACACGGTCGAAGCCGTCGACTTCACCGACGGCATCGTGGTGAACGTCGCCGTCTCGCAGGGCGAGCTCGACGCGAACATCATCCAGCATCCGGTGTATCTCGATTTCGTCAACGCGCAGGAGGGCATCACGAACGCTCCGCTCGTTCAGGTCCCCACTCCGCGCATGGCACTGTTCGGCGGAAAGAAGACGTCGCTCGACGACGTCGCCGACGGGTCGACGGTGACGGTGCCCAATGCCCCCTCGAACATGTATCGGGGGCTGCTCATCCTGCGCGATGCCGGCTGGATCGACTTCGACGACGTCGATGATCCCAACACGGCCGACCTGTCGATCATCACGTCGAACCCGAAGAACCTGAACATCACGCCCATCGAGAACGCGCAGCAGGTGCCGGCTCTGCAAGACGTGGATTACGCGACCATCCAGGGCAACTTCATCATCTCGGGCGGCCTCGACTACGACGACGCGCTCGCCGTCGAAGACCAACCCGTCGTCTTCTCCAACGTCGTCGCCGTCCGCGAAGACGACGTCGACTCCGAGTGGGCACAGGCGATCAAGGCGGCGTACGAATCCCCCGAGTTCATCGACTACATCGCCTCCGACCCGCAGTACGACGGCTACCAGCTGCCGGCCTGGTTCGAGTGAGTCCGTCGACCGAAGGCCGCATCGTCTTCGAGAACGTCACGAAGACGTTCGGAGCGAAAGGGGCGACCACCGCCGCACTGCGCGACGTTTCGCTCGACGTCGCGCCGGGAACCATCTTCGGCGTGATCGGGTTCAGCGGAGCGGGCAAGTCGACCCTCATCCGCACGGTTAACGGACTCGAGAAGCCCACGAGCGGGCGGGTCATGGTCGAGGGCGTCGACATGGGCGCGCTCCGCGGTCGGGCGTTGCGCACCGCTCAGCGGCGGACGGGCATGATCTTCCAGCAGTTCAACCTGCTCGAGACCGTGCGGGTGCGCGACAACGTCGCCCTCCCCCTGCGGCTCGACGGGGTGGCGAACGCCGATGCCCGTGCGCGCGCCGAAGAGGTCCTCGACTTCGTCGGGCTCGGCTCGAAAGCCACCAGCTTTCCGTCGGAGCTGTCGGGCGGGCAGAAACAGCGCGTCGGCATCGCACGAGCGCTGGTCCGGAACCCCCGCATCCTGCTGTCGGACGAGGCGACGAGCGCCCTCGACCCGACGACGACCGTGCAGATCATCGATCTGCTCCGCAGCATCAACCGCGAGTACGGAACGACCATCCTCGTCGTCACCCACGAGATGGACGTGATCAAAGACCTCGCAGACGAGGTCGCCGTCATGGCCGACGGTGAGGTGGTCGAGCACGGAACGGTGCTCGACACGTTCGTGCACCCGCGGGCGTCGATCACACGGGACTTCGTCACGACCGTCGTGCCGCAGGGGCTTCCGCCGCGGGTCGTCGCTCACGTGGGAGGCGACAACCTGTGGCGTCTCCTGCTGCTCGACGACCAGGTCACCCAGCCGCTGGTCTCGCATCTCATCACCGACCTGGGCGTCACGGTGAACATGCTGCACGCCGACATGACCGATGTGGGAACCCACACCATCGGGCAGATGATCGTCAAGGTCGACGGGCCCGCCGACCGGGTGGCCGCGGCTCGCGACTACCTGTCGACCCGCGTCGTCACGCTCGAGGAGGTCGTTCATGAACGGTGACCGCTGGACCCTCATCACCCCCGAGATCTTCGTGAAGGCGATCGGCGAGACACTGCAGATGCTGGGGTTCGCCCTCGTGTTCGGCGCCATCCTCGGCGTCGCCATCGGCACGTTCCTCGCGCTCACACGGCCCGGCGGCATCTTGCAGAACCGCCCCGTGAACATCGTGCTCGGCCTCTTCGTCAACCTCGCGCGCTCGCTGCCCTTCATCGTGTTGCTGGTCGCGATCCTGCCGTTCACCCGCCTCCTCGTCGGGACGAGCATCGGGGTGTGGGCGGCGATCGTGCCGCTGACGGTCATGATCGCCCCGTATATCGGACGCCTCGTCGAGAACTCCCTTCTGGAGGTGCCGCAGGGGGTCATCGAGGCGGCACGGTCGATGGGCGCCTCACCGTTCCAGATCTTCCGTCGATTCCTGCTGCCCGAGGCGCGCAGCTCGCTGATTCTCGCGATCACGATCGCGACGGTCGGTCTCATCGATGCCACCGCGATGGCCGGCACGGTCGGTGCCGGCGGGATCGGAGACCTCGCCCTCTCGTACGGCTATCAGCGGTACGACGGGTTCGCCATGGTCCTCACCTGCGTCACGCTCATCATCCTCGTCCAGGGCATCCAGATGTCGGGCTCGGCGATCGCACGACGCTACAGGCGGCGGTGAGCATGGTCGACTTCGAGCCCGCGCAGCGCGTGCAGGTCCTGCCCCCCAACTTCTGGGGGGCGATGGACCGGGAGGTCGCGCACCTCGCGACCCGCCCGGGAGCGCGGATCATCGACGTGTCGAAGGGCAACCCCGACCTGCCGACGCCCGAGCACATCGTGGCCGCCATGCAGCGGGCCGTCGCAGACCCGGCGAATCACCGCTACCCGTCGTCGGCAGGAAGACCCGCGGTGCGCGAGGCCGTCGCGAAGCGTTACCGCGACGACCACGGCGTCGAGGTCGACCCCGATGGGCAGGTCGCGATCTTCCACGGCTCGCACGAAGCGATCATCGCGGCCGTTCTGGCGCTCGCAGACCCCGGCACGAACGTCGTCGTCCCCGACCCCGGCTACCCGTTGTACCTCTCGGCGGCGAGCCTCGCGGGGGCATCCGTCGTCCCCCTCCCGCTCGATGCACCCGCCTACCAACCCCGCTTCGCCGCCCTCGACGCCGTCGCCGCGGCCCGGGTGCTCGTCCTGAACTACCCGAACAACCCCACCGGGGCCCTCGCGACCGCCGCGACGTTCGAGGGGGCACTCGCCGTCGCCCGGCGCACCGGGGCCGCCTTCATCCACGATTTCGCTTACTCGTCACTCGGATTCGACGGGCGCCGACCGCTTTCCGCCCTCACCGCCGATCACGACCTCGACAGCACGGTCGAGCTGCAGACCCTCTCGAAGACCTACAGCATGGCGGGGTGGCGGTTCGGCTTCGCCGCCGGCAACTCTTCGGTCATCGACGCCATGGCTCGCTACCAGGCGCACGCGTTCAGCACCATGTTCGGCGCGACCCAGGTGGCCGCGGCGGCGGCACTGGGCGGCGATCAGGATGCTGCGGCCGACCTCGTCGCGGTGTACGAGCGACGGCGAGACCTGGTCGTCTCCGGACTCCGTGCAGCCGGGTGGGACCCTGTCGAACCCGAGGGATCGTTCTTCGTCTGGGTGCGAGTGCCGGGCGGTGGCGACGCGAGGGCGTTCGCCCACCGGCTCCGTGAAGAGCAGCGGGTCGCCGTGGCACCGGGCGACGGCTTCGGTGAAGGCGGGCGCGGGTTCTTCCGCATCGGGCTCGTGCACGACGACGCGACGCTCGCCGAACTGGTCGAACGACTCGCATCTTTTCGCGCGCTCGGAGCCTCCGCTTCGGAGTGAGAATCCGCCGGACCGAAGACGCGGCCCGGAGCGGCACGGTTCAGTCGCCGCGGAAGAACGCCACCCCGAGATCGGCGTGATCGACGAAGACACCGTCGACGGCGGCATCCCGGATCACCGCCCACTCGTCTTCGAACCGACCGAACGCGGCTTCTCCCCCCGGGTTGCGGAACCCCGGCAGCAGGAAGCGATTCTCCGGCCGGCACGTCCACGTGTAGACGCGCAGGCCCCGCTGGTGCGCGTCATCGACGACCCGGCTCGGCCCGGTCGCTCGACCGGCTTCGTCGGGAGCGAGGATCATCCGCTTGTCGACGCTGATACCGTCGAACCGCCCGACGAGCCCGTCGAGTCCGGCGGGCTCGGCCGTCTGGGCATATGTCGGAGCAGCGCTCCCTGCGGTCATGAGCAGATCGTGCGGGTGCCCTTCGGCTGCGAGCAGGTAGATGTATTCGGCCGCGAGCCCACGCTCGCGCAGCCGGTCGAGCACGGTCGACTCGAAAGACTCGACGACCAGCGGCAACCCGGCCGCCCGCGTATGCAGCTCGTCGTATGCGAGGGTCTCGACCTGCCACCCGGCGTCGGCGAAGAAGGTCGCGTGCTTGATCTCCACGACCAGCCCGATCGGGCTTCCCCGTTCGCGGGACCGCAGCTGAACGAGGTCGATCAGATCGCTCAGGCGCAGCATCGGTTCGGAGTCATCGAACGCCGCGCTCTGCGGCCGGAGTTCGGGCAAGCGCTCACGACACCGCAGCGTCGCGAGTTCGGCCCAGGTGAAGTCCTCGGTGAACCATCCGGTCAGGGCTTCGCCGCCGACCACTTTCGTCGTACGGCGCGAGGCGAACTCCGGATGCTGCGCGACGTCGGTCGTCGAACCGATCTCGTTCTCGTGCCGCACCACCAGCACGCCGTCCCTGGTCACCACGACGTCGGGCTCGACGGCGTCGACGCCCATGGCGATGGCGAGGTCGTACGACGATCGCGTGTGCTCGGGGCGGTACCCCGGCGCACCGCGGTGCCCGATGACGACCGGTCCGTTGACGAGAGGGCGGATCACGGCACCACGCTAGCGCCACCGACGCGCAGCATCCGACCCGCTCATGGCGTCCTCACAGCGCCGCCCCGCCACGCCGACGAGGGTGTCGGCTAGTGTTGATCTACAGCACGGTGCTGTGACGACTACCCCGAAATTTGGAGTGTGAGAGCAGTGGCCCTCAACAATCCGGCCTTCAACAACCCGGCGTTCCAGGACCCCCGCGCGGCGCAGAACTACCCCGGCGGGTCGCAGGCAGCCCGCCAGACGCAGTACGCGCCGCCCCCGCCCCCCACCGTTGCGACCGAGGCCGAGCTCGAGGGCAAGTTCGTCGCCCCGTCGGCCGGCGCGCAGCAGACCGACCGCATGACGTACGAAGACACCGTCTACAAGACGATCGGCCTCTTCGCCATCCTGCTCGTCGGCGCCGCTGTCGGCTGGGTCGCCACCCTCGGCGGCATCTCTGCCGCCCCGCGCACCCCCACCTCGGTTCTGCCGATGCTCGTCGGCGGTCTCGTCGGCTTCGTGCTGTCGCTCGTCGTGATCTTCACCTCGCGCAAAAAGGTGCGTCCGGGCCTCATCATGGCCTACGCCGCCTTCGAGGGTCTCTTCATCGGTGGCATCTCGGCCTTCTTCGAGGTGCAGTGGCAGGGCATCGTCCTCCAGGCCACGCTCGCGACCCTCTCGGTCGTCGGCGTGACCCTCGCACTCTTCGCCAGCGGCAAGATCCGCGCCTCGAAGCGTGCCACCAAGATCTTCATGATCGCGATGATCGGCTACCTGGTCTTCAGCCTCGTGAACGTTGGTCTGATGCTGTTCAACGTTCCGATCGCGGGCGGCGCCTTCGGCCTGCGGAGCCAGCTCATCTTCGGCATCCCCCTCGGCCTGATCCTCGGCGTCCTCGTCGTCATCATGGCGGCCTACTCGCTGGTGCTCGACTTCGACCAGATCCAGCAGGGCGTCCGTAACGGCGCGAAGCGCAGCTTCGCGTGGCTCGGCGCCTTCGGCATCATGGTGACCGTCGTCTGGCTCTACGTCGAGATCCTGCGCATGATCGCCATCCTCCGCGGCAGCAACTAGCCCGCACCACGCACGAAGGGGTCGCCCATGATGGGCGGCCCCTTCGTCGTTCCCGGGGCACCGCCCTCCGCGGCATTTCCCGTCATCCGCGCCAACGAAATGCGCGGCGGACGACGCGAAGTGGCGCGGGTCGGGTGGCGGGCGGGAGGGGCGCAAGCCCTGGTCGCAGCATCCGCACCCCGGCTAGCCTCGCTGCCATGAGCCCTTCTAAGACGCCGGCCGCCACGCTCGACGTCGATGGCCACGAGGTGCGCGTCACGAGCCCCGACCGTGTCGTGTTCGCGGAGCCCGGGCTGACGAAGCTCGACATCGTGCGGTACTACATCGCGGTCGCCGACGGCGCGCTGCGGGGTGCCGGAGGGCGCCCGATGGTGCTGAAGCGATTCGTCAAGGGAATCGACGAGGAGGCGTTCTTCCAGAAGCGGGTGCCCGAGAAGCATCCGGAGTTCATCGACACCGCCACCCTGCACTACGCCCGAGGCACCTCGGCCGAAGAGACCGTGGTGCGGGATGCTGCAGGACTCGCGTGGATAGCCAACCTCGGGTGCCTCGATCTCAATCCCCACGCGGTGCGGGCCGACGACCTCGACCATCCTGACGAGTTGCGCGTCGACCTCGACCCCATGCCCGGAGTGGAATGGGCTCAGATCGTCGATGTCGCGATGATCGCCCGCGACGTGCTCGAAGACCACGGGCTCGTGGGCTGGCCCAAAACGAGCGGGTCGCGCGGGCTCCACATCCTCGCGCGGATCGCGCCGGAGTGGGACTTCGCCGACGTGCGGCTGGCCGCCGAGACCCTGGCGCGCGAGGTCGAGAACCGTGCGCCCGGGCTGGCGACCGCCCGCTGGTGGAAAGAGGAGCGCGGCGAAAGCGTGTTCGTCGACTTCAACCAGAATGCGAAGGATCGCACCGTGGCGTCGGCGTACAGCATCCGCCCCCTGCCCGACGCCCGCGTCTCGACGCCGCTGTCGTGGGAGGAGGTGCGCTCGCGCCGACCCGAGGAGTTCACGGTCCCGAGCGTGCTGGCGCGTTTCGCCGAGATCGGCGACCCGCACCGCGGCATCGACCAGGCCGTGGGACGTCTGGACGGGCTGCTGAAGCTCGCCGAGGATCTCGGCCCGGCGGAGAAGCCGCCGACAGCCTCGGACGGCTCGGGACGCCGGGCATCGACGATGCCACTCATCGAGGTCGCCCGCACCAAGACGAAACCCGAGGCGGCCGAGGCGCTCGAGCTCTGGAAGGCGTCGCACCCTGCCGTGGCGCAGCTGCTGCACCCCGCGGATGTGATGGTCGACGGCATGCGCGGGTCGAGCTCGCTGTGGTACCGCGTGCGCGTCAATCTGCAGCACGTACCAGAGCCCGAGCGTCCGGCACAGGAGCCGCTGCTCGTCGACTACGACCCGTGGGCTTCGTCCCGCCGCTGAGGCAGGATCCCCGGGCCTGCTGAACGCCCGGCCCGGCGCCGTCGAGCCTCCCCCCGTGCACTAACTCAGGCTGAATGCGCACCCCCGGCCTGAATCGGCCCGAAAACGGCCCCGCCGCGCCGTTCAGCCTGAGTCAGTGCGGCGCGGGTCGGGCGACCGACGGAGCGGGGGCTACGCGCGGGGGGAAGGGCGGGCGAAAACGTCGTCGACCACCGACGCGAGCGCGGCCATCGCGCGCTCGGGCGCGAGCCGACCCGCCGCGGCGACAGCCTCGGACGACAGCCGCTCGCGCAGGGCCTCGTCGCCGAGAACGACGGCCAAGGCCGAGGCGAGAGCGTCGAGATCGCCGTCCGGCACGAGCACCCCGCCACCCGAGGCGAGCATGTCGCGCGGACCGTAGCGGATGTCGAAGGCGACCGCGGGCGTCCCCCGCGAGAGGGCTTCTGCGAGAGCGAGCCCCTGGCCCTCGAACGCCGAGGTGGAGAGATAGACGGATGCCGCGTCGAGCACCGCGCCCGGGTCATCGGTGGATCCGCGGAGCACCACGGATGCCCCCGCGCCGAGTTCGTCGACGAGCAGCTGCAGGGAGGCGCGCTCGGCGCCGTCTCCGTAGACGTCGAGCGTCGCGCCGGGAACGTCGGCGAGGACGAACGCGCGGATCGCCAGGTCGACCCGTTTGCCGGGCGCGAGGCGACCGACGACGACGACGCGTCCGGGTACGCGGTCTGCCGCGGGCACGACGAACGCGACGGTCGCGACCGCGTTCGGAACCACCGCGTGTGCCGTCGATGTGCCGAAGCGCGCGACGACGTCGTCGCGCTGCGAAGGGGTCGGCCACAGCACGGCGTCGAATCGTTCGGCGACCGAGAACCATCGCTCCCAGAGCGGGTTCACCGGCGCATCGGGGGTGAAGGGCGGCTCGAGATGGATCGTGTGAATCGTGTGGATGACACGAGCCTCCGGCGAGTTCCACGGGGCGAGCAGCTCGCCCAGCTGCCGCGACTCGCAGATGACGACGGCCGGGCGGTCGATAATCGCCCGAAGGTCCGCGATGACGACATCGAGCCACGTGCGGTACAGCGCGCCGAAACCCTCCAGAACGCCGACGGCCCCGCCGTCAGCATCATGCACCACGACGGGTGCGGTGGTCAGGTGCCAGTCGGGGTCGCCGGCGATCACGGGGAGCGATACGACCGGGCGGCCGGCAGCATCCGTCACTCGTCGATACTCCAGGTGAGGGTCGGCGTCGCCCGGCGCCGCAGCCGCACGCAACCACGTCGCGGCGCCTCCGTCGGGGGCGGATGCTTCGTCGAAGAGGTTCCGCAACCGTCGGGGGTCGTCGAGCATGCCCCGACGGACGAACTCGGAGCGATGCTCGGCGTGGGCCGCGGGGGTTCCCGGGTCGACGGTCAGGATCACCGGCGAGGCACCCGCATCCGCCATCTGCCGCGCCCGCGCGAGCGCCGCCACGGTGTATCCCCCGTCCAGCCCCGGCACGAGCCGGCTCGAGAGCATGACGTACCACGCCTCCGCAAACCCCACGCGTTCCTACCCTCTTCCCACCCGACGCGATCGCGGCAAGGAAGGAACTCGAGTCACTCCCACTCGATCGTCCCCGGCGGCTTCGACGTCACGTCGAGAACGACTCGGTTGACGTCGCGCACCTCGTTGGTGATGCGATTGGAGATCTTCGAGAGCACGTCGTACGGCAGACGCGTCCAGTCCGCCGTCATCGCGTCTTCGGATGAGACGGGGCGCAGCACGATGGGGTGGCCGTAGGTGCGGCCGTCGCCCTGAACACCCACGGATCGGACATCGGCGAGGAGTACGACCGGGCACTGCCAGATCTCGTTGTCGAGGCCGGCTTTCGTCAGCTCCGCCCGGGCGATGGCATCGGCGTCACGCAGAATCTCGAGGCGGTCAGCGGTGACCTCACCGACGATCCGGATGCCGAGGCCGGGGCCCGGAAAGGGCTGGCGTCCGACGATGACCTCGGGAAGACCGAGCTCGCGTCCGATCGCTCGCACTTCGTCCTTGAACAGGGTGCGCAGCGGCTCGACGAGTTCGAACTGCAGGTCTTCGGGAAGCCCGCCGACGTTGTGGTGGCTCTTGATGTTCGCCGTGCCCGCGCCCCCACCGGATTCGACCACGTCGGGGTACAGCGTTCCCTGCACGAGGAAGCGGATGGGCTCGCCGTCGGCGGCAGCCTCGGCGACCAGCTCGCGCTCGGCCGCTTCGAACGAGCGGATGAACTCGCGTCCGATGATCTTGCGCTTCTGCTCGGGGTCGCTGACCCCCGCGAGGGCGTCGAGGAACTGCTGGCGTGCGTCGATCGTGATCAGGCGTACTCCGGTCGATGCGACGTAGTCGTTCTCGACCTGTTCCCGCTCGCCTTTACGCAGCAGACCGTGGTCGACGAAGATCGCGGTGAGCTGGTCTCCGACGGCATGGTGGACGAGCGCCGTAGAGACCGCCGAGTCGACGCCGCCCGAGAGCGCCGAGATGACCCGCGCCGAACCGATCTGCGCACGAATGCGGTCGACCTGTTCGGCGATCACGTTGCCGCTGTTCCAGTCGGCGGCGAGGCCCGCGGCCTTGTGCAAGAAGTTCTCGATCACGCGCTGGCCGTGGTCGGAGTGCTTCACCTCGGGGTGCCATTGCACGCCGTACATGCGACGGGCGTCGTTCGCGAATGCCGCGACCGGCGTCGCCGCGGTGCGCGCAAGCACGTCGAACCCGTCGGGAGCGCGCGAGACCTGGTCGCCGTGGCTCATCCATACGTTCTGGTCGGCCGGTTGGCCTTCGAGCAGAGTGCCCTCGGTGATGATGGTGGCGTCCGTCGCGCCGTACTCGCGAAGCCCGGTGTTGGCGACCTCGCCGCCGAGGGCCTTGGCCATGACCTGGAATCCGTAGCAGATGCCGAGCGTGGGCACGTCGAGATCGAAGACGCCGGCGTCGAGCGAAGGCGCGCCCGGCTCGTACACCGACGAGGGCCCGCCCGAGAGGATGATGCCGACGGGGCTCTTCGCAGCGATCTCCGCGGCGGTCGCGGTGTGGGGAACGATCTCGCTGTATACGCCCGCCTCGCGCACGCGCCGCGCGATCAGCTGCGCGTACTGCGCGCCGAAGTCGACGACGAGGACGGGGCGTTGAGAAGTCTCTGTGTGTTCGGTCACGTGCTGGTTTCCCTCACGATGTGCGTTACGGGGCGGGGACGGGGGCGGATGCTTCGGACGCTTCGCGTTCGGCGAGGTAGGTCCTGACGCGGCGGGCGATCCGCACCTCCAGGAAGAACGACAGCAGGGGGACGACACCCCCCAGGGCGAGCAGCAGGAAGCGCGGGAAGGGCCAGCGCATCAGGCTCCACAGCCGGAAGCAGGCGAAGAGGTACACGACGTAGAACCAGCCGTGCGCGACGAGGATGAACAGCGAGACGTTGAAACCGTCTTGCGCGACCGACTCCATCTCGCAGCCGTTGCCGCCCGGGATGAACAGCGAGAACCATTCGCAGGCCGGGCCCGGGATGGTCTGCGCGAACCAGAGGAACCCGCCCGACCCGCCGGCGAAGAGTTCGACGTGCAACGGCGTGTACTTGAGGACCATCTCGGTCAGCAGCAGGAGCAACCCGATACCCGTGATGATCGACGCGATCGTGTAGAACCGCAGGGCACCGCGGATCGCCGGAAAAGATGCGAGTTTCGGGGCCCGGGGCATGGCTCCCATTCTAGGCGCCGGTGAAAACGCGAACCGCCCTCCCCCGGTGCGGGGAAGGGCGGTTCGGTGCTGTGACTCAGCCCTTCGGCAGCGTCACCTGGATGAGACCGGTCGGGTAGCGGTCTCGAGCCGACACATAGAGCAGGTCTCGGTCGGCGTCGATGGATACGCCGTAGACCTTGTTGCCGTAGGTGTGCGCCGACAGACGCTGGACCAGGCTGAGGTCGCCGGCGGTGAACACCGTCACCCCCGACTGCTCGAACGTTGTGCTCTGGTTTCCGACCACGACGAGCCCGCCATCGACCGCGATCGACCGGTAGTCAGCGCTCGCGACGCTCTGACGCTTCTTGAGCTCGAGGTCGCCGCCGCCGTACACCCGGATTCCCTCGGTCGAGCCGCCCGCATCGCTGTTGCTGATGTAGAGCAGGTCGTTGACGGCATCGAAAGCGACGCCGTGCGTGCGCCAGGCACCTCCGTCCGCGACTCCGTCCACCGTCTGCTTCAGCTCGCCGGTGGTCGCATCGGCAACGTCGAAACCGGCGCCGCGCGTTCCGCCGTAGACGAGCCCGCGCTCGAGGTCGACGTCCATCCCTCGCACCCCGCCGGAGAACGCGAACGGACCCCGAACCACGGCGCCCGTCTCTGCGTTCAGCACGACCCAGTTGCTGCCGTACGCCACGTAGAGCACCTTGTTCGTCGAGTCGTACGCGATGTCGCGCAGACCGTCGGGGGTGAGCCCCTCGGGAACGACGATCGTGCGCTTCACCGTGTCGGCGACGGGGTCGACGACGTGGATGCGCGCGGGGCGCATCTCGTTCGCCACGAACAGGTCGCCCGTGGCGGGATCGACCGCGGTGCCGACCGGAAGGATCTCCGGTTCCTCGCCCTCGGTCGGGATAGCGGTGAGGCCGCGGGCGACCCACGGTTCGACCGGAACCTCGGGGGTGGGGAGCGTTGCCGGAAGCGTCACCCGCACGAGACCCGCCGGGTAGCGGTCGCGTGCCGACACGTACAGCTGGTGCGTCTTCGGGTTGATCGAAACCCCGTAGACCTTGTTGCCGTAGCGGTGCTCCTCGAGCCGTTCGACCAGGCCGAGCCCGTCGGCGTGGTACACCGACACCCCCGACTGATCGAAGGTCGTGGCCTGGTGACCGACGACGACCGTGTCGGTCGCGGGGTCGACCGCGATCGAGCGGAAGTCCGCCGCCGGGTACGCCAGGCTGCTGACGAGGGAGTAGTCCGTGCCGTTGTAGACCCGGATGCCCTCAGTCGAACCGCTCGTGTCGCTGTTGCTGACGTAGATGAGGTTGTTCGCCGCGTCGTAAGCGACACCGTGGGTGCGCCATGCTCCGCCGTCCGCGGGCCCCTCGACCGCGCGGATCAGCTCGCCCGTCGACGCGTTGCGCACATCGAATCCGGCTCCACGGAGGCCACCGAAGACGCGGCCTCCAGCGAAGTCGACGTCCATGCCACGAACCCCGCCCGAGGAGAAGGCGAACGGGCCCGACACCTTGGCGCCGGTCGTCGCGTCCATGACCACCCAGCTGTCACCGAAAGCGACGGTGAGGTCGCCGGTGGCCGCATCGAAGGCGATGTCGCGCAGGCCGTCCTGCACCGGATCGGTCGTGGGCGCAGACATCGTGCGCACGATCTTGTCGGTCTTCGGATCGATCACGTGGACACGCGCCGGCCGCTGCTCGTCGGCCAGGTACACCAGGCCGGTCGCCGGGTCGACGGCCGAGCCGACGGGTCGGATCTCGGTGGCGCCTTCGGCGGTCTCGGTCGGGATCGCCGCAAGCGCGGTCGCCGTCCAGGGGTCACCCGCGGGCACTTCGGGCTCCGTCGGCTCCTCGGGCTCTTCCGGTTCTTCCGGCTCTTCGGGCTGGTCGTCACCGGTACGGATGCTGACGGTGACCGCCTTCGGCTCGAGTTCTTCTCCCGGGGGGTTGAGGCGGAAGTCGCGGTTCGCGACGAAGACCCGCTGATCCTCCTCGTCCACGACGATGCCGTATCCGTCCTTGCCGAACTCCGGCCCGACCTTGTCGGCCAGCTGCGCGCCCGTCGCCAGGTCGTGTACCGAGAATCCGCCGCTCTCTTTCGACGTGCCGGTGTAGCCGACGTAGAGCAGACCGCGCTCGCTGTCGATGTCGACCTGGCGTGCTCCGGCTCGGACTTCTTTCTCCCAGAGGAGGTCGAAGCCGTCGTTCGCGGCGAAGGCCTGGAGGTCGGGGTTGCCCGCGACGCCCTGGAACTTCGTCGTCACGATCGTGCCGGTCGCCGGGTCAGCGGCGACGTAGTACGCGTCTTTCGTGCCGTTGATGACACCGAGCGACTCGCCCGTCGAGGCCCGGAAGACCTCCACACCGCGCGCCGGAACGGCGACGTAGACGTAGTCGTTCACCGGGTCGACATCGATCGACCGCTGCGACTCGATGATCGGGAACGGACCACGCACGACCTGACCGAACGTCGCATCCGCGATGGACACCACGATCCAGTTCTTGTTCTGCTGACCGACGTAGAGCAGCTGCTTCTCCTCGTCGATGCCCAGGTCACGGATGTTCTCCGGCAGGGTCATCTCCCTCTTGACCGCGTCGGTGTCCGGGTCGATCTCGAAGATCTGACGCGAGTTCTGATCACCGAGATAGAGCACGTCGCGCGCCTGGTCGTAGGCGACACCAGCCGGAAGAGCGGCCTTGTAGGCAGCATCCGTCGACGTGTTCGGCATGACCGAGTCGAGGTCGGCGAGCTTCTCGTAGGCGAAGGTCTCTGCCTCCGGCTCGGCGACCCGGGTGCTCTCGGTGACCGCGAACGGCACGAGCTCTTCTCCCGGGGGGTTGAGGCGGAAGTCGCGGTTCGCGACGAAGACCCGCTGGTCTTCTTCATCGATCGCGATGCCGTACCCGTCCTTGCCGAACTCCGGGCCGGCCTTATCGGCCAGCAGGGCGCCACTGTTCAGCGCGTGCACCGAGAATCCGCCGCTCTCTTTCGACGTGCCGGTGTAGCCGACGTAGAGCAGACCGCGCTCGCTGTCGATGTCGACCTGGCGTGCTCCGGCTCGGACTTCTTTCTCCCAGAGGAGGTCGAAGCCGTCGTTCGCGGCGAAGGCCTGGAGGTCGGGGTTGCCCGCGACGCCCTGGAACTTCGTCGTCACGATCGTGCCGGTCGCCGGGTCAGCGGCGACGTAGTACGCGTCTTTCGTGCCGTTGATGACACCGAGCGACTCGCCCGTCGAGGCCCGGAAGACCTCCACACCGCGCGCCGGAACGGCGACGTAGACGTAGTCGTTCACCGGGTCGACATCGATCGACCGCTGCGACTCGATGATCGGGAACGGACCACGCACGACCTGACCGAACGTCGCATCCGCGATGGACACCACGATCCAGTTCTTGTTCTGCTGACCGACGTAGAGCAGCTGCTTCTCCTCGTCGATGCCCAGGTCACGGATGTTCTCCGGCAGGGTCATCTCCCTCTTGACCGCGTCGGTGTC
>NZ_JBIGII010000012.1:0-1151 GCF_043556445.1 Microbacterium shimangi
TCAGAGGACGTCGTTGCGTCCGGTGAGTTTGAGTGCGTCGACGACGCCTTTGACGCGTTGGGCGTTGTCGCTGGTGGTGACGAGGAGTGCGTCGGGGGTGTCGACGACGACGATGTCGTGGACGCCGATGAGGCTGATCACGCGGGTGGTTTGCGAGACGACGATGCTGCTGGAGGAGTCGGAGAGTACCCGTGCGGTGCTGCCGAGGATGGCGAGTTCGCCTTTGCCGCCGTGGGAGTTGAGTTTGGCGAGGCTGGCGAAGTCGCCGACGTCGTCCCAGTCGAAGTGGCCGGGGATCACGGCGAGGCGTCCTTTGTCGGCGGCGGGTTCGGCGACGGCGTAGTCGATCGCGATCTTCTTGATCGTGGGCCAGACCCGGTCAACGACCGCGCCTCGACGGTCGCGGTCGTCCCACGCGTCGGCGAGTTCCATGAGCCCGGCGTGGAGTTCGGGTTCGTTGGCTTCGATCTCGGCGAGGAGCACGTCGGCGCGGGTGATGAACATGCCCGCGTTCCACAGGTAGGCGCGGTCGGCGTAGTAGGCCTGGGCGGTTTCGAGGTCGGGTTTCTCCACGAAACGTTCCACCATCGCCGCCTCCGGTGCCCCGTCGACATCGAGCTCACCGGCTTTTTTGATGTACCCGAATCCGATCGATGCTTCGCTGGGCTGGATACCGATCGTGCAGATGTATCCCTCCCGGGCGACCGCGACAGCCTGCTGCACCGCGAACGCGAACGTGTTCGTGCCACGGATGACATGATCGGCCGCGAACGACCCGATCACGACGTCGGGTTCGCGCCGCACCAGGATCGCGGCGGCCAGACCGATCGCGGCCGCGGAATCACGGGGCTCGGACTCGAGGATGACGTTCTTGTCGGGCACGCCCGGCAACTCCCGTTCCACCGCAGCACGGTGGGCACGACCCGTGACCACCGCGATACGGTCCGGCCCGGTCAAGGGCTCGAGCCGATCCCAGGTATCACGCAACAACGTCTGCCCCGACCCCGTGAGGTCATGAAGAAACTTCGGGGCCTCCGCGCGCGAGAGCGGCCACAACCGGCTACCGATACCCCCAGCAGGGATCACGGCATAGAAGTCATCGAGAGGGTGAGAAGCCATGCGCTCAGGGTAGCGGTGAGCCCGCGCGACGC